>NZ_JAPEPJ010000001.1:1295000-2031875 GCF_026340255.1 Streptomyces sp. NBC_01408 | reverse complement strand
ACCTCGGCTGCGGGTCGCCGGTCGGTGAGTTCGGCCAGTTGCCACGATGCTCCTGCGGGATGAGCGGGGCTGCAGGCGGCCACTTGTCCCAGGACCGCCCCGTCGACAGCAGGCTATGCCTTTGTGAACGCGTGCACAAAGATTGTGTCCGCTTTGTCCGAGCAAAGTGACCGGGGTCACGCAACCCCGACCCATATTTCCGGAACCGGCGGCACGCCGAACCCGTTCAAATCCCGAAGGGGGCAAAACCGTACACACTCCTCACAGATACGCCCCCGAGACCCCATAAATCGCCCATGATGGTAACCGGGCGGAGGGTCAGCCCCCCAATGCCCGCCGCAATCGGTCCGGGTTCACCCTCCAGAAGGTGTGCTGCTCGCCGTCCACCAGCACGACCGGAATCTGTTCCCAGTGCAGCCGGTAGAGCTCCTCGTCCTGCGAGATGTCCTTCTTCTCCCACTGTGCACCGGTCTGCGCGCAGACCTGCTCGACCACGGCCTGTGCGTCATCGCACAAATGGCACCCGGGCTTCCCGATCAGCGTCACCAGCCGCTCTTCGGGACGCTTCTTTTCCTTGCGGCGCAACAGAGGAGTCATGCCCTCATTCTCGCGCGCCGTGCCGTAACAGCCATGCCGCGAAGAGTTCACGCCCCCGCATCCCATCGGTTCGGGAACTCCCGAACACAGTGGCTATGCTCGCGTCATGGCCGCTCTGGGATGGCTCACCCCCCGTAGGCGCTCCGCCACCGCGCGGAGCGTGCTGGCAGGCGAGGCCTCGGCAGAGGCCGCCCGCAAGACCGCGCTGGCCGACGCCCCACCACCGCTCGCCGGAGCGCCGGAAGCGGCGGAAGCGGAAGCACCCGAGGTGCCCGAGGCCCCGGCCGAACCGGAGTTCCCGGTCGCCGGTGACGACCTCGCCGCCGCCTTCTTCGACCTCGACAACACCGTCATGCAGGGCGCCGCGATCTTCCACTTCGGCCGCGGCCTCTACAAGCGCGAGTTCTTCCAGCGCCGCGAACTCGCCCGCTTCGCCTGGCAGCAGGCCTGGTTCCGCCTCGCCGGCGTCGAGGACCCCGAGCACATGCAGGACGCGCGCGACAGCGCCCTGTCCATCGTCAAGGGCCACAAGGTCTGCGAACTGATGGCCATCGGCGAGGAGATCTACGACGAGTACATGGCCGAGCGGATCTGGCCCGGCACCCGCGCCCTGGCCCAGGCCCACCTCGACGCCGGCCAGAAGGTGTGGCTGGTCACCGCCGCACCGGTGGAGACGGCCACGATCATCGCCCGCCGGCTCGGCCTGACCGGGGCACTGGGCACCGTCGCCGAGTCCGTGGACGGGGTCTACACCGGCCGCCTGGTCGGCGAGCCCCTGCACGGCCCCGCCAAGGCGGAGGCGGTACGGGCCCTGGCCGCCGCCGAGGGGCTCGACCTCGCGCGCTGCGCGGCGTACAGCGATTCGCACAACGACATCCCGATGCTGTCGCTGGTCGGACATCCGTACGCGATCAATCCCGACACAAAACTGCGCAAGCATGCCCGTACCAACGACTGGCGGCTGCGCGACTATCGGACAGGCCGCAAGGCCGTGAAGGTCGGCGTCCCGGCCGCCGCCGGGGTCGGCGCGATCGCGGGCGGCGCGGCCGCCGCGATCGCCCTGCACCGCCGCCGCAAGTAGCAGCGGCGGGCCCCGCACGGGCCCGCTCCCGTCACCGGCCGCCCTGCCGCCGGTGACGGGCATTCCCTCACCTCTACCCGCGCCCGCCGCGCGGCACTCCGGCATGCCCGACCCGGTCGCGCGCCCCCTCGGAAGCGTCCATTCCGCGCACCCAAGTGATCACCAACCGATCACCAACTGCGACTGAATATGCCCTCGACACGCAACAGAAGTGTCGGAACCGGTGATTTGAGCAACTGGGTGTAGCGCTGCCTGTACGAAGCGTTATTCTCCTCAAACGCATGCCACCGCTCATCTGTCGCCACGACGGGTGAACGGTCCCGCACTGCACGTGATGGAAGCTCTGCCTCTGGGAGTCCCGTGTACCCACCTGTCGGGGTTGACGCCTCGGGCCTGGCTACGCTGCGCGCAACGGTCCTCGACCACCTGCGCGGCTTCGTCCCCACCGCGTACGCCGTCCCCGCCTTCGCCGCCGCGGTACCTGCCGGCCTCGGCCCGGCCGGTCCTTGCTATGCCCTGACGGACGGCGGGGCGACGGTGGGCAGACGCGGCCGCGCGGGTGGAGCCTCCGGCGCCGCCGCCGGTACGAGCACACAGACCACCCCCCGCCGCCCCACGGCGGACAGCGACCAGGCCCGCATGATGGACCTGGTCGAACGCGCGCAGGCCGGCGAGGCCGACGCCTTCGGCCGGCTCTACGACCAGTACAGCGACACGGTCTACCGCTACATCTACTACCGCGTCGGCGGCAAGGCGACCGCGGAGGATCTCACCAGCGAGACCTTCCTGCGCGCGCTGCGCCGTATCTCCACCTTCACCTGGCAGGGCCGCGACTTCGGCGCCTGGCTCGTGACGATCGCCCGCAACCTGGTGGCGGACCACTTCAAGTCCAGCCGTTTCCGGCTGGAGGTCACCACCGGCGAGATGCTCGACGCCAACGAGGTCGAGCGCAGCCCCGAGGACTCCGTCCTGGAGTCCCTCTCCAACGCGGCCCTGCTGGAAGCCGTACGCAAGCTCAACCCGCAGCAGCAGGAGTGCGTGACACTGCGCTTCCTGCAGGGCCTCTCGGTCGCCGAGACGGCCCGGGTGATGGGAAAGAACGAGGGCGCCATCAAGACGCTCCAGTACCGGGCGGTGCGCACCCTGGCCCGCCTCCTCCCGGACGACGCCCGCTGAACCCCCTCCGACACGACAACACAACCTCACATTTCGGTGACCCCTCGATGACGCTGTGGTCCGATCATCCTTCGTCCGTAACCCAAGTGCCGCGACGCTCGTTGTGCGGAATGCAGGCTCCCTGTGGACAAGCCCTGCCCGAGGCCGCTCACCCGAAAGGGTGGATGTGCTCAAGGAGGGCAACCTTCCGGACACCTTGGGGAGTCGATCGTCATGACGAGAGGAGGTGCCGCCAGTGATCGCGAACGTGACTCCGCACCGGCGGGCGAACGCCTTCGCCCAGGCCCTGGAGGATCGGACCCCGTCCGACCTTTCGGAACCGGACCCGGCGGCCGAGCAGTCCGAGGCACCTGCCGAACCTGCCGACCACGACCGGTTGTTGGCCCTGGCGAGCGCGCTCGGCGAAAGAATGCCGCGCCCGGTGCTGGACCCCGAGGTCAAAGTGGTGCAACGAGCGCAGCTCGTCGCCGCCATGGAGGCCATGGTGATGGAGGAGAGGGCCGGGGGCGGTGCTGCCGCCGCGGACCCTCTGGTGCCCGAGCAGCGGACCGGCCGCGGCGCCCACCGGGCGACCTCGCTCCGGAAATTGCGGCCCCGCTCCCGCTGGTCCAAGGGCATCGCAGCGGGAGGCCTCACCGTGGGTGTGGCCGCAGGGGCCTTCAGCGGAGTGGCCGCTGCCAGTTCCGACGCCCTGCCCGGTGATCACCTCTACCCCGTGAAGCGGGGCATGGAGGACCTGAAGCTCGGCCTCGCGGACGACGATTCGGACCGGGGCGAGCTCTTCCTCGACCAGGCCTCGAACCGCCTGTCCGAAGCCCGCCGGCTGATGGAACGCGGCCGTACGGGCGTACTGGACCACGAGTCCCTGGGCGAGATCAGGCGCGCGCTGACGCGCATGAAGCACGACGCGTCGGAGGGGCACCGGCTCCTTCAGGCGGCCTACCATCGGGACGGCTCGCTCGGCCCGATCCAGGCACTGTCCTCGTTCTCCCACTCCCACCGCGACGCGTGGGGCAAGCTCCGGGAGAAGCTCCCGCCCCAGCTCAACGACGTGGGCGGTGAAGTGGAGTCGGTCTTCGAGGCCATAGACGATGACGTGGCGCCGCTCCGGTCCCTGCTGCCCAAGCCCCCGGAGCAGACCCGCGGCACCGGTTCCGGCTCCCCGGCTACCCCGTCCAAGCCCGGCACCCCCGGAGGCAAGCAGCCCTCGGCACCGGCCTCGGGCACCCCGTCGGGCAGCGCCGCCCCGTCCCCCTCGGGCAGCACCACGCCCCCGGCCGTAGGCGGGCTCCTGGGCGGTACGGGTGACCTGCTCAACCCGCCCGCGGGACAGTCCGCCCAGCCCCCGTCGGCCACCCCGGAGCAGCCCAAGCCGGAGATCACCCTCCCGCCCCTGCTCCCGGGCCTGCTCCCAGGCCTGGGCCTCAAGGCGGAGGACGCGGAGTAGGGACATGCCGAGGGCGAGGCTGCGCATGCGCAGCCTCGCCCTCGGCACATCCAGCCCCGCCCGGGGGCCCCTCCCAGCGGTAGCCAGGGGGAGTTCGAGGCGCGGGGTCTGGGGCGGAGCCCCAGCACTCAACGGTCAGAAGAAGACAGTCAGAAGAAGACCGACCGCCGCTGCACCAGCAGCTTGTACAGCGTGTGCTGAATCTGCTCCCGCACCTGATCCGTCAGGTTGAACATCAGCATCGGATCCTCCGCCGCCTCCGCCGCGTAACCCGCCGTGGAGATCGGCTCACCGAACTGGATCGTCCACTTCGTCGGCAGCGGCAGCGCCCCCAACGGCCCCAGCCACGGGAACGTCGGCGTGATCGGGAAGTACGGAATCCCCAGCAGCCGCGCCAGCGTCTTCGCGTTGCCGACCATGGGGTAGATCTCCTCCGCCCCCACGATCGAACACGGCACGATCGGCGTGCCCGCTCTCAACGCCGTCGACACGAACCCGCCGCGCCCGAAACGCTGGAGCTTGTACCGGTCACCGAACGGCTTCCCTATCCCCTTGAAGCCCTCCGGCATCACACCGACCAGCTCCCCGGCCTCCAGCAGCCGCTGCGCGTCCTCGGCGCACGCCAGCGTGTGCCCGGCCTTGCGCGCCAACTCGTTCACCACCGGCAGCATGAACACCAGATCCGCCGCCAGCAGCCGCAGGTGCCGCTGCGCCGGGTGGTGGTCGTGGACGGCGACCTGGAGCATCAGACCGTCCAGCGGCAGGGTCCCCGAGTGGTTCGCCACGATCAGCGCACCACCCTCCTTCGGGATGTTCTCGATTCCCTTGACCTCGACCCGGAAGTACTTGTCGTACAGCGGCCGCATCAGGGACATCAGGACCTGGTCCGTCAGCTCCTTGTCGTAGCCGAAGTCGTCGACCTCGTAGTCCCCGGTGACCCGCCGCCGCAAGAAGGCCAGCCCGCCCGCGAGCCGCTGGTCCCAGCCGCCACCCTGCTTCGGGACCGCGGCCTCCACCGGCGGGGCCTGCTCGACCGGCGCGACCGGCTCGGCCGGGGGGGCCACCCGCACCCGCCGCCCCATCGGCCGCCGGCGCGGCCGGTCCTCGTCGAACGGAATGACCTTGGCGTCCGCCACTATCGCTGCGCTCCTTCCACCACGTCCACATCGTCGGCATCCACGCCGTCCACCTTCAGCACGGCGGCCAGCCGCTCCACGGCCCGCCCCACCCGCTCCGGCGGCAGCAGCCCCCTGCCCCGGCTCCGCGCGAAGTCGGAGAAGGTCTCGGCGGTCGTGTACATCGGCTCGAACCCGAGCACTTCCCGCATCTGCGTGGTCTCCACGACCCGGCCGTGCGTCAGCAGCCTTATCTGCTCCGGCGAGAAGTCCGTGACGCCGACCGCGCGCAGCGCCGATCCGGCCCACGTCACCGCGGGCAGCAGCAGCGGCAGCGTCGGCCGCCCCAGCCGCCGCGAACACTGCGACAGCAGCAGGACACCGTCGCCCGCAATGTTGAAGGTCCCGCTGTTCAGCGTCCCGCGCCTCGGCTCCTGGGCCGCCAGCCGCAGCACGTCCAACACATCGTCCTCGTGCACGAACTGCAGCCTGGGGTCGTAGCCCAGCACGGTCGGCAGCACGGGGATCGAGAAGTACTCGGCGAGCGCCGAATCGGCGAAGGGCCCCAGGATGTTCGCGAACCGCAGCACGCACACCGCGACGTCCGGCCGTCTGCGCGCGAAGCCCCGTACGTAACCCTCGACCTCGGCGGCGTCCTTGGCGAAGCCGCCCGCCGGCAGGGATTTGGGCTCGGTGGTCTCGGTGAACACGGCCGGATCCCGTGAGGTGCCCCCGTACACGCTGGTACTGGACTTCACCACGAGCCGCCGTACCGTCGGCGACTTCTGGCAGGCCCCGAGGAGCTGCATCGTCCCGATGACGTTCGTTTCCTTCACGGTGCTGTGCGCACCGCCGGTGCCCGCACTGCCTCCGGTGACCGCCAGATGGACCACCGTGTCCACGGCGTACTCGGCGAGCACGCGGGCGATCGAAGACTGCCTGATGTCCGTACGGACGAACTCGGCTGCTCCGAGCCGGTGCGGCGGTGTCACCGCGTCGACCGCGATCACCCGCTCCACATCGGGATCACGCTGGATCCGGCGCACGAAGCGCCCTCCCAGCTGCCGGGCAGCCCCGGTGACGAGCACGACCTTCCCCACGAGCTCAGCGCCTCCCTCGAAGAAGTCCCCCGGCTGCACCGCAGCCCCTCCACCAGGATGGTGGAGGGGCTGCGGAGAACACGTACAGCTGCCGTTTACTTCTTGTTACGGCGCTGGACGCGGGTGCGCTTGAGCAGCTTGCGGTGCTTCTTCTTAGCCATCCGCTTGCGCCGCTTCTTGATAACAGAGCCCACGACTACCCTCGCTCACTTCTCGGAACATCCCCGCGCTAGCGGGGATCGGTGCGGGGCGTCTGGGCCCACACGACCTACGTCGGCCTAGCCTACCCGCCCGAGCTCTGAGCTTGTAATCCGAGCCCTGCCGAAGCCAGTCTCAGGCCGTCTCCACCCCCACATAGGACTCTCGGAGGTACTCGTGGACCGCCTGCTCGGGCACCCGGAAGGACCGGCCCACCCGGATCGCGGGCAGATGACCGCTGTGCACCAGGCGGTACACGGTCATCTTCGACACTCGCATCACCGAGGCGACCTCCGCCACGGTAAGGAACACGACCTCATTGAGAGGCCTCTCGCCAGCAGCCATGACACACCTTGACCTTCCGCGCATGACGGGCACCGGCTTCCCCTCCGGTTACTCCTCGTCGTCGCACGCTCACTCCCCAGAGTAGGGGCGCGTGATACGAGTGGGGAAGAGGAGCTACAGCCACTCCTGCCCGCCCGGCAGACTGGCCCGATTGAGTACATAGCGAGTGAGCGGCCGGTAGTAGTCCGCGCGCACCGCGTCATCAAGCGGAACCGTCACCGAGACCAGCCCCTCGGCCTCCGCGACGAACAGCGCGGGATCGTCCGTATCCGCCAGCCCGATCGCCTCCACACCCAGCTGACCTGCACCGCAGACCCACCCGTGGTCCCCCACCACCAGTTCCGGCAACGGCCCGCCGGCCTCCGCCAGAGCCCCGAGCGCGATCCGAACCGGCAGCGGCGAATGGGTGTGCGCGCCGGTGGCACTCCCAGGTCCCCGCGCGCCGGGCTCCCGCACCAGTGCGACCCCCCGTACGTAATCGATGCTGTACGTGCGTACGCCGAACCGGGTCGCCATGTCGACACTTACCCCCTGCGCCGGAGTGAGGACAACACAGCCCGCCGCCGATAACGCCCCCGCCAAGCCGGCGTAGAAGCCCAGGAGGCGATGCGGGTGACCCGTCCCGAACAGCACCGGCGACCGCGCCCCGGCCGCGTCCCGCAACCGCCCGGCGAAGGCGTCCAGCGCGGCCACCGTCCGCTCCGGGTCGATCACGTCCGGCCCGCTGACGTGCCCCGGATCCGCCGACACCCCGCACTTGCGCGCCATCAGCCCCAGCAGATCGCCCTCGCCCCAGCACCGCTCCGGTTCCAGCCCCAGCAGCACCCGCGGATCCCGCGCCGCGAACAGGCGGTAACTGCGCAGGCTCACCTCCCGGGACGTGGCGATCGGCCCGGCCAACCGGGCGGCCAGCAGATGCGCACGCAGCGCGCCGGTGCTCAACACCCTCCGATGCTCCCCCACCACACCTGGCGGATCATCAATTCAGGCGAACAGCCCCACCGTTGGCGTAACGCCGCACCCTCAGGCCAGCATTCCGCGCAACGGGAACACGGCCCGCCGCGTGGCCAGCACGGCCTGATCCGTGCGGTCCGCCGGGTCGTAGCCCGCGTCCCAATCCCGCCACGAGGGCGTCCGCCCGTCCGTCATCCGGGCCGGCGCCGGCTGCCGCGTCCGCGCGTACACCTCCTGGCGCCACGACGCCGGGACCGCCGTCTCCGGGTCCACCGGCCGGTGCGCGGCGATCGCCACCAGATGCGTCCACGACCGCGGCACCACATCCACCACCGCGTACCCGCCGCCGCCCAGGGCCAGCCACTTCCCGTCCGCGTACTCGTGCGCGAGCCGGTGACAGGCCTCCTGGACGGCCCGCTGGGCGTCCAGGGACACCGCCAGATGCGCGAGCGGGTCCTCGAAATGCGTATCGGCCCCGTGCTGCGTCACCAGCACCTGGGGCCGGAAGTCCGCCAGCAGCTCCGGCACCGTCGCGTGGAAGGCCCGCAGCCAGCCCTCGTCACCGGTCCCGGCGGGCAGCGCCACGTTCACCGCCGACCCCTCGGCCGCCGGCCCGCCCGTCTCCTCCGGCCAGCCGGTCTGCGGGAACAGCGTCCGCGGATGCTCGTGCAAGGACACCGTCAGCACCCGGGGATCGTCCCAGAAGGCCGCCTGTACGCCGTCCCCGTGATGGACGTCCACATCCACGTACGCGACCCGCTCCGCGCCCAGCTCCAGCAGCCGCGCGACGGCCAGGGCCGCATCGTTGTACACGCAGAAACCGGCCGCCCCGCCCGGCATGGCGTGGTGCAGCCCGCCCGCGAAGTTCACCGCGTGCTCGGCCTCCCCGCGCCAGAGCGCCTCCGCACCCGCCACCGACTGCCCGGCGATCAGCGCGGAGGCCTCGTGCATCCCGGGAAACGCCGGATCGTCCACCGTGCCCAGCCCGTACGAGCCGTCGGCCACCCCCGGATCGGCGGACACCTCGCGCACCGCCGCCACGTAGTCGTCCCGGTGGACCAGCCTCAGCGTCGAATCACCGGCCGCGCGGGCCGCCCGTACCTCCATCGCCCGGTCCAGCCCGAAGGCACGCACCAGACCCATGGTCAGCGCCAGGCGCACCGGATCCATCGGATGGCTCGGCCCGAAGTCATACCCCGTGACCGCCTCGTCCCACATCAACAGCCCGCGCCCGCTCATGCCCGACACCGTATCGGGCCTCCCTCGGCCCGAACGAGCGGGCGTAGAACAACGTGATCAGCACGAGGACCATCGGCACGAGCATCGCCCCCCGGTAGCTCCAGGCGTCCCCGATCCCCCCGACGAGCGGCGACCCGATCAGGAAACCGACGTAGTTGAAGATGTTCAGCCGGGCGATCGCCGTGTCGGACGCCCCCGGCCCGTACTTTTCATGAGCGAGCCTTCCCGCCGCCGCGAAGGTCTGCGGCACGATCACGCACAGCCCGACCCCCAGCAGCGTGAACCCGAGCATCCCCACCCACGGCCCAGGCGCCACCGCCACCACCGCGAACCCCGCCGCGGCGACCAGCGCCCCACCCCGCACCACGGCCGCGGCCCCGAACCGGCGCACACCCAGGTCCCCGACGGCCCGCCCGATCAGGGTGGTCACCATGTAGACGTTGTACGGGACGGTCGCCAGCTGCTCCGAACTCCCCAGCACGTCCTGGAGGTACTTGGCACTCCAGTTCGCCACCGTCGAGTCCCCGATGTACGCGCACGCCATCACCAGGCACAGCGGCAGCAGCAGCTTGAACCCCCCGGCCCCCAGCCCCTTCTCCGCGGTGACCCCCTCGCCGCCCCGGTCGGCGTAGTACTGGCTCGCCCACAGCACCAGCGGCAGCAGAACCACCACGGCCGGCAGATAGGAGACGAACAGCCCCAGATGCCAGTGCGCCCCCGCCCACGCGGCCGAAGCACCCACGATCCCGCCCAGGCTGTACGCGGCATGGAAGCCCAGCATGATGCTGCGCCCGTACGCCTGCTGCAGGCTCACCCCGAGCATGTTCATCGAGGCGTCCAGCGCACCGACCGCCAGCCCGAACGCCCCCAGCGCCACGGCCACGTGCCACAACTGGCCACCGGCCCCGACCCCCAGCAGGGACAGCAGCACCAGCGGCTGCGACCACCGCAGTACGACGCTGGGCGCGACCCGCTTCACCAGGTGCTCGGTGGCGACGCTCGCCGCGCCCGCGAGAATCGGCACGGCCGCCAGGAAGGCGGGCAGCAGCCCGTCGGATATCCCGTACCGGTCCTGAATGGCCGGGATCCGGGTCACGAGCAACGCGAAGGCGACACCCTGCGCGAAGAAGCTGACCCCCAGAGCGCCGCGCCCCCGGCGCAGCCGCACATCATCCGTCATGGCGCGTCAGCGTAGGCCCAGGGGCTACCGGTGGGTAGAGCGATCACACGGGCAGTTGCAGGAGCCCCGGAAGCTGCATCATGTCCCCGAAGTAGCCGGTGGCCCCGGGCAGCTGCTCGGCGGGCAGCATCGCGGTGAACGCGTACACGTCCATCCCTGCGGCCACGGCGGCCTGGATGCCGAGCGGGCTGTCCTCGATGACGACGCACCGCGCGGGCTCCACGCCCATCTGCCGGGCCGCGTGCAGGAACAGGTCCGGGGCCGGCTTGCCCTGCCCCACGTCCTCCGCGCTGAAGATCCACTCCTCCTCGAACCACCCGTCGAGGCCGGCCGCCCGGTGCCCGACCCGGATCCGCTCGTGGCTGGAGGAGGAGGCCAGGCAGTAGCCCACCCCACTCGCGGTCATCGCCCCGAGCACCTCCTCCACTCCGGGCACGGGCTTCAGCTCCCGCTCGAACGCGGCGAAGGTCCGCGCGTGCAGGGTCTCGTCGAACTCCGCCGGCAGCTGCGCCCCGGTCCGCTCGAGGACGAGGTCGTGCACCCGGTGCACGGCCGAACCCATGTAGTCGCGGAGCGACTCCTCGTAGGAGGTCGGGTGCCCGAGCTCCGTCAGGTACCCGGCGAGGATGCTGTTGGCGAGCGGCTCGCTGTCCACCAGCACGCCGTCGTTGTCGAAGATGACGAGGTCGTAGCCCATCCCCCCACCCTACGAGCCGTCAGCACAGGTCCACGGCAACCCGATGCTGGTGAACGGACGAACGCCGAAAAGATTCTCGGCCCCCGGAGCGGGCCGGCCCTCCGACGGCCCGGGTCCTGGGCCGGCCCGGACCCTGGGCCGCGAACTGGCCCGGAACGCAGAAAAGCCCCGCACCGAACCCGTAAGGGTTTGGTGCGGGGCTTCCGCAATGATTGTTCGGCGGCGTCCTACTCTCCCACAGGGTCCCCCCTGCAGTACCATCGGCGCTGAAAGGCTTAGCTTCCGGGTTCGGAATGTAACCGGGCGTTTCCCTAACGCTATGACCACCGAAACACTATGAAGTTAACCAACCGGGCATGGACACGGTTCGTTACTTCAGAACTAACACAGTGGACGCGAGCAACTGAGGACAAGCCCTCGGCCTATTAGTACCAGTCAGCTTCACCCGTTACCGGGCTTCCACATCTGGCCTATCAACCCAGTCGTCTACTGGGAGCCTTACCCTCTCAAGGAGGTGGGAATACTCATCTTGAAGCAGGCTTCCCGCTTAGATGCTTTCAGCGGTTATCCCTCCCGAACGTAGCCAACCAGCCATGCCCTTGGCAGGACAACTGGCACACCAGAGGTTCGTCCGTCCCGGTCCTCTCGTACTAGGGACAGCCCTTCTCAATATTCCTACGCGCACAGCGGATAGGGACCGAACTGTCTCACGACGTTCTAAACCCAGCTCGCGTACCGCTTTAATGGGCGAACAGCCCAACCCTTGGGACCGACTCCAGCCCCAGGATGCGACGAGCCGACATCGAGGTGCCAAACCATCCCGTCGATATGGACTCTTGGGGAAGATCAGCCTGTTATCCCCGGGGTACCTTTTATCCGTTGAGCGACGGCGCTTCCACAAGCCACCGCCGGATCACTAGTCCCGACTTTCGTCCCTGCTCGACCCGTCGGTCTCACAGTCAAGCTCCCTTGTGCACTTACACTCAACACCTGATTGCCAACCAGGCTGAGGGAACCTTTGGGCGCCTCCGTTACCCTTTGGGAGGCAACCGCCCCAGTTAAACTACCCATCAGACACTGTCCCTGATCCGGATCACGGACCGAGGTTAGACATCCAGCACGACCAGAGTGGTATTTCAACGGCGACTCCACAACCACTGGCGTGGCTGCTTCAAAGTCTCCCACCTATCCTACACAAGCCGAACCGAACACCAATATCAAACTATAGTAAAGGTCCCGGGGTCTTTCCGTCCTGCTGCGCGAAACGAGCATCTTTACTCGTAGTGCAATTTCACCGGGCCTATGGTTGAGACAGTCGAGAAGTCGTTACGCCATTCGTGCAGGTCGGAACTTACCCGACAAGGAATTTCGCTACCTTAGGATGGTTATAGTTACCACCGCCGTTTACTGGCGCTTAAGTTCTCAGCTTCGCCACACCGAAATGTGACTAACCGGTCCCCTTAACGTTCCAGCACCGGGCAGGCGTCAGTCCGTATACATCGCCTTACGGCTTCGCACGGACCTGTGTTTTTAGTAAACAGTCGCTTCTCGCTGGTCTCTGCGGCCACCCCCAGCTCAAGGAGCAAGTCCTCTCACCAGTGATGGCCCCCCTTCTCCCGAAGTTACGGGGGCATTTTGCCGAGTTCCTTAACCATAGTTCACCCGAACGCCTCGGTATTCTCTACCTGACCACCTGAGTCGGTTTAGGGTACGGGCCGCCATGAAACTCGCTAGAGGCTTTTCTCGACAGCATAGGATCATCCACTTCACCACAATCGGCTCGGCATCAGGTCTCAGCCTTAATGAGGGACGGATTTGCCTACCCCTCGGCCTACACCCTTACCCCGGGACTACCACCGCCCGGGCTGGACTACCTTCCTGCGTCACCCCATCGCTTACCTACTACCACCTTGGATCGGCGGCTCCACCACTTTCCTTTCCCCGAAGGGTCCGGAACGGCTTCACGGCCTTAGCATTAGAGGATTCGATATTGGGCGTTTCAAAGCGGGTACCGGAATATCAACCGGTTGTCCATCGACTACGCCTGTCGGCCTCGCCTTAGGTCCCGACTTACCCTGGGCAGATCAGCTTGACCCAGGAACCCTTAGTCAATCGGCGCACACGTTTCTCACGTGTGTATCGCTACTCATGCCTGCATTCTCACTCGTGAACCGTCCACAACTAGCTTCCGCTGCTGCTTCACCCGGCACACGACGCTCCCCTACCCATCACAGCGGGCGTTGGCCCTATTGCTGCAATGACACGACTTCGGCGGTACGCTTGAGCCCCGCTACATTGTCGGCGCGGAATCACTTGACCAGTGAGCTATTACGCACTCTTTCAAGGGTGGCTGCTTCTAAGCCAACCTCCTGGTTGTCTCTGCGACTCCACATCCTTTCCCACTTAGCGTACGCTTAGGGGCCTTAGTCGATGCTCTGGGCTGTTTCCCTCTCGACCATGGAGCTTATCCCCCACAGTCTCACTGCCGTGCTCTCACTTACCGGCATTCGGAGTTTGGCTAAGGTCAGTAACCCGGTAGGGCCCATCGCCTATCCAGTGCTCTACCTCCGGCAAGAAACACACGACGCTGCACCTAAATGCATTTCGGGGAGAACCAGCTATCACGGAGTTTGATTGGCCTTTCACCCCTAACCACAGGTCATCCCCCAGGTTTTCAACCCTGGTGGGTTCGGTCCTCCACGAAGTCTTACCTCCGCTTCAACCTGCCCATGGCTAGATCACTCCGCTTCGGGTCTAGAGCGTGCAACTCAATCGCCCTATTCGGACTCGCTTTCGCTACGGCTTCCCCACACGGGTTAACCTCGCTACACACCGCTAACTCGCAGGCTCATTCTTCAAAAGGCACGCAGTCACGACCGCTATTCGGATAGAACCCAACGAGCGACGCTCCCACGGCTTGTAGGCACACGGTTTCAGGTACTATTTCACTCCGCTCCCGCGGTACTTTTCACCATTCCCTCACGGTACTATCCGCTATCGGTCACCAGGGAATATTTAGGCTTAGCGGGTGGTCCCGCCAGATTCACACGGGATTTCTCGGGCCCCGTGCTACTTGGGAGATTCTTAAGCAAGCCGCTGATGTTTCGTCTACGGGGGTCTTACCCTCTACGCCGGACCTTTCGCATGTCCTTCGACTACATCAACGGTTTCTGACTCGCCGACCGGCCGGCAGACCGATCAAAAGAATTCCCACAACCCCGCATGCGCAACCCCTGCCGGGTATCACACGCATACGGTTTGGCCTCATCCGGTTTCGCTCGCCACTACTCCCGGAATCACGGTTGTTTTCTCTTCCTGAGGGTACTGAGATGTTTCACTTCCCCTCGTTCCCTCCACACTGCCTATGTGTTCAGCAGTGGGTGACAGCCCATGACGACTGCCGGGTTTCCCCATTCGGACACCCCCGGATCAAAGCTCAGTTGGCAGCTCCCCGGGGCCTATCGCGGCCTCTCACGTCCTTCATCGGTTCCTGGTGCCAAGGCATCCACCGTGTGCCCTTAAAAACTTGGCCACAGATGCTCGCGTCCACTGTGTAGTTCTCAAGCAACGACCAGCCACCCATCACCCTGCACCTCGAGAGGAACAAGTTCACTGGGGCCGGCATCGCGAAGATAAGACCTTTACGGCCGTACCTTCAGATACCCAACAACGTGCCAGGCACCAGCCGTCCTCCGAACTCTCTTTCCACGCCGAAGCAGTACTCGAGAACCATCAGATCGTCTGGCGCCAAATAATCAACGTTCCACCCATGAGCTGACCGTGCAGAACATTTGTCTGCAATCGGTACTGTGCTCCTTAGAAAGGAGGTGATCCAGCCGCACCTTCCGGTACGGCTACCTTGTTACGACTTCGTCCCAATCGCCAGTCCCACCTTCGACAGCTCCCTCCCTTACGGGTTGGGCCACCGGCTTCGGGTGTTACCGACTTTCGTGACGTGACGGGCGGTGTGTACAAGGCCCGGGAACGTATTCACCGCAGCAATGCTGATCTGCGATTACTAGCAACTCCGACTTCATGGGGTCGAGTTGCAGACCCCAATCCGAACTGAGACCGGCTTTTTGAGATTCGCTCCACCTCACGGTATCGCAGCTCATTGTACCGGCCATTGTAGCACGTGTGCAGCCCAAGACATAAGGGGCATGATGACTTGACGTCGTCCCCACCTTCCTCCGAGTTGACCCCGGCGGTCTCCTGTGAGTCCCCATCACCCCGAAGGGCATGCTGGCAACACAGGACAAGGGTTGCGCTCGTTGCGGGACTTAACCCAACATCTCACGACACGAGCTGACGACAGCCATGCACCACCTGTATACCGACCACAAGGGGGGCACTATCTCTAATGCTTTCCGGTATATGTCAAGCCTTGGTAAGGTTCTTCGCGTTGCGTCGAATTAAGCCACATGCTCCGCTGCTTGTGCGGGCCCCCGTCAATTCCTTTGAGTTTTAGCCTTGCGGCCGTACTCCCCAGGCGGGGAACTTAATGCGTTAGCTGCGGCACCGACGACGTGGAATGTCGCCAACACCTAGTTCCCAACGTTTACGGCGTGGACTACCAGGGTATCTAATCCTGTTCGCTCCCCACGCTTTCGCTCCTCAGCGTCAGTAATGGCCCAGAGATCCGCCTTCGCCACCGGTGTTCCTCCTGATATCTGCGCATTTCACCGCTACACCAGGAATTCCGATCTCCCCTACCACACTCTAGCTAGCCCGTATCGAATGCAGACCCGAGGTTAAGCCTCGGGCTTTCACATCCGACGTGACAAGCCGCCTACGAGCTCTTTACGCCCAATAATTCCGGACAACGCTTGCGCCCTACGTATTACCGCGGCTGCTGGCACGTAGTTAGCCGGCGCTTCTTCTGCAGGTACCGTCACTTTCGCTTCTTCCCTGCTGAAAGAGGTTTACAACCCGAAGGCCGTCATCCCTCACGCGGCGTCGCTGCATCAGGCTTTCGCCCATTGTGCAATATTCCCCACTGCTGCCTCCCGTAGGAGTCTGGGCCGTGTCTCAGTCCCAGTGTGGCCGGTCGCCCTCTCAGGCCGGCTACCCGTCGTCGCCTTGGTGGGCCATTACCCCACCAACAAGCTGATAGGCCGCGGGCTCATCCTTCACCGCCGGAGCTTTCAACCCCCGCCCATGCAGGCAGGAGTGGTATCCGGTATTAGACCCCGTTTCCAGGGCTTGTCCCAGAGTGAAGGGCAGATTGCCCACGTGTTACTCACCCGTTCGCCACTAATCCACCCCGAAGGGCTTCATCGTTCGACTTGCATGTGTTAAGCACGCCGCCAGCGTTCGTCCTGAGCCAGGATCAAACTCTCCATGAATGTTTACCCGTAATCGGGTTCACACACACGAAAGAGCGGGCCAGTCTTGGTCGGAATAAGACCGACTGACCACAACGTCCTCGCTGTGTTTGTTGCCTGCAAGCACTCCACAAGGAAGCCTCACAGGTCTTTTTCAAAGGAACCTCATCCACCGAAGTGGACGGGGTATCAACTTTTGGCGTTGATTTTTGGCACGCTGTTGAGTTCTCAAGGAACGGACGCTTCCTTTGTACTCACCCTCTCGGGCTTTCCTCCGGGCTTCGTTCTTCGTTTCCGACTCTATCAGACTCTTTCGTGTCCGATTCCCGGTCGAAGCGGGTTTCGCTTTCCAGGTTTCCGCTTTCGCGTTTCCCTTTCCGGCGAGTCCGACTCTATCAGATCCTTTCGGGCCTGACCCTCAGTCAGTGAGGTTTGCGTTCCGGGCTGTTGGGCCCTTCCGACGAGTGAGACAGTAGCGGATTCCCGGCCGCCGAACCTAATCGGCGGCCGCGTCCCGTGGACACGGATTCCTCATTCGCAAATACGCATGAAAAAGAGACGACACAGTGCGTCGTTCGTTCGAATGTGTAGTGCGGGATGGCTGTCCGGGGACCGACCGGGGTCGGCGCTCACTTCGGACAACTCGAAGAACCTTACGGATCGGGCACATCTGTGTCAACCCCCGGCTGACCGGCGAGCGTCAGGTGCGTGAACTTCCCCCCGTCTTCCTCCCCTTCCGCCTACGCTGGGTCCATGACTACGCATGCGCTCACGCTCAACCTGCGTTGGTGGGCCGCCTGACGGCGGCTGACCTTCTGCGCGAGCACGCATGCGCTCCACGGCCGCCGCTTCGGCGGCCGTTCTCGTTTCTCCCCTCCCGGGGAGTGGCTCGGTCGCCCGGCGCGGCGGTACCGACACCACTCACACGGACAAGAGGGAGAGCAGGACATGACGAGGATCTTCAGCGGGGTCAAGCCGTCGGGGCATCTGACGCTGGGCAACTACCTGGGGGCCGTCCGGCAGTGGGTCGCCGCCGACCAGCAGCCGGACGAGGCGCTGTTCTGCGTCGTGGACCTGCACGCGCTGACCGTCGAGCACGATCCGGCCCGCGTACGTCGTCTCAGTCGGCAGGCGGCGACGTTGCTGCTCGCCGCCGGGCTGGATCCGCAGCGGTGCACGCTCTTCGTGCAGAGCCACGTCGACGAGCACACGCGGCTGGCGTACCTGCTGGAGTGCACCGCGGGCGACGGGGAGCTGCGGCGGATGATCCAGTACAAGGAGAAGGCTGCGAAGGCGCAGGCGGCCGGGGACGGCGTACGGCTGTCACTGCTCACCTATCCCGTGCTGATGGCCGCCGACATCCTCGCGTACCGGACGGACGAGGTGCCGGTCGGTGAGGACCAGCGGCAGCACGTGGAGCTGACCCGGGATCTGGCGGTGCGCTTCAACCAGCGGTACGGGCACACCTTCACCGTGCCGAAGGCGACGCACCCGAAGGTGGCGGCGCGGGTCATGGACCTTCAGGAGCCGACGTCGAAGATGGGGAAGTCCCATGAGAACGGGGCCGGGATCGTCTATCTGCTCGATGAGCCCGGGGTCGTCGCCAAGAAGGTGATGCGGGCCGTCACCGACAGCGGGGACGGCGGGGTGGTCTACGACCGGGAGGCGCGGCCCGGGGTCGCGAACCTGCTCGATCTGCTGGCCGCCTGCACCGGCGGGGATCCCGCGGTGCTCGCGGAGGGCTACACCGGCTACGGGGCGCTCAAGCGGGACGTCGCCGACGCGGTGGTGGAGCTGCTGCGGCCCGTACAGGAGCGGCACGCGGAGCTCGTGGCCGATCCGGGCGCGGTGGAGAAGGTGCTGCGGGAGGGCGCCGGGCGGGCGAGGGCGCTGGCGCGGCCGGTGGTGGACCGGGCGTACGAGGCCATCGGGCTGCTCGCGCCGTGACGGGGCCGGGTACGGGCTTCCGCTCGCGCGGGGGCCCGTACCCGTGGGTCCGGCCGGTCAGCTGTTGCCGGAGGCGAGTTCGCGGCTGCGGTCGCGGGCCGCTTCGAGGGCGGCGATCAGGGCCGCCCGTACGCCGTGCTTCTCCAGCTCCACGATCGCGTTGATCGTCGTACCGGCCGGGGAGGTGACGGCCTCGCGGAGCTTGACCGGGTGTTCGCCGCTGTCGCGGAGCATCACGGCGGCACCGATGGCGGCCTGGACGATCAGGTCGTGGGCCTGGGCCCGGGGCAGGCCGAGGAGGATGCCGGCGTCGGTCATGGCCTCGACGAGGAAGTAGAAGTAGGCGGGGCCGGAGCCGGAGAGGGCGGTGGCCGCGTCCTGCTGGGACTCGGGGACGCGCAGGGTCTTGCCGACGCCGCCGAAGATCTCCTCGGTGTGCAGGAGGTGGGCTGCGGTGGCGTGGCTGCCGGCGGAGATGACGGACATGGCCTCGTCGACGAGGGCGGGGGTGTTCGTCATGACGCGGACGACGGGGGTGCCGGGGGCGAGCCGCTCCTCGAAGAAGGAGGTGGGGATGCCGGCGGCTCCGCTGATGACCAGGCGGTCGGCGGGGACGTGCGGGGCGAGTTCCTCCAGGAGCTTGCCCATGTCCTGCGGCTTGACGGTGAGGATGAGGGTGTCGGCGCGCTTGGCGGCCTCGGCGTTGCTGACGGCCTCGACGCCGTAGCGGGTGTGGAGTTCCTCGGCGCGTTCCGGGCGGCGGGCGGTGACGAGGAGCTTCGAGGCGGGCCAGCCGCCCCGGATCATCCCGCTGAGCAGGGCCTCGCCGATCTTGCCGGTACCGAGGACTGCGACTGTCTGGGTCATGCCCGATTCACCTCGCCGAACGTTGTTGCACGCGTGCTGCGGATACCTCCTCATCCTTGCACCCGTGCACGTGGGTACGGGTGGTGTGTCCGGCCTGTGGGCGTCGGGTCCGTGGGGGTCAGGGCGTCCGGCGGCGGAGGGTGGCGGCGCCGAGGACGAGGACGAGCAGGGCGCAGGCGGCGACGATCACGGCGTCGCGGACGAAGTCGGCGGTCATGTCGGTGTGGGTGAGGACCTGGGTCATGCCGTCGACGGCGTAGGACATCGGCAGGACGTCGGAGATGCCTTCGAGGACGGGGTGCATCGTGTCGCGGGCGGCGAAGAGTCCGCAGAGCAGCAGCTGGGGGAAGATCACCGCCGGCATGAACTGGACGGCCTGGAACTCGGAGGCCGCGAAGGCGGAGACGAAGAGGCCGAGGGCGGTGCCGAGGAGCGCGTCGAGGAGGGCGACGAGCAGGAGCAGCCAGGGGGAGCCGACGACGTCCAGGCCGAGGACCGAGAGGGCGAGGCCGGTGGCGAGGAGGGACTGGACGACGGCGACGGCGCCGAAGGCGAGGGCGTAGCCGGCGATGAGGTCGCCCTTGCCGAGCGGCATGGCGAGGAGGCGCTCCAGGGTGCCGGAGGTGCGTTCGCGCAGGGTGGCGATGGAGGTCACCAGGAACATCGTGATGAGGGGGAAGATCCCGAGGAGCGAGGCTCCGATGCCGTCGAAGGTGCGCGGGCTGCCGTCGAAGACGAAGCGCAGCAGGGTCAGCATCAGTACGGGAACCAGGAGCATCAGTGCGATGGAGCGCGGGTCGTGGCCCAGCTGGCGCAGGACCCGGGCCGCGGTGGCGGTGGTGCGGGCGCCGTTCATTGCGGTCGTGACGGTCATCGCGTCTCCCGGGAGAGTGCGTTGGCCTCGTCGACGAGGCGGAGGAAGCCTTCCTCGACGGTGGCGGAGCGGGTGCGGGTGCGCAGGGCGTCGGGGGTGTCCTGGGCGAGGATGCTGCCCTCGCGCATGAGGAGCAGTTCGTGGCAGCGCTCGGCCTCGTCCATCACGTGGGAGGAGACGAGGATCGTGGTGCCGCGGGTGGCGGTGATGTCGTGGAAGAGGTTCCACAGGTCGCGGCGCAGTACGGGGTCGAGGCCGACGGTGGGTTCGTCGAGGACCAGCAGTTCGGGGGTGCCGAGGAGGGCGACGGCGAGGGAGACGCGGCTGCGCTGGCCGCCGGAGAGGTTCCCGGCGAGGGCGTCGGCGTGGGTGGTGAGGTCGACGTCGGTGACGGCGCGGGTGACGGAGGCGGCGCGGCGGTCGGCGGCGGCGCGGCCGGGGTCGAGGATCGCAGCGAAGTAGTCGAGGTTCTGCCGGACGGTGAGGTCGTCGTAGACGGAGGGTGCCTGGGTGACGTAGCCGATGCGGGAGCGGAGCTCGGGGTGGCCGGCGGGGCGGCCGAGGACGTCGAGGGTGCCGGTGACGTTGGCCTGGCTGCCGACGACGGCGCGCATGAGGGTGGACTTTCCGCAGCCGGAGGGGCCGAGGAGGCCGGTGATGCGGCCGCGGGGGACGTCGAAGGCGATGGAGTCGATGACGGTGCGCGGAGTGCGGCCGGCGCCGCGGCGGACGGTGAGGCCGTGGGCGTGGACGGCGGCCGGGTTGGGAGGCGGGGCCCCTTCCGCCTGGTTATTCATCATGTGATGAATAATGCTCCTGGCTGTGCCGGGCCGTCAACCGGTGCGGCGGGTCCCGTACGGGGCCGGGGCTGGAGGTGAAGGGTGGGGGTGGGGGCGGGGCCGGCCGGGAGGTGAGGTGGGGCGGAGCCGGCCGGCGGGCCGGTTACTTCTTGCGCTTGGGGCGCCGCGCGGCCGGGTTGCCCGTACGGGAGCTGCGGCGGCGTGCGAATTCGGCCACGGCGCGCTCGTACTCGGCGCGGCGCAGGCCCTCGCCCGGGGCCTCGAAGAAGCAGCGGATGAAGTACGCGATGAGGGAGCCGATGAAACCGATCGCCTTGAGTCCCTTGAGGGCGGCCTCGTCCGAGGACGGGGCCGGGCGGCTGCTGAAGGACGCCCAGGTCTTGATGAAGGCGATGGAGCTGGCGATCGCGAAGAGGACGACGACGGAGATGCTGAGGAACGGGCCGACGTTGCCGATCTCCATGCCCTCGTAGGCGAAGCGGAGCAGGAAGGTGCTGACGACGGCGATGGCCAGCGAGACGAAGGCGGCGGCGGCGCGGCGCACGGCGTAGCCGCCGTCGTGCTCCACCCAGGTCGTCCCGAAGAAGTGGATCGGCTCGGGCTCGGGGCCGACGGGGGCCGCCGGGACCGGCGCGGCGGGGGTCTGGTCTCGCTGGTCGTCGCTCACATCAGCGATTATCCCCGCCGGGCCGGCCGGGCCGGGGCGTGTCTCACGTGTCAGAACGGTGACGGCCCGGGAGCCGGGCCGAAGGACACGGCCACGACGCTAGCTGCACTGTGCGGCCACGTAGCCGTCGCTGCCCGTCCTGACGTAGGCGTCCGAGACGAACTGGCCGTTGCCGACGCAGTCCCAGAGGTTCGTCGTCCCGTACGGGCCCGAGACGGTGGTGCCCTCGCACTGGCAGCGGATCGTGACCGAGGCGCCGAGCGGCAGGACGCTCACCACCGAGTAGCCGGTACCCGGACCGCTGCGCACCTTGAGCTGGACTCCGGGCGCGACCGGATAGCTCGGGTAACCGGACGCTGCGGCAAGGCCCTGTACCCCGTCCTGGACTTGGTCCAGCTCTCCCTCAACCGACATGTGAACTCCCCCCTTGGAGCATGGCGCTCTGCAACTCGCGCAGGGTAGCAGGCCCATACCGATTCATATGCGCCATCGACTAGGCTCCGGCGGGGGTGGTCGGCAGTGCATTCACTGCGCGCGGAACGGGCCGGTTTTCCGGAGTACGCCGGGCAGTACCGGCTGGAATCCGTGCTGGGTTCCGGCGGCATGGGCGTCGTGCACCTGGCCACCTCGGCGTCCGGGCTGCGGCTCGCGGTCAAGGTCGTCCACGCGCAGCACGCGGTGGATCCGGAGTTCCGGGCACGGTTCCGGCAGGAGGTCGCCGCCGCGCGGCGGGTCAGCGGGGCGTTCACCGCGCCGGTCGTGGACGCGGATCCGCTGGCCGAACGGCCCTGGATGGCCACGCTGTTCATCGACGCCCCGACGCTCGCGGAGCGCGTACGGGAGCGGCCGCTCGACGGGGCCGAGGCGGCCCGGCTCGGCGCCGGGCTGGCGGAGGCACTCCGGGACATCCACCGGGCCGGTGTGGTGCACCGGGACCTGAAGCCCAGCAATGTCCTGATGGCGCCCGACGGGGTACGGGTCATCGACTTCGGGATCTCGCGGCCGGTCGACAGCGACCTGCGGACCGAGACCGGGAAGCTGATCGGGACGCCGCCGTTCATGGCGCCGGAGCAGTTCCAGCGGCCGCGGGAGGTGGGGCCCGCCGCGGACGTGTTCGCGATGGGCGCCGTACTGGTGCACGCGCTGACCGGGCGCGGGCCCTTCGACTCCGAGAGCCACTACCTCGTCGCCTACCAGGTGGTGCACAGCGAGCCCGATCTGACGGGGGTGCCGGACGCGCTCGCGCCGGTCCTCGCCCGCTGCCTCGCGAAGGACCCCGCCGACCGGCCGACCCCCGACGCCCTGCTCGGCGAGCTGCGGGCGGCCGCGTACCCGACGGGCGAGGACACCCGGGCCTTCGTCCCGCAGCCCCGCCGGCCCCTCTCGGCCGGGGCCCGGACCGGCCCCGCGGCTGCCGCCGACGCGCTCACGCACCGGCGGGTACGGCCCCCCGCCCCCGTGAAGGCCCCGGGGCGGCGGCCGCGGCGGACCGCCGTGGCGCTGGCGCTCGGGCTGCTGCTGACCGGCGGGGCCGTCGGAGCCTACGCACACTTCGCGGCCGGCCAGGCCAGCGGCGGGCGCGGGGCCGCGCAGCAGATCGGCCCGGCCGCCGGGACGCAGCCGCCGGCCGCCGCCCCCTGGTCGGCCTCGCTGCCCGACGCCGGACCCCGGAAGGCGGTGTCCTCCTGCTCCTGGGCGGCCGCGGCCCTCTACTGCTCGGCGCCGGGGCTCGTCGCGGCCCGGCTGGAGGAGGCCGACGGCGGCGTGACCTGGTCCGTGCGCACGCCCGGTACGGGTCCGCGTACGGCGGGCGCCACCACGGTCGTGCCCGTCGCGAGCGGCGGACTCGTCCTGGCCATGGGCCCCGGCAGCGGGCTGCTCCAGGCGCTGGATCCGGCCACGGGCGCGGTGCGGTGGAAGAAGGAGGTGGCGGCGGACGTCCGCGTACTGGCGTCGGGGGCGACCGTGCTGGTCGCGACGGCGGACGGGAACGTCACGGCGCTCGACGCGAAGACCGGCGGCGTGAGCTGGGACAAGCGCTTGGGACGGCTGGGGTCCGTGTGGTTCACCGGCCAGGAGCAGCCCGACGGCGGGCAGGACCTCTACGTGTCGACGCGCGCCGACGACGGCGCGTCCTCGCAGATCTCGGCGGTCGACCCGGCCACCGGCGGAGTGCGGTGGCAGCTGCGCGCGCCGGGAATGCTCCGGCCGGTCGGAGTCGCGCAGGGCAGCCTGCACCTGCTGGCCGGTGATCTGCAGGGGATGACGGGCGCGGTCGTGCGCGTCGACCTCGGGACGCGCGCGGTACGGCGTACCGCGCTGTCGGTCGGGCAGTTGCAGGCGGAGGCGGCGGTCGGGCCCGACGGGGTGGCGTACCTGATCGGCATGTCCGGTGCGCTGACCGCGGTCGGTCCGGAACGGGAGGCGTGGCGGCTGGAGACGGCCGTGGCCTCGGCGTCGCGGCCGGTCGTCGCCGACGGGCGGCTGTACCTGATGGCGGCGGACGGCCGGCTGATCGCGGTGGACGCCGCGGCGGGCCGGCTGATCGGGCAGACGGACCCCCGGATGGGCACCGGCCAGGGCACCTACAACGCGACGGTGCCCGCGCCGGTGACCGGCGGCGGGCGGGTGTTCGCGAGCGCGCCCGACGGGTCGGTCTTCGCGGTGGACGCCGCGAACCCCGCCGGGTGGTGAACAGCGCGACGGCCCCGTCCGACCGGGTCGGGCGGGGCCGTGCGGTGCGCAGGGGCCGTGCGGTGCGCAGGGGGCGTCAGGACAGAAGGCTCACGTCGCGGACGGCGCCCTTGTCGGCGCTGGTGGCCATCGCCGCGTAGGCGCGCAGGGCCGCGGAGACCTTGCGCTCGCGGTTCTTCGGGGCGTAGACGCCGCCCAGGGCCTCGTGGCGGGCCGCCAGGGTGGCTTCGTCGACGAGGAGCTCGATCGTCCGGTTCGGGATGTCGATGCGGATCCGGTCGCCGTCCTCGACGACCGCGATGTCGCCGCCCGAGGCCGCCTCCGGGGAGGCGTGGCCGATGGAGAGGCCCGAGGTGCCGCCGGAGAAGCGGCCGTCCGTCACCAGGGCGCAGACCTTGCCGAGGCCGCGGCCCTTGAGGAAGGACGTCGGGTAGAGCATCTCCTGCATGCCGGGGCCGCCGCGCGGGCCCTCGTAGCGGATGACGACGACGTCGCCCGCCTTGATCTCCTTGCGGAGGATCTTGTCGACGGCCTCGTCCTGCGACTCGCAGACGACGGCCGGGCCCTCGAAGGTCCAGATCGACTCGTCGACACCGGCGGTCTTGACGACGCACCCGTCCACGGCGATGTTGCCGCGCAGCACGGCGAGGCCGCCGTCCTTGGAGTACGCGTGCTGCACCGAGCGGATGCAGCCGCCCTCGGCGTCGAGGTCGAGGTTGTCCCAGCGCTCGGACTGGGAGAAGGCGGTGGCGGAACGCTTGCAGCCGGGGGCCGCGTGCCACAGCTCCATGGCCGTCTCGCTCGCCGTGCCGGAGCGGGCGTCCCACTTCGCGAGCCAGTCCTCCAGGCCGTCCGAGTGGACGGTGGTGACGTCCTTGTTGAGGAGCCCGCCGCGGTGCAGCTCGCCGAGGATGGCGGGGATGCCGCCGGCCCGGTGGATGTCCTCCATGTAGTACGTGCCGCCGGGCGCGACGTTCGGCGCGACCTTGGACAGGCACGGGACGCGGCGCGAGACGGCGTCGATGTCGGTCAGGTCGTAGTCCAGACCGGCTTCCTGCGCGGCGGCCAGCAGGTGCAGGATCGTGTTCGTCGAGCCGCCCATCGCGATGTCGAGGGCCATGGCGTTCTCGAAGGCCTCGCGGGTGGCGATGTTGCGCGGGAGGACCGACTCGTCGCCGTCCTCGTAATACCGCTTGGTGATCTCCACGACCGTCCGGCCGGCGTCCTCGTACAGGGCGCGGCGCGCGGTGTGGGTGGCGAGGACCGAGCCGTTGCCGGGGAGGGCGAGGCCGATGGCCTCGGCGAGGCAGTTCATGGAGTTGGCGGTGAACATGCCGGAACACGAGCCGCAGGTGGGGCAGGCATTCTCCTCGATCCGCAGCACGTCCTCGTCGGAGACGTTCTCGTTGGAGGCGTCGACCATGGCGTCGATCAGGTCGAGCTTGCGGACGGTGCCGTCGACGAGGATGGCCTGCCCGGCCTCCATCGGGCCGCCGGACACGAACACGACGGGGATGTTGAGGCGCATCGCGGCCATCAGCATCCCGGGCGTGATCTTGTCGCAGTTGGAGATGCAGATCAGCGCGTCGGCGCAGTGCGCCTCGACCATGTACTCCACGGAGTCCGCGATCAGGTCGCGCGAGGGCAGCGAGTACAGCATCCCGCCGTGCCCCATGGCGATGCCGTCGTCGACGGCGATCGTGTTGAACTCCCGCGGGATCGCGCCCGCCTCCCGGATGGCGTCGGAGACGATCCGGCCGACCGGGGCCAGGTGGGTGTGGCCGGGGACGAACTCGGTGAAGGAGTTGGCGACCGCGATGATCGGCTTCCCGATGTCCTCGCTCGCTACGCCCGACGCGCGCATAAGGGCGCGGGCGCCCGCCATGTTGCGGCCGTGGGTGACGGTGCGGGACCTGAGCTCGGGCATCGGGTTCACTCCCCAGGGGTGCGGCTGCGCCGACCGCGGCCGCGACGGTAGACAGGAATCTGTTACGAGGCTACCGCTTGCCGCCCGGGATGCGGACGGCACGTCCGGATGCCGGGACGCGAGGGTCAGCCAGCGGTCACTCTTCGGTCAGGTAGCGCTGGAGCGTGGGGGCGACCAGGGTGACGATGGCCTCCGGGTCCGCGGACGCGAGGGGCTCGACCTGGACGACGTAGCGCACGATCGCGATGCCGATCATGTGGGAGGCGGCCAGCTCGGCGCGGAACGTCGGGTCGGGGACCTTGAGGTCGGCGGCGACCCGCTCCAGGACCTTGCGCAGGACCAGCCCGCGCAGGACCTTCGCTGCGGCCTCGTGGGTGAGCGCCGACCGCAGGACGGCGAGCAGGGGCGCACGGGTGACCGGGTTCTCCCAGATCCCCAGGAAGTACCTGGCCAGCCGCTCGCCGATGCCGTCCGGGCCCTCGCCGAGGATCGCCGGGACCACCAGGGCGGGCTCCATGCTCACCTCGATGGCGGCGGCGAACAGGTCTTCCTTGCTGCCGAAGTAGTGGTGCACCAGCGCCGGGTCCACGCCCGCCACCTTCGCGATGCCGCGTACGGACGTCTTGTCGTACCCGCGCTCCGCGAACACCTCGCGGGCGGCGAGCCGGATGCGCTCCTGGGTGCCGGGGCCCTCCTCGGCCTCGTCCTGGCGGGGCCGGCCGGGGCCGCGGCGGCGCGGCTTCGCGGGCCCGGTCACGGGCGGCGGGCCGGGGGCCGGGCGGCGGGGGTGCCGGGGGTGGTGGCGGGGGTGCCGGCCGCGGTGGCGAGGTGCAGGCGGGTGTAGGCCAGGGCTTCGGCGAGGTCGGCCTCGCGCTCGGCGGAGGACATGGCCCGCCGCGTGTTGACCTCGATCACCACGTGCCCGTCGAAGGAGGTCCGGGCGAGCCGCTCCAGCAGCTCGGCGCAGGGCTGCGTACCCCGGCCGGGGACCAGGTGCTCGTCCTTGGCCGAACCGTTTCCGTCGGCGAGGTGGACGTGCGCGAGGCGGTCGCCCATCCGGTCGATCATCGCGGTGGCGTCCGTCCGGGCGGTCGCGGTGTGCGACAGGTCGACGGTGAAGTGCCGGTAGTCGTCCTTCGTCACGTCCCACTCGGGCGCGTACGCGAGCATCTCGCGGTCGCGGTAGCGCCAGGGGTACATGTTCTCGACGGCGAACCGCACGTCGGTCTCGTCCGCCATCCGCCAGATGCCGGTGACGAAGTCGCGGGAGTACTGGCGCTGCCAGCGGAAGGGCGGATGCACGACGACGGTCGACGCCCCGAGCCGCTCCGCCGCCGCCTGCGCCCGCTGGAGCTTGGTCCAGGGATCCGTGGACCACACGCGCTGGGTGATGAGAAGGCACGGCGCGTGAATGGCCAGGATCGGCACCTGGTGGTGGTCGGACAGCCGCCGCAGGGCGTCGACGTCCTGACTGACCGGATCCGTCCAGACCATGACCTCGACGCCGTCGTACCCGAGGCGCGCGGCGATCTCGAAGGCGGTCGCCGTCGACTCCGGATAGACCGAGGCGGTGGAGAGGGCGACTTTCGCGGTCGGTGTACGGACTGGTTCTGCCACGCAGACAGGTTACGGGGCCGCCGCCCGCCCGGTACGTGACGGCCGCCACGCGAGCCCGGCCCGACGGCCGCCGGAGCGGAGCCGCCGACGCTGCCGAACGGTCCGGGACGCCGGGTGCGCCGGGCCGCCGGCTTCAAGGACGCCTGGACCGCCACCCGACACCGCCACCCCGGCTTCGCCTGCTGCCAGGCCCCCGACCTGCGCAACGACACCTCCAGCCTCACCCAGCGCATCGACTACGTGCTCTTCCGCGGCAAGATCACCGCGCTGAGGGCCGACCGGGTGGGCGAGGTCCCGGCCGACCGCACCCCGTCAGGTCTGTGGGCTCTCCGACCACGCCGGAGTCACGAGCAGGCTCCGACTCCGCTGAGGCCCGGCGGCACGAGGCCGCCGTCGCCGTGCGGTGCGGTGCGGTGCGGTGCGGTGCGGTGCGGTGCGGTGCGGTGCGGTGCGGTGCGGTGCGGTGCGGTGCGGTGCGGTGCGGTGCGGTGCGGTGCGAGACCATGGTCGCCGACCCGCAGCTGACGAACTCGCTCAGGATTAGGCTCTCCCCATGACAATTCGCGCGGTGGTCTTCGATGTCGGCGAGTGCCTGGTGGACGAGACCCGGGAGTACGGCACTTGGGCCGACTGGCTCGACGTTCCACGGCACACCTTCGCCGCGATGTTCGGCGCCGTCATCGCCCAGGGTGGCGACTACCGCGAGACCTTCCAGGCCTTCCGGCCCGGCTTCGACCTGTACGAGCAGCGCGAGGCCCGCGCGACCGCCGGGCAGCCCGAACACTTCGACGAGAGCGACCTGTACGCCGACGTCCGCCCCGCCCTCTCCCGGCTGCGCGCCGACGGGCTGTGGCTGGGCATCGCCGGAAACCAGACCGTCCGTGCGGGAGGAATCCTCCGGCACCTCTTCTCCACGGACGTGGACCTGATCGGCACCTCGGACGACTGGGGAGCCAGCAAGCCGGATCCGGAGTTCTTCGTCCGCGTGGCCAAGGCGGTCCCTTTCGCCCCGGACGAGATCCTCTACGTGGGCGACCGTGTCGACAACGATCTGCGCCCCGCAGTCGCCGCGGGCATGCACAGTGCCTTGATCCGACGCGGCCCCTGGGCCACCATCCAGTGGGAGACGGAAGAGGCCACAACACTCCCGACCTTCAGGATCGACACTCTCCTCGACCTCCCCGACCGGATCACCGAGTTCAACGCGTCAGCACACTGAGCGTCGTTCCCCAGCCGTAGAGCCGGTCATCGAGATCGCGTACGCACTGCTCGTGCTGCCACGCGGCGAGCGCGCGCCGCGCCTCCCTGACCCGCTCCATCCCGGTGGCGTACCAATGCGTCTCCAACTGGTCCAGTGCACGAATCGCGTACACGCAGGCGGCTTCGGGCGCCCCGGCTGCTGCCTCGACGGCTGCCAGGTCGCCCAGGACCACTGTCCGCTGCTTGTCCGCGTCCGCCGGGAGGGTGTCCAACACGCCAAGGAGGGTCTCCCTGGCCTGCGGGAGATGTCCTGCAATGAGCTGGGTGTTCCCCTTGAACGCCGCCAGCCGGACCGGGCTGAACCAATCCATCCACTCCGGCAAGGCGTGCTCCGGCCCGGCGGTCAGGACTTCCTCGCCGTGGGCGATCAGGTTCAGGGCGGTCCTCAGATGCTTGCACCTCGTCTCACACTCGGCCTCGACCGCGTCGAGCCACGCCAGGAACTCCCCGGAAGCCGGTCCACGGCGGGCGTAGGTTCGGGCCATCAGCATCCGCTCAGCGGCTCCAGCACGGTCGCCGCCCCATCCCGGTACGAAAGCCTTGTGGGCAAGGACTGCGGCGCCGAGCAGCGGGTCGTCCGCCTCACCCGCCGCCTGAAGCGCGCGAAGCCAGGTGTCATCCGCTTGCTGGGGCTCACGTAGATCGAAGAACTCGATGCGCCCGGCGAGGAGAAAGGACTCGGCCAGCGCAGTGGCGACAGCTTGCCGAGTCGCCCCGGCGGTGGCAGGCAGGAGTGCGCCACCGAGCGCCGCATGGGCACTGACCGCAGGGTGGAGCACGGCCGGGGCGACGGTCCAGTAGAGGCGCCGGTGTGCCCGTGTCACGGCCAGGTAGTCAGCGGCCGCGCTGGCCGGCTGCGTCGAGGCGGCGTTCTGCATGGAAACCCTCGGCGAGGAGCCAGGAGACGCGACGCGCGCCACGCGGCTCGTGACGGCACGATCGTGCCCGGCGGGCGGCGTGAAGCCGAGTGACTCAACGTCCTGGCCGAGTAGCTCGGTCAACGCCTGCTGCGCCCCGGGGTACGGCCACGGCGGCGTGTCGGATTCCCACCGCCGGACCTGCCGAACATCGATGGAGAGGCCTCGCTCGGCGAGCGCATGGACGAGGGCCTGCTGCGAGACGTACCCGGCAGCCATGCGAGCGGCCTTGAAGCGGACGTTCCCGGGTGACCTTGGCACGCTCAACCTCCGTACAGCGTCGGATGGATGACCACTGTCTCAAACAAGTCCCCAGAAGGGCCACCATTCACCCAGCGGAACCAACAGAAGTCCCCTTACGGGCGTCAAGAAGACCTTCAGAAGTCCTCGCGGGATGCCTCTTCCAGGACGACTCTGTAATGCAGACAACGACTGAGCCGGGCAGCCTGCCCACTGACGACGGCACGGAGGATCCATGACCATCCGAATGGTCCATGACCCCACTCGTGAACTGCCTGAGATGACCGCCCGGCTCGCCCCCGTACCGAAACTGGCGCCCGTACCCGGGCCCAGCCAGGATCTCCTCGACCGCGCACGCGTCGGCTGGGAGCGCTTCATCGACTCCGTCGATACGCCGTCCGATGAGTGACCGGTACGAGTACGTTCCCCACCGACTACTGCGCCGCCAGGTACGTGACATCGCGTCGGGTCTTGAGGGGGAGCTGATGGCCGTGATCAACGAGGACGTCTCGGACTCCGGCCACCACCACTGGATGGAGCTGGCCTACATCCGGGGCGCTTCCGGCCGCGAATTCTCCACAGCCGTCGACAACATCGAGCCATCCGCCCCGAACGAGGGCGGGTAGGAGAGGAAGCCCATGGGCAAGCACAGGTCGCCGATCGGCGACGACGGACACCAGCCCAACCGACCGGTTCCTCCGCCACCACCCCCGCCTCCGCCACCACCACCCCCGCCCAAGAAGTAGCAAGGGAGGAAGAGAACATGGGGATCGAGAGCCTCCTCGCCGGCATCACCGCGACCCTGGGGCGGCCCGCTGCCGAGCCGTGGCCGGCCATCGTCGCCGCCACCCCCCGCAGCACATTCCTTCCCGCCCTCGTGTGGGTTCGCGACGGAGATGGTGGCCATCGGCCGCTCGACCGGACATCAGAACCAGAGGCCTGGGAGGCTGCCGCGTACAGCGACCAGCCGCTCATCACCGAGTTCACGGTCCTCGGCGGCGCGCGAGTTCCGCTTTCGTCGGCCTCCGCGCCGAGCACCGTGGTGCGGCTGCTGGAGGATGCACGGCTGACAGCAAACAGCCGTGTCCTGGAGATCGGGACGGGCACGGGGTTCAACACGGCTCTGCTGTGTGCCCGCTGCTCCGACGGCCAGGTCGTGTCGCTCGACAACGTGCCCGAACTCTCGGTCCTCGCGCGCCATTCCCTGCGTGCCGCCGGCCACCGCCCCAAGGTGGTCACGGCCGACGGCACGGAGGGCTGGCCGGACCTCGCCCCGTACAGCCACATCCTCGCCACGTGCTCCGTACGTTCCGTACCGGTGAGCTGGCTGACACAGACGGAGCCCGGTGGCCGCATCGTCACCCCATGGGACAGCCCCTGGGTCTGCTACGGAACCCTGGCCCTCGAGAAGCAGGCTGATGGCGGAGCCATCGGCCGGTTCGCCGCCCACGGCTCGTACATGCTGATCTCCACGCAGCGCGTCGCCACGGACCTGGACGACGTACTCAAGCCCGGCCAGACCCCTGACACGTGCACCACCGCGCTGTCCCCATGGGACGTGGCAGGAGACGACCTCGACGCCCAGTTCCACCTCGGACTCAGCATCCGCGACGTATGGCACACCTGGGACACGTCCGGCGAGCATGCGCCCGTCCGGCTCTGGCTCGCCGACATCACCGGAGACAGCTGGGCCTCCGTCGACTGGGATGGCATGCAGGCCAAAACCTTCGCCACCGGCCAGTACGGGCCCCGACGCCTCTGGGACGAGATCGCGGCTGCCCACTCCTGGTGGTCTGCAGCCGGCCGCCCGGGGGTCGAGAGGTACGGCATGACGGTCACCTCCGACGGACGACACACACCGTGGCTCGATGCCCCCACGGCAACCGTGCCGATCGCGGGCACCCAATGAAGTCGGCGGAGCGCCCGGCAGCCCGGCGGGCTGCGTCCCTCAGCCGCAGACGACCGTTCGCCGCCGTCATCGGGCTGCGTGGACCGCTCTGCGGCGGCTGACGCCCAGCCCCAGACGGCCCGCGGACGCCGAGACGGGAGGAGTGCGCACCGGTCAGACGCGCTGCCCGCTCCTGCCGGGGGTCTGGTCACCGTCTCGCTCCGGCTGGGCCGCCCCTGCTCTCGGCCAGGCTCAGGGCCGGCCCTGCTCCCGGCCGGGGGCGCGGGGCGGTCCGCCCGGGCTCGGTCGGACCCTCGGGCACCCGGGCCGCCCGTCCCTGGCCACCCCGCTCCTCGGTCTGTCCCAGGTAACCGTCCTTTTGGGGGCTTCCCGACAGTCCTGTCTTTCCGTGTCGGGACGGCCGGTCAAGGGTGGCCGCAGGCCATCGCGAAGCGACGCGAACGCAGTGAGCGCCCTTGAGGGGCCGGCCCGACACGGCAAGACGATGGGACTGACGGGAAACCCCCAAACCATCCCTGATCAGGCCCCACAGGCACAGGCCCCCCGAAGCCCCCGCTCCGCAGGACGCCCCGCCCCGCGCAGGACCCCGTACTCCCCTCACACCTCCGGCGAGGCCGGGAGGTGGTCCAGGCGGCGGAGGATGACTCCCTCGCGCAGGGCCCAGGGGCAGATTTCGAGTTCCTCGACCCCCAGGAGGTCCATCGCGCCCTCCGCGACCAGCGCGCCCGCCAGGAGCTGGTTCGCGCGGCCTTCCGAGACGCCCGGCAGGGCCGAGCGCTGCGCCGTCGTCATGGCCGCCAGGCGCGGGACCCACTCCTCCAGGGACTTGCGGGTCAGGTCCCGCTGGACGTACAGGCCGTCCGCCGAGCGGGCCGCGCCCGCGATGCGGGCCAGCTGCTTGAAGGTCTTCGACGTCGCGACCACGTGGTCCGGCGCCCCGAAGCGGCTGAACCCGGCGACCGTACGGGCGATCTGGGCCCGCACGTGACGGCGTAGGGCCCGGATGTCCGCGGCGTCCGGCGGGTCCCCCGGGAGCCAGCCCGCGGTGAGGCGGCCCGCGCCCAGGGGGAGGGAGACGGCCGTGTCGGGGTCCTCGTCGATGCCGTACGCGATCTCCAGCGAGCCGCCGCCGATGTCGAGGACCAGCAGCTTCCCGGCCGACCAGCCGAACCAGCGCCGGACCGCCAGGAACGTCAGCCGGGCCTCGTCCTCGCCGCTGAGCACGGGCAGGTCGACGCCGGTCTCCAGCTTCACCTGGGCCAGGACCTCGTCCGCGTTCGTGGCTTCGCGCACGGCACTGGTCGCGAAGGGGAGGACGTCCTCGCAGCCCTTGTCCTCCGCGGCCTGCACCGCGCCGCGAATGACCGAAACGAGCCGCTCCACGCCCTCTGGAGTGACCGCGCCCGCCTCGTCGAGCAGCTCCGCCAGCCGCATCTCCACCTTGTGCGAGTGCGCCGGCTGCGGGCGCGCACCGGGGTGCGCGTCCACCACCAGCAGATGGATCGTGTTCGAACCCACATCGAGGACACCGAGTCTCATAGGGGGAAACGCTACTGCGAGGAACGCGCGGGGGTTGAGGAAGGGGCGCTTAGGCTGGGGTTGTGCCAAATTCGAAGAAGGCCAACAAGACCCGGTCGCAGAAGGACACGGGCGCCGGCGGCAGGTCCGGGAACAAGCCCAAGGACAAGCCCAAAAACAAGCCCAAGAGCGTCGTGGTGGCCGACGAGAAGGGCCTCGACTTCCCCCGGGCCTGGGTGGAATTCCCCGACCCCGCCGACGACGAGCAGATCTTCCGCTGCGACCTGACCTGGCTGACCTCCCGCTGGACCTGCATCTTCGGCAGCGGCTGCCAGGGCATCCAGGTGGGCCGGGCCGACGACGGCTGCTGCACGCTCGGCGCGCACTTCTCCGACGAGGACGACGAGAAGCGCGTGGCGCAGCACGTGGCGCGGCTGACGCCCGAGCTGTGGCAGTTCCACGACGTCGGCAGCGAGACCGGGTGGACCCAGCATGACGACGACGGGGAGAAGCAGACCCGTCGCTGGGACGGCGCGTGCATCTTCCTGAACCGGCCGGGGTTCCCCGCCGGGGCCGGCTGCTCGCTGCACATCCTGGCGGTGCAGGAGGGCCGCGAGCCGCTGGAGACCAAGCCCGACGTCTGCTGGCAGCTGCCGATCCGCCGCACGTACGACTGGATCGACCGGCCCGACGACACCCGGGTGCTCCAGGTGTCGATCGGTGAGTACGACCGCCGCGGCTGGGGCCCGGGCGGCCACGATCTGCACTGGTGGTGCACGTCGGCCACCTCCGCGCACGGCGCCGGGGACCCGGTGTACGTGTCGTACCGCCCCGAGCTGACGGAGCTGATGGGCAAGGAGGGGTACGAGGCGCTCGTGAAGCTGTGCGAGGCACGGCTGGCCTCCCTGCTGCCGATGGCCCCGCACCCGGCCGACCCGGTCCCGCCCACTCCGGCCGCCTAGCGCCGCGCGCGCCCCGGATCGCCCGAGCCCTACGGCCGCTGCGGCCCTACGGGTCCCACGGCCCTACGGGTCCACTCCGGCCCTACGGGTCCCGCGCGGCCCGACCGGCCCCTGTTGCCCCTACGGCCCCGCGGGCCCCGGCGCGTCGGTCGGCTCCGGTGGCGGGGAAACCGTTCCGCCTGAGCCATCCGTCGGGGTCGGCGTGGGCGTCGGGGGCTGCGTCGGCTCCGTGGGGGTCGGCGTCGGCGTGGGGGTCGGCGTGGGCCGCGGCGGTTCCGTGGGGTCCGGCGGCGGCGGGGGCGTCGGCCTGGGCGGCGTCGGTGCCGGGCGCCCGCGGCCCCGTACGGAGACCACCGCGCCGCCGGGATCCACCCCGACCCGGGCGGTCCAGGCGCCCACGGGCTGGGCTTCGCGGTCCACCACGATCCGCAGGGTGACCGATTCTCCAGGGGCCAGCGTGCCCGCGGTCCGGTCGGCGCGCAGCCAGGGGGCGTCGGACCAGAGCCGCCAGTCCACGGGGCCGCCGCCCGAGGCGGTGAGGGTGAGCAGGGTGACGGCCCCTTCGGAGGCCGCCGCCACGGTGAGGCGGCCGGGGGCGCCGGCCCGGTCGGGGGTGGCCGGGGGGCCCGTACTGATCACCTCGACGGAGACGTCGGGGGCGGCGCTGCCAGGGGCGAAGCCGGGTCCGCCGATGGTGGTGGCCGCGTTGCCGGCGTTCTCGTACGCCGTGAGGGGCCGGCCGGCCGCCAGCGGCGGCGGGAGCTCGGACTCGCTGGCGGAGATACGGGCGGCTCCGCCGCCGACGGGTTCGCCGGTGCTGGGGGCGCCGCGGTACGCGGCCCACAGCGCCAGGACCGGGGCGGCGACGACGGTGGCGACCACGGTGGTGGTCACCGCCCGGGCGCGCAGCCGGTCGCGGCGGGCGGCGCGGTCCTTGGGGTCCATCGGGAAGCCGGTGCGGTCGAAGCGCGGGCCGGGCCGGCGGCGGCGTCCACCGGAGCGGAGCATCGCCGCGTGGATGGCGGTGCGCGGGGCCGGGACCAGCGGGAGGGCGGCGGTGTCGATGCCGCCGGAGCCGGGCCAGGGGGCCGCGGCGCCGAGGCGTTCGGCGACACGGCGACATCGCGGGCAGTCGTCGACGTGGCGGACGAGCTCGGCGCGCAGGGTGGTGGACAGCAGCACGCCGCCGTCACCCTCCTCGCCGGTGAGGCGGGACACGGTGGGACAGCCGGCGGTCTCGACCACGGCGAGGGCGGCGCGGGTGCGCTCGACCTCGCAGGCGGCGCCGGACAGCAGCTCCCGGGCAGTGGTGGGGGCGGTACCGAGGACGGCGGCCAGCTCGGGCACGCCGAGGCGGTGGCGTACGGCGAGTTCGAGGGCCTCGCGCTGCTCGGGCGTGGTCCCGGCGGCCTCCGGCCAGGCGAGCCGGGCCAGCTCGGTACGGCGGTACGCGCTCACGTCAAGGGTGCGCCGGGCTCCGGAAACCCCGGCGGGGTCGGTGTCAGCACCCGGCGCACGGCCGGAATTCGTGCGCTCCGGCGCACGCCCGGCGCAATGCGCTCCCTGCCGGGCGCGCCGCTGCTCGGCCAGGCGTCGCAGGCAGCCCCAACGGGCCAGGGCGTACAGCCAGGCCCGCCGCTCGCCCTCGTCGGGGCAGCGGTTGGGGTGACGTTCCGCCACTGCGAGGACATCGCCCAGCACGTCGGTGGCGGTGTCGTGGTCACACAGGACCGACAGGCAGTAGGTGAACAGGCCGTCCAGATAGGGCTCGTGCCGGAAGGGGGGCGGCTGCTCCCCTTCAAGGGGTGTGCGCCCCTGCGCCCGGTGTGCGCCGGTGCGCGATGAGGAGTGTGCCTGGTTGCTGCTGTTCACCTGGCGACCGTAGGCGGCACGCCCGTGGCGCCTCGGAAGCCTTCAGCACTTTTAGTCCTTACGGGTGAACAGATCGGCGCTCCGCTGACACGCGCCCTGACGCGGACGCCCCACTGGCCCCACCGGCACCCCTCACCGAGCCGCCGGGCCCCGCCGGACCCACCGCCCGGCGGCTCTGTCAGTACGGACGGCTACGGTGGGCGCCATGGCTGCCCGTACTGCTCGTTCATCCGCCAAGGACCGGCCGTCCTACCGCTGTACCGAGTGCGGCTGGACGACCGCGAAGTGGCTCGGGCGGTGTCCCGAGTGCCAGGCGTGGGGCACCGTCGAGGAGATGGGCGCGCCCGCCGTGCGCACCACGGCCGCGGGCCGGGTGTCGACGGCCGCCGTGCCGATCGCGCAGGTCGACGGCCGGACGGCGGCCGCGCGCAGCACCGGCGTGGACGAGCTCGACCGCGTCCTCGGCGGCGGGCTCGTGCCCGGCGCGGTGGTGCTGCTCGCCGGGGAGCCCGGCGTCGGGAAGTCGACGCTGCTGCTGGACGTGGCGGCGAAGGCGGCCAGCGACGAGCACCGCACCCTGTACGTCACGGGTGAGGAGTCCGCGAGCCAGGTGCGGCTGCGGGCCGACCGGATCAACGCGCTGAACGACCACCTCTACCTCGCCGCGGAGACCGACCTGTCGGCGGTGCTCGGGCATCTCGACGCCGTGAAGCCCTCCCTCCTGATCCTGGACTCCGTACAGACCGTCGCCTCGCCCGAGATCGACGGCGCGCCCGGCGGCATGGCCCAGGTCCGCGAGGTGGCCGGGGCGCTGATCCGGGCCTCCAAGGAGCGCGGGATGTCCACCCTCCTCGTCGGCCACGTGACGAAGGACGGGGCCATCGCCGGCCCCCGGCTCCTGGAGCACCTGGTCGACGTGGTGCTGAGCTTCGAGGGCGACCGGCACGCCCGGCTGCGGCTCGTGCGCGGCATCAAGAACCGGTACGGGGCCACCGACGAGGTCGGCTGCTTCGAGCTGCACGACGAGGGCATCACCGGGCTCGCCGACCCGAGCGGGCTGTTCCTGACCCGGCGTGCCGAGGCCGTGCCCGGGACCTGCCTGACCGTGACCCTGGAGGGCAAGCGCCCGCTGGTCGCCGAGGTACAGGCGCTGACGGTGGACTCGCAGATCCCCTCCCCCCGGCGCACGACCTCGGGCCTGGAGACCTCCCGCGTGTCGATGATGCTGGCGGTGCTGGAGCAGCGCGGCCGGATCACGGCGCTCGGCAAGCGGGACATCTACAGCGCCACGGTGGGCGGGGTGAAGCTCACCGAACCGGCCGCCGACCTGGCGATCGCGCTGGCGCTGGCCTCGGCCGCCAGTGACGTCCCGCTCCCCAAGAACCTCGTCGCCATCGGGGAGGTGGGGCTGGCCGGTGAGGTGCGGCGCGTGACCGGCGTACAGCGGCGGCTCGCGGAGGCGCACCGGCTGGGGTTCACGCACGCCCTGGTGCCGGCCGATCCGGGCAAGGTGCCGGCCGGGATGAAGGTCATCGAGGTGGCCGACATGGGCGATGCGCTACGGGTCCTGCCGCGCGGGCGGTCGCGTACGCCGGCCAAGGAGCGCGCAGCCGACTAGACCCTGCCGGGCGATGGCTGGACAGTCCCGGGCGATGGCCGGGCGGGGCCGAGATCACCCCGGATCCGGTCGCGCCGCTGGTCAGGGGCCCTTACGGGGTCCCCCGCGGGCCTACCTGGCCAAGCCACGGCGGGGCCACAGCGTGCGCCGGTAGACTTTGGGCTGGTCCGCCCGGCCGTACGCACGTCCTCGTGCCCGCGGCGCTGGGCGGCGCAACCCGCGACCGGAGGAGTGCAGTGGCAGCCAAGGACGGGGCAGCAGCATCCGGGAAGTCGGGCGCGAGCTCCAAGCAGGAGGCCATGATGCGGGCCTCGCTGAGCGCGGTCGCACCTGGTCAGCCGCTGCGTGACGGCCTGGAACGGATCGTCCGCGGCAACACCGGCGGCCTCATCGTCCTCGGCATGGACAAGAGCGTCGAGGCGATGTGCACCGGCGGCTTCGTCCTGGACGTGGAGTTCACCGCGACCCGGCTGCGCGAGCTGTGCAAACTCGACGGCGCGCTCATCCTCGACAAGGACATCACCAAGATCCTGCGGGCCGGTGTGCAGCTGGTGCCGGACGCGTCGATCCACACCGAGGAGACCGGCACCCGGCACCGCACCGCCGACCGGGTCTCCAAGCAGTGCGGGTTCCCCGTCGTGTCCGTGTCGCAGTCGATGCGGCTGATCGCGCTGTACGTGGACGGCGAACGCCGCGTCCTGGAGGAGTCCGGGGCGATCCTGTCCCGGGCGAACCAGGCGCTGGCCACGCTGGAGCGGTACAAGCTGCGGCTGGACGAGGTCGCGGGCACGCTGTCGGCGCTGGAGATCGAGGACCTGGTCACGGTCCGCGATGTGACCGCGGTCGCGCAGCGGCTGGAAATGGTCCGCCGGATCGCGACCGAGATCGCCGAGTACGTGGTCGAACTGGGCACGGACGGGCGACTGCTGTCGCTCCAGCTGGACGAGCTGACGGTCGGGATCGAGCAGGAGCGGGAGCTCGTCATCCGGGACTACGTGCCGGAGCCGACGGCGAAGCGTTCCCGCACGGTGGACGAGGCCCTGGCCGAGCTGGACGCGCTGACGCATCCGGAGCTGCTGGAGCTGGCCATCGTCGCGAAGGCGCTGGGGTACACGGGCTCGCCCGAGACCCTGGACTCGGCGGTGTCGCCGCGCGGCTACCGGCTGCTGGCGAAGGTACCGAGGCTGCCGGGCGCGATCATCGAGCGCCTCGTGGAGCACTTCGGCGGCCTGCAGAAGCTGCTCGCCGCCAGCGTGGACGACCTGCAGACGGTCGACGGCGTGGGCGAGGCGCGTGCGCGCAGCGTCCGCGAGGGCCTGTCCCGCCTGGCGGAGTCCTCGATCCTCGAACGCTACGTCTAGCGTCTGGGCTGCGCCGCTGCCCGGTCTTCGGCTGCGCGCCGCTGTCGGGGCTCCGCCCCCGAACCCCGCGCCTCAAACGCCGGCGAGGCTGAATCTCCAGCCCCGCCGGCGTTTGAGGCGCGGGGGTCCGGGGGCGGAGCCCCCGGCTGTCAGTCCTGCTTCAGGACGAACGAGGTCCGGGCGACCGGCATGCCCGGGGCCTTGACCTCGACCACGTACGTGTCCGCCGCCGCCGACCCCGCCGGAGGCGACTGGCACTGGCCCGCCGCGCTGAACTTGCGGTCCCAGTCCAGCGACTGCTTCGACTCGCCCTGCGCGGGGATGCGGAAGAAGACGTTGCCCGCGCCCGCCGGGCAGTCCGCCGAGGACCACACGGCCTTGCTGCTCGTGGCCTGAAGGATGGTCAGGACCGCCTGCTTGGGGCCGAGGTCGGCCTTGCACGTGGTGCCGGAGATGTTGCGGGCGATCAGTTCGAGACGGGGCTTCTCGTTCGCCTCGTACTCGTTCTTCGCGCTCTTGACCTCCCACTGCAGCGCACTCGGCGCGCAGGTGGGAAGGCCGGAGTCCGCCGGAACCTGGTCCGGGCCGCCGCCCGCGCCGGCCGCCGCGCCGCCGGAGGCCGAGCCCGAGCCGGATCCGGAACCCGTACCGCTGCCCGGTTCGCCGTTCTTGCCGGTGCCGGCGGAGCCGCCGCCCTCGGACCCCGTGGTGCCGCCGCCCGACTCCGTGCGCCCGCCCGGGGCCTGACTGATCGCCGGCCCCGTCCCGGCCGGGCCGGGGGTGATCGAGGTGACGGGATCGGGGTGGCCCTGGCCCTTTCCGTTCGTACTCGTCTTCCCCCCGCCGGATGTGACGACCCACAGGGCGAGGACGGAGAGGAGCGCGACAACGGAAGCCATCACAGCCCTCCGTCGCCAGTAGATGGAGGAGGGGAGCGGCCCGACCGGATTGCGCAGAGATCCCACGGACGGAACTTTACGAGAGTCCGGGACCCGATCAGTGCCCCACATGCCGCGCAACGGCCTCGATTTGCCGATGATCATCCTGCGGGCGCAATCCGGAACGCCAAGATCCGGCCACCGGTCCGACGCGGAGGTGATTCCGGCCTGAGTACGGTCGGTAACCATGAACAGCTCCGGCCTCTACCGCGACATCACCGACTTCGCCCACACGACACCCTCCTGGGTCCGGTCGGTCTTCGAAGTGTGGACGGAGTACGGACTCCTGCTCTTCGGCGCGCTCTTCATAGCCGTCTGGTGGCGGGCCCGCTGCAGCCGCGGCAACCGCGCGGTGGCACTCGCCGTCCTCGCGCCGCCGGCCACCGCCGTCGCGTACGCCGCCTCGGAGTCGCTGAAGTCCGTCGTGGACGAGGAGCGGCCCTGCCGCGCCGTGGCCGGGGCGGCGGCCTCGCTCATCGCGTGCCCGGCCCCCGGCGACTGGTCCTTCCCCAGCAACCATGCGGCCATCGCGGGCGCCGCCGCCGTCGCGCTGACCCTGGCGGTACGCCGTCTCGCGCTGCTGACCGTGCCGCTCGCGCTGCTCATGGCCTTCTCCCGGGTCTTCGTCGGCGTGCACTACCCGCACGACGTCGCAGTGGGCCTGCTGCTGGGCGGCGCAGTGGCCGGGCTCGTCGTCCTGGTGCTCACCGGTCCGATCAGTACAATCACTGCCGCCATGCGGGCGAGCGGGATCCGCGCCGCCGTCTGGTTCACCGGTCCGGGCCCGGCACGTGAGGTGTGAAACGTGCCAGGATGCCGATTGCCATGACTGCATCCCCCACTTCCTCCCCCGAGACCCCCGGCGTCCCCGGCGTCCCCGACGTCCCTGACACCGCCCCCGTCACCGACGCCTCCCACGCCCTGCACTCCCCCGTCATCGCGTGGTTCGACGAGCACGCCCGCGACCTGCCCTGGCGCCGTCCCGAGGCTGGCCCCTGGGGGGTCATGGTCAGCGAGTTCATGCTCCAGCAGACCCCCGTCAGCCGGGTCCTGCCGGTCTACGAGCAGTGGCTCGCCCGCTGGCCCCGGCCCGCCGACCTGGCCGCCGAGGCCCCCGGCGAGGCCGTACGGGCCTGGGGGCGGCTCGGCTACCCGCGCAGGGCGCTGCGGCTGCACGGCGCGGCGCTGGCGATAACGGAGCGGCACGGGGGCGACGTACCCAGGGAGCACGCGCAGCTGCTCTCGCTGCCCGGCATCGGCGAGTACACGGCCGCCGCCGTGGCCTCGTTCGCGTACGGGCAGCGGCACGCCGTCCTCGACACCAACGTCCGGCGGGTCTTCGCCCGGACCACCACCGGGGTCGAGTACCCGCCGAACGCCACCACCGCCGCCGAACGGCGCCTGGCGCGGGCCCTGCTGCCCGAGGACGAGGACGTCGCGGCACGCTGGGCGGCGGCGTCGATGGAGCTGGGCGCGCTGGTGTGCACGGCCAAGAGCCCGGACTGCGCCCGCTGCCCGGTGGCCGGGCTGTGCGCGTGGCGCCTCGCAGGGAAGCCCGCGCACGAGGGGCCGCCGCGGCGCGGGCAGACGTACGCGGGGACCGACCGGCAGGTGCGCGGCAAACTGCTCGCCCTGCTCCGGGAGGCGGTGGGCGCGGTTCCGCAAGCTGTGCTGGACACGGTCTGGGACGAGCCGGTGCAGCGCGCCCGGGCCTTGGACGGGCTGGTCTCCGACGGGCTGGTGGAGCCTCTGCCCGGAGGGATGTACCGGCTTCCGCAGACGGTCGCGGGGCCCGGTCCAGGCGTGGACGGGGCGTGATGCGCAGGGGTCGCGGAGGCACTCGAAACTGACTCGAAGATTCCGCTTCCGGCCGGGAAACTGCAGCTCAAGGGCGCTGTTACATAACCTATGGCTGTCCGTGCGTCCACCGAAGGCTGGCCCGCACAGGCCCGTGACAACCCCTCCGTACCTTCAGATCCGTAAGCCAGCGGACGAGCGGTTGAACGGAACGGAGGCGGTCTGAGATGGCGCACGGCGAGGTACTCGAATTCGAAGAGTACGTACGCACCCGGCAGGACGCCCTGCTGCGCAGTGCCCGGCGCCTGGTCCCGGACCCCACCGACGCCCAGGACCTCCTGCAGACCGCCCTCGTGCGCACCTACGGCCGCTGGGACGGCATCGCCGACAAGTCCCTGGCCGACGCCTACCTCCGCCGCGTCATGATCAACACCCGCACCGAGTGGTGGCGTGCCCGCAAGCTCGAAGAAGTCCCCACCGAGCAGCTCCCCGACGCCTCCGTCGAGGACGGTTCGGACCAGCGCGCCGACCGCGCCCTGCTGATGGACATCCTCAAGGTCCTCGCGCCCAAGCAGCGCAGCGTCGTGGTGCTGCGACACTGGGAGCAGATGAGCACCGAGGAGACGGCCGCGGCGCTCGGAATGTCGGCGGGAACCGTGAAGAGCACCCTGCACCGCGCACTGGCCCGCCTCCGGCAGGAGTTGGAGAGCCGGGACCTGGACATGCGCGCGCTGGAACGCGGGGACCACACCATCCGGTACGAGGGGCGTGAGCGGTGCGCGGCCTGAATGGCCAAGGCCTGACTGACAGGAGTTCACTGGCGCTGATGTCGGCGGGGACGGTCGTCCTCGTCGGCTCGGCGCTGTTGGCCGTCGGCTGCTCCACGGGCGGCACCGGCCTGCGCGACGGCGGTCCCGCCCGTACGGACGCCATGTCCAAGGCCGTCCAGTCCGCGGCCTCCGAGCACGCCGAGCCCTCCGCCTCCGATTCGCCCGACGCCTCCTCCGGGGCCTCCGCCGCCGCCTCCGGCAGGCCCGCGAAGAAGGTCGACCCGGTCGCACTGCTCAGGGCGGACCCCAAGGTCAGCGCCGACGTCAAGCGGGAACTCAAGCCCTGCACGGGCAAGGAGTACCCGGTGGACGTGAGCTACGGGCGGGTCACCGGGAACACCGTCGTCGACATCGTGGTGAACGTGCTGTCCTGCGCGGACGCGCTGGGCCGGGGCTCGTACGTGTATCGCGCGGACGGCGGAACGTACGAGAATGTGTTCTCGGACGAACAGCCACCCGTCTACGCGGAGATCGACCGGGGCGACCTGGTCGTCACGAAGCCGGTCTACGGAAAGAGCGAGCCGCTCTCCTATCCGTCGGGCGAGGACGTGATCACGTACCGCTGGAACGGGGAGAAGTTCACCGAGCAGGACCGGGTGCACTCGGAGTACAGCAACGTGGTCGACGGCGGGCAGCCCGCCCCGGCCACGAGTCAGAAGAACTGAACCCGGCAGCACCGAACACCCGAGAACTCAACACCGAAGAACCGAGTACCGAAGGACCGAGGCGAGTCTTCCGTATGGCCGAGACCCATGTCCTGTTCGTGGAGGACGACGACGTCATCCGTGAGGCCACGACCCTGGCGCTGGAGCGCGACGGGTTCGTGGTCACCGCCATGCCCGACGGCCTGTCCGGCCTGGAGTCCTTCCGGGCCGACCGCCCCGACATCGCGCTGCTCGACGTGATGGTCCCCGGCATGGACGGCGTGAGCCTGTGCCGGCGCATCCGCGACGAGTCCACCGTCCCCGTGATCATGCTGTCGGCGCGCGCCGACTCCATCGACGTGGTGCTGGGCCTGGAGGCGGGCGCCGACGACTACGTCACCAAGCCCTTCGACGGCTCGGTGCTCGTCGCCCGGATCCGCGCGGTGCTGCGCCGCTTCGGCCACGCCGGCGGCCCGCAGAACGGCGGCGCGGGCGGCGACGAGGGACCGGCCGGGGAGCGCGGGGTGCTCAGCTTCGGCGACCTCCAGGTGGACACGGAGGGCATGGAGGTGCGCAAGGCGGGTGCGGCCGTGGCCCTGACCCCGACGGAGATGCGGCTGCTGCTGGAGTTCTCCTCCGCGCCCGGCACCGTCCTGTCCCGCGACCGGCTGCTGGAGCGGGTCTGGGACTACGACTGGGGCGGCGACACCCGGGTCGTCGACGTCCACGTCCAGCGGCTGCGCACGAAGATCGGACAGGACCGGATCGAGACGGTCCGGGGCTTCGGATACAAGCTCAAACCATGAGGCGCTTCACCCTCCGTACCGGGATCCGCTGGAAGATCACACTCGCCATCGCCGCCGTCGGCGCGCTCACCGCGGTCGCGCTGAGTCTGGTGGTGCACAGCGCTGCCCGGGTGTCGATGCTGGAGAGCGCCCGCGAGGTGCAGCTGGACCGCGTCCAGTTCATGTCCCGCATTGTCGACGCCGGGCGCAAGCCGCCCCTCGGCTTCAAGATCAACGACCCCGACCTGCCCTCCCAGCTGCGGCAGAAGGTGCAGTCGGGGCGGCGCGGGACCTACGTCCAGGAGACCCCGGGCGGGATCCAGGAGGTCTGGGCGGCGGTGCCGCTCGGCAACGGGCAGGCGCTGTCATTGCACAGCCAGTTCCGGGAGAGCGCCAACATGGTGCGCGACCTGGACCGGGCCCTGGTCGTCGGCTCCCTCGCCGTGGTGATCGGCGGCTCGGCGCTCGGCGTGCTCATCGGCGGGCAGATCTCGCGCCGGCTGCGCAAGGCGGCCGCCGCCGCGCAGCGGGTGGCCCACGGGGATCCCGAGGTACGGGTCCGGGACGCGGTCGGCGGAGTCGTACGGGACGAGACCGACGACCTGGCCCGGGCGGTGGACGCCATGGCCGACGCCCTCCAGCAGCGGCTGGAGGCCGAGCGGCGGGTGACCGCGGACATCGCGCACGAGCTGCGGACCCCGGTGACGGGCCTGCTGACCGCAGCGGAACTGCTGCCTCCGGGGCGGCCGACCGAGCTGGTGCGGGACCGGGCGCAGGCGATGCGCGCCCTGGTCGAGGACGTGCTGGAGGTGGCCCGGCTGGACAGCGCGTCCGAGCGGGCGGAGCTCCAGGAAGTGGCGCTGGGCGAGTTCGTGAGCCGCCGGGTGACGGCGCTGATGCCCGAGGCGACCGTACGGATCGTCGCGGACGAGATCGTCAGCACCGACCCGCGGCGGCTGGAGCGGATCCTGGGCAACCTGCTGGCCAACGCCGCCCGGTACGGGCAGCCGCCGGTCCAGGTCGACGTCGAGGGCCGGGTCGTACGGGTCCGGGACCACGGTCCGGGCTTCCCGGAGGCCCTGCTGCGCGAGGGGCCGAGCCGCTTCCGCACCGGATCGACGGACCGCGCGGGCGTGGGGCACGGGCTGGGGCTGACCATCGCGGAGGGGCAGGCGCGGGTCCTGGGCGCCCGGCTGACCTTCCGCAACGTGGCCGCTCCGGGCGGGGCGGACCGCGAGGGCTCCGCGGCCGGCGCGGTGGCGGTGCTGTGGCTGCCGGAGCACGCGCCGACGGCGACGGGCAGCTTCCCCGTGATCCAGCTGCCCCAGCACTAGGGCAGGTCGGGACGGGTCGGGTCGCGTCCCCGGGGCCCGATCAGTACCGGGCCGTTCATCGCGGCGGGGGCGTGACTTAGCATCCGTGGCATGAGCGACGCGATTCCCCCCAGCAACCCGCAGCCCGAGCCCTCCCCGGGGAGCAGCGGTTACGGGTTCCCGCCGGGGCCGCCCGCGTCCGGCGGCTACGGCTCCCCGCCGGGCCCGCCCGCGCAGGGCGGCTACGGCTACCCCTCCGGGCCGATAGCCGACGGCGGCTACGGCTTCCCGCAGCAGGGGCAGCCGAACCCGTACCAGCAGGAGCCCGCGGCTCCGGGCGCGGCCGGGGGGCAGTGGCCCCCGCAGCAGCCGAACCAGCCCGAGCAGGGGCAGCTGTTCGCGCCGGCCCCGGCCGCGGACCAGCCGGACTGGGAGGCGATGGCCGACCGGTCCGCGGCCGAGCGGCGCAAGAAGCGGCTGTGGATGCTGGGCGGCGGGGTGACCGTACTGGCGCTGCTCGCGGGCGGCGGAACGTTCTTCCTGCTGGCCGGCGACAGCGACAAGCCGAGCGAGGCCGACAGCCAGCCCTCGGTGTCCTCGTCCCCCACCCCGGAGGAGTCGGGCGGGTCGAAGGCGCCCGCCTACAGCCCCACCGTCGAGGGGGACGCGACCCTGCTGCGCGACAGCAACGGGCAGACCGGCATCCGGCTGGGCCCCGACATGAAGCTCGGTCCGCTGGGCTCGCGGTTCCAGATCGTGGGCAAGGGGACCGGGAACTCCTTCGCGCAGTCCGCGGAGCCGGTCGTGGACGTGTCCAAGAGCTTCACCGTCACGGCCCGCGTCTACAACTCCGCCACCAAGGGCTCGCACATCGCGGTGAGCCAGGGCGACGGGGAGTCGTTCTCCTTCGAGCTGGGCGTGAACGAGGTGAACGGCAAGCAGGCCTGGATCTTCCGCGTGCAGACGGGAGACAAGGGCGCCGCCGCGACCACGCGGACCGTCGCCGCCGAGGGGCTGAGCATGGTCAAGACCGCGACGATGCTGATGGCGACGTACGACGCCGAGAAGAAGCTCATCGCCCTCTACGTCGACGGGAAGAAGGCCGGCGAGACCCCGGTTCCGCCGATCTGGCAGGCGCAGGGCCCGCTCCAGCTGGGCCGGTCCAAGCACCACAACATCTGGACCGGACCCTGGCAGGGCGCCCTGCACAACATCCGGATCTACGACTCCGCCCTCACGGCTGAGCAGGCGACCGCGTACAAGGAGGGCAAGCTCGGCGCGACGGTGAAGCCGACGCACTCCTGGCTGCTCACCTGACCGGCGACCGCGGACGGCGGGCCCGCTGACCTCCTGACCCGCTGACCCGCTGAACGGCCGGAGCCCGGCCGCTCGGCGGCCGGGCTCCTGGAGGTTCAGCGGGGGACGGGTCAGATGCTGACGCCGGCGTTGCGCAGGAAGGCGACCGGGTTGACGGCCGAGCCGTAGTTCGGCGTGGTGCGGATCTCGAAGTGCAGGTGCGGGCCGCTGGAGTTGCCGGTGTTGCCGGACAGGGCGATCCGCTGCTTGACGGAGACCTTCTGGCCGATCTTGACCTGGATCTTCGAGAGGTGCGCGTACTGCGAGTACGTGTTGTTCGCGTGCTTGATCACGACGGCGTTGCCGTAGGCGGGGCCGTCGCCGCCACCGTTGGGGCCGGCCTTGACGACGACGCCGGCGGCCGTGGCCTTGACCGGGGTGCCGACCGGGACGGCGAAGTCCTGGCCGGAGTGCTTGTGGGACCACATGCTGCCGCCCTTGCCGAAGGTCGCGGACAGCGTGTACTTGTCCAGCGGCTTGATCCACAGCGAGGTCTTCGCGGCGCCGGGCTCGGCGGCGGCCTTGGCCTTGGCGGCCTGCGCGGCCTGGACGGTCGCCTGCTCGGCAACCAGCTGGGCGGTCCCGGTGAGGGCGGTCTGCGTCGTGTCGGCGAAGGCGGCGGTCGCCCCGGCCCCGAGAGCGAAAACGGCACCGAGAGCGGTTACGCCGACGGCAATACGGGTACGGGGGGTGTTGACGCGCTTCGCGGACATGAAGGAGACCTCCGGGGCCGGGGACAAGGGCGGGTTCACGCCCTCTAGAGGCATGAAGTGACCCGGCACGATGGCCTGTGCCGGGTGGGCTCATCCTTGGTAACCCGCACCCCCGGACTTCCCCAAACGTCCCCGTTACTACCGGGGCTCGTAGGACGGTCCGCCCTCTCGGCCCGGTTGACGGGCTCCCTCCTGCGGCGGAGGTCTTGTTCCAGGGCCCTTTGGATCTACGAATCCGCCTAGTACGTCCGTTTTGCCCTGTGCGGCTTGTCACCGGGGCAGGACCTCCGACTGGCCGATCCAGGACCATCGGCGGGCAACCGCAAGTACGCTCCAGCGTCGTGGACGCATCGGTGGCGGGTATCCGGCTGGCCTCGGGGGTTCTGAGCCCCTTCGTCAAGAAGCTGTTCCAGGGGGAGGGTGCGGGCGCGGGCCTGGTGGACCGGCCGTGGCGGTTCTCCTCCTACGTCGCATGGCGCGAGAAGCGCGACCTCGACGGCGACGACCTGCGCGGGCTAGCCGAGGATCTGGTGAAGAAGGCGTTACGGGCCCCCGGCGAGCGCCCCCTGCCGCGCGGCGAGGAAGCCGGAGTGGCGGCCGCCCTCACGGCGACCCTGCGGGCGCTGGGCGACCTGACCCTCTCGGACGCGCAGGCCGTGGACCTCGGGCCGCAGGCCTTCGCCCGGAAACTGCGGGCCGCCGCACCGCCCACCGGACTGTCCCGGGACGCCGAGCTGTTCCACGACCGGCTGCTCGACCTGGCCTGCCTGCACATCCTGCACTTCTTCACCCAGCGCTCGACCTACGTCGCCGCGACCCTCATGGAGCAGAAAAGACAACTCGCCGAGGCCATCGACAAGCTCGACGAGCTACTGAGGCGGGGCCACCTGCCGGACGCGCGGGACGCGGCCTTCGAGGAGCGCTATCTGGCCTACCTGGCCGAGCGCCACAGCGCCCTCACCATCTTCGGCCTGGACCTGGCCCCTGGCTCCTCGCGCTGGCCACTGGACGCGGCGTACGTGAGCCTGGAGGTCACCGGGCCCGCGCCCGACGCGGAGACCGGGCCACTGCCGGAAACCGGGCCACTGCCGGAGGCAGAGCCGCTGCCGGAGGCCGGGCCGTCAGCGGCTGCCGGGCCCGTGGAAGAGGGGCCCGCCCGGTTGCACCTCCCCGCCGACCAGCTCTTCACCGAGCACGAGCGGGTCCTGCTGCGCGGCGAAGCCGGTTCCGGGAAGACCACGCTGTGCCAGTGGCTCGCCGTCCGGGCCGCCCAGGACGGGAAGGACGGCAAGGACGGCCGGATCCCCTTCGTCCTCCCGCTGCGCAGCCTCACCCGCAACGGCGAGCAGCTGCCCCAAGCCGGCGGGTTCCTGAACAGCTCCCCGCTGGCCGGGGAGGTCCCGCAGGGCTGGGAAAACCGGGTGCTGCGCCACGGGCGCGCCCTGCTGTTGGTGGACGGGATCGACGAGATCCCGGAAGCCGAGCGCCCGCGCGCCCGGGACTGGCTGGCCAGACAGATCACCGCCTACCCGGACAACCAGTGGCTTCTCACCTCCCGCCCCTCGGCGGTGCGGCAGGACTGGCTGGCCGCGGAGGGCTTCGACGAGGTGCTCCTGACCCCCATGACCCCGGCGAACGTCCGGGCCTTCGTCGAGCGCTGGCACACCGCCGCGGTCACGGGCGTCGCCGTCCGGGACGCGGCCCTGCCCGAACTGCGGACCCAGCTGCTGCACTCCATACGCACCAAACCGGATCTGGCCCGGCTGGCGACCAACCCGCTGCTGTGCGGCATGATCTGCGCCCTGCACCGGGAGCGGCGCGGCTTCCTGCCCTCCGGACGCAAGGAGCTGTACACGGCGGCCCTGTCGATGCTGCTCCACCGGCGCGACAAGGAACGGGACGTCCCCCTGCCGGAGATCGCCGAGGAACCGCAGCTCCAGTTGCTCCAGCGGCTGGCGTACTGGCTGATCCGCAACGGCCGCACCGAAATGGACCGGAGCGTGGCCGAGGACCTCATCGCGGACGCGCTGCCCGCCGTGGAGGAGGCGGGCCGGGTCCTGGGCGCGGCCCCGGCCGTGCTGAAGCACCTCGTGGAGCGGACCGGGCTGCTGCGGGCCCCGACCGAGGACACCGTCGAGTTCGTCCACCGCACCTTCCAGGACTTCCTCGGCGCGCGGGCCGCCCTGGACGAGGCCGGCTTCGGGGAGCTGGCCGGCCACGCCGAGGCCGACCAGTGGGAGGACGTCATCCGCATGGCGGTCGCCCAGGGCCGCCCCCGCGACCGCGAGGCAGTGATCCGGGGGCTGCTCGCCACGCCCTCGCACCGCTCCGTGCTGCTCGCGTTCGCCTCCCTGGAGTACGCCGCCGAGCTGGACCCGGTGCTGCGCCGCGAGGTGGAGGCCGCCGCCGGGGCCCTGATCCCGCCGACGAGCCTCCAGGCCGCCTACGCGCTCGGCCGGGTCGGCCCGCTGGTGCTCGACCTGCTGCCCGGCCCCGAGGCGGCCACGCTGGAGGGCCTCGGGTACTACACGGTCGTGGCGGCCGGCTCGGTCGGCTCCGACCTCGCCATCCCCCTGCTGGCCCGCTACGCCCGCCAGGACTCCGCGCTGGTGCAGAGCAGGCTGGCGGAGTTCTGGCCGAGGTTCGACAGCAGGCTGTACGCCGAGGAGGTCATCGCCCGGCTCCCCCGGATCCCCGAGACCCTGGCCGTCCACTCGGACGCCGAACTGGAGGCGCTCGGTGAGTTCGCCCCGCAGGAACGCCTGAACGTGGCGGGCCCCGTCTCCTCCGAGGGCCTGGCGGCCTACCGGCGCCGCACCCGCATCACCGCCCTGCGCATCCGCGGCAACACCCGGCTGACCGGCCTCGGCTTCCTGCGGGGAGAACACTTCCTGCGGACCGTGACGATCAGGGACTGCCCGGCCCTGACGGACCTGGGCGCACTGGCCGGACTGCCCGTCGAGCGCGCACAGCTCCACCTGGACGGGCCCCTGGACGTCGCGGCCGTGACCGCGGGCTGGGAGGCGCTGCGCCAGCTCTCGCTGAGCGGGCCGCACGCTCCCTGGTCCCTCGCCGACCTCTCCCCGCGCGCCTCCCTGCGGGCGCTCGGGCTCGGCCAGTCCCCCGGTTCCCTGGCCGGTCTGGCCCGCCACGGCGATCTGCGCATCCTGCGGCTCCCCGACACCTGGGTCCCCGCCGGGCCATCGGACTGGCAGATCATCGCATCGCTGCGGAAGCTGCGGGAGCTGACGGTCCCGCCGCAGGCCCTCGCACACCTCCCCGGCACGCTCCGGCTGCCGCTGATCCGGACCGTGCGCCTGTACGGGATGCCGTCAGAGGCGGATCCCGACACGGTGCGGCAGGTGGGCCACCACTTCCCCGAGGCCCAGACCACCCCGGCCGGCTAGTGCTGTGACCGCAGTGGGCGTCCGGCAAAAAGGGGCGGCCCCGGAACCTTTCGGTCCCGGGGCCGCCCCTTCGTACAGCTACCGCTACGCGGTGCTCACGCGCCCTTCGACAGGTCCGGGCCGGAGCCCGTGGCCTCGATCGGGGGGAGGTCCGGCAGAGCCGACTTCTCCTCGCCGCGGAAGGTGAACTTGGCTTCCTCGCCCTCACCCTCCTTGCCGACGACCACGATCTGACCGGGACGCAGCTCGCCGAAGAGGATCTTCTCCGACAGCGCGTCCTCGATCTCGCGCTGGATGGTCCGGCGCAGCGGGCGGGCGCCCATGATCGGGTCGTAACCGCGCTTGGCGAGCAGGAGCTTCGCGTCGCCGCTCAGCTCGATGCCCATGTCGCGGTCCTTCAGGCGCTCGTCGACCTTGGCGATCATCAGGTCGACGATCTGGATGATGTCTTCCTCGGTGAGCTGGTGGAAGACGACCGTGTCGTCGACACGGTTGAGGAACTCGGGCCGGAAGTGCTGCTTGAGCTCTTCGTTGACCTTCGCCTTCATCCGGTCGTAGTTGGTCTTCGTGTCGCCCTGGGCCGCGAAGCCCAGGTTGAAGCCCTTCGAGATGTCCCGCGTACCCAGGTTGGTCGTCATGATGATGACCGTGTTCTTGAAGTCCACGACCCGGCCCTGGGAGTCGGTCAGGCGACCGTCCTCCAGGATCTGGAGAAGGGAATTGAAGATATCCGGGTGAGCCTTCTCGACCTCGTCGAAGAGGACGACGGAGAACGGCTTCCGGCGCACCTTCTCGGTGAGCTGGCCGCCCTCTTCGTAGCCCACGTAGCCGGGGGGCGAACCGAAGAGACGGGAAACCGTGTGCTTCTCGCTGAACTCCGACATGTCGAGGGCGATCAGCGCGTCCTCGTCGCCGAAGAGGAATTCGGCGAGCGTCTTGGAGAGCTCGGTCTTACCGACACCGGACGGACCGGCGAAGATGAACGAGCCACCCGGGCGCTTCGGGTCCTTCAGACCCGCACGGGTACGGCGGATCGCCTGGGAGAGCGCCTTGATGGCGTCCTTCTGGCCGATGACCCGACGGTGGAGCTCGTCCTCCATGCGGAGCAGTCGCGAGGACTCCTCCTCGGTGAGCTTGAAGACGGGAATGCCGGTCGCGGTCGCGAGGACTTCGGCGATGAGCTCCTCGTCGACCTCGGCGACGACGTCCATGTCGCCGGACTTCCATTCCTTCTCGCGCTTGGTCTTCCCCGCCAGCAGCTGCTTCTCCTTGTCACGGAGAGAGGCCGCCTTCTCGAAGTCCTGGGAGTCGATGGCCGACTCCTTGTCGCGCCGCACGTTCGCGATCTTCTCGTCGAACTCGCGGAGGTCCGGCGGCGCGGTCATCCGGCGGATGCGCATCCTGGAGCCGGCCTCGTCGATCAGGTCGATCGCCTTGTCCGGGAGGAAGCGGTCCGAGATGTACCGGTCGGCCAGAGTCGCCGCGGCCACGAGAGCCGAGTCCGTGATGGAGACGCGGTGGTGGGCCTCGTAACGGTCGCGCAGGCCCTTGAGGATCTCGATCGTGTGGGGGAGGGAAGGCTCCGCCACCTGGATCGGCTGGAAGCGGCGCTCGAGCGCGGCGTCCTTCTCAAGGTGCTTGCGGTACTCGTCGAGCGTCGTGGCACCGATGGTCTGGAGCTCACCACGGGCCAGCATGGGCTTCAGGATGCTGGCGGCGTCGATCGCGCCCTCGGCGGCGCCCGCACCCACCAGGGTGTGGAGCTCGTCGATGAACAGGATGATGTCGCCGCGGGTGCGGATCTCCTTGAGGACCTTCTTCAGGCGCTCCTCGAAGTCACCGCGGTAGCGGGAGCCCGCGACCAGGGCACCGAGGTCAAGCGTGTAAAGGTGCTTGTCCTTGAGGGTCTCGGGCACCTCGCCCTTGACGATCGCCTGGGCCAGGCCCTCGACGACGGCGGTCTTGCCGACGCCGGGCTCGCCGATCAGGACGGGGTTGTTCTTGGTCCGGCGGGACAGCACCTGCATGACCCGCTCGATCTCCTTCTCGCGCCCGATGACCGGGTCGAGCTTGGATTCGCGGGCAGCCTGGGTGAGGTTGCGGCCGAACTGGTCCAGGACGAGCGAGGTCGAGGGCGTGCCCTCGGCCGGTCCGCCGGCCGTGGCCGACTCCTTGCCGCCCCCGGAGTAACCGGAGAGCAGCTGGATGACCTGCTGCCGGACCCTGTTGAGATCGGCGCCCAGCTTCACGAGGACCTGGGCGGCGACGCCCTCGCCCTCGCGGATCAGGCCGAGCAGGATGTGCTCGGTGCCGATGTAGTTGTGGCCGAGCTGGAGGGCCTCTCGGAGCGACAGCTCCAGGACCTTCTTCGCCCGCGGGGTGAAGGGGATGTGGCCGGAAGGGGCCTGCTGCCCCTGTCCGATGATCTCCTCAACCTGCTGGCGAACAGCCTCGAGCGAAATCCCGAGGCTCTCCAGGGCCTTAGCGGCGACACCCTCACCCTCGTGGATCAAGCCCAGGAGGATGTGCTCGGTGCCGATGTAGTTGTGGTTGAGCATCCGGGCTTCTTCCTGAGCCAGGACGACAACCCGCCGCGCGCGGTCGGTGAACCTCTCGAACATCGTTTATCGCTCCTCAGAGCGGTCGGGCAGTTCGGGGTCGGTCCCCGCCCTGTCCTTCCGCATGCTAGTCCCGCGGGGCGGGACAGCTCATTCCAACTGCCGACATCCGTCCGCGGCTCACCCCCACATCGGTGAGGAAAACCGGCTTGAAGAGCCGACAACTGCTCCAACCCGATGGTGCGAGACGATGTTCCCGCAGGCCAGGCAGATACCCGTCACACGTGTACGCCGACGGCGAACGGAAGCCGGTCAAATCAGCGTGTCGCCCCGATCCACTAGGAATGTCTTACCCGTAAGGACTGACACTCCATGCCGGTGACGACGGTTCCCTCCGCTACGGGCGAACACGATTGCGTCTCAAATGTTGGGTCGCGACCCTACGGATGTTTACGTTCCGCATTGCACCGGGTGCGGTGTGTCACGACACCCGTAACCCGCCGCCGATTCCGGAGTTGCTCCGGGCATGGCCGTCAGCACCGTGAGCGCCGTCAGCGTCCCCTCGCCCCGCGTCGCGCCCGAGGAGGACGCGTACGCCTCCTGGTACGAGCGGGTGCCCGGCTGGACCCTCGTGGACGGTCCGCCCGCCCAGCTCGTCACCGGGACCCGGTTCGACGTCCTGGAGCTGCCGTCCGATGCGGGGACGGCGCTGCTGCGCAGGCGGGTCAGGACGGGTCCGGTGGCGGTGGCGGGGCGCCGGATGCGGTTCCTGGTGGCCGCGGGCAGCGCAGAGGAGCTGGACGGGTTGCTCGACTGGCTGGAATGGGGCGGGGTCGCCCTGGATCTGACCGCCCTGGGTGCGGGTGGCCGGATCGCCGCCCCCGCTCCCCCGGTCTCCGCCCTCGGCGAGAGTCCCCGGGGGGCCGCTGTGTGGCTGCGACCCCCCGAGCGGGGATGCGAGGCGCTTCTGCCGTCCCTGCCCGGTCCTGGGCAGGGCACCGGACCCGCCCACGGGCCCGATCTCGTACGCCTGGTCGCCGCGGCGGCGACGGAATGCCACCGCGCGCGTCTGCGACGCAGGGCCCGCACGCCGGTGCGCGGCTCCGTGGGTCAGCCCTTGGCCTTCTCGTAGGCCTCGCGGATGTCGGCCGGGACACGGCCGCGGTCGTTCACGTTGTAACCGTTCTCCTTGGCCCACGCGCGAATCTCGGCGGTGTCCGGGTTTCCGGTCGTCGCGGAGGCACGGCCGCCCTTGGCACGGGCGGAGGTGGCGCGGCCACCGGTGCGGCGGCCGCCCTTGGTGAACGGTTCGAGCAGACCGCGGAGCTTTTCAGCGTTGGCGGTGGTGAGGTCGATCTCGTAGGTCTTGCCGTCCAGAGCGAACGTCACCGTCTCGTCCGCCTCGACACCGTCGAGGTCGTCGACAAGAAGGACCTGAACCTTCTGTGCCACCGGGATTTCCTTTCATCGAAAAGCAGTACGCGGAAAGGAAACCGCTTTTGCCAGGAAAACACAAACCCCCGGGAGAGGTTCGAGACCGCAACAGGGCGGGAAACGTGCGCGATTCGGACATAGGCCACAGGCCTGCCGAGCGCCGGAATAGCCGGGGTGATCGATCAGAGGTGCAGAAGCATCCGACTGTTGCCCAAGGTGTTCGGCTTCACTCGTTCGAGACCGAGGAACTCGGCGACACCCTCGTCATAGGAACGCAGGAGCTCCATGTACACATCGGTCTCGACGGGGGTCTCGCCGATCTCGACGAAGCCGTGCTTCGTGAAGAAGTCCACTTCGAAGGTCAGGCAGAAAACCCGGCTGACCCCCAGATCGCGGGCCGTGCGCAACAACTGCTCCAGCACCCGGTGGCCGACTCCGCCGCCCTTCAACTCGCGGTCGACGGCGAGAGTGCGGACTTCGGCGAGGTCTTCCCACATGACGTGGAGAGCGCCGCAGCCCACCACCTGGCCGTCCAAGGCGCGTTCCGCGACCCAGAACTCCTGGATGTCCTCGTAAAGGACGACGGGCGCTTTGTCGAGGAGGATCCGCTGCTGCACGTACTGGTCGAGCAGGCGGCGCAGCGCGGGAACATCACCGGTGCGGGCGCGGCGGATCGTCACTGTTTCTGCGTGTGCAGTGGAAAACTCTCCCATGGCCCCGGACGTTATCGCCCCGGCTCGTCCCGCCGCGCGGCGGAGCCCTCTTCTGCTTCGGGCTCCGCGGGCGCCTGGGCGGACGGTGCTTCGGCGGCGGGTTCTGCGGAGGGTTCCGTCGAGGGTTCCGCGGCGGACTCGTCGTCGTGCTGGACGATCCGTACGGCGTCGCGGAGGGCTTCGCGCTGTTCCGCGGACATCATGCCGAAGAAGGCGACGAGAGCGGCCGCGGGGTTGTCGCTCGTCGACCAGGCTTCGTTCATCAGTGCGGCCGAGTAGGCGGCGCGGGTGGAGACGGCCGTATATCGATAGGCGCGGCCTTCCGCCTCCCGGCGGACCCAGCCCTTCTGATGAAGATTGTCCATAACGGTCATGACCGTGGTGTAGGCGATGGACCGTTCCTGCTGAAGGTCTTCCAGTACTTCCCGAACGGTGACCGGGCGGTTCCACTGCCACACCCGCGTCATGACTGCGTCTTCGAGATCTCCCAAGGGGCGAGGCACAGCAGCACGATAGTGCGGTATGTATGGAATTGCCCGGCTATTGGGTCGACAACGCGCAACAAAATGGGCGAAAAGCCAGTGCGGAGTGCGCCGGGCCGGGCGGTACTACTTCCGGGTCTGCTGAGCGGCCTCGGCCCGGGCGATCACGGCGTCGACCGCCGCGTCCTCCTTGGCCTTGTTCGCGCCGCCCTGGGTCTTCACGATCGTCACGACGAGAGCGATGAAGAACGCGGCCATCACGATGGGGGGCACGAGCGCGGAGACGTAGTCCATGCCCCCCAGACTAGCTACCCGGCGGCGCGGTCCGCGGCCGGGGGCGGAACGGGCTTCCGGCGTGGCGGGAACACCTCGCCCGGGGTCGGGACGGGCCGCTCCGGGCGCGGCTCCTCCTTGGGCGGCTCGGCTGCCGGACGGGGACGCGGCGACGGACCCGGCTTGGGGCCCTGCCCGCCGGCCAGCGCCAGCAGCCGGGTGCGGGGCGCGGGCGCCGTCGACAGCCGCCTGCGTACGGAGCGCTCCGCCACGGTCTGGGCCCGCTCCAGCAGCGCCGCCGCCACGGGGTTGCCGCGCAGCGCGCGCAGCGCGGCCAGATCGTCGGGGACCGGCTCGTACCCTGCGGCGAGGGCGTCCTGGAGCAGCTCCAGGTATCCGGAGAGGCTGCCGGGCAGCGCGGCCCGGTAGCGGCCCAGATCCTCCAGGAGGAAGGCTCTGAGCCGGCCCGCCTCCTGTACCGCGTCGTCCACCGACTGCGCGAGGCGCAGGCAGTCCTGGACCTCCGCGGCCGCCAGGGGGGCCGAGGAGGACTGAAGGGCGTGGGCGAGTGAGCGCCTGAGCACGTGCAGCTCGGCAGCGCTGAACGCCATGCCGCCGCGGGATCCGTAGGGCGTGGGCATGGGCCGAAGATACGCGCTAATCGGACAAAATCCCCTGAGATCCCTCTCGGCGCGCCGGGACCCCGCCGGGGAGGCCGCCAGGAGGGCCACCGGGTCGGGCCGAGTCCTTGACCGCGCGCAGGAACTCTCCCCAGGCCCCCCGGGTCGTGGCGAGGACCAGGTGCGCCGGATCGGCCCGGTCGGCGACCCGCACCAGGGATCCGGGCGCGGTGGCGACGTAGACGCAGGCGTCTCCCTCACCGCAGAACGAGGACTTCCGCCACACGGGCTGAGCGGTCATGGTGTCTCCTCCGGTCACAGGCCGCCGGTCGTTTCCGTGGAGGGACGGTAGCGCCACGGTGGACCCGTGCCGGTGACTTCCGCGGAATTCGGTGTTTTCCGACGTGAGACCCCCGACACCCCGACACGGGCTACAACCGGGACACGAAGGCCGAGGCCGCCTCGCGGACGTCCGCGGCCGTCCAGGCCAGGCCCGGCTCCGTGATGTCCAGTTCGGTCACCGACAGGCCGGGCGGCCCGTCGGGGGACCAGCGGCGGAACAGGACCGTGCCCGTCTCCTCCGCCAGCCGCAGCCCCGCGTCCGTGAGGCGGTCCGCCTCGTACGGGAGCCACACCTGGAACTGGTGCGTGTGCGGCTCCTCCGGGTGGATCCGGAACCAGGGGACCTCGGCCTGCGCGAACGCATCGCGCAGCGCACCGGCCACCACCCGCGCCTGCGCGACGTACTCCGGGAGCCTGGGCAGCTCCCGCTCCAGCCCGGCCAGCGCCGCGAGGGCCTGCGGGAACTGGCGGAAGACCCGGCCCCCGTAGCGGTGGCGCCAGACCCGGGTCTCCTCCACGAAGGACGCGGGCCCGGCCAGGGCCGCCCCGCTGAGGCCGCCGAGGGACTTGTAGAAGGAGACGTAGACCGAGTCGGCCAGCCCCGCGATCTCCGGCAGCGGGCGGCCGAAGTGCACGGTGGACTCCCACAGCCGGGCCCCGTCGAAGTGGACCACCGCCTCGCGTTCGCGGGCCGCGTCGACCAGCGCCGTCAGCTCCTCCCAGGACGGGAGCAGGAAGCCCGCGTCCCGCAGCGGCAGCTCCAGCATCAGCGTGCCGAAGGGCTCGGGGAGGTCCCGGAGCTCCGCGGGCTCCGGCTGGCGGGCCTCCGTCGTCGGGTACACCGTGCGCAGGCCGGCGACGACCGGCAGCGCGGCCTCCTCCCAGCGCTCCGGGTGGCTCATCGGGTGCAGGGCCACGACCGGGCTGCCCGTCCGCCCCGCCCAGCACCGCAGGGCGATCTGCTGGGCCATCGTCCCGGACGGGAAGAAGGCCGCGTCCTCGGTGCCGAGGAGCTCCGCGACCCGCCGCTCCAGCTCGGCGACCACCCCGTCCCCGTACACGTCGGCGGGTTCGTCCTGGTCGTAGGGGGCTTCGGCGAGCCCGCGGAGCAGCTCCCCGACCGTCGGCTCCAGCAGGCTGCGGGACAGCACCCGTCCCGCTCCGCGCCAGGCCGCTACCAGCCGCTTCGTACGCTCCGTGTCGTCGCTCATGCCCCGATCATCGCCGACGGGACGCGGCTCCCCCGCCCGCCCTCACGGGCGGACGACGCCACTTCGGGCTCACTCATCTAGCATGGCGGCGTATCGTCCGGTACCCCCCGCGGACTGGAACGGAAGGCCCTCCCCGCGTGAACTCTTCACAGCAGCCGCGCCCTGCCCGGCTCGCCGTCGGCGTCGTCGGAGCCGGCCGGGTCGGCCCGGCCCTGGCCCGCGCGCTCCAGCAGGCCGGACACCGGCCCGTCGCCGTGTCCGGGGTCTCCGACGCGTCCCTGCGGCGCGCCGCCCGCATGCTGCCCGACGTCCCCGTGGTCCCGCCCGCGCAGGTGCTGGCCCACGCCGACCTGGTGCTCCTCACCGTCCCGGACGACGCGCTGCCCTCCCTCGTCGAGGGCCTCGCCGAGACCGGCGCGGTCCGCCCCGGCCAGCTCCTCGTCCACACCTCCGGGCGGTACGGGACCGCCGTACTGGATCCCGCGCGGCGCGCGGGCGCCCTGCCGCTGGCCCTGCACCCGGCGATGACCTTCACCGGCACCGAGGTCGACGTGCAGCGGCTGGCCGGCTGCTCCTTCGGCGTCACCGCCCCCGAGGAGCTGCGGCTCGCCGCCGAGGCCCTGGTCATCGAGATGGGCGGGGAGCCCGAGTGGATCGCCGAGGAGGCCCGGCCGCTGTACCACGCGGCCCTGGCCCTCGGCGCGAACCACCTGGTCACCCTGGTGGCACAGTCGATGGAGCTGCTGCGCAAGGCCGGGGTCGAGCACCCCGACCGGATGCTCGGCCCGCTGCTCGGCGCGGCCCTGGACAACGCCCTGCGCTCCGGGGACGCCGCCCTGACGGGTCCGGTGGCCCGCGGTGACGCCGGTACGGTCGCCGCGCACGTCTCGGAGCTGCGCAAGCACGCGCCCGCCGCGGTCGCCGGGTACCTGGCCATGGCCCGCACCACCGCCGACCGGGCCCTCGCGCACGGCCTGCTCAAGCCCGAACTCGCCGAGGACCTGCTCGGCGTACTCGCCGACGACGCGGACCCGAACGGGGGCGGTGACCTGTGAACGGGCTGCTGCTCGACACGTCCGAGGAGCTCCTGAAGCTCCCGCGCACCGGCCGCAGGGCCGTCGTGATGACCATGGGCGCCCTGCACGAGGGGCACGCCACCCTCATCCGCACCGCCCGCGAACAGGCCGGCCCCGAGGGCCAGGTCGTCGTCACCGTCTTCGTGAACCCCTTGCAGTTCGGGGCGGGCGAGGACCTCGACCGCTACCCGCGCACCCTCGACGCCGATCTGCGGATCGCCGAGGAGGCGGGAGCCGACGCCGTGTTCGCCCCGTCCGTGGACGAGGTGTACCCGGGCGGCGACCCGCAGGTGCGGATCAGCGCCGGGCCCATGGGGGAACGCCTCGAAGGCTCCACCCGCCCCGGCCACTTCGACGGCATGCTGACCGTCGTCGCCAAGCTGCTCCACCTCACCCGCCCCGACCTGGCCCTCTTCGGCCAGAAGGACGCGCAGCAACTGGCCCTGATCCGGCGCATGGTGACCGATCTGAACTTCCCCGTCGAGGTGGTCGGCGTAGCGACCGTCCGCGAGGAGGACGGGCTGGCGCTGTCCTCCCGCAACCGCTACCTCTCGCGCGCCGAGCGGCGCACCGCCCTGGCCCTGTCCCGCGCCCTGTTCGCCGGGCAGGACCGGCTCGCCGCGCAGGCGGCGCTGCGCGCCCGCGCCGAGGCGTCCCCGGCCAGCGACGGGCGGGCGACCGCGCTGGCCCGGCTCGGCGAGATCCGCGCCTCGGCCGACGCGCACGCCGTCTCGGCCGCGGGCACCGGGCTGCCCGACGCCGTACGGGCCGCCGCGCACCACGTGCTCCAGGAGGCGGGCCGGCAGGAGCCGCCGCTGGTCCTGGACTACCTGGCGCTGGTCGACCCGCAGGACTTCTCCGAGGCCGGCCCCGACTTCACCGGGCAGGCCGTGCTGGCCGTCGCCGCGAAGGTGGGCACGACCCGGCTGATCGACAACATCCCATTGGAATTCGGAGCACACGCGTGAGCACCCCAGGCAGAGGCATCGGGTCGGGCGGCACCGGCATACGGTTGCACGCCCCGGCCCCAGGCTGGTCCGTCGAAGCCGACGTCGTGGTCGTCGGCTCCGGCGTCGCGGGTCTGACGGCCGCGCTGCGCTGCGCCGCCGCGGGCCGCCGTACCGTCGTGGTCACCAAGGCCCGCCTCGACGACGGCTCCACCCGCTGGGCCCAGGGCGGCATCGCCGCCGCCCTCGGCGAGGGCGACACCCCCGAGCAGCACCTGGACGACACGCTGGTCGCGGGCGCGGGCCTGTGCGACGAGGCCGCCGTACGGCTGCTGGTCACCGAGGGCCCCGACGCGGTGCGCCGGCTCATGGCGGCCGGTGCGGTCTTCGACACCTCCGCCGCGACCGGCGAGATAGAGCTCACCCGCGAGGGCGGCCACCACCGGCGCCGGATCGCCCATGCGGGCGGCGACGCCACGGGCGCCGAGATCTCCCGGGCGCTCGTCGAGGCCGTGCAGGCGGCGGGCATCGAAACCGTCGAGAACGCGCTGGTCCTGGACCTCCTCCAGGACGCCGAAGGCCGTACGGCGGGCGTCACCCTGCACGTCATGGGCGAGGGCCAGCACGACGGGGTGGGCGCCGTCCACGCCCCCGACGTGATCCTCGCGACCGGCGGCATGGGCCAGGTCTTCTCCGCCACCACCAACCCGTCGGTGTCCACCGGCGACGGCGTCGCCCTCGCCCTGCGGGCCGGGGCCGAGGTCTCCGACCTGGAATTCGTGCAGTTCCACCCGACGGTGCTGTTCCTCGGCCCGGACGCCGAGGGGCAGCAGCCGCTGGTGTCGGAGGCGGTCCGCGGCGAGGGCGCGTACCTCGTCGACGCGGACGGCGTCCGCTTCATGACCGGGCAGCACGAGCTCGCCGAGCTGGCCCCGCGGGACATCGTCGCCAAGGGCATCATGCGCCGCATGCAGGAGCAGGGCGCCCAGCACATGTACCTGGACGCCCGGCACTTCGGCGCCGAGATGTGGGAGCAGCGCTTCCCCACCATCCTGGCCGCCTGCCGCGCCCACGGCATCGACCCGGTGACGGAGCCGATCCCGGTCGCCCCGGCCGCGCACTACGCGTCCGGCGGCGTACGGACCGACCTGCACGGGCGCACCACCGTCCCCGGCCTGTACGCGTGCGGCGAGGTCGCCTGCACCGGCGTGCACGGCGCGAACCGGCTGGCCTCCAACTCCCTGCTGGAGGGCCTGGTCTTCGCCGAGCGGATCGCCGACGACATCGTCGCGCAGGCCCGCTCCGGCACCGGCCCGGGCATCCCGGTCCCCGCGACCGGCCCGCTCCAGCCCGCCGGGGCGCGCTACGAGGTCCAGCGGATCATGACGGACGGCGCGGGCGTGCTGCGCTCGGCCGCGTCGCTGCGCCGGGCCGCCGAGGCCCTCGAAGGGCTGTACACGACCGCCCTGAACGGCCTGGAGGCGCACGGCAAGACCGCCGAACCGGGGGTGGACACCTGGGAGGCCACGAACCTGCTGTGCGTGGCCCGCGTCCTGGTCGCCGCCGCCGAACGGCGCGTGGAGACCCGTGGCTGCCACTGGCGCGAGGACCACCCGGACCGGGACGACGCCGCCTGGCGCCGCCACCTCGTCGTCCGGCTCTCCGCGACCGAGAAGCGGGCGCTGGTCGTCACCCCCACCGACTCGGCGGACTTCCCGTCCGTACGCGTCCCCCTGAACTCCCCGAACCCCCCCAGCCTGGAGAAGTGACCGTGAGCACCCCCGAACTCCCCCTGATCGACCAGAACGAAGGCGGCTGCGGCGACGACTGCGGCTGCGGCGACGGCGAGGAGAGCGGCCTCGACCCGGCGCTGGTCCAACTGCTGGCGGACGCGGGCCTGGACCCGATCGAGGTCGAGGACATCGCGCACATGGCGCTGTCCGAGGACCTGGACGGCGGCGTCGACGTGACCACCGTCGCGACCGTCCCCGAGGACGCCGAGGCGGTCGCCGACTTCGTCGCGCGCGAGGACGGCGTCGTGGCGGGCCTGCGGATCGCGGAGGCCGTGTTCTCCGTGGTGTGCACCGACACCTTCGAGGTCGAGCGCCATGTGGAGGACGGTGACTCGGTGAAGGCCGGGCAGGTGCTGCTGTCCGTACGCTCGCGCACCCGCGACCTGCTGACCGGCGAGCGCAGCGCGCTGAACATCATGTGCCGGCTGTCGGGCATCGCGACGGCGACCCGGCGCTGGGCGGACGTCCTGGAGGGCACGGGCGCGAAGGTCCGCGACACCCGCAAGACCACTCCGGGCCTGCGCGCGCTGGAGAAGTACGCGGTGCGCTGCGGCGGCGGCGTGAACCACCGGATGTCGCTGGCGGATGCCGCGCTGGTCAAGGACAACCACGTGGTGGCGGCGGGCGGGGTCGCGCAGGCCTTCGCGGCCGTACGGGAAGCCTTCCCGGAGGTGCCGATCGAGGTCGAGGTCGACACCCTGGAGCAGGTCGGCGAGGTCCTGGCGGCCGGCGCGGACCTGATCCTGCTGGACAACTTCACCGTGGAGCAGACGGCCGAGGCCGTGGCCCTGGTGGCCGGGCGCGCGGTGCTGGAGTCCTCGGGCCGCCTCACCCTGGACGTCGCCCGGGCGTACGCGGAGACCGGTGTGACGTACCTGGCCGTCGGCGGGCTGACCCACTCCTCCCCGATCCTGGACATCGGCCTCGATCTGCGCGAGGCGGTGTAACCGGTGCTCCTCACCATCGACGTAGGCAACACCCACACGGTCCTGGGCCTGTTCGACGGTGACGAGATCGTCGAGCACTGGCGCATCTCGACCGACCCGCGGCGCACGGCCGACGAGATGGCCGTGCTGATGCAGGGCCTGATGGGCATGCACCCGATGCTCGGCAGCGAGCTGGGCGACGGCATCCACGGCATCGCGATCTGCTCGACGGTGCCGTCGGTCCTGCACGAGCTGCGCGAGGTCACCCGGCGCTACTACGGGGACGTGCCGGCGGTCCTCGTCGAACCCGGCATCAAGACGGGCGTGCCGATCCTCATGGACAACCCGAAGGAGGTCGGCGCGGACCGCATCATCAACGCGGTCGCGGCGGTCGAGCTCTACGGGGGTCCCGCGATCGTGGTCGACTTCGGTACGGCGACCACCTTCGACGCGGTGTCCGCGAAGGGCGAGTACGTGGGCGGGGTGATCGCCCCGGGCATCGAGATCTCGATGGAGGCCCTCGGCGTACGGGGCGCCCAGCTCCGCAAGATCGAGCTGGCCCGTCCGCGCAACGTGATCGGCAAGTCCACGGTCGAGGCGATGCAGTCGGGTGTGGTCTACGGCTTCGCGGGCCAGGTCGACGGGGTCGTCACGCGGATGGCCAAGGAGCTGGCGGGCCCGAACGGCGACCCGGACGACGTCCGCGTCATCGCCACCGGGGGCCTGGCCCCGATGGTCCTCGGCGAGTCCTCGGTGATCGACGACCACGAGCCGTGGCTGACCCTGGTCGGCCTGCGGCTGGTCTACGAGCGCAACGCGCCGAAGTTCGGCCAGTAGCCGGGCCCGGGCGGAGCAGTCGGCCGGGCCGGCGCCCCGCCCGGAGCGGTCGGCCGCCCCTCATCACCCTGAAGGCTCAGCTTCGACCTGATGAATTAGCTTGTCCCTCCCGACGACAGGTACAGGACGGCTCGAATGCCTCGTGACACGGCGTACTTGCGGGTGGCCGACGCCCTTCGGGAGCGGATCCTGGCCGGGGAGTGGCCGGTCGGAGCGCGGCTGCCGTCGAGGGCCCGCTTCGCCGGCGAGTACGAGGTGGGGCAGAGCGTCACCCAGCGCGCCATGGAGCTCCTGATCATCGAGGGCTTCCTGGAGGGCCGCGCCGGCTCGGGGACCTACGTCCGCGTGCCGCGCGAACGGCTGCGCATCCTGCGCTCGCGGCTGCGGCGGATCAGCGGACCGAACGGCCGCGACACGGACGGCGCGAGCTGGGAGTCGCACTCCAAGACCCGCACGCCTGCGCCCGGGCGCATCGCCGAGCGGCTCGCCATCGCCCCCGAGGACCTGTGCGTGGTCACCAGGTACGAGTTCCTGTCCGAGGGCCGGCCCGTGGAGATCTGCGAGTCCTGGGAGCCGATGGCCCTCACCGACCGCACGCCGGTCGTACTGCCGGAGACGGGCCCGTTCAAGGGCATGGGCGTCGTCGCGCGGATGCGCTCGATCGGAGTGAACGTCACTTCGGCGGTGGAGGTGCCCCGGCCGTCCCGCGCGGACCAGACCCGGGCCAATCTGCTCGGCATCAGCGTGGGTGACCTGGTCACCGAGATCGAGCGCACCTACTACGCCGAGGACGGCCGGCCGGTGGAGACCGCCGACATCGTCGTCGCCGACCGCCGGGCCGAGATCGCGTACGAGATCACCTTCGAGGACTGAGAGCAGCCCGCCGGGCACCCTCCGGCCGGGCTGTCCGGAGCGGGTCAGCAGGGGCGCGGGCGGTGCAGCAGCCGGTGCAGGGCGGCGCGCCAGGGCCGGCCGGCCGGACGGCCCTCCACGACGGCCTGGAACTGCTCGTACGACCGGGCCGCGCGCAGCACCGCGAGGTCGTCCCGGCCGGGCGGCGGGGGCATCGGGGCGCCGTGCTGTGACGCCCGGTAGGTGTCTATGAGGTACTGCTCGATCGCGGTCATGAATCCAGCCTCGCCCCGTCGGCACCGCCGCGCGCGTCCGGCGGGTTCGGCTGCACCGTGCCTCTGGGGCTCCGCCCCAGACCCCGCGCCTCAAACGCCGGCGGGGCTGGATTGGGCCCTGCCTTCGCCCCTGGGGGCAGGCGGCCTGGTCGGTGGGGTCGGTGCGCGGGGCCGCTCCGGGTTGTCTCCTCGGCTCGCGCACTGAGCCCGATCACAGCTCATCGGGCCGGTTGCGCGCTCGTCCTGCGGGGACAACCCTGCGCGTCCCCACTCCCCTCCACCACGGCTTCCGCTTCCGAAGCCTGGGCGTGGGGCGGGGTCGCGCAGGAGAGTCCCCGCAGGACGAGCGCGCAACCCAGGCCCGGCTATCGCAGCCGGGGCTCAGTGCGCGAGCCGAGGAGACGCTCCGGAGCGGCCCCGACCCACAGCAGCACCCGGCCAAGCCCCCGCAGGGGCCAAGGCCAAACCCAGCCCCGCCGGCGATTGAGGCGCGGGGTCCGGGGCAGAGCCCCGGCAACGGCGCCGCACCCGGCCAAGCCCCGCTGGTCCACTACCCGCTCGGCACCCCCCAACTGGCGTCCGCGCCGGGCTCGGTGGATCTGCTCCAGCGGCGGATGGAGGCACTGGCGCACCCGATGGGGATGTCGCTGCGCCGGAGTCCGGCCCGGGCCCCGTACACGGGATCACCGCGCCGGAGGCGTCACCGCACCTGTCCGTCCTGAAGAAGGCCGGTATGTCCAGCACCAGTTGGACCTGTCCGTGGTCGCACGCCTCGGCTCGGACCTCGTAGAGGGACTGCTCCGATAAGGGGAACGGCCGGTTCCCGACGCTACAGATTCACCGATATGCGGAATTCGTAAACCGGAAACGGCGAAAACTCTGGCCAGAGTGGCCACTTCCTGTTTAACGTGCGTCAACCGCTCCCCCGCGTACCGCGCGCAGCATCTCCTGCTCGCTACTTTGTCGTGGAAGGATCTTCATGGCCTCACGCCGTATAGCTGCAGCAACCGCCGCCCTGGCAGCCGCTGCCCTCGTCTCCCCGCTGCTCCTCGCCGGGCCCGCCGGTGCCACCGGCAGCCCGCAGAGCGACGCCGCCAAGGGGGACGCCCTGGCCAGGAAGCTGGTCAAGGACGCGACCGGCAAGGGCGCCAACAACCACCTCAAGGTGTTCCAGGCCATCGCCGACTACAACAAGGGCAACCGCGTGGCCGGTTCCAAGGGCCACGTGCAGTCCGCCCAGTACGTCGAGGCCGTGATGCGCGCGGCCGGCTACCAGGTGACCAAGAACGAGTTCGACTTCGTCTACGTCGAGACGATCGCCGAGAAGCTCACGGTGAACGGCGCGAACCAGCGCGACGTCCCGATCCACCTGATGACGTACACCGCGAGCGGTCCGGAGGAGGGCATCACCGCGCAGGTCGCGGTCGCCCCGGTCGACGCGGACGGCACCACCGGCTGCGAGCCGGGGGACTTCGCCTCCGGCACCTTCACGGGCAAGATCGCCCTGGTCAAGCGCGGCGGCTGCGCCTTCGCCGTGAAGCAGGCCAACGCGGCCGCGGCCGGAGCGGTCGGCGCGGTCATCTACAACAACACCGAGGGCGCCCTGAACGGCACCCTCGGCGACCCGGCCGCCGGCAAGGTCCCGACCGGCGGGATCACCCTGGCGGAGGGCGAGAAGCTCGCCGCCGAGGCGGCGGCCGGACCGGTCGAGCTCACCCTCGACATCCGCGAGCTGCGCGAGAACCGCAAGTCCTACAACGTCGTCGCCGAGACCCGCGGCGGCGACGAGAACAACACCGTGTTCCTCGGCGCCCACCTCGACTCGGTCGCGGCGGGCCCGGGCATCAACGACAACGGCTCCGGCTCGGCCGGCATCCTCCAGGTCGCCCAGCGCCTCGCGAGCAGCCAGGGGAAGATCAAGAACAAGGTCAAGTTCGCCTGGTGGTCGGCGGAGGAGTTCGGCCTGCTCGGCTCCGAGGCCTACGTCGCCGGGCTGACGGAGGACCAGAAGAAGAAGATCAAGCTCTACCTCAACTTCGACATGATCGCCTCGCCGAACGCCGCCTACTTCGTCTACGACGGCGACGACTCGGACGCCACGGGCGCGGGTCCGGGCCCCGAGGGCTCGGCGCAGATCGAGCGGGGCATAACCGACTTCCTCGACTCGAAGAAGATCCCGCACGAGGGCACGGACTTCTCGGGCCGCTCGGACTACGGCCCGTTCATCGAGGTGGGCATCCCCTCCGGCGGCACCTTCACCGGCGCCGAGGGCATCAAGTCCGAGGCCCAGGCGGCGAAGTTCGGCGGCCAGGCGGGCGTCGCGTACGACGTGAACTACCACGCGGCGGGCGACGACATCAACAACATCGACCAGAAGGCGCTCGACATCAACGTCGACGTCATCGCGGACGCGGTCGGCCACTACGCCCACGACCTGGCCCCGCTGTCGAAGCCGGTCGTCTCGCAGCCGACCACCCCGGGCACGGGCAGCGGCGGCGGCCTGCACGAGGGCCACGGGCACGAGGTGACGCAGTAACCACGGCACGACCCGTCAGGCGAGGCTGATCTCCAGCCCCGCCTGACGGGCGTCGCCGCTCACACGGCGGCGGCCGGATCCAGCCCCGCCGGCGTTTGAGGCGCGGGGTCCGGGGCGGAGCCCCAGCGGCGGAGCCGCACCAGCGCGTCAGGCAGTCTCCCCGGGCCAGGCCCGGATGCCCACCGGCTGGCAGAGCCACCCGAAGGCACCCAGCCCGCCCCGAGCCGTCAGCTCAGCAGCCTCTCCGGCGGAGGCCAAGGCCCGGACATACGCGGCCGGGTCCGTCCCGGCCAGGGCCAGCGGGGGCCGGGCGCCCGAGACGCCGAGGGCGGTCAGCGCCTCGCGCTGGGTCAGCAGCGCCGCGCCCGGCCCCGCGCACGCGTCCAGCGCCACGTGGGCGGTGACATCGCAGCTGCCGTCCGGGACCGGCGGCACCTCCCGGCCCGCGCGAAAGCCCGTCAGGGTGCCGTACGGGGGCCGCGCCTCCCGGGTGTGGGCGTAGTCCACCGCCACCGCCAGCCCCCGCTCCACGGTCGCCACGGCCGCCGCCCAGGCCTCGTCCCGCGCCCGGCCGACCTCCGCCCGGCCCGGCCCCGGCCACCACCGCTCCAGCCAGGCCCGGTCCGCGTCGTCGAGGGGGCCGCCCGGGCTCTCCGTACCGTCGGGTGCGACCAGGACGTAGCGCCCGTCCTCGGCGACCTCCAGCGGGACGTTGTCCAGCCACTCGTTCGCGAAGAGCAGCCCGGTCGTCCCCACGGGTGCCGCCGCGGCCCAGCGGATCCGCGGGTCGAGCCCCTCGGGCCGCTCCGCCCGCTCCACGGCGTACGGCCGCACGCGCGCGGCCACCTCCGGCGGCAGCGCGGCGAGCACCCCGGCCACCAGCTCGCCCCGCCCGGCCCCCATGTCCACCAGGTCCAGCCCGGCCGGGTGCCCCAGCTCGGCGTCCACCCGCAGCAGGAGGCGGGCCACCGCCCCCGCGTACAGCCCGGAGGCGTGGACGGAGGTGCGGAAGTGCCCGGCGGGGCCCGGCCCGCCGGGACGCACGTAGAAGCCGCCGGGCCCGTACAGCGCGGCTTCCATCGCCGAGCGCCACCGAACCGGAGTCGTGCATTCACCCTGGGTGTTCATCGGACCCAGGTTAAACTCGCCTCCACCTTGCGGAGTACGCCCCCGGTGCCAGGTTCGCACCTGTGGTTGACTCCAGCACCTATCTCCCTTCCCTACGCTGGGTTACGTGCAGCGCCTCTACGACTTCCTCCGCAGACACCCGACGGGCGTCGACAGCTTCTGGGCTGTCCTCTTCTTCGGGGTCTCGATGATGACCGTGGCGGGTTCCGGCGGCCAGGGCACCGCCATGCAGCTGGCCACCGTCCCCGTGGTGGTCGCGCTGAGCGCCGCCGTGGCCCTGCGCCGCAAGTGGACCCAGCCGATGCTCTGGCTGACCGTGGGCGCCGGCGCCTACCAGCTGGCCCTCGGCATCGAGGCCCAGTTCTGCGACGTCGCCATGCTCGTGATCCTCTTCACCGTCGCGGCCGGCGACGTATCGCGCTGGGTCTCGCGCGCCGCCCTCGGCGTGGGGCTGCTGGCCTCCCCGCTCTACTTCCTGCGCTTCGGCGTGGACAAGAGCGGGAGCACGGTCGAGGAGATCCTCTTCGCCCTCTTCGTCATGGTCCCCTTCGCCCTCGCCTGGGTGACCGGCGACTCCCTGCGCACCCGCCGGGCCTACTACGCCCAGCTCATCGAGCGAAACCAGCGGCTGGAGAACCAGCGCGAGGCCCAGGCCAAGGTGGCGGTCGCCGCCGAGCGCGCCCGGATCGCCCGGGAGCTGCACGACGTCGTCGCGCACAACGTCTCGGTGATGGTGGTCCAGGCCGACGGGGCCGCGTACGTCATGGACGCCGCTCCCGAACAGGCCAAGGAAGCCCTCCAGACCATCTCCGGCACGGGCCGCCAGGCCCTCGCCGAGATGCGCCGGCTGCTCGGCGTGCTGCGCACCGGCGAACCGCAGGAGTCCGAGGACTACGTGCCGCAGCCGGACGTCGAGCAGATCGAGGTCCTGGTCGAGCAGGTACGGGCGGCCGGCCTGGAGGTGGACTTCGAGGTCGAGGGCGCGCCGCGGCGGCTGCCCACCGGCGTCGAGCTGACGGCGTACCGGATCGTGCAGGAAGCCCTCACCAACACCCGCAAGCACGGGGGCCCGGACGCGAAGGCGAGCGTCCGGCTGGTCTACTTCGACGACGGACTCGGCCTGCTGGTCGAGGACGACGGCCGGGGCGCGGCCCACGAGCTGTACGAGGACGGCGGCGCGGACGGCGCCGGGCACGGTCTGATCGGCATGCGGGAGCGGATCGGCATGGTCGGCGGAACCCTGGACACGGGTCCGCGGCCGGGCGGCGGCTTCCGGATCAGCGCACTGCTTCCCCTGAAGAAGAAATGACGAGGACGAGGTAACCGATGTCCATCCGAGTAATGCTCGTCGACGACCAGGTGCTGCTGCGCACCGGCTTCCGCATGGTGCTCGCAGCCCAGCCGGACATGGACGTCGTCGCCGAGGCGGGAGACGGCCTGGAGGCGCTGGAGGTGCTGCGGGCCACCAAGGTGGACGTGGTGCTCATGGACGTCCGCATGCCGAGGCTCGACGGGGTCGAGGCGACCCGGCGGATCTGCGAGCCCGAGGAACACCCCAAGGTCATCATCCTGACCACTTTCGACCTGGACGAGTACGCCTTCTCCGGGCTGAAGGCCGGCGCGAGCGGCTTCATGCTGAAGGACGTGCCGCCGGCCGAGCTGCTCGGGGCCATCCGCTCGGTGCACAGCGGGGACGCGGTCGTCGCCCCCTCCACGACGCGGCGGCTGCTGGACCGGTTCGCGCCGATGCTGCCGACGACCACGCAGGAGCCGCAGAACAAGGACATCGAGCGGCTGACGGAGCGCGAGCGCGAGGTCATGCTGCTGGTCGCCCAGGGCCTGTCGAACGGCGAGATCGCCGCCCGGCTGGTCCTGTCGGAGGCCACGGTGAAGACCCACGTGGGCCGCATCCTGACGAAGCTGGGCCTGCGCGACCGCGTCCAGGTGGTCGTCCTCGCGTACGAGACGGGCCTGGTCCGCGCGGGCGGCGGCGGAGCCTCGTAGCGGCGGGGGCGGGCCGGCGTCAGGCCGGCTCCGACACCTCGGGCGGGCGCGTCGAAGTGGACGGTGCGACCGTCCCGCCGCGGCGTGACGAGCGTCACATGCAGCGAGTCGGGCCGAGCGGACACTACTCGGTGTGGACCAGCAACTGTTCGCGGACATCTACGATGCGCACGCCCGGGCGGTGTACGCGCATGCCGTCCGCATGACCTCCGACCGTGCGGGGGCGGAGGACATCGTCTCCCTCACCTTCCTCGAAGCCTGGCGGCTCGGCGAGACGCTGGACGGAGTCACACACCACCGGGCATGGCTGCTCGGGGTCGCCACCAATGTCCTGCGCAACACGCGCAGGGCCGCGCGTCGGCACAGCGAGGCGATGGCCCGCCTGCCCCGGTCGGACGTCATCCCGGACCCGGCGGACGCAGTGGTGTCCCGCATCACCGACACCGCCAGGGCGGCAGCCGCGCTGGCCGCCCTGGGCCGGCTGCGGCGCGCAGACCGCGAGGTCATCGTCCTGTCCGTCTGGTCGGGCCTCAGCCACGCCGAGGTGGCCGAGGCCTGCGGCGTCACGGAGGCGACCGTCCGCTCCCGCCTGTCACGGGCGCGTAGCCGCCTCCGCAAACTCACCACCGCCGATCTGGCCGCGGAGCCGGCCGCGGGGCATGCGTCCGCGTCCCGCACCGCACGGGAGGGACACCTGTGAACGCCGCCGATGACGCACGGACCGAACCGTCCGGGCACGAAGAACTCTTCCAGCGCCTGCCCGGGCTCTCCGACGGCGAACTGCCCTTCCGCGGCCATCGTCCGGTCAAGGAGCACCTGATGCGTGAAATGGCACGAGGCGAGCAGGCTGCACCCCGGCGGGCCGGGCGGCCCCTCTTCCTTTCCCTGGGGGTGGCGGCGGCAGCCTGTGCCGTGGTCGTCACCTTCGCTACGGCGCGGAGCAACACCGGGGAACACGCCGGAGCCGCTCGTCCCCAGCCTGCGGCTGTGGAGCTGCTGGACCGGGTGGCACTGGCGGCGGCGTCGTCTCAGGCCCCGCCGGTGCGCGACGGGCAGTTCATGTACACGAAGACGGTCGGACACTCCACCTCCTTGTCCGAGGTCGAAGGCGGCGGGATGGAGGCGGCCCCCACCGACGAGTCGGCCGAGCGGTGGCTGTCGGTCGACGGTTCGGCCGGGATGACGACGCGCACGGCGCGTGGTTCCGAGACGCACCCGCCCGAGGGCCCGCCGAGCCTCAACGGACCCACGTACCGGTTCCTCGAAACGCTGCCGACCGACCCCGGGAAGCTGCTGGAGCTGATCTACGAGGACACGCGCCTCAACCACGGCCCCGGCACAGGCTCGACCACCGGCCCCGACCAGCAGGCGTTCGTCGCGATCGGCGACCTGCTGCGGAGCGTCGAGGCCCCGCCGGGTCTGAGCGCCGCCCTCTACCGCGCGGCGGCCCGTATCCCCGGTGTCGTCCTGGTTCCCGAGGCAACGGACGCCGCCGGGCGGACCGGCGTCGCCGTCGCCCGCGTCCACAACGACGAGCGGACCGAATGGATCTTCGACCGGGAGAGCCTGCGGCTCCTGGGGGCACGCACCGTCGCCCTCGAGGACAGCGCCTGGGGCAAGGCCGGGACGGCCGTGACCTCGGTGGCCATCGTCGCCCGAGGGGTCACGGACCGCGCCGGACAGCTGCCACGGTCCTGATCGCGTACCGCGGTCCTGCATCGCGCGTGCGGACCACCGGCCACAGCACTAGGGACCGGTCTCCGTCATCCAGCGGTCGGGGCGGGCCTCGGCCCGCGAGGTGCGGGAGCGGGCCGCCTGCGCGGCCAGCAGCCCGGCGGCCTCGGCCGTGCCGCGCAGCCGGGCCGTGACCGTGGCGTTCGCCCCGGTGTCCACGTGGACGTCGGCCACCCCGCGGGCGCGCTCCCAGGGCCCCTGGCTGAGGCGGACGCTCTGTACCTTGGCGTGCGGGACGATCTCCGTACGGCGGCACAGGCGGCCTCGGCGGGCGGCGAAGACCTCCGGGGAGACGGCCAGCCCGTACCCCTTCCACCACACCGGGACCACCCAGCGCGAGCCGGTCCGCGGGGACGGGGCGAAGGCCAGGCCGGCCAGGTCCACGCCCGGCAGGACCCTGGCGACCACCGCGTACGCGGCCTCCCGCGCCGCCACCGGGACCAGCACGTCGTTCTTCGAGCCCGCCACCGCCAGCTCCACCCGGACCCAGCCGCGCCGCCGCCACAGCAGCGGCTCCACGACCCGTACGGTCTGCACCCGGCCCGGCGGCACCGTCTCGTGCGCCCGGTCCAGCAGTCCGTGGTCCAGCCGCAGCCCGTCCGGGGACTCCGCGACCGTCCAGTCGTACTCGGCCAGGAAGCGGCCCACGCTGCCCGTCCAGACCGCGCCGAGCAGCGGGAGCAGGGTCACGACCGCCGCCCAGGGGCTCGAACTGAGCCACCACACGACGGCCGGCGCGGTGAGCCCGGCGACCAGCGCCGCCCACACCCCGAGGCTCAGCAGCAGCGATACGACGAGGTCGCGCGGGTGGACGTGGAGCAGCTCCCGTTCCGGGGCCTCGCCGACCCGTACCGCCTCGGCGGGGGCGAAGCCCGCCGCCCGGGCCAGGAGTTCGGCGCGCAGCGCCACGGCGTCCTTCTCGGAGAGGAAGGACAGCTCGTCCTTGTCCTCGGCGCCTATGACGTCGAGGCGCAGCTGCGCGACCCCCACCACCCGGGCCAGCAGCGGACGGGTGACGTCCACTGCCTGGATCCGGTCCAGCCGGATGTGCGCGGCGCGCCGGAAGAGGAGCCCGCTGCGGATCCGCAGCTCGGTGTCGGTGACGGCGTAGTACGTGAACCACCAGCTGAGGAAGCCGTACAGGCCGAAGACCAGGACCAGGCCGGCGAGCACCGCCAGGCGGAGCAGGGTGGGCAGGTCGCCGATCCACTCCCCGACGCGGTCGCCCTGCTGGACGACCACACCGGTCGTCGCGGCGATCGGGACCCAGGCGCGGCGCAGCGGGGTGAAGGGGTGCAGCCGCCGGCCCGCGGCGGGCTCGGCGGCGCCCGTCGTGTCGTCGGCACCGGTTCCGGACGGGGCCCCCGCCCCGGGCGCCACCGCAACGGCGTCCGCGGTCCCGGCGTCCGCGGTCCCGGCGTCCGCGGTCCCGGGCGCCACCGCCCCGGCGTCTGCGATGCCGGCGCCGGTGCCGGCCGTCTCGTCCACCGGACCGGAGGTCACAGGCCCGCCGACCTTGCCTGGCCGAGCTCGGTCAGGCGGTCGCGCAGGCGCTCCGCCTCGGCCGGCTCCAGGCCCGGGATCTTGGCGTCCGTGGCCGCGGCCGCCGTGTGCAGCTGTACGGAGGCCAGCCCGAAGCGCCGCTCCAGCGGGCCCGAGGTCACCTCGACCAGCTGCATCCGCCCGTACGGGACCACCGTCTCCTCCCGCCACAGCACGCCCCGGCTGATCAGCAGGTCGTCCGCGCGCTCGGCGTAGCGCCAGGACCGCCAGTTCCGGCCGAGCAGCACCCAGCCCCAGACCAGGACCGCGAGCCAGAAGGCCCCGGAGGCCGCCCAGACCGGGCCGGCCGTCAGCCACAGCACCACGGCGGTGACCACGGCGAACAGGCTCATCCAGATCACCAGCAGCAGCCGCCGCAGGGTGAGCAGCCCGCCCGGCAGCCCCACCCACTCGGGTCGGCCCGTCTCGCCCAAAGTCCCCGTTTCCATCCCTCAAGCGTAGGGGGGTGGCCCGCGGCTGAGACAATGCCCGCATGACGGAGACCACGGTCGGCATCGGCGGTGCGGCGGAGAGCACCGACATGGTGCTCAACATCGGCCCCCAGCACCCTTCCACGCACGGCGTGCTGCGCCTGCGCCTCGTCCTGGACGGGGAGCGGATCGTCAGCGCCGAGCCGGTGGTCGGCTACATGCACCGCGGCGCCGAGAAGCTCTTCGAGGCCCGCGACTACCGCCAGATCGTGATGCTCGCGAACCGCCACGACTGGCTGTCCGCGTTCTCGAACGAGCTCGGCGTGGTCATGGCCGTCGAGCGGATGCTCGGCATGGAGGTCCCCGTGCGGGCCGTGTGGATGCGGACGCTGCTGGCCGAGCTGAACCGCGTCCTGAACCATCTGATGTTCCTCGGTTCGTACCCGCTCGAACTGGGTGGAATCACCCCGATCTTCCACGCGTTCCGCGAGCGCGAGGAGCTCCAGGCGGTCATGGAGGAGATCTCCGGCGGCCGCATGCACTACATGTTCAACCGCGTCGGCGGCCTCAAGGAGGACCTCCCGGCCGGCTGGCTCGGCCGGGCCCGCGAAGCGATCGCCGACGTCCGCACCCGCATGGACGTGTACGACAAGCTGGTCCAGGGGAACGAGATCTTCCGCGCCCGCACCCGCGGCGTCGGCGTGCTCTCCGCCGAGGCGGTGCACGCGTACGGGGTCTCCGGCCCGATCGCCCGCGCCTCCGGTGTCGATTTCGACCTGCGCCGCGACGAGCCGTACCTGGCCTACGGCGAGCTCCAGGACGTCCTCAAGGTGGTCACCCGCCCCGAGGGCGACTGCCTGGCCCGCTTCGAGGTCCTGCTGGACCAGACGCACAACGCCCTCGACCTGGCCGTGGCCTGCCTGGACCGGATGGCGGAGCTGCCGCCCGGGCCCGTCAACCAGCGCCTGCCCAAGGTGCTGAAGGCGCCCGAGGGGCACACGTACGCCTGGACCGAGAACCCCCTCGGCATCAACGGCTACTACCTGGTCTCGAAGGGCGAGAAGACCCCGTACCGGCTGAAGCTGCGCAGCGCCTCGTACAACAACATCCAGGCGCTGGCGGTGCTGCTCCCCGGGCAGCTCGTCGCGGACATGGTGGCGATCCTGGGCTCGCTGTTCTTCGTGGTCGGCGACATCGACAAGTAGGGGCGTACCGGCGGAAGTTGCGAAGTAGCGGACTCGCCACACTCCATACGTCGTGGACCACACGTCATGCGGTCACCGCCTAGGGTGACCGCATGACTCCTGGCATATTCGCCGGCTATCTGCGGCGGCTCGGCTTCGCGGAGCCGCCCCGCCCGACCGCCGAGGCGCTGTTCGCCCTTCAGCGGGCCCATGTGGAACGGGTCCCCTACGAGAACGTCGACATCCAGCTGGGCCGCACACCGGGCCTCGACCCGGTGCAGTCGGCGCTGCGCATCGCCGAGGGCCGCGGCGGGTACTGCTTCCACGTCAACGGGGCCTTCGCGGCGCTGCTCGAATCCCTCGGCTACGACGTGACCCGGCACGTGGGGGGCGTCCACCACGACCCCGAGGCCCGCACGGTCACGGGGGACCACCTCGCCCTGACCGTCCGGGTCGGCGGGGCGGAGTACTTCGTCGACACCGGGCTGGGCGACGGGCCGCACGAGCCGCTGCCGCTGCGCGCGGGCACCCACCGGCAGGGGGACTTCCGCTACGTCCTGGAGCCGCTGGAGGGGCCCGAGCCCGGCTGGACCTTCCTGACCTCGTACGGGCCGTGCCCGGTGACCGTCTTCCGTTCGGCGCCCGCCGCCTTGGCCAACTTCGAGGCCGAGCACATCCGGCTGTCGACCTCCCCCGAATCCGGCTTCGTACGGACGCTGGTGATGATCCGTCGGGACGCGGAGAGCATCGACGTGCTGCGCGGGCGGGTGCTCGGCCGGATCGACCCGGCCAAGGGGCCGAGCGAGCGCGAACTGACCACGCCGGAGGAGCTCTACGAGGTCATGGCCACCGTCTTCGGGCGGGCGCTGGACGATCTGACCCCGGTGGACCGGGCGGCACTGTGGGACCAGGTCTCCCGGGCCCATGAGACGTGGCTGGCCGCCCGGGCCGGCTGATGCCGGTACGGCAGGGCAGACTTGGGGCATGTCCCACTCCCCCCGCCGGGCCTGCCCCGCATGCGGCCGCGACTGCGCCGTCACCGCCGGCCGGATCGCCCGCCACGATCCCCCCGCCGGACGGGGCGGCGGCGAGCTGGTCTCCTGCCCCGGCTCGCGGGCCCGGGTGATGCTCGGCGCCTCGGCGCCGACGCTGGACGGCTTCGTCCTGTCCGAACACCCGGGGCAGCTCCCGCTGTTCTGACGCGTCGGCGACCCTGCGGCCCGTGGCCCGTGGCCCTGTGCACAGGCTGTGGACAGCCTGCCGGTCCGCCGGTCCTGTGGGGTGTCCGCCTTCCTGGTCCATGACGGCGTTCTCCCGATGGAAATCCAGAACGAACGCTCTATCCAGGATCGGCGGTAGGATCACGCCCATGGCAGCAGCAGGGACGAAGACAGAACCGGGGACGCGCGAGCGGCTGGTCCGCACCGCCTCCCGCCTCATGCAGCACGGCGGCTACGAGAACACCCCGGTCAAACAGCTCGTCCGCGAGGCCGGAGCCACCCTCGGCTCGCTCTACCACTTCTTCCCGGGCGGCAAGCAGGAGCTCGCGGTGGCCGCCATCCACTTCGGCGGCGAGGAGTTCGCCGAGCTGCTCCGCGCCGGGCTCTCCACCCACCCGGACCCCGCGGAGGCGGTCGAGGCCCTCGCCACGACGCTCGCGCGGGAACTGGAGGCCTCCGACTGGCGGGACGGCTGCCCCGTCACGGCCACCGCCCTGGAGACGCTCGGCCGCCTCCCCGAGATCCAGGCGGCCTGCGCCCAGGCCTTCGCCAACTGGCAGCACCTGGTGGCGGCGAAGCTCCTGGCCTCGGGCCACCCGGAGCCTCAGGCCCGCGATCTGGCGGCCACCGTCGTCAACACCCTGGGAGGCGCCGAGGTGAGCGCCCAGGTCGAGCAGAGCCGCACCCCGCTCCTGGTCGCGGGCCGCCACCTGGCCCGCCTGGTGGCCTCGTACGCACCCTAGACGGCCGTGAGCACGCCGCCCCCGGTACACGCTCAGGCCCTGTCCGGGCGGACAGGGCCTGAGTCGCGGTGCCGTCGGGAGGGACGTTTCTCCCGGTCCGGTGCTACGAGATCGCGGTGCGCAGGCGGGCCACGTCGATCGGCTCGGTCTCGTCGTGAGCCGTCAGGTCGATGACCTGGCCCACCGCGCGCGTCTGCGGGGTGGCCGCCTTGACCGTGCCCTTGCCGGAGGCCGGCTCGGCGGCGGTCTGAGCCGACTCCGCCCGGTGGACCGCGAGGGCCTCGGCGCCGACCACGTCGGCCAGGTCCTCGTTCTGGACCGCCTCGATCACCGCGCGGGCCTGCGCCGCGTTCTTGGTGCCGAAGAAGTCGAAGCCGCCCTCGACGCGGGAGGTGCTCCGCCGCTGCGCCGCGTACGGAGCCACCGCGGACGCCGCCCGGCGCGCGGGCACCGCTGCCGCGGGGGCGGGGACGGGCACGGCGGGAACGGGCGCGGCGGGGACGGGCGCGGCGGGCGCGAGCGCTGACGCCGGGGCCGACGGCGCGGCGGGCAGCTCCCGGGCCCGGCGCCTGGCGGCCAGCGCGCCCAGAGCCGCATGGGCCCGGGCGTAGCCGACCGAGGTGGGCGCGCCCGCCGAGGTGCGCTCCTCGGAGACCGCCGGGAGTTCCCTGGGCGCGGCCGCCGGGGCCGCCGCGGCCTCGATGGCCAGCAGGCGGCGGCCTTCCAGCGCGGTGGCGCGCTCGGTCTCGGCCGTCGCGTACCGCCGCAGCAGCGCCGCGTGCTCGCCGCGCAGCCCGGCCAGTTCGACCCGCTTGGCGCGCAGCTTGGCGTCGAGCCTGCCGCGCAGCAGACGGGCCTCTTCGAGGTCGGACTCGAGCTCGGCTATCCGCTCTTCCGTCTTCCACTCGTCCTTGACCCGCTCGCGGGTGAGCTCCGCGACCCGGCGGCCCGCCGAGCGGTCCCAGGCGCGCATCACGACGGCGCCGGCGACCCCGGCGGCTGCCGCGAGGGCCACGAGCAGCCGTAGCACGGTGGCGTCGTCGGGGCCCGCGAGGAGCCAGGCCGCGCCGGCGCTGGTGACGGACACACCGGCGACCGTCGTCGGCGTGAGCAGCCGGTGCAGGGGTTCGGGATTGCGGTGGCGTCCACGGGGCATGGCCCGAAATTTACAGGGCGCGGGGGTCCTGCGGGATACCCGCCCGGCAATCTCTTCCGGGCGGGTACCCCACATTTCTCCATCAACCGTGTAACTGCTACTTCTTCAGCAGGCCCTTGGACTCCAGGAAGGCCTTCGCGACGTCCGCCGGCTTGGCGCGCTCCGCGTCCACCTTCCGGTTCAGGTCGACGAGGTCGGCCGTCGTGAGGACCGCGGTCAGCTGGTCGAGGGCGGCCGCGATCTCCGGGGCGCCCGCGTCCTTGGCGTTGACCACAGGCAGCACGTTGTCGGCGTTCTGGAGCTTCTTGTCGTCCTCCAGGAGGACCAGGCCGTAGCTGTCGAGCGTGGCGTCGGTGGTCGTGGTCAGCGCCAGCTGGTCCGCGCCGTCCTTGACCGCCTGCTTGGACTGCGGGGTGCCGACGCCCTTGGGGTCGATACCGGAAACTTCGATTCCGTACGTCTTCTTCAACCCGGGGGCGCAGAAGGGACGGACGGAGCATTCGTCGCCCGCCGCGATCTTCACCTTCAGCCCGGACTTTCCAAGATCGGAAAGCGTCTTCAGATTGTTCTTCCCGGCGAATTCCCTGGATACGGCGAAGGCGTTCTGGTCGACCGCCCCACCCGCCGGGAGCGCCTTCAGGCCGAGCGGGGCCGCCAGCTTCTCCAGGGCCGCGACGGTCGCCGCGACGTCGCTCGACGCGACCGGCTTCTCCTCCGGCGCCTTCGGGCCGTTCACCTTGGCGTTGAGGAACTCGGCGAGCGTGGCCGCGTACTCCGGGACGACGTCGATCTCGCCCTTCTCCAGGGACGGCTCGTACAGCTCGCGGTTGTTGACCGTCTTGATCGACGTGTCGTACCCGGCGCCCTTGAGGACCTGCGCGTACAGCTCCGCCAGCACGTTGGACTCGGTGAACCCGGCCGCGCCGATCACCAGGCTGCCCTTGCCGCCCGCCCCGGCCGGGGAGGAAGCAGAGGAGGAGCTTCCGCCCTGGCTCTTCTCCAGGCTGTCGCCGCCGCACGCGGTGAGCGAGGCGGTCAGGGCCACCGCACCCATTGCCGCGCCGAGGACGCGCGTGGACTTGCTCATGATCTCTCCTACAGGGGAGTGTGAAGGACGAAGGACGGGACGGGCGGAAGCGTCGGGCGCGGCGAGGTCAGCCGGTCGCCCCGCGCGCGGCCGGACGCGGCAGCAGCCGGTCCGCCGCCACCAGGGCGCCCTCCACCAGCAGGGCCAGCGCCGCCACCAGCAGGGCGCCGGCGACGACCTGCGCGGTGTTGTACGTGTTGAAGCCGGCGGTGATGATCCGGCCGAGGCCGCCCTGGCCGACCATGGCCGCGATCGTGGCCGTGGCGATGACCTGCACGGCGCCCGACCGCAGCCCGGTCATCACCAGGTCGCGCGCGAGCGGCAGTTCCACCCGCCAGAAGAGCTGTCCGCCGGACATGCCCATGCCCCGGGCGGCCTCCACCACGGACCGGTCGACCTCGCGCATGCCCACGTACGCGTTGGTCAGCAGCGGAGGCATGGCGAAGAGCACGAGCGCGGCGATGGTGGGCAGGTAGCCCGCGTTGCGCAGCGGCGAGACCATGAACAGCGCCAGCACCGCGAAGACGGGCACGGCCCGGCCGATGTTGGAGACGTTCACCGCGAGGGCGCCGCCCTTGCCGAGGTGGCCGAGGAACAGTCCGACGGGCAGCGCCACCGCGCAGGCGATCGCGAGGGCGATCCCGCTGACGTAGACGTGCTCGGCGAGCCGGTGCCAGACCCCGCTCTCCCCGGACCAGTTGGCACCGTCGGCCAGCCAGTCCCAGGCCCCTTCCAGCACACCCATGACCTCAGGCCCCCTTCGCCGGCCGCGCGGCCCGCGTCCACGGCGTGAGCAGCCGCTGCGCTCCGAGCAGCAGAAGGTCCGCCACGAGCGCGAGCAGCACGCACAGCACGGAGGCGGTGAGCACCTGCGCCTTGAAGGAGTTGTTGACGGCGGGGGCGATCAGATTGCCGAGGCCGCCCTTGCCGACGATGGAGCCGACGGTGGTCAGCGCGACCGTCGAGACGGTGGCGATCCGCACCCCCGCGAGCAGCGCGGGCAGCGCCAGGGGCAGTTCGACCTGCCACAGCAGCCGCCCGGGCCCGTACCCCATGCCGCGCGCGGCTTCCCGTACCTCCTCGGGGACGGCCTCCAGGCCGGCCAGCACGTTGCGGACCAGGATGGTCAGCGAATACAGCACCAGCCCGGTCACCACGAGCGACGCCGACAGCCCGAAGAAGGGCAGCAGGAGGGAGAACATGGCGAGCGAGGGGATCGTGTAGAGCAGGGTGGTCAGGCCCAGTACGGGCGCCGCCCAGCGGCGGCCGCGGCGGGCCAGCAGCGCCAGGGGCACGGAGACGGCGAGGCCGATAACCACCGAAACGCCCGTGATCCAGATGTGCTCCACCGTGGCGTCGGTGAGCTCCTGGGAGCGGGAGGTGACGTAATCCCAGCAGAACCAGTCATTCGCCACCAGGCAGTTCTGCCCGGCCATGCCCCCACCCCCTGTCCCGAACTGATGTACAGGAGCGACCCTAACCCCCGACACCGACGGTGGCCGGAATCCGTCACACTCACGCAACACTCTCCTGACGAAGTCTTCGCCAAAACCTGACTGCCGGTAGGGAAGGATGGGGCTCGTGATCCGATTCGAGCACGTGACCAAGCGCTACCCCGACGGGACGAAAGCCGTCGAGGACCTGTCCTTCGAGGTGGCGGAGGGCGAGCTGGTCACGCTCGTGGGCCCGTCCGGCTGCGGCAAGACGACCACGATGAAGATGGTCAACCGGCTCATCGAGCCGACCTCCGGCCGGATCCTGCTCGGCGGCGAGGACATCTCCGCCGCCGATCCGGTGGAGCTGCGGCGCCGCATCGGATACGTCATCCAGCAGGTCGGACTGTTCCCGCACAAGACGGTCCTGGAGAACACGGCGACCGTCCCACAGCTGATCGGCACCCCCAAGGCCAGGGCCCGCGCCCGGGCGGCCGAACTCCTCGAACTCGTGGGACTGGACCCGGCCGTCTACGGGGGCCGCTACCCGGAGCAGCTCTCCGGCGGGCAGCGCCAGCGCGTCGGCGTGGCCCGCGCGCTCGCCGCCGACCCGCCGGTGCTGCTGATGGACGAGCCGTTCGGCGCGGTGGACCCGGTGGTGCGCGAGCGCCTGCAGAACGAGTTCCTGACGCTGCAGAAGACGGTGCGCAAGACCATCCTGCTCGTCACGCACGACCTGGAGGAAGCGATCCGGCTCGGCGACCGCATCGCCGTCTACGGAGCGGGCACCATCGAGCAGTTCGCGAGCCCGGCCGCGGTGCTCGGCGCACCGGCCACGCCGTACGTGGCCTCCTTCGTCGGCGCCGACCGGGGGCTCAAGCGGCTCGCGGTCACCCCGGTCGCACCGGCCGACCTGACGGCAGCGGAGGGGAAGGCTCCGACGGCCTCGGTGGACCTCGGCGCGACCCTGCGCGAGGCCCTCGCGGCCCTGCTCCAGGAGGACTCCGGCCGGATCGGGGTCACGGACCCGGACTCGGGCGCGCTGGTCGGCGTACTGACCCCGGAGGGCGTCCACCGCGCGCTGCGCCGGGCCCAGCTCCAGGAGGCATAGCAGAAGGGCCCGACCGGAGTCGGGCCCATCTCACCAGCCGGCGCAGGAGGCTCAGGCCTCGATGCGGCCGCTCAGCCACTGCAGCATGGGCGGGATCTCGCGCCGCCACGTGTTGAAGTTGTGGCCGCCGCTGTCGAGGATGATCGACGAGACCCGGTCCGGGCCCTGGACCAGCTTGATGAACTTCTTGGTGCCGCCGAGGTTCGGCTCGCCCGTCTCGCTACTGGTGACGAGGAACGACGTACCGGTCGGCTTCTTGTGCTCGATGCTGTGCAGGACGTCCGCGCGCTTCTTCAGCTTGTCGTCCCCGTGGAAGAGGTCACCGGTCGTCGGGTCGTCCGGCGCCTCGTAGTAAGCGGACAGACCCGCGGCGGCGCCGAAGGTCTGCGGGTAGTGCGCGGCGATCTTCAGGGCGCAGTAGCCGCCGGTCGAATTGCCGATGAAGCCCATGTTCTTGGCTTCCTTGCCCACCCGGAAGGTGTCCTGGATGGCCTGCGGGAGGTCCTGGGCGAAGAAGGTCTCGGTCTGCGGGCCACCGGGTATGTCCACGCACTCGGTGTCACGCGGGGGCGCCACCGTCGGGCGGAGCATGACCAGGATCATCGGCTTCATCTTGCCGGCCTTGGACAGGCTGAAGGCCTTCATCGGGTAGTCGAGCCCTTTGATCAGGTTCTCGGCCGTGCCCGGGTAGCCCGTCAGGACGATGGACGCCGGGAAGTTCTCGTCCTTGTGCTGCGGCTGGAAGTACTCCGGCGGCAGCCACACGTAGCCGGGGCTCGTTATCTTCGACTTCTGCCCGGTGATGGAGACCTTCAGGATCTGACCGCCGACCTGGGGCTTGCCCCCGCCGGGCACGTCCAGCTTCTGCTTGTCGACGACCTTGATGTCCTTGCTGCTCATCGAGTGGTCGACGACCTTGCCGATGGACGTCTCCTTGCCGACCAGGTCGGCCCAGGACCCGTAGAACAGGAACGACTTGTTGGCCGCGAGACCCACAGCCGAGAACAGCGCGAGCTGCGTGGCCAGCAGGAGGCCGATGCGTCCGGCGAACGCGCGCCAGGTGCGGCCCGAGAGCTTCGGCCAGAACCAGACGGTGGCCGCGAAGAGCAGCACACCGGCGATGATGGCCAACGCCAGGACCGTATTACTGGTGAGACCCATGAGCAGTCAGTCGACTTTCTGATGGCAGGACAGGATTTTTCGACGGAAGAGTGAACCCGCTCCTCGTCGATGTCGTCCTACTGGACGCACCACACACCGGAGGCTGTCGCGGCCTTCGGCCACATGATCTCTCGCGGAGCAACGGGAAGCGATGTCTAGCAGGATAGATGGCGATAAGTCGGGACAGGTTCCGAGCAGGTTCCGCCGAATCCTCAGCGGACCAAAGCCGGAGTCGGTGCCCGGCCTGGTAGGTACGGCCGTCATGATCGTCGGCCTTCTGGACATCGCGGCCGGGGTCTTCCCGCGATTCCGCCACAGCCGCATCCACGCGGTCACCGAGGTGCTGCCGGGCTCCCTGGGCCCGTTCGCGGCAGCCCTGTCCATCAGCGCGGGCGTTCTGCTGCTGCTGCTCGCCCACGGCCTCAAGCGCCACAAGCGGCGGGCCTGGCGGGCCGCCGTCGTGCTGCTGCCGGCGGGCGCCGCGGCGCAGTTCACGTACCGCCACTCGGTCACCGGCGTGGTCATCGCGGCAGTGCTCCTCGCGCTGCTGCTGCGCCATCAGGGTGAATTCAAGGCGCTGCCCGACCCGCGCAGCCGCTGGAAGGCGCTCGCGAACTTCGTCCTGATGAGCGCCGGCTCCATCGGGCTCGGTCTGGTCATCGTCAACGTCCACCCGGGCAAGGTCATCGGCAGCCCCGGCCTGTACGAGCAGATCACGCACGTCGTCTACGGCCTCTTCGGCTTCGAGGGCCCCGTCGACTACGCGGGCCGGGTGTCGTGGACCGTGGGGTACTCCCTCGGCGCCCTCGGCATGCTGACCGCGCTCACCACCGTCTACCTGGCCTTCCGCCCCGAGCACCCGGCCGCCCGGCTCACCGCCGACGACGAGGGCAAGCTGCGCGAGCTCCTCGCCAAGCACGGCGGCCGTGACTCCCTCGGCCACTTCGCGCTCCGCCGCGACAAGGCCGTCGTCTTCTCCCCCAGTGGCAAGGCCGCCGTCACCTACCGCGTCGTCTCCGGCGTGATGCTCGCCTCCGGCGACCCCATCGGGGACGTCGAGGCCTGGCCCGGCGCGATCGAGCGGTTCATGGAGGAGGCCAAGGCCCACTCCTGGACCCCGGCCGTCATGGGCTGCAGCGAGACCGGCGGCGAGGTCTGGACCCGCGAGACCGGGCTCGACGCCCTGGAACTGGGTGACGAGGCGATTGTCGATGTCAAAGACTTCTCCCTCTCGGGCCGCGCCATGCGCAATGTCCGCCAGATGGTGAAGCGCATCGAGCGCAACGGCTACACCACCAAGGTCCGCCGGGTCAGCGAGCTCACCGAGACCGAGCTGGAGCAGGTCCGCGGCGCCGCCGAGGCATGGCGCGGCACCGACACCGAGCGCGGCTTCTCCATGGCGCTGGGCCGGGTCGGCGACCCGGGCGACGGCGACTGCTTCATCGCCACCGCCCACCGGGTGGAGGAGGGCGACACCAGCCCCTTCGGCGACCTGAAGGCCGTCCTCCACTTCGTCCCGTGGGGCAAGGACGGCATGTCGCTGGAGCTGATGCGCCGCGACCGCGCCGCCGACCCCGGCATGAACGAGCTGCTGATCGTGGCCTCCCTGGAGGCCGCCCCCGCGCTGAAGATCGAGAAGGTCTCGCTGAACTTCGCGATGTTCCGCTCGGCCCTCGCCCGCGGCGAGAAGATCGGCGCCGGCCCGGTGCTGCGGATGTGGCGCAACCTGCTGGTCTTCCTCTCCCGCTGGTTCCAGATCGAGTCGCTGTACAAGTTCAACGCGAAGTTCCGCCCCCGCTGGGAGCCGCGCTTCGTCGTCTTCCGCACCACCCGCGACCTGCCCCGCATCGGCTTCGCCGCGATGCAGGCCGAGGGCTTCGTGACGCTGGCCCTGCCCCGCCTGTTCGCCAGCCGCCGCCGCCCCAAGCCGGTCCGCACCTGCACGCACACCCACATGACGTCCGTACCGAAGCAGACCGAACGCGAGGTCCAGGTGGCCTGACCCCTGCACATCAAGCCCCGCCGGCGTTTGAGGCGCGGGGCCAAATCAAGCCCCGCCGGCGTTTGAGGCGCGGGGTCTGGGGCGGAGCCCCAGGAAGCCGGGCCCGGCCCGCCGCAGCCAATCGGCCCGGCGGGTCGGCAGGCAGGCGGGCAGGCGGGCAGCTCCGGAACCGCACCCCGCCCGGCCAGGGCATCGGCACCGGCACCGGCCCTGCCGTATCCAGGTCAGCCCTACCCTGGACCTATGAACACGAAGCGCGGAGCCACCGACAGGGGCCGGGTCGCAGGTCTGCCGGACTGGGACCGCTGCGCGGTCATGGGCGTCGTCAACGTCACCCCCGACTCCTTCTCCGACGGCGGCCGCTGGTTCGACACCACCGCCGCCGTCAAGCGCGGCCTGGACCTCGTCGTCCAGGGCGCCGACCTCGTCGACGTCGGCGGCGAGTCCACCCGGCCCGGCGCCTCCCGCGTCGACGAGGAGGAGGAGCTGCGCCGGGTCGTCCCCGTGGTCCGCGGCCTGGCCTCCGAGGGCGTCACCGTATCCGTCGACACCATGCGCGCGACCGTCGCCGCCCGGGCCGTCGACGCCGGCGCCGTCCTGGTCAACGACGTCAGCGGCGGCCTCGCCGACCCCGGGATGATCGCGGCCGTGGCGGCCGCCGAGGTGCCCTTCGTCGTCATGCACTGGCGCGGCTTCAGCGAAGGCATGAACAGCCTCGCCGTCTACGAGGACGTGCTCGCGGAGGTCACCGCCGAACTCCGGACCCGAATCGACACCGTGGTGAGCGGCGGGATCGCCCCCGAACGGCTCGTCGTCGACCCCGGCCTCGGCTTCGCCAAGAACGCCGACCACGACCTCGCCCTGGTCGCCCACCTGCCCGAGCTGCGCGCGCTCGGCTTCCCGCTGCTGGTCGCCGCCTCGCGGAAGCGTTTCCTCGGCCGGGTCCTGGCCGGCGGGGCCGATTCCGCGCCGCCACCCGCCCGCGAGCGCGACGCCGCCACCGCAGCCGTCTCCGCGATCGCCGCCCACCAGGGCGCCTGGGCCGTCCGGGTCCACGAGGTACGGGCGACCGCCGACGCGGTTCGGGTGGCCCGCGCCGTGGAAGGAGCGCTGTGACCACCGACCGAGAAGGAGCCCTGTGAGCAGAACCGACATCGAAGCGGTCGAAGAGGTCAACACGGCCTTCTACGAGGCCATGGAGCAGGGGGACTTCGACGCCCTGTCGGCGCTCTGGCTCGACGACGAGATCTCCTGCGTCCACCCCGGCTGGCCGGTGCTCTCGGGCCGCGGCGAGGTACTGCGCTCGTACGCGCTGATCATGTCCCACACGGACTACATCCAGTTCTTCCTCACCGACACCAAAGTGGCCGTCATAGGTGACACCGCGCTGGTGACGTGTACGGAGAACATCCTCAGCGGCGGGCCCGCCGAGGACGGCGGGGAACTCGGCCCGCTGGTCGGTCAGCTGGTCGTCGCCACGAATGTGTTCCGACGCACATCCGGGGGCTGGCGGCTCTGGTCCCACCACGGTTCTCCCGTCCTCACGGAGTCCGACGAGGACGAGGAGGAGGACGCCTCCTGACCCCTACGGCGGGGGCCGAGGTATTTCGCAGGTAAATTCGAAGACGGACGACGCCGACCGCACTCGGCGTAGGCCCATGGCCCCGGGAAGCCCCGGGACCGGAAGACTTACGAAAGCAGGAGTGATTCGCGTGGATCGTGTCGCGCTGCGCGGCCTCAAGGCTCGCGGGCACCACGGCGTCTTCCCCCGGGAACGCGAGGAAGGCCAGACCTTCATCGTCGACCTCGTGCTGCACCTCGACACCCGGCCCGCGGCGGCCGGAGACGACCTGGCGAAGACCGTGCACTACGGGGTCGTCGCCGAGGAGGTCGTCGACGTGGTCCAGGGAGAGCCCGTCGACCTGATCGAGACCCTCGCCGAGCGGATCGCCCAGCAGTGCCTCAAGCACGAAGCGGTGGCGCAGGTGGAGGTAGTCGTCCACAAGCCGGACGCGCCCATCACCGTCCCCTTCGACGACGTGACCATCACGATCACCCGGAGCCGCGCATGAACAACGGACTGAACGCCCAGAGCGACCCCACAGTGCAGCCGGTACCCGCCTCCGTCGTCGAGGCGGTCGACGCTGCGGACGTGACCCTGTCCAACCCGAAATGGGCCGTCATCGCGCTCGGCGCGAACCTCGGCAACCGCCTGGAGACCCTCCAGGGCGCCATCGACGCCCTCGGCGACACCCCGGGCCTGCGGGTCAAGGCCGTCTCCACGGTCTACGAGACCGAGCCGTGGGGCGTCGCCCCCGGATCGCAGCCCTCGTACTTCAACGCAGTCATCGCGGTGAAGACCACCCTTCCCCCCTCCTCGCTCCTGGAGCGAGGGCACGCCATCGAGGAAGCCTTCGACCGCGTCCGCGAGGAGCGCTGGGGCCCGCGCACGATCGACGTAGACATCGTCGCGTACGCCGACGTGGTCTCCGACGACCCCGTCCTCACCCTCCCGCACCCGCGCGCCCACCAGCGGGCTTTCGTCCTGGCCCCGTGGCACGACATCGACCCCGAGGCCCAGATCCCCGGCCACGGCCCCGTCGCCACCCTCCTGACCGAAATCGGCCTGACGGGCGTCACGCCGCGCCCCGACCTGGAACTCCGCCTCCCGGAGTAGTCGTTAGCGTCTCTGGCCAGCTACCTGTTCCCGTGCCGGACCTGATGTCCGGCAGGGGATGTGTCCCCACCGTGGCGGGGTGGCGTGGGCGTGGTGGTGGAATCCCGCGCCGAGTGCCGCTCCTCGTGGCCGGTGCCGGCCGGTGGTGGATGTGCTGATCGTCGTCACGTCCTGGTTCCGGCGGGCTGCGCGGAGCAGCCGGTCCCGACCCGTGTGAACGTGTCCCTCCGGACGCTGTCCCGCCAGGCCTTCCGGTCTGGTGGGGGAGGGTGTCCGGCGTCGCCCGGGCGTCGGACGTGTTGGCTCGTGCCGTGTCGGGCCGGTCTTGGACCGATCCCCGGCGGTCCCGCGCACGGCGGGTGCGACGACCGTGCGCCTTTCAAGCCTGTCCACCACGCTGTGGACGGCCATGCGGCCCGTGGTGCGGTGCCGGATGGTCGTGACCTGGTGGGCGAGACCGCGTGCCGCGATGCGCTGCCACGCCCCCTGATCCCTGTCTCCCTGCCAGGTACAGCCAGGGCAGACAGCCCATTTCCAGCCTGCTGCGGTGGGCCGGTCGGGGGCCTTGCGGTGCCGTAGTGGTGCGAGACACCGCGGGCAGCACTTGGAGGTGCCGCGCGCCGGAACGGTGACGACGGCGATGCCCACCTCGGCCGCCATGTGTCTCATGCGCTCGACGACCTGCCCGCGGACCTGCTGGGACAGCCGGGTGTTGACCCCACGGCCCATGCCGCGGGCTTCCATGGAACGGAGGTCCTCGACGTAGATGACGCTCGCTCCGGCCGCGACGGCCTGGTCGACCGCCCATCGGGCGGCGGCCCGCGCCAGCCCGTCGTTCAAGTGCGACCGGCGTGCGTGCACGCGGCTGAGCTCGTCTCGCAGGAGGGACAGCTTGGCCGCGAGGGCGTGCCCCGCGTCCCCGCCGCCGAGCTGCTCGTAACGGTCGGCCTTGGCGTGCAGTCGCTCGCCCTGTTGGCGCAGGCGGTGCTGTTTGGCAACGACGCCTGCTGCCCGGAACATGCCCCCGGAACCGAGAGCGGTGATCCGCCCGTCGCCGTGGAGCCGGACGGCTCCGGCGGACAACAGGGTGTTCAGCCCCCAGTCCACACCGAGCGCGATGGTGTGCCCGGTACGGGCGGCCTTCGGGACCGCGTGGCTGTAGGCGAGGTCGGCGCGGACTCGACCCCCAGTCAGGCGGAGCGTGGGCAGGTGCAGCAAGGCGTCCGGAGGGACCGTCGGGGGCAGGTCGATCGAGCAGGAAACCCACCCCCAATCCCCGTACGACCGCGGATCGGGCCGGGTGGGCAGCCGCAGGCGCAGCAAAGCGCGGCCCGTACCGTCCACCCGTCCGATGGCGGCCTGCTGCCCGTCGCACGCCGAGAGCAGCAGCATCCGCGCCGCCCTGGGCACACCCTCAGCCTCGAACACGTCGGCGGGGAGCCGGCCGGTCCTCCTGACGAACGCGGCGACCTGACGGGTACGCCCCTTGATGACACTGGACGGCAGCTACTCCCCGTCCGGCACCGCCCCACGCACTGCGGCCCACTCCTGGGCCGTACGCGCGGCCGGGTCCGCAGGCCAGGTCGCCACCACCGCGGAGGTGATCCCGGCGCGCCAGCCCGCCGAACGGAGAACGCGTCCGGCCTGTTCCTGCGCCATGCGCACGAGCCGGTCGTTGACGCGGATCCCCTCCGGCGGCGCCACGGTCCAGCCCAAGCGCCGCAGTGCCATCCACGCCTTCGCGGGCAGCCTCCGGCCCCCGCTGTCCTGCCCGGACGCGAGCGCTTCCACGTCGGCGGCAGTCCAGTGCGCGGCCAGCAGCCCGGCTGCCACGCCGGCCACCAAAGCGGCTGCCCAGCCGACACGCGCCACCAGCACGGACACGTCCAGGAGCTCACCTGTCTCCTCGTCCACGGCCTTCCGCAGCAGGACAGGCGCACACGCGGTGCGGGTGGTCTCCCCCGCGGCGAGGGGCACCTTGCGACTCACCGCCACCCCCTTGCCACCAGTACTGTCACCCGATCAACGACACGCCTTCCGAAAGGTCACCCATTCGACGTACGAACCCGTGTCCGGCACCGACGGGGAACCAACCCGGTCGCTTCGGATACCTACGGAACTATGCGAGCCTGGACTGCTGACGGATGGCGCGGAGAGCGGGGAACAGGCAAGTGAAGCAACTGAGGCCGGCGGTCCTGGCGGGGATCTTCGTCGTCGCCGGGGTCCTGTCCTGGGCGGGCGCCCGGCTGTTGAACGCGTACGGCAGCCTGCCGGGCGTCCCGCTGGCCGCGCCGATCGTCCTCGGCACCATCGCCGTGGTGCTGCTGGCCACCGCCCTGTCGCTGCGGTCCCGCCTGAAGGCCCAGCGTGAGCGGCGCCCCGGAGCCAAGGGCGTGGAGCCGCTGATGGCGGCCCGCGCGGTGGTCTTCGGACAGGCCAGCGCCCTGGTGGCCGCCCTCGTGGCGGGCATGTACGGCGGTGTGGGCGTCTTTCTGCTGACCGAGGCCCTGGAGGTACCCGCCCGCCGCGACCAGGCCTGGTACGCCGGGTTCTCGGTCCTGGCGGGCGCCGCGGTCGTCGCCGCCGCCCTGTTCCTGGAGCACGTCCTCAAGCTCCCCGAGGACGACGACGACCCCGGCAAGGCCCCCGCCGCCGCCTGAGGGCGGGCCTACGCCCCGGGCAGCTTCGGGTCGGCGGCCTTGCGGACCTCGCCCAGCGGGATGCAGTTGTCGGGGACCTTGCGGATCGTGGTCTGGCACAGCGTGGCCTTCGACAGGTCCGCCGCCTCCGGTACGAGCTGCCAGGCCCGGGCGTAGTAGACGGTGTCCGCCTCCAGGGTGCCGAACATGCCGACGCCCGGACCGAACTCGTCCGAGTTCATGTCCGCGGCGGTGTAGTAGTTCGACCCCTCGTCCAGCAGACCGCAGCTGATCCTGGTGTCCTTGTCCTGGGCCGCCCGGCAGCCCTCGAACTCCACGCCCCACAGCTTCGGGGAAGGCACCCGGATGGCGCGGCCCGGTTCCAGGGCCGCCACCTTCAGGACGAGCTGGATGTAGGTCCTCCCGCTCGGCGCGGGATTCCCCGGGGCGTTCGGACTGACCACGGCGTCGACGACGCGGACGGTGTGGTGGTACTCGGTGCCCTTGACCTCCAGCACCGGACCGCGCCCCTCCAGGGCCCCGCTCGGCGAGGGGCCCGCGGCGCCCGACGGTGGCGCCGACGGGGCCGCCGTCGGCGCCACCGTCCCCGGGGTCCCGGGTGCAGAGCCCTCCGGGCGCTCGGCGGCGCCGCCACAGCCCACGAGCGTGGCGACGCAGACCAGGGCGAGCGTGCCCGCGGCGAGGCGTGGCGACATGAGCTTTCCGACCATCGTGAAATTCCCCCCGTACGGCCGCCACCGGCGGCTCCGTCCAGTGATCACTCTAGTGATCACCGGCCCGGGCCGGAATCAGCGAGCCATGATCAGGGACATCGCCTCGTTGCGGGTCGCGGGGTCGCGGAGCTGGCCGCGGACCGCCGAGGTGATGGTCTTCGCGCCGGGCTTGCGGACCCCGCGCATGGTCATGCACATGTGCTCGCACTCGATGACCACGATGCAGCCGCGCGGGTCCAGGATCTCCATCAGGGAGTCCGCGATCTGGGTGGTGAGCCGCTCCTGCACCTGGGGGCGGCGGGCGAACACGTCGACGAGGCGGGCCAGCTTCGACAGGCCGGTTATCTTGCCGTCGACGGACGGGATGTAGCCGACGTGGGCCACACCGTGGAACGGGACCAGGTGATGTTCACAGTTCGACATGACCTCGATGTCCTTGACGAGGACCATCTCGTCGTGACCGAGGTCGAACGTGGTCGTCAGGACCTGCTCGGGCTTCTGGTACAGGCCGGCGAATATCTCCTTGTACGCCCGCGCCACACGCGCCGGCGTCTCCAGGAGGCCCTCGCGGTCGGGGTCCTCGCCGACCGCGATCAGGAGCTCACGGACCGCCGCCTCGGCGCGCTTCTCGTCGAACTCGCCGATCGTGCCCTCGCCACCGGTCAGGGTCACTGGGTCGGTCATGTCTTCCTCGTTCCTGTCTGCGCTCGCGGGCATGTGAAAGTGCCGCGCCCCCCAGGCTAGAACCTGGGGGGCGCGGCTTCCATTCCGGGTGGATCGGCCCGCGGACTACTCCGCGCGCTCCTCCGGCGAGGCCTCGGGGGCCTTCTCCACCGACACGGCCGGCGAAGCCGCCGACGTGCCGTTCGCCGAGTTCGTCAGCTGGAGCTCCTTGGGAGAGAGCACCGGCGGACGGGTGGAGGGGGTGCGGCGGGAGGAGCCGGTCCACGCGGGGCGGGCCGGACGCTTCACGATCGTCGAGAAGACCTCGGCGATCTGCTCCTTGTTCAGCGTCTCCTTCTCCAGCAGCGCGAGGACCAGGTTGTCGAGGACGTCACGGTTCTCGACGAGGATCTCCCAGGCCTCGTTGTGCGCGGTCTCGATGAGCTTCTTGACCTCTTCGTCGACCAGCGCCGCGACCTCTTCCGAGTAGTCCCGCGGGTGCGCCATCTCGCGGCCCAGGAACGGCTCGGTGTTGTCGCCGCCGAACTTGATCGCACCGAGACGCTCGGTCATGCCGTACTGCGTGACCATGGCCCGCGCCGTGGCGGTGGCCTTCTCGATGTCGTTCGCCGCGCCCGTGGTCGGGTCGTGGAAGACCAGCTCCTCGGCCGCGCGCCCGCCCAGCATGTACGCGAGCTGGTCGAGCATCTCGTTACGCGTGGTCGAGTACTTGTCCTCGTCGGGCAGGACCATGGTGTAGCCCAGGGCCCGGCCGCGGGACAGGATCGTGATCTTGTGGACCGGGTCGGAGTTCGGGGAGGCCGCCGCGACCAGGGCGTGTCCGCCCTCGTGGTACGCGGTGATCTTCTTTTCCCGGTCCGACATGATCCGGGTCCGCTTCTGCGGGCCCGCCACGACACGGTCGATGGCCTCGTCCAGGGCGTGGTTGTCGACCAGCTTCTTGTCCGAGCGGGCGGTCAGCAGGGCCGCCTCGTTCAGGACGTTGGAGAGGTCGGCACCGGTGAAGCCGGGCGTACGACGGGCGACAGCACCCAGGTCGACGTCCGGGGCGACCGGCTTGCCCTTCTGGTGGACCTTGAGGATCTCCAGACGGCCCTGCATGTCCGGACGGTCGACCGCGATCTGCCGGTCGAAGCGGCCGGGGCGCAGGAGCGCCGGGTCGAGGATGTCGGGCCGGTTCGTGGCGGCGATCAGGATGACCCCGCCCTTCACGTCGAAGCCGTCCATCTCGACCAGCAGCTGGTTGAGGGTCTGCTCGCGCTCGTCGTGACCGCCGCCGAGACCCGCACCGCGGTGCCGGCCGACGGCGTCGATCTCGTCGACGAAGACGATCGCCGGGGCGTTGGCCTTGGCCTGCTCGAACAGGTCGCGGACACGCGAGGCACCGACACCGACGAACATCTCGACGAAGTCGGAACCGGAGATCGAGTAGAAGGGAACACCGGCCTCGCCCGCGACGGCACGCGCCAGCAGGGTCTTACCGGTGCCGGGCGGGCCGTAGAGCAGCACGCCCTTGGGGATCTTGGCGCCGACGGCCTGGAACTTCGCCGGCTCCTGGAGGAACTCCTTGATCTCGTGGAGTTCCTCGACGGCCTCGTCCGCGCCCGCGACATCGGCGAACGTCGTCTTCGGGGTGTCCTTGGTGATGAGCTTGGCCTTGGACTTCCCGAAGTTCATGACTCGGGAGCCGCCGCCCTGCATCTGGTTCATCAGGAACAGGAAGACAAGGACGATCAGGACGAAGGGCAGGAGCGAGAGCAGCACGCTCAGGAACGGACTGGTCTTGTCCGGCGCGACCTTGTAGCCGTCGGGGATCTGATCGGCTTCGTACTTGGTCTGGAGGTTCTGGGCGAGCTGGACGCCCTGGTCTCCGATGTAGTTGGCCTGGAACTTGGTGCCGGAGTTGTCGCCGAGCTTCTGGTCCTTCTTCAGCTCGACCTTGATCATCTGGCTGTCGCCGGTGGTGAGCTCTGCGCTCTGCACCTGGCCGCTGTTGATCGCCTTGATGACCTCGCTGGTGTCCACCGTCTTGTAGCCGCCGCCGGAGCCGACGACATTCATCAACACGACCACGGCGAGGACGGCCAGCACGATCCACATGACCGGCCCACGGAAGTATCGCTTCACGTCCATCCATACGGGGCGCCAGGCACCCCGTCCCTCCTGCCCGTAGGTAAATGCTGCTGTGAGTAAAGACTGTTCTTCGGAATGTACCCCTGAATTGTCACCCGCGGCCTCGTGGGACGGCTGACAGTCCGGCCTTCCCCTGCTCCAACGGCGGGAATCGTTCCAGGGTTCCCCGCGCGGGAGGCCGGCTTCAGCCGCCGTAGACGTGCGGGGCGAGCGTGCCGACGAACGGCAGGTTGCGGTACTTCTCGGCGTAGTCGAGGCCGTAGCCCACGACGAACTCGTTCGGGATGTCGAAGCCGACCCACTTCACGTCGATCGCGACCTTCGCGGCGTCGGGCTTGCGCAGCAGCGTGACGACCTCCAGGGAGGCCGGCTGGCGGGATCCCAGGTTCGACAGCAGCCAGGACAGCGTCAGACCGGAGTCGATGATGTCCTCGACGATCAGGACGTGCTTGTCCTTGATGTCGGTGTCCAGGTCCTTGAGGATCCGGACCACACCGGAGGACTGGGTCCCGGCGCCGTACGAGGACACCGCCATCCAGTCCATGGTGAGCGGGGTGGACAAGGCGCGTGCCAGGTCCGCCATCACCATCACGGCGCCCTTGAGGACACCGACGATGAGCAGGTCCTTGCCCGCGTACTCCGTGTCGATCTTCGCGGCCAGCTCGGCCAGCTTCGCGTCGATCTCTTCCTTGGTGATGAGCACCGACTGGAGGTCGTCGCCCATGTCCTTCTCGTCCACCCGCATCACTTTCGTTGTCGGCCGGGGCTCCGGGGGGTGTGCCCCCGGAGGACTCAGCCGTGTTTCAGCACCAATCAGCCCTGCCGGATGACAAGTCTGCCACCCTGCCGCTGGGCCTCGACCCGGCCGGGCAGGTTGATGGCGCCCTGGCCGCGCCATCCGGTGATGAGGCGGTCGACTTCTTCGATGTGGCGGGCGAAGAGGGAGCCCGCGGGAGAACCGGCGGCGACCACGGCCCTGCGCAGCACCCGGCGGCGGACGGCCGGGGGCAGGGCGTACAGCTTGGCGCACTCCAGCCGGCCGTCCTCGTCGCGTACGCCGGTCTCGGCCTCGGCGGCCCAGGCGTCCAGCGCGTCGGCGTCGTCGCGGGAGAGCTGGGCGGTACGGGCGAGGGCCTCGACGACTCCCTTGCCCAGCGCCTTCTCCAGGGCGGGCAGTCCTTCGTGGCGCAGGCGGGAGCGGGTGTAGGCGGGGTCGATGTTGTGCGGGTCGTCCCAGACGGCGAGGGACTGGACCATGCAGGCCTTGCGGGCGGTCTGCCGGTCGATCTGGAGGAAGGGGCGGCGGTAGCGGTGGCTGCGGCCGGGCCCCCCTGAGACTTCGGCCATGCCGGACAGCGAGCGGATCCCGGAGCCGCGGGCGAGGCCCAGCAGGACGGTTTCGGCTTGATCGTCCCTGGTGTGGCCGAGCAGCACGGCGGCGGCGCCCAGCCGGTCGGCGGCCTCGTCCAGGGCCCCGTAGCGGGCGTCGCGGGCGGCGGCTTCCGGTCCGCCTTCGCGGCCGACGCGCACGGCGACGGACTCCACCGGGTCGAGGCGGAGCGCGGTCATGCGGGAGACGACCTCGGCGGCGCGCAGGTCGGAGCCGGCCTGGAGCCCGTGGTCGACGGTGATGCCGCCGGCCCGGATGCCGAGCTTGGGGGCTTCGAAGGCGAGGGCCGAGGCGAGTGCCATGGAGTCGGCCCCGCCGGAGCAGGCGACGAGGACGAGTGGCGGGGACCCGCCGGTGGTGCTGGGGGTCTGCCCGGACGGAGTCCGGGGGAGGTCGGTGAGGACGTCGTGGAGTACGCGGCGGACCGCCAGGCGTATCGCCGCGACCGCAGGATGGGGACCCATGTCCGGTGCCCTTCGGTGGAGTTCGGATGCCTCGGAGGCTCCCCCGGCCGACGCCGGTGGGCGTCCCCGGGGGGTGTGTCGTGTGCTGGGGTGCTGCTCGGTGCTGTTGCCCGGTGTCCCGTGCGTCCCCGCGAGGGGTCCCCGCGGGACAGCGGGTTGTCACTCAGAGTGCGTCGATGGTGACAGAGCCGAGCCGTTCCCCGAGCATCGCACGCCCTTCCACGGCCCACGGTCCCTCGGACGGGTGACGCTGCTTCCCCCAGTGAGACATGTTTACGCCCCTTGAGTCACTTCCCTTCGCTCTCTTCGCTCCCCCTGCGGTGGACGCGGGCGACCCAGTCGTCCGGCCTGGCGATCTCGGCCTTGGTCGGCAGTGTGTTCGGGGAGGTCCACACCCGGTTGAAGCCGTCCATGCCGACCTGGCCGACCACGGCGCGTACGAAGCGCTCGCCGTCGCGGTACTGGCGCAGCTTGGCGTCGAGGCCCAGCAGCTTGCGCAGCGCCACGTCGAGGCGGCCCGCTCCGCTGGCCCTGCGCTGCTGGAACTTCTCCCGGATCTCGGCGACCGAGGGCACGACCTGCGGGCCGACGCCGTCCATGACGAAGTCGGCGTGGCCCTCCAGCAGGGACATGACGGCGGTGAGCCGGGCCAGCACCTCCCGCTGCTCGGGGGTCTGCACGAGCTCGACGAGGGAGCGGCCCTCGTCGCCGCGCTCGGCGTCGGGGCGGGCTCCGGCGAAGGACTGGGCGGCCTCGCGGATGCGCTCCAGGACGGTCGCCGGGTCCACATCGGTGGCGCCCAGGAACGTCTGGATTTCGCCCTCCAGATGGTCGCGCAGCCACGGGACGGCTGTGAACTGGGTACGGTGCGTCTCCTCGTGCAGGCAGACCCACAGCCGGAAGTCGTGCGGGTTCACCTCCAGCTCGCGCTCGACGTGCACGATGTTGGGGGCGACGAGGAGCAGCCTGCCGCCGCCGGCGGTGGAGCCCGGCAGGTCGCGGGAGACCGGCGCGAAGGTCTCGTACTGGCCGAGGACGCGGGAGGCCAGGAAGCTCAGCAGCATCCCCAGCTCGACTCCGGTGACCTTGCCGCCGACCGCGCCCAGCACCGCTCCGCCGGGGGCGCCCGCGCGGCGGTCCTGCATCTTGCCGAGGAGCGGCTGGAGCAGTTCCCGGAAGCCGGCCACGTTGGCCTTGACCCAGCCGGCCCGGTCGACGACGAGGACCGGGGTGTCGTGGACGGCCGCCCCCTCGCCGATCATCCGGGTGAACTCCCGCACGTGCCGTTCCGAGGTCCTGGCATGCTCGCGCAGCTCCGCCACCACGGCCCGGGCCTCGTCCCTGCTGACCTCCGGGCCGGGCCGCACCAGCCGGGTCGCGGTCGCCACCGCGAGGTTCCAGTCGACCATCTCCGCACCACTGATGCTCGTCATGCGTCAACCGTACGTGGACCGGCCCTTCCGCGGACCCCCTACGGAGCGGTCGCCACCGCCGCGGCCAGCTTGTCGAGGCCCTTCTCGGCTGACGGACCGTCCGCGCTGTTCGCCGTGAGGAAGGCGAAGGCCAGGAGCCTGCCGGACGGGTCGACCACGGTCCCCGCGAGGGAGTTGACCCCGCTGAGGGTGCCCGTCTTGGCCCGGAGCAGGCCGGCGGCCGGTGAGGTGCCGGAGTTGCGGGCCCGCAGGGTTCCGGTGAAACCGGCGACGGGCAGCCCGGTGAGGACCGGCCTCAGCTCCGGGCGCTGGGGGTCGGCGGCCTTGGCCAGCACGGCGGTCAGCAGGCCCGCGCTGACCTTGTCGGCCCGGCCCAGGCCGCTGCCGTCGGCGAAGCGGGAGCCACTCACGTCGACGCCGAGGGCGGTGAGCCGGTCGGCGACGGCCTGCTCGGCGCCCTCGAAGCTGGCGGGCCGCCCGGAGGCGAGGGCGGTCTGCCGGGCCAGGGCCTCGGCGATGTCGTTGTCGCTGTTCGTCAGCATCCGCTCGACCAGCCCGGCCATCGGGGTGGACAGGGTCGTGGCCAGGGGCTGGGCGCCGACGGCGGCCTTGGCCCGGACGGGGGCGCCGGTGACCTTGATGCCGCGATCGGCCAGCAGGGCGGCGAAGGCGCGGGCGGCGTCCTCGGAGGGGTCCTCGGTGCGGGCGACGGGCCCGGAGGTGGAGTCGTCGGGGCGGCCCTCGTCGGCCGTCAGGGCCGTCACGAGCGCGATGTTGGGGTTGACGCCGATCGGGTGGCGGGCGGGGCCGGTGTAGAGGCTGTCGTCGTAGCCCAGGGTCACGCTGTCGGTACCGGCGGCCTTGAGGGCCTGGGCGGTGTCCGCGGCCAGGGCCACGAGGCTGCCGCCGGATCCGGCGGGGCTCTTCTTCTTCGCGGTGAGGGAGGGGTCTCCACCGCCGACGAGCAGGATCTGCCCGGGCGCGGCGCCGGGGACCACGGTGGTGCGGATCCGGTGCTCGGGCCCGAGGGCGGCCAGCGCGGCCGCAGCGGTGACGATCTTGATCGTCGAGGCGGGGGTCATCGCGTCCCGCGCCCCGGACTCGTACAGCACCTGCCCGGTCGCCGTGTCGACGACGGAGGCGGTCCGGACGGTGCCGAGCGCCGGGTCGGCGAGCAGCGGCTTGAGCGCCGCGGACAGCCCGCCCGCGGCGGCGGCGCCGACGGCGGCCTCCTCGCGCGGGGTCCCCGGCCCGACGGCGCCGAGCACGCCGGGGGCGCTGGGAGCGGCCTCGGGCAGCAGTTCCCCACCGTGATCTGCGCCACCCGTACGGCCCCAGGAGGCGGCTCTGTCCCGCTCGGCCTTACGCTGGCCGGAGTCCCATGGACCGGCGGCGGCCACCGCAGCCACCGACAGGGCGAGGCCGGCGACGGCCGACCCCGCGATGAGCTGCCACGTCTTGACCGATGGCACCTCGGACCAGCCCCTTTCGCGATCACACATATGCGTGAGGGACACTTAACCACTGCGTCTTGCCGCGAGCATGGCACCCCACCCGGCAGGGCTGGGCGGGGCGCGCACGCAGGTGAATCAACGCAGTCTCGAAGCAATGAAGCTGATCATGGAGGAGCAGGACGTGGAGTTCGACGTCACCATCGAGATCCCCAAGGGTTCGCGGAACAAGTACGAGGTGGACCACGAGACCGGCCGGATCCGCCTGGACCGTCGCCTCTTCACCTCGACCAGCTACCCGGCCGACTACGGCTTCGTCGAGAACACCCTCGGCGAGGACGGCGACCCGCTGGACGCGCTGGTCATCCTTGACGAGCCGACCTTCCCGGGCTGCCTGATCAAGTGCCGCGCCATCGGCATGTTCAACATGACGGACGAGGCGGGCGGCGACGCCAAGCTGCTGTGCGTGCCGGCCTCCGACCCGCGTGTCGAGCACCTGCGCGACATCCACCACGTCTCCGAGTTCGACCGCCTGGAGATCCAGCACTTCTTCGAGGTCTACAAGGACCTGGAGCCGGGCAAGTCGGTCGAGGGCGCGAACTGGGTCGGCCGCACCGAGGCCGAGGCCGAGATCGAGGCCTCGTACAAGCGCCTCGAGGCGCAGGGCGGCCACCACTAGGCTCCGCCGGTGCGCGGGGTCGGCGGGGTTTCCCCCGGCCCCCCTGGCACGGCAGCGGGCGGTACCCCTCGGGGGGTGCCGCCCGCTGCCGCGTTCCCTGCGGGAGGCTTGGCGGGGCTTGGCCTGTGCGGCGCCGTTGCCGGGGCTCTGCCCCGGGCCCCGCGCCTCAATCGCCGGCGGGGCTGGGTTTGGCCTTGGCCCCTGCGGGGGCTTGGCCGGGTGCTGCTGTGGGTCGGGGCCGCTCCGGAGCGTCTCCTCGGCTCGCGCACTGAGCCCCGGCTGCGATAGCCCGGCCTGGGTTGCGCGCTCGTCCTGCGGGGACTCTCCTGCGCGACCCCGCCCCACGCCCAGGCTTCGGAAGCAGGCCCTGGCGGCCGCGTAGCCGTGGTGGAGGGGAGTGGGGACGCGCAGGGTTGTCCCCGCAGGACGAGCGCGCAACCTGGGCCGATGGCGTCAGGTCGGGCTCAGTGCGCGAGCCGAGGAGACAGCCCGGAGCGGCCCCGCGGACCGACCCCACCGACCAGGCCCCGGCCGAGCCGCCCGCAGGGCACCCGGCGAAGGCAGGGCCAAATCCAGCCCCGCCGGCGTTTGAGGCGCGGAGCCCCAGAGGCACGGCTAGGCCCGGCACCGGCGCAGCCGGACACCGCCGAGCCGTGGATGAAACGGTTCCGCATACTGGTACCGCGGGTGATCACGGACTGGAGGACGCGTGGGGGAAGCCGACGGGGCAGAGGACAGGAAGCCCACGTCCGACGAGGCGCACAGCGCCTTCACGCCGCCGCCCGGGATCGAGCCGGAGGGCCTGGACGAGGACCAGCCCACCTCGGAATTCGCCCGTCCGGCAGGTGCCGAGCCGCTGCCGCCCGCCCCCGAGGGCTCCGCGTTCGCCACCCCCGCCACCTACAGCGCCCAGCACTCCCCGCGCGCCTACACGCCCGGCCAGGGCTTCCCGGTGGCCCGGATGAAGGAATCGCCTTGGCAGGACCGCATGCGCACGATGCTGCGCATGCCGGTCGACGTGCGGCCCGTCCCGGAGCTCGTGCAGAAGCAGAGCGAGACCGGCCCCGCGGTGGGCCGCGTACTCGACCTGACCCTGCGCATCGGCGAGCTGCTGCTCGCGGGCGGTGAGGGCGCCGAGGACGTGGAGGCCGCGATGTTCGCGGTGGCCCGCTCCTACGGGCTGGACCGCTGCGAGCCCACCGTCACCTTCACCATGCTGTCGATCAGCCACCAGCCGAGCCTGGTGGGCGATCCGGTCTCGGCGAGCCGGACCGTGCGCCGCCGCGGCACCGACTACAACCGGCTCGCGGCCGTGTTCCGCCTCGTGGACGACATCAGCGCCCACGAGATCGACGTCTCGCTGGAGGAGGCCTACCGGCGCCTCGCCGAGATCCGCCGCAACCGCCACCCGTACCCCGGCTGGATGCTCACCGCCTCCGCCGGGCTGCTCGCCGGGGCCGCCTCCACGCTGGTCGGCGGCGGGGTGCTCGTCTTCTTCGCGGCAGCGATCGGCGCGGTCCTGGGCGACCGCCTGGCGTGGCTGTGCGCCGGGCGCGGGCTGCCCGAGTTCTACCAGTTCGTGGTCGCCGCGATGCCTCCCGCCGCCATCGGGGTGGCGTTGAGCATGACGGGGATCGACGTCAAGGCCTCCGCCGTGATCACCGGCGGGCTGTTCGCGCTGCTGCCGGGGCGGGCCCTGGTCGCGGGCGTGCAGGACGGCCTGACCGGCTACTACATCACCGCCTCCGCCCGGCTGCTGGAGGTGATGTACCTGTTCATCGGCATCATCATGGGCGTGCTGGTGGTGCTCTACGTCGGGCTCCAGTTCGACGCCTCGCCGCGGCCGGAGGAGGTCCTCGAGATCCAGCAGCGGCCGCTGCTCCAGATCGCGGCCTCGATGGTGCTGGTGTTCACCTTCGCGATCCTGCTCCAGCAGGAACGTTCCACCGTGTGGATCGTGACGCTGAACGGCGGGGTCGCCTGGGTGACCTACGGGGCCCTGCACTACGCGGGCGGCATCCCCGCCGTGCCGTCCACGGCCATCGCGGCCGGGCTGGTGGGCCTGTTCGGGCAGCTCTTCTCCCGCTACCGCTTCGCCTCCGCCCTGCCGTACGTGACGGCCGCCATCGGCCCGCTGCTGCCCGGCTCGGCTACGTACTACGGGCTGCTGCTGATCGCGGAGAACCGGCTGAACGAGGGTCTGGGTTCGCTGACGACCGCCGCGGCCGTCGCCCTGGCGATCGCCATCGGGGTCAACCTCGGCTCGGAGGCCTCGCGGCTGTTCATGCGGATCCCGGGGGCGACGAGCGCCGCCAAACGCCGCGCGGCCAAGCGCACCCGCGGTTTCTAGGCCACAGCACTGGCACCGCCCGCACGGGACACGCGTACGCCCCGGGGCCTCTGGCGGGCCTCCGGGGCGGTACGGGTGGTACGGGCGGTACGGGTAGTGCCGGCGGTACGGGTGCGGCTAGGGGGTGCCCGGCCCTGATCCACCGGACACCCCCCTAGCGCTTGGCGTGGCGGCCGCGCTGGCCCGGGGCCTGCGGGCCGGAGCCCTCGGCCTCGACGGCCGGCGCCTCGGCGGCCTTGGCCTTGTTCTCCTTGCGGGCCTTCAGCACCTCGAAGACCACCGGGATCACCGAGATCAGGACGATGCCCACCAGGATCGGCTCGACGTTGGTCTTGATGAACTCGATCTGGCCGAGCCAGTAGCCGGCGATCGTGACGCCCGCGCCCCAGCCGATGCCGCCGATGATGTTGTACGTCAGGAAGGTGCGGTACTTCATCGAGCCGGCGCCGGCGACCATCGGGGCGAAGGTGCGGATGATCGGCACGAAGCGGGCGAGGACGATGGCCTTCGGGCCGTGCCGGTCCATGAACTCGTGGGCCTTGTCGAGGTTCTCCCGCTTGAAGAGCTTGGACTTCGGGCGGTTGAAGATCTTCGGACCGAAGAACTTGCCGATCATGTAGCCGACCTGGTCGCCGATGATCGCGGCGGCCACGATCAGCGTGCACACCAGCCACAGCGGCTCATCGATGTACTGGCCGTCCGCGACCAGCAGACCCGCCGTGAACAGCAGCGAGTCTCCCGGCAGGAAGGCGAAGAGCCCTGATTCCGCGAAGACGATGACCAGGATGCCGATCAGTCCGAAGTTCGAAATCAGATAGTCCGGGGACAGCCACTGAGGGCCGAGCGCAAACGTGTACACGGGTTCCGGACTCTCCTGGATCGGGGGGTGTGCCGGCGGGAGCAGGCGGGTGCGGGCGGGCGGGCGGTCTCAATTATCAACGCACACGACCCCCGCCCGGTTCCAGGGCCCGGCGGGGGTCGAGTGCGTGACGTCCCGGCTACACCTTGCGCACGGCGTTGGCCGTGATCGCGTCCCTCAGGTGCTCGGCGAAGCCCGGCTTCATCGCGTCGTAGAAGGCCGTGAACCGCTCGTCCGCGACGTACATGTCACCGAGGCAGGTGTGAAGCTCGTACGGGCAGTCGTAGAACCACCGGGTGATGTGGAGCCGGTGCTCCTCGGCCAGGTCCATGGCGCGCTCGCCGTCGGCGGGCTCGCCCGCCTCCATGAGCGCCACGTACCGGCCGCCCCAGTCGGCGGACTGGTCCTGCATCCGCTTCCAGTCGTCCTTCGTGTACGAGGCGGCCCGGCGCTGCGACTCCGCGTACGCGTCCGTGTCGCCCCAGCGCTCTTCGGCCTCCTGCGCGTACTGCTCCGGATCGTGGTCCCCGAAGACCTCGAACCTTTCCTCGGGCGTGAGGTTGATGCCCATCCTGTTCGCCTCCATGGCGTGCTCAACGGCCGCGGCCATCTGCTGGAGCCGGGCGATCCGGTCGGACAGCAGGGCATGCTGCCGGCGCAGATGCTCCCGCGGATCCGATTCCGGGTCGTCCAGCAGGACCGCGACCTCTTCGAGGGGGAAGCCGAGCTCCCGGTAGAACAGGATCCGCTGCAGCCGGTCGAGGTCGGCGTCGTCGTACCGCCGGTGTCCCGCGTGGCTGCGGCCGCTCGGGGAGAGCAGACCGATCTCGTCGTAGTGGTGCAGGGTGCGCACCGTGATTCCGGCGAATCCGGCGACCTGGCCCACTGAGTAGCCCATCGCTTTCCGCTCCTCTGGTCGGGTACGCCCTTCACTGTGGCCCCTCACGCGGCGTGAGGTGCAAGCCCGCTCCGCCGCGTCATCTGCTGAGGCCGCGGAAGCGGCCCACGGCCAGCGGGACGAAGACCGCCAGCAGCAGGAGCGGCCAGCCCACGGCCAGCAGGGCGGCGTGGTCGGAGGCCCAGGAGGAGGGCGCCGCCGCCGGGTTGCCGAAGAGGTCGCGGACGGCCGTCGCCGTGGCCGACATCGGGTTCCATTCGACCACGGTCCCCAGCCAGCCCGGCATCGACTCCGGCGTCGCGAAGGCGTTGGAGAGGAACCCCACCGGCCACACCAGGATCTGCACGGCCTGCACCAGCTCGGGGCGGCCCGCCACCATCCCCAGGTGGATCCCGATCCACAGCATCGCGAAGCGCAGCAGCAGGAGCAGTCCGAAGGCCGCCAGGGTGGCGGCCGCGGATCCGTGCCAGCGCCAGCCGAGCAGCAGCCCGACCCCCGCGAGGACCACGAGGCCCAGCGCGGACTGGAGCATGTCCGCCACGCTGCGGCCGACCAGGACCGCGGACGAGGACATGGGCATGGACCGGAAGCGGTCGATCACGCCCTTCTCCAGGTCCTGGGTGACCGCCGTCATGGTCGCCTCCAGCCCGAAGGCCATGGTCAGCGCCAGCATGCCGGGCACCAGGAACTCGACGTACTCGCCGTCGATGCCGCGTCCGCCGCCGACGAGGAAGCCGAACATCAGCAGCAGCATCACCGGGAAGACCAGCCCGACGACCACCTGCACCGGCTGCCGCTTCCAGTGCGCCAGCTCCCGACGGGTCATCGTCCAGGAGTCCGAGACCACCCATGCCGTGCTCATGCGGCCACCTCCGCGGCGTCGGTCCGGCCGGTGAGGTGCAGGAAGACCTCGTCCAGCGTGGGCCGCCGGACCGAGAGGTCGGCGGCCTCGATGCCGGCGCCCTCCAGCGCCCGCAGGGTCAGGGCGAGGCCCGCCATCCGGTCCTCCACGGGGAAGCTCAGGGTGGCCCCGGCCGGGTCCACCGAGGGGTCCGGCAGCAGCGCCGCCGCGTCGGCCAGGCGGGCCGCGTCCCGTAGGACCACGACGATCCTGTCCGCCCCGACCAGCGCCTTCAGCTCGTCCGCGGTGCCCTCCCGCGCCACCCGTCCGGCGTCGATCAGCGCGATCCGGTCGGCCAGCTGGTCGGCTTCCTCCAGGTACTGGGTGGTCAGCAGGACGGTGGTGCCGCCGCCGACGAGGGAGCGGACCGCGTTCCACACCTCGGTGCGGCCGCGCGGGTCGAGTCCGGTGGTCGGCTCGTCCAGGAAGAGCACCTCGGGGTCGGTGATCAGCGACGCCGCGAGGTCGAGCCGTCGGCGCATGCCGCCGCTGTACTGCTTCACGGGCTTTCCGCCGGTGTCGGCGAGGCCGAACCGTGCCAGCAGCTCGTCCGCCCGCTGCCCCGCCCGGCGGGCCCCGAGGTGGTGGAGGCGGCCGAACATCTCCAGGTTCTGCCGTCCGCCCAGCTGCTCGTCGAGCGCCGCGTGCTGGCCGAGCAGCCCGATCCGGGCGCGGACGGCCGCCGGGTCCTTGCGGACGTCGTGGCCCGCGACCCGGACCACGCCCGCGTCGGGCCGCAGCAGGGTGCTCATGATCCGGACGGCCGTGGTCTTGCCGGCCCCGTTGGGGCCGAGCACGGCGTGGACCGTGCCGCGGGCGACCTCCAGGTCGAGCCCGGCCAGGGCGTGCTTGTCCGCGTACCGCTTGTGGACACCTTCGGCGAAGATCGCCAACGCGACTCCCCATTCAGCAATTAGTCAAATTTGAGTAGCAGGCTGCGCCAAGGTAGTGCCCGGAATCGAGCTAGTCAAACTTGATTACGCGTACGGGTTCTCCTGGCCGTCCGCCAGGACGCCCAGGAAGGGATCCCCGCCCTCACCCGCGAAGGAGTAGGCGCCGCCCTCGATCCGGGCGATCAGCCCCCGGGTCCACTCCGCCTCCGCGTCCGCGGAGTGGACCCAGCGGTGCATGATCTCGCCGATGTGGCCCAGCTGCTCCGGACCGCCCTCCGGCGTGTAGTAGTCCGTCACCGACGAGCGCCAGCCCGCCAGCTTCGCCAGCCGCTCCCGCAGCAGCGCCAGCACCTCGGCCCGCGGCAGGTCGACCATGAAGCCGATCGCGGCCGACAGCAGGTCCGTCTTCTGGTCGTACGCGGCCAGGGCCTCGCGCAGCAGCCTGAAGTACTCCTCGCGGCCGGCGTCCGTCACCTCGTACTCGGTGCGCGGCGGTCCGCCCGCCGCGCTCGGCGCCACCTCGTGGGCATGCAGGACGCCCTGCTTCGCCATCTGCTTGAGCGCGTGGTAGATCGAGCCGGGCTTGGTGTTGGACCACTCGTGGGCGCCCCAGTACTCCAGGTCGTTGCGCACCTGGTACCCGTGCGCCCGCCCGTGCTGGCGGACCGCGCCGAGGACGAGAAGCCTGATCGCTGACATGCGGCCAGGCTAACGGCCGGGGTGCGGCTACCCCATGGCCCGGGTGCCGTCGATGGACTCGCGCAGGATGTCCGCGTGGCCGGCGTGCCGGGCGAACTCCTCCACCAGGTGCAGGAGCATCCAGCGCATCGAGACCTTGGTGTCCTGGGGGAACCAGGGGGCCGGGGGCAGCGGGAAGCCGTCGTCGAGGCTGGGGACGGCCGCGATGAAGGCCTCCGTCTCCTTCGCCACCCGGTCCCAGAAGGCCAGTACGTCCGGGACGGACTCGCCCTCGACCAGGTGGAAGGCCTCCCCCCAGGTCCCCTCGGCGCGCTGGCGCTCGTTGGGCTGCTGCTGGGCCATCCGCAGCCAGGACAGCTCGCACTCCGCCGCGTGCTTGAGCAGCCCGGACAGGGAGAGCTCGCTCGCGCTGGGGCGGCTCGCCGCCTGCTCCTCGGTCAGTCCCCGCGCGGCCTCGCGCAGCGCGGCGCGCTGGGACTCGACGAAGGAGAGGAGCGTGCCGCGCTCGTCACCGGGGACCTCTGTGGAAACTGCCATGACCGACCGCCTTCTTCGTGGGTTCTCGTCTCCTGCTGACAAGAACCACGCTACGGGCCATTGCGGCCAATACCTGTCCTAGATCCCCCTTCAGGGGGCGATGTTCTCCTCGTCCGGGCGAAGCGCCGGCAGTGCGGTGGCCGGCTTGGGCAGCAGGGCCTTGGCGAGGTCCTGCTTGCCCGTCGGGTCGAGCCCGTACATGGCCTCGTAGATCTTGCGCACCGCCGGTCCCGACGCTCCGGAGCCGGTGCCGCCCTGGGAGATCGTCATGACGATCGCGTAGTCCTCGGTGTAGGAGGCGAACCACGAGGTGGTCTGCTTGCCCTGGACCTCGGCGGTGCCGGTCTTGGCGTGCATGGGGATCTGCTTCTGCGGCCAGCCGCCGAAGCGCCAGGCGGCGCTGCCCGTGGTGGCGACCGCGGCCAGGGCCCCGTCGATGTCGTCGCGCAGTTCGGCGTCCATCGGCAGCTTGCCCTGCTCCTTCGGCGCGATCTCCTGGACCGAGTTGCCGTCGGCGCTGACGATCGCCTTGCCGATGCTGGGCCGGTGGAGGGTGCCGCCGTTGGCGATGGCCGCGTAGACGGAGGCCATCTGGATCGGCGTGACGAGCGTGTCGCCCTGCCCGATCGAGTAGTTGATGGCGTCGCCCTCGCGCATCTGGTTGCCCTGGCGGCAGTTCTCGTAGGCGATCTTCTCGGCGAAGCTGCCGTTCTTCTTGCCGTCACGGCACCAGGCGGCCTTGTTCGCCTCGAAGAAGTCCTGCTTCCACTGCCGGTCGGGGACCCGGCCGGGGACCTCGTTCGGCAGGTCGACGCCGGTCGGCTTGCCCAGGCCGAACTCGTGGGCGGTCTTGAGGAACCAGTCGTTCGGGTTCTTCTTGGGGTTGATGCCGCCGTCCTTCTTCCACTCCTGGTCGGCGAGGGCGTAGTAGACGGTGTCGCAGGACACCTCCAGGGCCCGGCCGATGGTGATGTCGCCGTAGCCCTGGGACTCGAAGTTGGTGAAGGTCTGGTTGCCGACCGAGTAGGAGCTGGGGCAGGGGTAACGGCGGTCGAACGGGTAACCGGCGTTGACCGCGGCGGTGGAGGAGACGACCTTGAAGACGGATCCCGGCGCCGCCTGGCCCTGGATCGCACGGTTCAGCAGCGGGTAGTTCGACTCCTTGTCGGTGAGGGCCGCGTAGTCCTTGCCGGAGATGCCGCCCACCCAGGCGTTCGGGTCGTACGTCGGGTTCGAGGCCATCGCCACGATGCGGCCCGTCTTGGCCTCCATGACCACGACGGCGCCCGAGTCCGCCTCGTAGTTCCTGCGGGTGTTGTTCTTGTCGAACGTGTTGCGGGCCTCGACCATCGCGTTGTTCAGCTCGCGCTCCGCGACCGCCTGCACGCGCGAGTCGATCGAGGTCACGATGTTCGAGCCGGGCTGCGTGGGGTCGCTCTGGGCCTGTCCGGTGACGCGTCCGAGGTTGTCCACCTCGTAGCGGGTGACGCCCGCCTTGCCGCGCAGTTCCTTGTCGTACGTCCGCTCCAGGCCGGAGCGGCCCACCTGGTCGGAACGCAGGTAGGGGGAGTCGGACTTCTTCGCCTTGGCGATCTCCTCGTCGGCGACCGGCGAGAGGTAGCCCAGCACCTGGGAGGTGTTGGCGGCGTCGGGCGCCGCGTAGCGCCGCAGGGCGGTCGGCTCGGCGGTGATGCCCGGGAAGTCGGCGGGGTGCTCGCGGATGTGCAGGGCCTGCTCGGTGGTGGCCTCGTCGCTGACGGGGATGGGCTGGTACGGGGATCCGTTCCAGCACGGCTGCGGGGTCTTGGCGTCGCAGAGCCGGACCTTGTCGACGACCTCCTGGGGGTCCATGCCCAGGACCTCGGCGAGGCGGGTGAGGACGGACTTGCCCTTGTCCTTCATCGTGAGCAGCTCGGTGCGGCTCGCGGAGACGACGAGGTGGGTGGCGTTGTCGGCGAGCGGAACCCCGCGCGCGTCCAGGATCGAGCCGCGCACCGCGGGCTGCACGACCTGCTGGACGTGGTTGTTCTTGGCCTCGTCCGTGTACTCCTGGCCATTGCGGATCTGTAGGTACCAGAGCCGGCCGCCGAGGGTGAGCAGCAGCGAGAAGACCACGATCTGGATGATGACGAGACGGTTCTGGACCCGAGGGGTCCGGCCGGTCTCCGGTATGTTGCTCAACTTGCTCTCCCCCGGGCGGCTGCGACGTACGCCCGCCCGAGTCTAGAACGGCCCGCGCCCGGAAAAGCGCGCGCACCTGGAACGTTCCCCCTGGACGAGTGAGTCCGCAGTGACGCCTAGTGCTGTGGCCGGAAAGGTTTGCCGGGTCGCGTCGTCCGGTGCGGTGCATCGCAAGGCGGAGGGCCGCGGCTCGTACTGGACGTACCGGCGCGGTCCGACAACGTGGCGAGGTGCCGTGCCGGGCGGCGCGACCCGGTGGACCTTTCCGGTCACAGCACTAGAAGGGGAAGCGGGTCCGGCCGTGCTGTACGGAGATCCACTTCTGTGTGGTGAAGGCCTCCACCGTGGCCTCGCCGTTCAGGCGGCCGAGGCCGGAGGCCTTCTCGCCGCCGAAGGCCGCGAGCGGCTCGTCCCCGATCGTGGAGTCGTTGACGTGGATCATCCCCGTCTCGATCCGCTGGGCGAAGCGGACGCCGCGCTCCACGTCCCGGGTGTGCACGGCCCCGCTGAGCCCGTAGGGGGTGGCGTTGGTCAGCCGAACGGCCTCGTCCTCGCCGTCGAAGACCACCAGCAGCGCCACCGGGCCGAAGATCTCCTGGCCGAGTAGCGGGGAGTCCTCCGGGAGCCCGGCCAGGACGGTCGGTTCGACGAGGTTGCCGCGCGTAGATCCCCGTACGAGCGCCTGCGCGCCCTCTTCCACGGCCCGGTCCACGAGCGCGGTCAGCGCGTCGGCCTGGAAGGAGTTGATCAGCGGGCCGATGTGGGTGCCCGCGTCGTGCGGGTCGCCGGTCTTCAGGGCCCGGACGCGCGCGGTGAACTTGGCGGTGAACTCCTCGGCGACCGAGGCGTCGACCAGGATCCGGTTGGCGGCCATGCAGACCTGGCCCTGGTAGACGAAGCGGCTGAAGACGGCCGCGTCCACCGCGTAGTCGAGGTCGGCGTCGTCGAGGACGACCAGTGCGCTGTTGCCGCTGAGTTCCAGGACGGTCCGCTTGAAGTGGCGGGCGGCGACCGCGCCCACGTGGCGGCCGACCCGGTCCGAGCCGGCGAAGGAGATGACCTTGGGGACCGGGTGGGTGAGGAGCGCGTCGCCGATCTCGGCTATGTCGGTGACCAGGACGTTCAGCAGTCCGGCGGGCAGTCCCGCGTCCTCGAAGATCTTGGCTATGACCCCGCCGCCGACGACCGGGGCGTTCTGGTTCGGCTTGATCACGACGGCGTTGCCCAGCGCGAGGGCCGGGCCGACCGACTTGAGGGTGACCAGGAAGGGGAAGTTGAAGGGGCTGATCACGGTGACCACGCCGACGGGCAGGCGCTGGACCCGGTTCTCCTTGCCCTCGACCGGCGAGGCCAGGATCCGGCCTTCGGGGCGGACCGCCAGCTGCATCGCCTCGCGGAGGAACTCCTTGGCGAGGTAGACCTCGTACTCGGCCTTGGGACGGGTCCCGCCGAGCTCGTCGATCATCGCCTCGATGATCTCCTTCTCGCGCTCCTCCGTGATGCGCAGGGCCCGCTCCAGGACCGCCCGTCTCGCGTACGGGCTGGTGGCGGCCCATTCGCGCTGCGCACGCTCGGCTCCGCGGTAGGCCTGGTCCACCTGCTCGACGGTGGCCACCGTGATGGCCGCGAGCTTCTCCCCGTTGTAGGGGTTGACGTCGATGATGTCCCACGAACCGGTGCCGGCCAGCCATTCGCCGTCGATGTACTGGTGAGCCAGGTCGGTGAATATGGACATGCCATCCCTTACTGCGAGCGCGCACCCTTGCGCTGCACCGGAGACCGATCGGTCGTCATGCACTGATCAGACGTCATACTACGTGCGAATCAAGACAGTTGGAGCAGTCCCCGCAGAAGATCCCTGGTCCGGTCGGGGTCGGGGCAGTCCTCCTGGAGCCGCTCCATCGCCCGGCCGTACTGCCCCACTTCCTCGTCCTTGTCCAGGTAGAGGGCGCTGGTGAGCTGTTCCAGATAGACGATGTCCTGGAGGTCCGACTCGGGGAAGCGCAGCAGGGTGAAGGCTCCGCTCTCGCCCGCGTGTCCGCCGAAGGAGAAGGGCATCACCTGGAGCTGCACGTTGGGCCGCTGCGAGACCTCGATGAGGTGCTCCAGCTGGCCGCGCATCACGTCGCGGTCGCCGTACGGGCGGCGCAGCGCGGCCTCGTCGAGGACCGCGTGGAAGACCGGGGCGCTCTCGGACACGAGGACCTTCTGGCGCTCCAGGCGCAGCGCGACCCGGCGGTCGATCTCGGCGGCGGTGGCGCCGGGCATGCCGCGGCGGACGACGGCTTGGGCGTAGGCCTCGGTCTGCAACAGGCCGTGGACGAACTGGACTTCATAGATCCGGATGAGTGAGGCGGCACCTTCCAGACCGATGTAGGTCTGGAACCATCCGGGCAGCACGTCTCCGTAACTGTGCCACCAGCCGGTCGCGTTGGCCTCGCGCACCAGCCCCAGCAGGGACTCGCGCTCGGAGGTGTCCGTGACCCCGTAGAGCGTGAGGAGGTCCTCGACGTCCCTGGCCTTGAAGCTCACCCTTCCCAACTCCAAGCGGCTGATCTTCGATTCGGATGCGCGGATCGAGTAGCCGGCCGCCTCACGGGTGATGCCGCGGGATTCTCGGAGTCGCCTGAGCTGAGAGCCCAGGAGGATGCGGCGCACCACAGAACCGCTGGCTTCTGCGGTCACTAGTACTGCCCTCCCCATCGCAATGGTGTGCGCGTCGCGGGGCCCCCGTACCCCAGAGGCCGCAGTCTGCCACCAAAACGCATCGGCCCGTACTCGTTCTGTAACGGAATCCCGCGTCCGGGAAAAGAAGTCCGTAAGTATGCGTAGGAAGAAATGAGCAAGAACCGTCACGGGAGTGGACACGTCCGGCGCGTGCACGTGCATCTGCCCTTGCATCCGGCTCCGCCATTCGGAACGATGGTGCCGCGCACCTGCGTGCTCTTCGCGCCGGCGCGGGACCCACCCCGCAGTTCTCTTTGGCCGGAGCCGCCGCTTCGTCCGCGAATCCCGGGAGTGCCTCGCATGGGGACGAATGGATCGACCATGCTCGAGCCGTTACGGCAGGGGCTTCCCCCGGTCGACCCCACGGCTGTCTCCGGGTCCGCCTCCTGCGCTCTGCCCGCCCGCTTCGAGGCGGTGCGGGGCGCCCGCTCTTTCTGCCGGTCGACGCTGGCCCAGTGGGGCCTCGACGACCGCTTCGACGATGTGGCCCTGGTCGTCTCCGAGCTCGTCACCAATGCGCTCCGCCATGCCCTGCCGGACGACGCGCGGGGTGCGGGCGGCGAGGCGGAGCCTCCGGTACGGCTGCACCTGATGCGGTGGAGCACCCGGCTGGTGTGCGCGGTGCGCGACCCCAGCGAGGACCGGCCGGGCGGGGCCTTCTCACCGGAGCGCACGGAGGAGAACTTCGACCTGGAGTCCGGGCGCGGGCTGTTCCTGGTCGACTCCTACAGCGACAGCTGGGGCTGGCACCCGCTCGCGGGACGGCTGACCGGCAAGGTGGTCTGGGCGCTGTTCCTGCTCCAGGACTGACAGCCGACCGACAACGACCGGAAACCGCGACACCGGCCGGGATTGATCCTTTCGATCGATCCCGGCCGGTGCACGTGCATGGCTTGATCCGATGCGCTGTTCCGTCAGGCCGTCACGTGTGCGGCCGGATGGTTCCGTCAGGCGATCAGGTGGTCGAACTCGCCGTCCTTGACGCCCAGCAGCAGGGCCTCTATCTCGGCCGGCGTGTAGACGAGCGCCGGACCGTCCGGGTGGCGCGAGTTGCGCACGGCGACATCGCCCCCCGGCAGTTTGGCGAACTCCACGCACGAACCTTGCGAGTTGCTGTGTCTGCTCTTCTGCCAGGTCAGCCCATACAAGGAAGCGAGTTCTGCAGCTGCCATCCCGTTGTACGCGTGGTCCACAGGAAGCCCCCGATAGTGCAGATGTCAACTGCACCGGATCATAGCTGTGTTCCTGAGCGCCTGCATGGGCAGATGCACGTGCACGCGGGGTGTCCCTCTGATCACGCTCAGGGGTGGAGGGCCTCGGAGACCTCGTCCAGGGCGTGCAGCAGCTGGTCCGCGGCCCCCCGCAGGACACCCGGATCGGGGGCGTCCCAGACCGCCAGCAGGGCCCTGACCTCGTCCCACTGCGGCACCCGGCGCTCGCGTACCGCCTTCGCGCCCGCCCCGGTGGCGCTGCGCAGCGCCCGGGCGAGCTCGAGGCGCGGGGCCGGGGCGGAGCCTCGGCTACCGCGGCAGCGGCCTTCTTCGGCCCCCCACGTGGGCGGCGTCGGCGGCGGCCGTGCCGTCCTCCCAGCCCGCGTGGTCGGTGGCGCCGCGCAGCCGGGTGGTCGTGGTCCGCGGGAACATCTCCTCCGCCCGGGAGGTGACCGCCACGTCGCGGGCCACCAGGGCGGGCAGGTTGTCCGGGGCCTCCGTGGCCGCGTGTTCGGCGGTCTCGGCGAGCCGGTGCCCGAGGCGGCTGGCGTAAGCCAGCAGGAAGGACTGCCTGAAGGTCTTCGTCCGCTTGCGCCCGCCCGAGCGCTGGGCCGCCTCCGCGCGGGTCATCGCCGCGGTGCCCTGGACGAGCAGCGAGGTGTACAGCAGCTCGACCGCCTCCAGGTCGCTCTCGAAGCCGACCACCGTGGAGAACTCGAACCCGCTGTTCCACACCGCCCGGCAGCGGTTGGCGGTGGCCACCGCGTCGAGCAGCACCGCCTTCGCCTCCTCGTACGGCGGCTCGACACCGATCCGGCAGGCCCCCGGCACCCGCGCCGGGCCGCCGCCGCGCACGGCCAGCAGGGCCTCGTCCACGGTGTGCCGGGCCATCAGCTCCTGGGCCTTGGCGCTGAGCGCCTCCGCCTCCTCCGGGAAGGTGGTCGCCTCGGCCTTCGCGAGGAGGGCGCGGATCCGGCCCAGCATGCGCGGCTCGATGTGGGCGTGCTCCAGCGCGTCGGCGGGGTCACCCGGAAGCGGGCCCACCGGTTCGATCGAGGGCAGCCGGATCAGCAGCCGGAACACCTCCAGGAAGGCGGTGGCCAGGGTGAACCGGTCCGTCCGTTCGCGCTGCGCGAGCTGGTCGGCGTACGCGGTGTCAGCGCCCCACCAGACCTCGGCGTCGGTCCACCGCTCCGGGAGCCGGGCGTAGCGGCGCCCCTCGGCCGCGATGAGGTCCCCGGTGATCCGCAGGTGCCGCTCGGCCCCGGAGCCTCCGGCCGCGGAGGCGCCGCCCAGGTCCCGGCGGACCAGCCGGAGCACGTCGGCCGGCTGCCAGCCCCGCTCCCAGCTCTGCCGCACGTACCCCTCCCCGCGCGCCAGCAGCTCCTGCCCCACCCCAGGCCACTGCCCGGGCTCGGCGACGAGCAGGGAGGCCCCGGTGTCCAGCCCGGTGTCGTCCTGGGCGTAGAGGGCGGCGGCGAAGGCTCGGTCGACGGTTTCGGCAAGGTCTTTCACACCCCTCAGCTTGGCATGTCCGCCTTCGCGTCCCATTCCGCGCGGGCGGCCTCGATATCCGGACGGTGGACGAGGGACCAGTCCGCGAGGGCCTTGACCAGGCGGGTCAGGCTGTGGCCGAGCTCGGTCAGCTCGTACTCGACCTGCGGGGGCACGGTCGGGTACACGGTCCGGGTGATCAGCCCGTCCCGCTCCAGGCGGCGGACGGTGAGGGTGAGCATCCGCTGGGAGATCCCGGCGACGGCGCGCTGGAGCTCCTTGAACCGGTGGGTCCCGGAGGCGAGCTGCACGACCACGAGGACCGACCACTTGTCGCCGATCCGGTCGAGGACGTCACGGATGCCGCAGTCGTCGTCGCAGCTCACCACCGGGTCCACTGAGGCGGACGGGGCGGACGGGGCGGACGCGACGGCCGGGGCGGTTATCCCGGTGTGCCCTACTGACATGGAAGTGCCTCCTTATGCACCGTGCGCCCGTCGCCCACGATGTCGGTACAGCCAACCAGGCCACCACAGGAAGGGCTTCCCATGCTCCTGATCACCGGCACCTCGGGCGCTCTCGGCTCGCTGATCGCGCGGCAGCTCGCCGACCGGCCGGACGTACGCCTCGGCACGCACGAGCCGGACGGGCCCGGGCAGGTCCGGGTGGACTTCGACGATCCGGAGTCCCTCGACTTCAGCGGGGTGGACACCCTGCTGCTGATCTCCGCCGGCTACGGGGAGGACGACCAGGTCATCGCCCGGCACGGGGCGGCGATCACCGCGGCCGAACGGGCCGGGGTCGGCCACGTCGTCTACACCAGCCTCTCGGCGGCCGGCGACCACCTTCCGTACGCGCTGCCGCACCGCTGGACCGAGCGCCGCCTGCGCGAGTCCTCCCTGACCTGGACCGTCCTGCGCAACGGCCTGTACGCGGAGCTGCTGGCGGCGCTGGCCCCGCCCGGGCCGGACGGGTTGATCACCGCCCCGCTGGGCGAGGGCCGGCTCGCCGCGGTGGCCCGGGAGGACCTGGCGGACGTGGCGGTACGGGTCGCCCTCGCGCCGGACGAGCACGCCGGGCAGGTCTACGAGCTGGTGGGCGACCGCCCCCTGGGCGGGGCGGAGCTGGCCGCGGCGACGGGGGCCCGGTACGCCCCGGGCACCCTGGCCGAGGCCCGCGCCGCGCTCTCCGGACCGGGCGCGGCCGCCTACCAGGTCCCGATGCTGGTCGCCACGTACTCGACGATCGCGGCGGACTTCCTCGCCACCCCGGACACCGGCACCCTCCGCACCCTCCTGGGCCACACCCCCCGCCCCGCCCTGGCCGCCTACAAAACCGCCCTCCCCGCCACCTTCAGCCCCGCCGGCGCTTGAGGCGCGGGGCCCGGGGCAGCGCCCCGGCAACGGCGCCGCACAGGCCCCCTCCCGCAGCACAGAACCCCGCACACCACCCCCACCCCAGCCCCGCCAAATCCAGCCCCGCCGGCGCTTGAGGCGCGGGGCCCGGGGCAGCGCCCCGGCAACGGCGCCGCACAGGCCCCCCCACCAGCCCGGCCCGGCCCAGCGGCCGCGGCGAGGCGACCTGTCAGACCCCGGTGGGACACTCGCACCCATGAGCGCCCGCACCCCCCACTGGGCCCTCGCCGAGGACGGCGACGGCCACTGGCACGCCGCGCCGGCGAACCCGGCGGACGGGGTCCGGACGACCGCCCGCGACCCGGCCGAGGCGGTGCGCGCCGCCCCCGCCGACGCCCGGTGGGTGTGGCGGTCCACCGCCGCCGTGTACCCGCGGCTGCTGGCCGCCGGGGTCCGGATCGAGCGGTGCCACGACGTGGAGGACGCCGAGCTCCTCCTCCTCGCCCACGAGGGCCGCTTCGGTGAGCCCCGGTCCGCCGCCGCCGCGTGGGCGCGGCTCACCGGGAGCCCCGTACCGGCCGATCCGCCGCAGCGGGCCGCCTCTCCCGGCACCCAGTCCTCGCTCTTCGACCCGCAGCCCGCCCCGCTCCCCCTGGACGCCCTGCTCGCGGTCCACGCCGACCAGCTGCGACGGCTGGAGGCCACCGCCCACCCCGACCGGATGCGCCTGCTCACCGCAGCCGAGTCCGCCGCGTTCCTGGTCGCCGCCGAGATGAACCGCGCGGGCCTGCCCTGGCGGGCCGACGTGCACCGGGCCCTGCTGACCGAGCTGCTCGGCGAGCGGTACGCCGGGGGCGGGGAGCCACGCCGGCTGGCCGAGCTCGCCGACCGGGTCTCGGCGGCGTTCGGGCGGCGGGTGCGGCCCGACCTGCCCGCCGATGTCGTCAAGGCCTTCGCCGGGGCGGGGATCAAGCTCAAGTCGACCCGCCGCTGGGAGATCCAAGAGCTCGACCACCCCGCGGTGGAGCCGCTGATCGAGTACAAGAAGCTGTACCGGATCTACACCGCGCACGGCTGGAGCTGGCTCTCCGACTGGGTCCACGACGGGCGTTTCCGCCCGGAGTTCATCCCCGGCGGCACCCTCACCGGCCGCTGGGTCACCAACGGCGGCGGGGCCCTGCAGATCCCCAAGGTGATCCGCCGGGCCGTCGTCGCCGACCCGGGCTGGCGGCTCGTCGTCGCCGACGCCGACCAGATGGAGCCGCGCGTACTCGCCGCCATCTCGCGGGACCCTGCGTTCATGGAGGTGGCCGGGCGGCCGGAGGACCTCTACACCGCCGTCTCCCGCCAGGGCTTCTCCGGCGACCGGGACAAGGCCAAGATCGCCGTCCTCGGCGCCGTCTACGGACAGACCTCCGGCGACGGCCTGAAGAACCTGGCCGCCCTGCGCCGCCGCTTCCCCCGCGCCGTGGCGTACGTGGACGAGGCGGCCAGGGCCGGGGAGGAGGGGCGGCTCGTACGGACCTGGCTGGGCCGTACCTGCCCGCCGCCGGTCCGGCCCGGCAGCGCCGACGAGGACACGGGCGAGGCCGGGATCCCGCAGGACCGGGACGAGGGCTGGACCCCGAGCTACGCCTCGACCGACACCAGGGCCCGCGGCCGGTTCACCCGTAACTTCGTCGTCCAGGGCAGCGCCGCCGACTGGGCCCTGCTCATGCTCGCGGCCCTGCGGCAGGCCACCGCCGGGATGCGGGCCGAGCTGGTCTTCTTCCAGCACGACGAGGTGATCGTGCACTGCCCGGCCGAGGAGGCCGAGGCCGTGGCCGAGGCGATCCGCGCCGCCGGTGACCGGGCCGGCCGGATCGCCTTCGGCGACACCCCGGTCCGGTTCCCGTTCACCACGGCGGTCGTGGAGTGCTACGCGGACGCCAAGTGAGCCCGTACCGCCTGGGCCCGCACCGCCTGGGCCCGCACCACGCGAACCCGTACCGCTCGGGCCGCACCACGTGAGCACGTGTCAGCGGCCCCAGTGGTCCTTCCACTTCGGGCTCAGCGCGAGCTCCTTCAGCTGCGCCACGGTCAGGACCGGCGCCGTACGCGTCGCCGGGCCGCCCCTCTCCATCGAGTTGTAGCCCGTCACCGTGATGCGTACGCCGTTGGACCGCAGGGTGTCCACGCGCCACATGACCACGCCCTTGCCGTCGGCGGGCTGCTGGGTCACCTTCGCCTTGACCCCGTTCGGCTCGGAGGTGGTCCCGGAGTCGAAGTCGCTGCTGGAGGGTTCGTTCGGGCCGTACTGCTGGATCCTCAGCTCGATCCGGGACCCGCCCTTGCCGTCGTCGAGGATGACGTGACCGTCGCCGCCCTCACCACCCGAGTCCGCGGTCGGGACCTCGTACTTGCGGACCATCACCTCCAGCGCGTCCTTGGCCACGATGTCGGGCCGCGACGGCGCGGGCTGGTTTTCCGTCGGGGCGGGAGGCAGGTCGTTCAGGGCCGGGCGCCACTTGTCGGAGGTGACGAGCGTCTTCATCTGGGCCATGGTCAGCGGCGGGTCGGTCCGGGAGACCTTCGCGCCCTTCTCGGCGGGCGCGTTCCACTCGGACGCGTCGACGAGGAAGCCCTGCGGGGTGGCCAGGGTGGCCCGCCAGGCCTTGGTGGGCTCCCGGCGATCGGGGTACTCGTAGCCCTGGAAGAGCAGCAGCCGGGAACCGTCCGCGAGCACCTCGTTCTTGCAGCTGTCGAACTGCACGTGCTTGGCGTCGGGGCACTTCGTCATCTCGGTGGCCATCTGCCCGGTGGGGTCGATCCGGGTGAGGCTGACTCCGATGGCCGCTTTGCCCTTGCCGTCGTCGAAGACCCCGCGGACCATCGGGCCCGGTTCGTCGCCGGTACCGCGCGCCTCGGTGTCCGTCAGCTGCCCGCCCGGCGTCAGCTCCTTGAGGACGGCGATCAGTTGCTTGTCGCTGACGGCACCGGTGCCGCCCCGGGACGCCGCGCCGCCGCCCTGCCCGGGCCCAGCGGTCGGCAGGCCGGTGGGCAGGCCGGACGGCGCCGCGACGTCGACCTGGCCGGGGCCGCCGAGGAGGCCGGCCGTCCAGGCGCCGGCCGAGCCGACCACGGCCAGGGCCAGTACCGATCCGCCGATCACGGAGGCCCGGCGGCGTGCCACCAGCCGCCGCCCGCGCCGTTCGCCGGCGTCCACGAGGGCGTGCCGGTCGGCCGTGAAACCGTCCCCCGCACGCCGGAGGGCTTCGCCGAGTTCATCTTCAAAGGGCATGGGGAACCAGACCTTCCGTTCATGGGTGGGGAGAGCCACCGGACAAGGCGGAACAAGCGGAAGCAGAAGGGAGAGGGCCTCAGATCTCCGCGAACGCGGCGAGGCTGCCGCCCAGTTGCTCCCGCAGCCGACCGAGCGCCCGCGAGGTACGCGTACGGACCGCCGCCGAGCTGACGTTCATCGCGTCGGCGGTCTCCTCGACGCTGCGGTCCTCCCAGTAGCGCAGCACGAGCACCGCCCGGTCCTTCGGCGCCAGTCGCCCCAGCGCCTCCAGCAGCGTCAGCCGCAGCACCGGATCCGCGCCGCCGGCCGCCGTGGCGCCCGAATCGGGGAACTCCCCGACCGGATGCTCCCCCGTCGACCGGCGGCGCTGGTGCGTGAGGAAGACCCGGACCAGCACCGTCTGCGCGTAGGCCGCCGGATTGTCGATGCGGGAGATCCGCCCCCAGAGCAGGTACATCCGCCCCAGGGTCTCCTGCACGAGGTCCTCCGCCAGGTGGGTGTCCCCGCTCGCCAGCAGACAGGCCGACCGGTACAGATGACCCGACCGGCCCGCGGCGAACTCCCGGAACCCATCTCTGCGACCCTGCCGCATCTACTCCCCCTCGCGTCCGTCTCACCCCATTGACGCGACGGCGGTACCGGAATGTTTCAGCCGTTCCGGAATCCGCTCGGCCCAACCCCTGGAAGGAGTCAGCCCAATTCGTGGAAGTACACGTGGAACCCCTCGCGGACGAATCCCTCCGCCTCGTACAGCCCCTGCGCGAGGTGGTTGTCGTACGCGGTCTCCAGCTGTACGCCGGCCACCCCGGCCTCCCGGGCCCGGCCCAGCACCTCGCGCAGCAGCGCCCGGCCCGCGCCGGTGCGGCGGCCCGACGGGTCCACGTACAGGTCGCCCAGGACCCAGACGGGCTGCATGGAGAGGGAGGAGAAGGTGCGGTAGACCTGCGCGAAGCCGACCGTGCCGGCCCCCGGGACGTCGGCGAGCAGGACGAGGGACTCGTCCTTCGCCATCCGCTCCGCCAGGAAGGCGCGCGGACGGTCCGGGTCCGGGGTGGGGGCCACCTCGTAGAAGTCGAGGTAGCCGCGGAACAGCGCGGCCGCCGTCGGGAGGTCCGCCTCCCCGGCGACGCGCACCACGACCCCGGAGCCGCCGGGTTCCGTGGTGTCCGCGCCCGCGTCCGCGCCCTGCTGTACCGCCTGACCGCTCATACGTCTCTCCTGGTGTCCGCTCATGTCCGCTCGTGTCCGTCCGCGCGCCGGGGACCATTGTGCGCGGAGGCGGAAGGACGGCGGGGAGAGGGGCTCAGTGGCTTCCGGTCACGGGCTGGGCGGGCAGCCTGAAGACGTTGTCCGGGGTCACGATCTTGGTGATCGCCTCACCGAACAGCGAACTGGGCTCGGAGCCCTCGTAGGCGATGTCGGTGTTGAGCAGCACCACCATCGTGGCCTGCGGCCCGGGCAGGTACACGGTCAGCGACTGGTAGCCGGGCAGCGAGCCGTTGTGCCCGATCCAGCCGTCGACGTCGAAGATGCCGAGGCCGTAGCCGGTGTCCGGCAGATCGCCGGCCGGGGTGGTCTTCAGCCGCTGGGCCTGGGTGGCCGGGGTCAGCAGTTCGCCCGTGGCGAGGACCTTCGCCCAGGTCCGCAGGTCGGCGAGGTCGGAGACCATCGCGCCGGCGGCCCAGCCCCAGGAGGGATTCCAGTCGGTGGCGTCCTCGGTCTTCCCGGTGGCGGTCTGGTTCGTGTAGCCGTGGGCGTGCGGACTGGGGAACTCCGCGCCGAAGGGGAAGACGGTGTGCCGCAGCCCGGCCGGTTCGACGACCTCCCGGCCGATGTACTCGGCGAGGGGGACGCCGCTGGCCTTCTCCACCACCAGGCCGAGCAGGATCAGGTTGGTGTTGCAGTACTCGAACTGCGCGCCGGGCGCGAAGTTCACCGGGTGCCCGAAGGAGTAGGCGAGCAGCTCCTGCGGGGTGAACTGGCGACGGGGGTCGCTGGTCAGGGCCTTGAAGAAGCCTTCGTCCTGGGAGTAGTTGAACAGCCCGCTCCGCATCCCGGCGAGCTCGCGCAGGGTGATCCTGTCGCCGTTGGGGACCCCGGCGACGTACTTCCCGATCGGGTCGTCCAGGCCCACCTTGCCCTCGTCGACCAGCTCCAGCATCGCGGTCACGGTGAAGGTCTTCGTCTCGCTGCCCATCCGCATGTACAGGCCGGGCTCCATGGCGGCGCCCGTCGCCTTGTCGGCGACCCCGAAGCTGCGCACGTACTCGCCCTTGCCGGGCGCCGACAGGGACACCATCACCCCGGGCACCTTCGCATCGGCCATGACCTTCCGCACGGCCTCGTCCAACTCCCGCGCCACGGCAGGCGTCAACTGCGCAAACTCCCCGTCCACAGGAGGCACCGCGCCGGCCGCACCGGCCACTGCGCCGACAGCACCGGATCCCGCGCCGGGCGCCACGACGGCCACACCGGGTACCCGCACCTCCTGCCCGGAAGCCCCCGCCGCAACCCCGAGCGGCACCATCACCAGCCCCGCGGCAGCCACCCCCACCGCCGCTCTGCGCAACCGTGTCGTCATGGCCGGCCTCCTGCCAGGTGGCGCCACTGCCGTAACCCCTCCAACGTATCCCCCACCCCCTCCCCCAGCGACCGCAGCCCCACGCCCCCAGAAGCACCCACGCCACCCGCACCGAGGACGTCGGCCTCCCCCACGGGGCTCGCGTGATGGACCTGGCTCAAGCGACTCGCTGTACTGTCTCGATTCCGCGGCACGCCCGATGTACCCGACAGCACTGCGGGGCATGTGCGTCGGAGCTTCCGACGCACATGCCCCGCAGTCCGCGATGTGACCAGTAGCGGTGGACCAGTACCGGTGGATCAGTAGCGGTAGTGGTCAGCCTTGTACGGGCCGGCCACGTCCACGTCGATGTAGTCCGCCTGCTCCTTGGTGAGCGTGGTCAGGTTCGCGCCGACCGCCGCCAGGTGCAGCCTGGCCACCTTCTCGTCCAGGTGCTTCGGCAGGATGTAGACCTCACGGCCGTACGTGCCGGGGTTGGCGTGCAGCTCGATCTGGGCGATCGTCTGGTTCGAGAACGAGGCTGACATCACGAAGCTGGGGTGCCCCGTGGCGTTGCCCAGGTTGAACAGGCGCCCCTCGCTGAGGATGAGCACCGCGTGACCGTCCGGGAACTTCCAGGAGTGGACCTGCGGCTTGATCTCGGTCCGCTCGATGCCGGGGACCTCCGCCAGGCCGGCCATGTCGATCTCGTTGTCGAAGTGACCGACGTTGCCCACGATGGCATGGTGCTTCATCCGGGCCAGGTCGGCGGCCATGATGATGTCCTTGTTGCCGGTCGTGGTGATGAAGATGTCGGCCTCGCCGACGACCTCGTCGAGGCGGACGACCTTGAGACCGTCCATGGCCGCCTGCAGCGCGCAGATCGGGTCGATCTCGGTCACCACGACGCGGGCACCCTGGCCGCGCAGCGACTCGGCCGCGCCCTTGCCGACGTCCCCGTAACCGAGGACGACCGCGAGCTTGCCGCCGATCATCACGTCGGTGCCGCGGTTGATGCCGTCGATCAGGGAGTGGCGGATGCCGTACTTGTTGTCGAACTTGCTCTTGGTGACCGAGTCGTTGACGTTGATGCCCGGGAAGAGCAGCACGCCGTCCTTGGCCAGCTTGTAGAGCCGACGGACACCGTTGGTGGTCTCCTCGGAGACGCCGATGATGGACTCCGCCATCCGGGTGTACTTGCCGGGCTGCTCGGCGACGGAGCGGCGCAGGGTCTCCAGGACGATCCCGTGCTCCTCCGAGTCCTGAGGACCGGCGGCAGGAACCGCGCCGGCGGCCTCGTACTCGACACCGAGGTGCACGAGCAGGGTGACGTCGCCGCCGTCGTCGACGATCGAGTCGGGGCCCGAGCCGTCCGGCCAGGTGAGCAGCTGCTCGGTGCACCACCAGTAGTCCTCGAGCGTCTCGCCCTTCCAGGCGAAGACCGCACAGCCCTGAGGGTTGTCCACGGTGCCGTTCGGGCCGACGACGACGGCCGCGGCCGCGTGGTCCTGGGTCGAGAAGATGTTGCAGGACACCCAGCGGACGTCCGCGCCCAGCGCCACCAGGGTCTCGATGAGCACCGCGGTCTGGATGGTCATGTGCAGCGAGCCGGCGATCTTCTTGCCGCGGAGCGGCTGCTGCTCGGCGTACTCACGGCGCAGGGCCATCAGGCCGGGCATCTCGTATTCGGCCAGCTCGATCTCCTTGCGGCCGAATGCGGCGAGTGCCAGATCGGCGACCTTGAAGTCGTGGACCGAGCCTGCGCTGTCTGCGATGCGTGAGCTACTCACGGGATCCCCTCTGAAAGCCAAATACGTCGTTGCTGCAATGGAGCGTATCGGCTCTCCCGCAACCAGGTACGGCGGCTGCGGGTACCTGGTCCCCACGCGCGAACGGCGGTCGACTTCCCGGGCCTTGGAGAATGCTCATCGCACTCGATCGCAATCGCCCAAAGCTGACTTCACCAGAGGGGACACAATACTACAGATACGGCGCAACGGGCGCGCTGCCCAGGGCTCCGCAGTCGGACCCAGGGCCCGGTGAATCCATTCCGTCCAACTCGCGTCTTGTGGACAGGGATTGCCGGAACGTCCCGGTATTTCCGGCGGCTCCACCGGGCCGAGGGGCTGTTCATCGTCCGGCGGCGATGAGTTCCGCTATCTGCACGGTGTTCAGCGCGGCACCCTTTCGGAGATTGTCATTGCTGATGAAGAGCACCAGCCCTCGTCCACCGTCGACACTCTGATCCTGACGGATCCGACCGACGAAGCTTGGATCCCGACCGGCCGACTGAAGTGGCGTGGGGATCTCGCTGAGTTCGACCCCAGGAGCCACGGCGAGCAGCGCGGTGGCTTCCTCGACCGTGATCGGCGCATCGAATTCGGCGTGCACGGAGAGCGAATGCCCGGTGAAGACAGGGACCCGCACGCAGGTGCCGGACACCTTCAGGTCGGGCACCCCGAGAATCTTCCGGCTTTCGTTGCGGAGCTTCTGCTCCTCGTCCGTCTCCAGGGAACCGTCGTCGACCAGCGAGCCCGCGAACGGCACCACGTTGAACGCGATCGTGCGCGGGAACATGACCGGCGCGGAGAACTCCACGGCCGTTCCGTCCATCGCGAGCTCGGTGCCCAGCCCGGCCGCCTGGACCGCCTGGCCGTCGAGCTCCCCGAGGCCGGCCACTCCTCCGCCCGAAACTGCCTGGTAGCTGCTCACCCGCAGCCGGACCAGACCGGCCAGGTCGTGCAGCGGCTTCAGCACGGGCATCGCCGCCATGGTGGTGCAGTTGGGGTTGGCGATGATTCCCTTGCGCGCCTCCTTGATCGCCTCCGGGTTCACCTCGGCGACCACCAGGGGCACTTCCGGGTCCAGTCGGAAGGCGGAGGAGTTGTCGATGACGATCGCGCCCGCTGCGGCGAACTTCGGCGCGAGTGCCCTCGATGTGGCGCCGCCGGCGGAGAAGATCGCGACGTCGAGGCCGCTCGGGTCGGCCGTCGCGGCGTCCTCGACGACCACCTCCTCCCCCTTCCAGAGGAGCACGCTGCCAGCCGAGCGGCTGGAGGCGAAGCAGCGGATCCCGGCCACCGGAAAGTCCCGCTCTTCGAGAATGTTCCGGATGACGGTACCGACCAACCCGGTCGCGCCGACGATACCGATCCGCAGACCGTTGCGGACTGCTGCCTCACTGGCAGGGGACATCCTGAACTCCTTCTGGTGTGGATTGGCTTCAGAAGCCGTTGCTCTATCGAGCAGACGCGGGTGTGGCAGCCAGCCGGGCGAGAGCGACCTCGTCCAGACCGTCAGCCATGAAATTGATGTCCCGAACGAGACTGTCGAGCGAGCTGCCGACGCCGGACCAGTGCTGCAGGCACTCGTCGTTACTCCGGCGGGTGGCGGCGCCGAACGACAGGTCGCCCATCTCCGCGAAGCGGATGGCGCCCCCCGGATCCCGGCAGGGCACCACCGCGGACCGGACGAACCGGCTTGCCGCGAAGGGCACGTCGAGCCGGCCCTGGTCGAAGGCCGCGCCGATCGCCCGGACCAGATCGGTCTGCTCCAGTATCGGATCGACCAACTCCTGCACCTCGCGCTCGATCCGCCCCATCTCGGCGGCCACCGCCTCCTCGTCGACCGGGAAGTCGGCGGCCCTGCTCATGCCCAGCCTGGTGAGGCGGATGCCCTCACTGTTCTCGGCCTCGGTGGGGATCCCCTTGGCCTCGGCCGGTGACTTGGTCACGACCTTCGCGACTCCGCCGAGGGCCGCGGTCAGCCCGCCGTACATGATCAGCTGGGCCGCCTGGCGGCGCTCCTGCGGGAACACCCCCATGAACTGGTGCAGCACGGTGTGGACCCGGACCCCGGACGGCCCCGGAGAGGTGTCGAGGTACCGGGCGGCCAAACGGTGGATGGAGCGCAGCGCCGCCAGGTCCTGCCACAGGTGGCCGCCCTGCGGGTAGGAGATCGATATGCAGCGCACCCCCTCAGCCGCCGCCAGCACCGCCTCCAGAAGCGTGGTGGCGATGCAGATGGACGGTGGCATCAGCACCGCGGTCAAGGTGCCGAACAGCTCCCGGTCGATCGGCAGACCGGCTGCGGTCACCTCGCCCGCCAAGCGGTCGACCTGCTGCCAGGTCCGCAGCGATTCGACGATCTCCACGTTCTTGGAATAGGGCACGTTGTACCCGATCCCACCCCCCTCGTAGGAGGTGAACCCGGAGGCGATGGCGGTCTCGAACAGCCGCCGCCCGTCGGGCGAACCATGGCGGACCTGGATCGGGGCCCGGACCGCCTCGTTGAGGTCCCGGCCCCGCTCCCAGCCGTGCGTCACCAGTGGGTACCCGTTGAGCCTGCTCGGATCGACGTCCAGTGCCCGGCGGACGCTGTCGAACTGGAGCAGCCGGGTGTGCGAGTCGATCGTGGTCGTCAGGATGTCCGGGGCGGCATGGTTCTCCAGACCGGTGAGCAGATCCCGCATGGCGGCGTGGCCACCCACTCCGCACCGGGGTTGCACGAGGGGCAGCCCGACCCGCTCAGCCTCGCTGAGCAGCTCCGCCACCGTGGGCTTGCCCAGGGAGGCGACATAACTGATGGACTCGCCCAGGTCGGGCAGTCGATCGAGTTTCAGCATGCCGCCCCGGCCGTCACCGTCGGGGTCGAGGACAGCAGTGAGCTGTGGGCCGAGCGCCGCTTGGAACCCCGGAACCGCTCGCCCTCCGCCGCCCCGGCACCGTGCGCCTCGGCGTGCAACCGCTGCACCTCGGCGTCGAGCTCGGCCAGCGGCAGCAGCCTGCGGTCGGTCCGGCCATCTGCCTCGACCACCGACACCAGGCCGAGCCCGACGAGCGGCTCGGTCTTGACCCCGAGCCGCTCCAGGGCGCCGGTGACGCCCACCTGCGAGCCGGTGAACACCAGCACGGTGTCCGCGCCGGACGGCACGGCAACCACGTCGAAGGCCTCCGCGGCGAGCGCGGCCAGCGCCGAGTCGAGCGCGGGCAGCCCCGGCTCGGCCCAGCCCTGGAGCCCGTCGAACCTGTGCAGCTGCGCACCGCGCTCGCCGACCACGGCGGTCCCGTGCGGACCGCCGCCGACGACCGTTCCGGTCGAGGCGGTCAGGGGCTCGCCGGAGCCCCTGCCGTCGAGCGCCCGGCACACGATCGTGACGCCATGCTCGCGACCGACCTCCACCGAACCGCGGTGCAGCACCTTGGCCCCACTGGCGGACATCTGGGCGCACTGCTCGTAGGTCAGCCGGGGCAGCAGCAGCGCGGACGGCACCACATAAGGGTCAGCGGTGTACACACCGGGCACATCGGAGAAGATCTCGCAGTGCTCGGCCCCCAGCGCCGCCGCCAGCGCGACGGCGGTGAGGTCGGAGCTGTTGCGGCCGAGCATGGTGATCCGGCCGTCGGCCCGGACTGCCTGGCCGCCGGCCACGACGACCACCTGGTGCCGGGCCAGCGCGTCGAGCAGGGGACGCGTGTCGATGGAACGGATCTTCGCGCGGGTGGCCCGGTCGTCGCTGAGGATGCCGATCTGGGACGCCCACAGGTCGAGGGCGGAGTAGCCCCCGGCCTGCAGGGCGGCACGCAGGAAGCCGGCGCTGACCATCTCGGCGGTCGCCAGGACCTGGTCCTGGACCTCGGGGTGCAGATCCGGGTCGATCGTCCGGGCCGCCTCCAGCAGCCGGCCGGTGGTTCCGGACATGCCGCTGACCACGGCGACCACCCGGTGCGTCTCGGACAGCCGCCCCAGGTAGTCGGCGACCTCGCGGTAGTCGCCCAGGTCCACGAACGAGGAGCCGCCGAACTTGACGACCAGCAGCGGCTTTTCGGACGAGGACGGGCAGGACGGCGGCGAGTCGGGCGACTCCCCCGTCCGGACGGCGCTCACCGGGGCCGTGCCCTCTGCTTCGGTGATCACTCCGCTGCCACCAGTGGGCCCTCGGCCCTGACGAGCTCCCAGGAGGACTCCTCCTCCTCGCTCAGGATCGTGAAGACCCGGTCGATCGCGACGCCCAGGCCCCACACATCGGTGTATGCAGGCCACTTCGGGTGGCCCGCGTCGATGTCCGCCTGGCGGGCGTACGACGCCCTGACCCACTCGAAGGTGGAGGGCTTGCGGTGGTGGAAGTCGTGCGCGGCCAGGTCGCCCGGCACGACCAGGATGCGAGACGGCAGGTGGTAGAAGGCCAGCCGAAGGGTCCATCGGCTCCAGGCTCCGACCGAGCGGACCACACCGATCCCCTGCTCCGGCAGCGCGTCGCCGTTGAACCGGCCCCAGGAGTGCGAGACGTGGAAGGCCCGGCCACCGAGGGTGTCGTCCTTGGCCTTGAACCAAGCGTGCTCGCTGAGGAACTCCAGCAGCGCAACGATCTGGTACAGCGGGATCATCGGCACGAGAACGGCGAGGGCGAAGGGCAGCCAGGCGCCCTGCCAGGTGACCAGACCGATCACGGCGCCGAGGTAGGCCAGCGACATGATCCGGCGGTACGTGGCCGAGCGCCACAGGTTCTGGGCGAGCCGGGTGGCCAGGAACTCCGCGTGGAACATCGGCGAGACCACGGTGAACGCCAGCCGGCGCCACAGCGCCGGCACCGTCATCCCCGGCCGGAACCCCAGCTTGAGCAGGTGCTGGATGGTCGGGTCCGCGATGGTCGCGAAGGTCTCCTTGCGGTGGTGCAGGTTGATGTGGTCCTCGTAGTACTGGTCCGCATCCTCCGTGCACACCAGGGTCGACAGGACCTGGGCGATCTCACGGTCGTACTTGATCTTCCCGGTGAACCGGGTGTGCATGCAGTGATGGGCGATCACCGTGGAGCAGATCCGTGCGGCCGAAACCGTCACGACCCAGCACAGCGGAAGCAGCAGCAGCGCGATCGTCGGACCACTGCTGACGATCCACCAGGCCGAGCCGATACCGACGGCCAGCCCCACCAGGTCGAGGATCACGTAGGTGACCACGTTGAGCTTGACCAGCGGCTTCTGGCCGGGCAGGGCCTTACCGGTGATCCAGGTCCACAGATGCTGGGTCCAGCGGGGAAAGCGTTGGAAGGATGCTCGGATCGCGGTCGACGCGTCCGGCTGGTCCACTTTGGAAGTGGATATGCGCTCGTCTATTTGGGTCATGACCTCACTCCTTCGGTATCCGCATCCTGGAACTTGGAGGGGAGCGGCCGCGCACACTCCTCGGCCACCTCGGCAACGGCGGCGCCGAAGATCTCCAGCGCCTCCTCCGCCTCGGTCCGGTCGAGATTGAGGGGCGGCAGGAACCGGACCACGCAGTCGTCGCGGCCGGCGAGTTCGAAGAGCAGACCGCGACGGAGCGCGGCCTTTCTGATCAGATCGGCCACCTCGGAGGCGGACCGGTCCGCGGTCGGTACCACCTCGACGCCCAGCATCAGACCCATCCCCCGGACGTCGCCGAGGAAGGGGAACCGGTGCTGCAGCTCCTGGAGCCCCTGGCGCAGCTGGGCACCGACCTCGCGGACGTTGTCCAGCAGGCCGTCCTCCGCGACGACGCGCATCAGCGCGGCCCCGGAGGCGAAGGCGAGCTGGTTGCCGCGGAAGGTACCGGTGTGCGCGCCGGCCTTCCAGCCGTCGAGACGCTCGTTGTAAACGATCACCGAGGCGGGGTGGCCCCCACCCACCGCCTTGGACGAGACCACCACATCGGGCTCGATCCCGTACTGCTCGAAGGCGTACCAGGTACCGGTCCGCCCGCAGCCGGACTGCACCTCGTCGATGACCAGCGGAATGTCCAGCCGCCGGGTGATCTCCCGGAGCTGCTGGACGAACTCCAGCCGGGCCGGCACCACGCCGCCCTCGCCCTGGACCAGTTCGAGGATCACGGCCGCCGGCCGGCGGACGCCGCCGTTGGGGTCGTCCAGGACATTGGCCAGGTACTGGGCGCAGTTGATCTCGCAGCTGTCCGGCTTCAGCGACAGCGGGCAGCGGAAGCAGGAGGAGTACGGGAAGAACGAGACGCCCGGCATCAGGTTGCCGAGGTGCTCCTTGGAGGACCTCAGCCCGGTGATCGCGATGGTGCTCTGGGTGCTTCCGTGGAACCCGCCGTGGAACGCGATGACGTCGGCGCGACCGGTGTACGTCTTGCAGAGCTTGATCGCTGCGTCGATGCCGTCGGCCCCGGTCGGCCCGCAAAAGTGCAGCTTGGAGCGGCTCCCCATGTCACCCGGCAGCAGGTCGAGCAGTCGCCGGGTGAACTCCTGCTTGACCTCGGTGGGGAAGTCCAGGGAGTGGGTGGCGATGTCGAGTTGCCGATGGGCGGCGGCCAGCAGCTCCGGGTGGCTGTGCCCGAGGGCGAGCACGCCCGCTCCGGAGAGGAAGTCCAGGAACCGGTTGCCGTCCAGGTCCTCGACGTAGGAGCCCCGGCCGCCGGACAGGGCGATCGGAACGTTGCGCGGATAGGTGCGGGCCGACGACTCGTTGGTGGCCTGCTCGTCCAGCAGTAGGCGCGAGCGCGGACCCGGCAGCTCGGTCCGCACCAGGACGCCGGTTTGCGCGGTGGTGCTCACTGGTCGCCCTCGCCGTTCTGCGGCTCGGTACCCGCCAGCAGCTTGGCAGCACCGTGCGCGATGGTCTCGGCCCGCAGCGACAGCAGGCTGAACGAACCCGCGTCGGAGATGCCGTGCGAGGACTCGTTGAGGTTGTAGATGAACAGCGGCGGGATCGCCCGGCCGTCCTTCGCCGAGACCAGGTAACCGTGGCCGACGGCCACCGCACCGCGCTCGGTGTGCTCCAGCTGGTCGGCGATCCCTGACAGGATCGGCGGATGCGGCTCCTGGGCGGGGCCCGAACCGAAGTTGCGGAAGCCGGTGGCCAGCACGACGAGGTCGAACCGCTCCTGCTCGGTCTGCCCGAAGTGCCGCTCCCGAACCGTGAGTTCGACGCCCTCGGAGTCGGCCGTGACCGCGTCGACCACGGAGTTGTTGCGGACGAACACCTTCTGGGCGCCGTCCAGACGCTGCTCGTAGATCTTCAGGTACAGCTCACGCAGCACGTCCATGTCGGCGGCCGAGTAGTTGGTGAACCGGAGCTCGGCGTCCAGCTCGTCCTTGCTCTGCTGCGAGGCGTGGAAGTAGTAGTCGACGAACTCGGGCATGATGCTCGCCTCGCTGAACGGCGAGGTGTCCTTCAGCCGGTGAGCGAATCCGCGGCTCAGGTTCACCACCTCGGCGTCCGGGAAGCGGTGGGCGAGGTCGAGGGTGAGTTCGATGGCGCTCTGACTCCCGCCGACCACGGCGACCCGGCCGGCGCGCAGCTGATCGGCATTGCGCTCCACCGTGCTCTTGTACCGGGTCAGGTGGATCACGCGGTCTGACTCGACCTGGTCGAACGGCGCGGGGACGAACGGCGTACGGCCGTTGGCGACCACCACCGCGCGGGCCAGGTGGACCTCGCCGGAGGCCACGCGCACGCGGTAGCCCTCGGTCCCGTCGGGCAGAACGGTGAACTCCACGTCCGACACCGGCGAGGATGTCCGCACCTGATCGGCGAAGTGCGAAGCGACCCAGGTGATGTATTGGTTGTATTCCTTGCGGAGCGGGAATTCGAGCCCTAGGTTGAGGTACTCCAGCAGTCGTCCCTGCTCGAACAGGAAGTTCAGGAAGGTGTAACGGCTGCGCGGATTCCGCGGCGTGACCAGGTCCCGGACGGGGTTGTTCTGGATGTCCGAACCGGACAGCAGCATCTCGGGCTGCCACACCACCGTGTCGCGGGCCTCCAGGAAAAGAGGGCGGACCTCGGGGTGCAGCTCCTCCATGGCCACGGCCAGCGAGATGTTGGCGGGGCCGAAGCCCACGCCGATCAGGTCGAATACCTGGTCGTCAGTCATATTATTCACAGCTCTATGTCTTCTTCGATCACGGTGAACAGCTCGGAGCTGAGTTCCTGGGCGAGCGCGGTGACCCGGTCCTGGACCGCCTCGGCATCGGCGGGTGAGGTGCCGGCCTCGAACACCTCGATGACACCGTTGCGGCCGAGGTAGGAGGTGGCCGCGCGGGAACGGTCGCCGACCTTGCTGGTGACGTAGCGGGCGATCTCCGGACCCGGACCGGCCGGGACGTCGTGGATCTCAGTGATGACGCCCGTCGGAGCCTTCAGGAAGCCGATCGCGGCGACGCCCTCCGGCTCGGACGGAATGGCGGGAAGCTCGTCGATGGTCCGACGGTAGGCAGCGATGTGCAGGTCGTACGGGTTGTAGCCGTAGACACGATCGATCAGGTCCATGATGCCGTCGCCGCCGGGGCGGGCCGCGACCTCGACCACGTACTGCTCGTCGGGCCCGTTCATCAGCACCTCGACGTGGGCGATGCCACGGTCGATGAGCAGCGCCTCGCAGGCCCGCAGGGCGAGTTCGCGCAGGGCGGTGTTTCCGCTCTCCCGACTCGGGATCAGCTGGCCGGTCTCGGTGAAGAACGGCGGAGCGCCCTTGGCCTTGTCCGTCACCGCGAGTACCGCGCGGCGGCCCTCGTAGTTGATCACCTCGATCGAGACCTCGTGCGTGGAGGTGACGAACTCCTCGACCTGGTACCGGCCGTCGGTGAAGTCGTAGGTGGGCGCGATCTCCAGCAGCGATGCCCTGCAGTGGTCGAAGGCCGCCGCCAGGTCGGCCGCGTCGGTCACCTTGATGACGCCGACGCTGCCTGCGAAGTCACGGGGCTTGAGCACCACGGGGAACGTGAGTTCCTGCGCGACCTCCTCCAGCTCCGCGAGGGTGGAGAAGAGACGGTGGCGGGCGCACGGGACGCCGGCCTCCTCGAAGGCCACCTTCATGGTGTGCTTGTCACGCGCCAGCGTCAGCGACTCCTCGGCCAGCGTCGGCAGGCCGTAGTGCTGGGCGATGGCCATCGCGACGTGGATGTTCAGCTCGAGGATCGGGACGACGGCGTCGGGGGTGAACCCGGTCTCCCGCTCGAACGCCTCGACCGCCTCCAGGGCTTCCTTGGCGTTGTACGGGTTCGCGGCCAGCACGTGGTCGAAGACCCGGTTGGCGTTGACGACGGCAGACTCCATCATTCCGAACACCGGGCCCGGGTAGGTCCGCAGCGCCGATACGATTGCTCGCTCGCGCAGCAACGGATCCGCTCCGAGCAGCAGGAGGTACCGGCCCTTGTTGGACCGGGCCCCTCGAAGGTTGAACATCGGAACTCCTTCCTAGGACAGAACAGTTCGAGATGGATCAGGCTGCGACTTCGAGCTGCGACGGGCGCGGCACCGCACGGTCTGCGGACCGCGCACCGCTCTCGGCCTGCGCACGCAGTTGAGCCAGCAGCGTGACCAACTCGTCGATGTCGGACAGTACGTGGTCCACGCCCAGGGCCAACAGCGCCTCACCCTCACGGCCGGACTTCTCACTGCCCACCGAGAGGTTGCCGCCGACCACGACCGGACAGCTCAGCACGCCCTGGGCCTGGACGGCCCGCAGAGGTGCCAGGTCCTCCACGGCGTGCCCGTTGATGGAACCGATCACGATCGCGAGGGCGTCCGGGTTCTCGGTCGCGCAGTCCACGAACTCGGACACTGGGGTGCAGGCGCCCAGGTTGAGCACCTCGTAGCCGAGCTGACGCAGCTGAAAGGCGATCAGGTGGTTCGCCACCACGTGGGAGTCACTCGCCGCCACGCCCAGGATGACCTTCGGGGCGCCGGACACGGTGTGGATCGGGACGGCCTCGGAGGGCCGGTGGTCAGTGGGTTGGCTGTGCATGGGAAAGCTCCTTGGAATCCGCGAGTTCAACACGTACGAAGGAGAAGACATCACGAAGAAAACGGTCGAGTTCGGCCGAGTCGGCGGGTCCGACAATTCCCGCCAGTGGCACGTCGGCGTCCGAGTAGCTGAGCTGAGTCTTGATCGGCTCGCTCTTGGATCGCTGGATCCACCGGTGGGCGAGCGAGCTCTCGCGGAACACCCGCTCCCCATCGATCCGGCAGAACTCGCCACCGAGTTGATGGCCCGGCCAGACGAACCAGCCGTAGCGAGACCCGGCGTCGTCCGGTCTGAGCTCGACCCCGGCGTCCGTACCACCGGTGATCATCTGCAGGAATCGGGAGGGCAGGTGCAGGCCGGTGGCGAGCTCGAAGGTGTCCACCACGTCCGCGCCACCGAAGCGCGCCCCGACCTCGAGGAACACCAGCCCCTCCGCGGTCTCGATGCCTTCGAGGTGGAAGAGGCTGGTGGTGATGCCGACGGCGGCGAGGCAGTCCATGGTCCACTGGCTCAGTTCCGGGGTCAGCTCGATCTGCACCGAGCCGAGCGGCGTCCCGTCCACGTACCCCAGGCATGTGCCGACGTAGCGGCTGGCCTGTATCGCCACCGCCTTGCCGTCGATCAGCAGGCCGTCCACGTGGATGATCGGACCGGTGACGAACTCCTCGATCTCGAAGCCCGCCCGCTCGGTGCCCTCGGGCACCCCGCGGTCCCGAATCGTGTCCAGAGCCGCAGCCGGCGTCGGGTAGACGTGGACGTCCTGGCTCGCCGCGCCGTCGAGCGGCTTGAGCACCGTCTCGCCCGCCCAGGGCAGTTCACAGGACTCGGCGTCGAGCGCCTCGGTCAGGGACAGGAAGCGGGGGACCCGCAGACCTGCCGCGGCGACTGCGGACTTCATGACCACCTTGTCCCGCGAGGGCAGGATGTCCGCCTCCCGGTCACCCGGTACGTCGAGAGCCGCCCGCACCTGGGCACCTGCGATCAGGTCGAACTCGGAGAGCGCGATCACCAGGTCGAAGGGGGAAAGCCCGGCGACGGCGGCCAGCACCTCCGCTGCGGTGTCACCGGTACCGGGGCGTTCGATGAGCGTGCAGCGAAGGCCGGACGGAAGCATGGCCAACCGGTCCGCAGTGCCGACATAAGTGACGTCGTGCGCCATGTGGTCAATGCCGTCCGCGTAGCGGACCAGTTTATCGGAGATTCGGTGCAGGATCAGGATGCGCATGGAAGTACCTCAGCTGGGCGAGAAGCGGGATGAGCAGAACCACGATGCAGGCAGAGGCGATCACGGAACCCAGGACGACTTTCTGTGGACCGTGCGAAACAGCGAAGAGAGTCACCAGGAATCCGGCTGCCGGCAAGGACACCTGGTGGAGCAAAATGATGATGCCGATCGTCTTCGCAAAGTGCTCCCGCGGAATTCTCCTGATCCGCTCCATGCGAATGAAGACATTGAAGAATCCGACGGTTCCGAGCAAAATCGCATAGCTCACCGCGTACTGCGCGAACGTGTTCGCCAGGCCGACGCCGATGCCGCCCAGACAGATCAGGGAGTAGGACGCCATCAGAGCGGCGAAAGGCTTCAGTCGCTTCGCCAGTTTCGGAACGACGAAGAACGTCAGGACGCCGACGACGCCGGCCCCGGTGGTCAGGGCGCCGTAGTACCGATCGGGCGCGTGGAAGACGCCACTGGTGGTGGCTGCGCTGGTGGCCATGCCGACACCCACCATGAGGTTGACCGTCATGGTCAGTCCGACCAGGCCCAGGATCGCGGGCAGCTTGCGCAGAGTCGTCACACCCTCGCCCACACCGGTGATCACCGAGCGGACCGTGGTGGGTTCGGCGGTGGCCCCAGCGAGCGTCTCTGTGCTGAGCCAGCGGCGGAGGGACAGCGTGTTGAGGGTGGTCAGCGCATACACCACACCGATCACCGCGAGCAGATCACTGGTCGACATCACCGAGGAGAGCAGTGCTGCCAGCGCGGGTCCGGCCACCTCACTGACCTGCTCTGTCCCCTGGACGATCGACTGCGCCCGGACCATCTGGTCCATCGGGACGAACCGGGGGAGCGTGGCCTCCAGCGCGACGTACGACTGCGCGCCGGCCAGAGACATGCCGGCGGCCAGCACGCACAGCGTGATGAACTTCCCGTCGGGGAGCAGGTACATCAGGGCGAACGCGGTCAGCGCCAGTCCGGCGCGGACGACGTCCGAGCCGATGTACAGGACGTAGCCCCGGATGCGGTCCGCGAGCACCCCGGCCATCGGCAGGAAAATCACCCGCGGGAGCCATTCGACAAGGAAGATCAGACCGGTCTGGGACGCGCTGCCGGTCAGCTTGTAGGCGAGCAGCGGAATGGCGAACAACAGGAACTGGTCAGCGAGTGCGGCCAGTCCGCGACCGACCACGAAACGTGCGATCTGGGGCGTCGGCATGTAGGCGTGCTCAGGCTTCTCCGAAACACCACCGCCGAGCTCCCCGTTCCCCCCGGTCGCCTTGACCGTGCTCTCCCCCGCCTCGCGGCTCATACTTCCCCGTATTTCATGTCGACAAGTTTGTTGAACAATTTGTCGACGGTCGTGGTCCACCCGAAATGGACCGGCCCCGCAGTTGTGACCCGCGCTCCGACACGGTGGCGGGCGTGCTCACCCGCAGGGTGGTACCGGAATGTCACAGCGGAGAATTGGACGATCAAGCCGGTGGGCGACAGTCGCCGCCCACGTGCGGGCCGTGCGATCCAACCTGGCGAAGCCTCCGGGTGTGTTGCGCTGGCGCTCGGTCTGCTCATCACCGCGGCTCCGGCAGTCCAGGGCGGTGGCCGAGCTCCGGGCCGGGACCCCATGGCGGTGTCGGACCGGATGTGGGCAGTCATGCCACACCTGGTCAACGCCGAGCCCAAGGACTCCTGGCTGGTTGCGCGGGACCGGATCGCGACCGAAACGGCCGCCCCCTCGATTGACGGTCACGGGAACACGTCGATCAACCTACTTGTCCCGCAGTCACGAATCAAGCCATTAATAGGACTGCGGGTCAACTGACGCGTTTCAACCGGGAACTGACGACAAGTCATACAACGGCGGGTGGACATCGGGCAAGCGCCACCCGAGGGACCAAGTGCCAGTTCGTCATTTGATACACCGTCATGGGCGATATTGCGGGACTTGTCGAATTGGATGGATACGCAGCGAAGCGGTAACCCCTACGGGAGTTGACGTGGTTTCAGGTGGTTTGATCGCGGGATCGCACAGGGAGCCCGACTCTTCGGGTCACACTCGTCCCCTCCCTCGGAGGCGTCCCGCGGAAGACCGCGCCACGTAGGGATGTGGAGCCGGGCCCCGGCATGCCGCCGCAGGTGGGAGGGCTCCTCGGGGCACCGCGGCAATGGCTGACAGCGTGTCGAATCGTCGACCGCGCGGACGGACCGCCGGGTCAGTTCTCCGATCTCCCCGACCACCGGGCAGCGGGTGATTCCGAACATCTGGAACGGTGCGGGAAACCGACGCCTGTCACGATAACGGCGTTTGCGGACATCTCTACTGATCTGGCGTCAGAAAGACTGCGGGGCATGGAGGCCCGAGATCGGGACGACGGTTTCGGTCTCGATAAGGGCCGCACTGCTCATGCCCTCGGGGCCGGTCCGACGCCTGGTCCGATAGGCCGCGACATGCAGCCGGTTTCCGCAGGTACGGGAGTCGCAGTAACGCCGTGATCGATTCCGCGACAGATCCAGGAAATGGCGGGTGCAACCGGGTGCTGCACAGCGGCGCAGCCGCTCCCACTCCCCTGCGACGATGACGGACGCCAGCGCCATACCCGCGTCGACCGCCAGATCGTCGGCCGGGGCGCCTTGGGGGGCGAAGTGATGCAGATGCCAACCCTGCCCGTCGTGGTGGGTCAGCCGAGGAGTGGTTCCGGCCCCCGAGATCAGTGTGTTGACCAGTACGACCGCGGCCTGCGTCGAGTTGGCCCGCAGCACGTCCCGGAAACCGCACCGGACCCGCAGCACCGCCGCCAGGTCGGACGCGGCCGGCGCCTTCGGCCCGCCGATCCCGTGGCGGGCCAAGAAGCCGCGCAGCGCCGCGAGATCCGAGAGGTCCTCACGACCGCAGACGTCCGGTGCGGTGTTCAGCAGCCCCACCAGCACATCCAGTGCGCGCTGCACGTCATGGGTGATCATTACGATGAATACCCCAGCTCGGCTGCGGGGCCGCGTGCTCCTGCGGCCCGGACTTGAAGCACGGACCCTAGCAGGACGGGCCGCCCCCGACGGCGGACACAGAGTTCAAGGAGCCGCGCCCAGGCCTCGTTGGACACCGGCAGGACACCGCACCCGGCGGGCCGCACTCACATCCGCACGAAACGATCAGTGCGGCGTCCGGTGGTCCGACTACAACACCGGCACAGGCGAGCTCACTGTCGCGACACAGCTCGTGCAGGACGGATGGGAAGTCGTCGAGTCGGCGCCCAAGACGGACAGCGGCGAGCGGATCATCTCGCTCGACGAGTACACCGTCGAGGTGCTCGAAGCGCATCGGGTCAAGCAGGGCGCCGAGCTCTACCAGTCGGTCATGCCCAAGGCTGCGCGCGACGCCGCCGAGGCTACGGCCGCCATGGTGCCGAGGGGTGCCGTACGGCGGCCCGTTCAGGTCGCCGCTCCGGCCGAGGATGCGGTCGAGGTCACACCGGCACCCGCTCAGCAGGATGGGCACGCAATGGGCACGCAGGAAGGCGCGAAGATCATCGCGTTCCGCCCTCGACTGGTCAGGGCATGAAAAAGCCCCAGGTCACGGCGAGTGAGTCCTGGGGCTAATCCGAGCCGCCTTCGGGATTCGAACCCGAGACCTACGCATTACGAGTGCGTTGCTCTGGCCAACTGAGCTAAGGCGGCACCGCTGGTCAGACAAGTATTCCCTCGGAGAGGGGTGCTCATCAGCAGCGGCGCCAAGTCTACAGGGTGGGAGGGGGTGCCCCGAACCGGGTTGTGGGGCGGGGAGAGGCAGGTCACATACCGGGGTGGATCGGATGTATTCGGCCGGCTCCTCTGCTCGGCCCCGGCTTCGCCTCAGGGGCTGGCTACCGGTCTTCCCCGGCCCTCAGCACTTCTTGCCGTCCCGTGGGGGCTTGCCCTCCAGCAGGTAGCGGTTGATCGAGGTGTCGATGCAGTCGCTGCCCCGGCCGTACGCCGTGTGGCCGTCGCCGTCGTAGGTGAGCAGGATCCCGGAGTCGAGCTGGCCGGCCAGGGCCTGCGCCCACTTGTACGGGGTCGCCGGGTCGCGGGTGGTGCCGACCACCACGATCGGCGGAGCGCCCTGCGCCTTCAGCGGCTTCGCCGTGCCCGTGGCCTCGACCGGCCAGTACGCGCAGTTCAGCGAGGCCCAGGCCAGGCCCGCGCCGAAGACCGGGGAGGCCTTCTCGAAGGACGGCAGGGCGGTCTGGACCGCGTCCGGACCGTTGAAGGCGGGGGGCTGGTCGACGCAGTTGACGGCGGCGTTCGCGTACATGAGGTTGGCATACTTGCCGTCCGGCTCGCGCTCGTAGTAGCTGTCGGCGAGGCTCAGCAGGCCGGCACCGTCGCCGTCCATCGCCGCGGTGAGCGCCTCGCGCAGCTGCGGCCAGGCGCTCTCGTCGTACAGCGCCGCGATCACCCCGGTCGTCGCCAGGGACTCCCCCAGCGGGCGGTCCGGATCACCGGTCGGTACGGGCTGGGCATCGGCCTTGCGGAAGAACTCCTTCAGCCGCGCGGCCACCTCCCGCGGGTCTCCCTTGCCGAACGGGCAGTCGGACTGCTCCGCACAGTCCTTGGCGAAGGAGGTGAAGGCCGTCTCGAAGCCCGCCGTCTGGTCCCGGTTCAGGTCGACGGCCGGGCGGGACGGGTCCATGGCGCCGTCCAGGACCAGCCGGCCGACCCGGCCCGGGAAGAGTTCCGCGTAGGTCGCCCCGAGGAAGGTGCCGTACGAGGCTCCGACGTAGGAGAGCTTCGCGTCGCCCAGCACCGCGCGCAGCACGTCCATGTCCCGGGCCGCGTCGACGGTGGACAGGTGCGGCAGGATCCGTGAGGAGCGTGCCTGGCAGGACGCCGCGAACTCCTTGAACGCGGCCACCAGCAGCGCCCGCTCGGCCGTGTCGTCCGGCGTCTGGTCCACCTGCGTGTACCGGTCCATGGCCGGGCCGGTCAGGCATTCGACGGGGCTGCTGCGGGCCACGCCGCGCGGGTCGAAGGAGACCATGTCGTACTGGGCACGGACGGGCGCGGGGTAGCCGATGCCCGCGTACGCCTGGAGGTACCCGATGCCCGAGCCGCCCGGGCCGCCGGGGTTGACCAGCAGCGAGCCGAGCCGCTTGCCGGGGCCGGTGGCGGCGCGGCGGGACACCGCGATGTCCACGTCCTGGCCCGATCCGGGGTTCGCGTAGTCCAGCGGGGCCTTCATGGTGGCGCACTGGAACCCGGGGACACCGCAGTCGCGCCAGCTCAGCTTCTGCTCGTAGTAGGGGCGGAGCGCGGCGGGGGCGGCGGACGGCTCGGCCGGGGACACGTCCTCGCGGCCGCCGGAGGACGCGGCGGCCGTGAGTCCCCCGGACCCGCCCGAACTGCACCCGGAGAGCAGCAGCCCTGCGGCTGCGATCACGGTCCCGGTGGTACGCAGCACGCGACTGGTGTCCATCCCTCGAGCCTACGGCCTGCCCGGACGGCCCCGGGGGCAGCCGTGGACCGGACGGCGGCACAGCACCGGCGGTCCCGCCGGACGGGGCACGGGCCTGGCCCCTCGCGGCCCCGGCGGCCGGTCCGCCCGTACGGGTGATCCGGTCAACCCGGTGTGGACACCGGGGCTACCGTCGGCCCCTACGGTCCGCAGCGCCGGCACGTCGGACCCGGGGTCAGCCCGCGCGCAGCGACATCGTCATGGCCTCGACCGCGAGGAGGGGGGCCACGTTCCGGTCGAGGGCGTCCCGGCAGGCGATGATCGCCTCGATGCGCCGCAGGGTCCGCTCGGGACCCGAGGCCCGGGCGATCCGGTCCAGGTCCGGCCGTATCTCCTCGTTCGCGATGGCCACCGACGAACCGAGCTGGAGGGCCAGCACGTCCCGGTAGAAGCCGGTGAGGTCGGTCAGCGCCAGGTCCAGGCTGTCGCGCTGGGTCCGGGTGCGACGGCGCTTCTGCCGGTCCTCCAGCTCCTTCATCACGCCCGCCGTCCCGCGTGGCATCCGGCCGCCGGTGCCCGCCGCGGCGCCGAGCGCGGCCCTCAGCTCCTCGGTCTCCTTGGTGTCGACCTCTTCCGCGACCTGCTTGGAGTCCTCGGCGGCGGCGTCGACCAGCTCTTGCGCGGCCTTGAGGCAGCCGCCCACGTCGTCGACCCGCAGCGGCAGCTTCAGCACGGAGGCCCGGCGGGAACGGGCGGCCTCGTCGGTGGCGAGCCGGCGGGCCCGGCCGATGTGCCCCTGTGTGGCCCTGGCGGCGGCCGCGGCGACGGCGGGCTCGATGCCGTCGCGCCGGACCAGTACATCGGCGACGGCCTCGACGGGCGGGGTGCGCAGGGTCAGGTGCCGGCAGCGGGACCGGATCGTCGGCAGCACGTCCTCCAGGGAGGGCGCGCACAGCAGCCACACCGTGCGCGGCGCGGGCTCCTCCACGGCCTTCAGGAGCACGTTGCCGGCTCCTTCGGTCAGCCGGTCGGCGTCCTCCAGGACGATGACCTGCCAGCGGCCGACGGCCGGGGAGAGCTGCGCCCGGCGGACCAGGTCGCGCGTCTCCTTCACGCCGATGGACAGCAGATCGGTGCGGACGATCTCCACGTCGGCGTGGGTGCCGATCAGGGTGGTGTGGCAGCCGTCGCAGAACCCGCAGCCCGGCTCGCCGCCGAGGGCGCGGTCGGGGCTGGTGCACTGGAGGGCGGCCGCGAAGGCGCGGGCAGCGGTGGACCGCCCGGAGCCGGGCGGTCCGGTGAACAGCCAGGCGTGGGTCATCTTGGACGCGGCGGGCGGCGGGGTCCCGGCCGTGACGGCCGTGACCAGGGCGTCGGCGTCACGGGCGGCGGCGGCCAGCTGGGTCTGGACCCGTTCCTGACCCACCAGGTCGTCCCATACGGGCATCGCGCCCACCGCCTTTCCCTGTCGCTGTCTTTGTCCCTGTCCGTGCCCTGTTCACAGTGTGGCGTGTGCCACCGACAATCCGTGCCGGGCCCGGCGATCCGCGCCCGGCCCCCGCCGAGACCGTCAGCGGCGGCGCGGCCCGCCGCCCTCGCCCTCGGGGTCCTCGTCGTCCCGGTGACGGCCCAGCAGTTCGTCGGCCAGTGTCGGCAGATCGTCCAGCGGGGTCTCCTCGGCCCAGTCGGAGCGCGACCGGCGCGGCCTGCTGTCCTCACCGAGGGACGGGAGCTCGCGGGTCCGGTCGTTGTCGGTGTCCCGGAAGATGCCGGGCGGGACCCGGTCGGCCGGGTTCTCCTCGGGGCGCCGCGCCGTGGGCCGCGTCGCGGAGGCCGGTCCCCGGCTGCCGGACGGGGCGGGCGGGGCGGACGGGGCGGACGCACCGGACGGCCGCACGGGCGGCAGTACGGCCGTCTCGTCGGCGTCCCGGACCGGCGGCAGCACCGTGGTCTCCTCGGCCGAGGCCGGAGCCGGGGCCGAGGTCGGGGCCGAGGTCGGAGAAAGCTTCGGCACCGGAACCGTCTGGGTGACGTCGTCCGGCCGGACGGTCCGCTTGTCCATCGGGGTCTCGACCGTGACGGCCTCGTCCGGGTGCGGGTCCTTGCGCATGCGGACCTCGGCCCCCCGCGGAGCCTGAGCCGGAGCAGCAGCCGGAGCCGGGGGTGCCACGGGGGCCACCGCAGGGGCCGCCGACGCCGCCGACGCCGCCGCGGCAGCAGCCGCGGCTGTCTTCGCCGCCAGCTCGGCCGCCGCGGCCTCCGCCAGCCGCCGCGCCTCCTCGGCCTTCAGCAGGGCCTCCTCCGCCCGCCGCTGCTTCTCCAGCCGGCGTTCCTCGGCCTCGGCCCGCAGCCGGAACTCCTCCTCGGCCTGCCGGCGCAGCCGCTCCTCCTCAGCCGCCCGGGCCCGCTCCTCGGCCTCGGCGCGCAGCCGCTCGGCCTCGGCCCGGGCACGGGCTTCCTCCTCGGCCCGCCGGCGTTCCTCCTCCGCCTTGCGGGCGGCCTCCGCCTCTGCCTTGATCCGGGCTGCCTCGGCCTCGCGCGCCAGCCGGGCTTCCTCCTCGGCCCGCAGCCGCTCCTCCTCCGCCTTGCGCGCCGCCTCGGCCTCGGCGCGCCGCCGGGCCTCCTCCTCGGCGAGCCGCCGCGCCTCGATCTGCGCGGCGACCTCGGCCTCGGAGAGCGGAAGCATCCGGTCCAGGCGGTGGCGTACGACGGTGGTGACCGACTCCGGGTCCTGCCCGGCGTCGACGACGAGGTAGCGGCCGGGGTCGGCCGCGGCCAGCGTCAGGAAACCGGCCCGCACCCGCTGGTGGAACTCCGCCGGCTCCGACTCCAGCCGGTCCGGCGCCTCCGTGAACCGCTCCCGCGCCGCCTCCGGCGATACGTCGAGGAGCACGGTCAGGTTCGGGACGAGCCCGTCGGTGGCCCAGCGCGAGATCCGGGCGATCTCGGTCGGGGAGAGGTCGCGTCCGGCGCCCTGGTAGGCCACCGAGGAGTCGATGTACCGGTCCGAGATGACCACGGCGCCGCGCTCCAGGGCGGGGCGGACCACCGTGTCCACGTGTTCCGCCCGGTCCGCGGCGTACAGCAGTGCCTCGGCGCGGTTCGACAGCCCGGCCGAGGACACGTCGAGCAGGATCGAGCGCAGCCGCTTGCCCACCGGAGTGGCCCCCGGCTCGCGCGTCACGACGACCTCGTGGCCCTTGCCCCTTATCCAGTCGGCCAGCGCCTCCACCTGGGTGGACTTGCCCGCTCCGTCGCCGCCCTCCATGGCGATGAAGAAGCCGGTGGCAGAGGCCGCCTGGAGCGGCTCCCCGCCCCGCAGGGCCTCGCGCAGGTCGCGCCGCAGGGGTACGCCGCCGCGGTCGTCGGCCTTGGCGAACACCACCACGGCGACCGGCAGCAGCAGGGCGCCGACCAGCATCAGCGTGAAGGCGGCGCCGCCGTGCGAGAAGACGCCCTCGGCGCCGGTCAGCCGGTGCGGGCCGATCAACGCGGCCACGGCCGGCGCGGCGACGGCACCTACGGCCACGGCCACCCGCACGACGGCCTGGAGGTGCTCGGTGACCCGGGCCCGGCGGAACTCCTCGGTCTCCAGGTCCAGCAGGGTGTGGCCGGTGTTGGCCGCGACGCCCGCGGCGGTGCCGGCGAGCAGCGCCAGGAACAGCACGGTCGCGGTGTCCGGGACCAGGCCGGTCAGCAGCAGGGCGAGGCCCGTCACCGCTATGGCGAGGGCCAGCAGGCGGCGCCGTGACAGCGCGGGCAGCACCTTGCCGGCCTGGGTGGCGCGGATGCCGGCGGCGGTGCCGCCGAGCAGCGCCAGGACCATCAGTGCGAAGGAGGCCGGGCCGCCGCCCAGGTCGAAGGCGTGCAGTACGGCCACGGCCGCAGCCGAGGACACCGCTGCGGCGACCGCCGCGCAGGCCAGGACGAGGAGCGGGATGACGCCCGTACGGCCCCTGTCGGGCCGGTCGCCCGCCTTGGGTGCCCGCAGGCCCTCCAGCGGGGAACGCGGGCGCGGGGTCTTCGTACCCGGCAGGACCAGCGGGAGCACCAGCGAGACCGAGGCCGCGAAGAGGCCGGAGGCGACGTACGAGCCGAGCGCGGCCTCGTTGTCGGCGAACCAGCCGACGCCGAGGCCGAGGGCCTTGCCGACCAGGGTCGCGGCGAGCAGCGCGGCCGCCGCGACGGGCAGCGCGGCGAAGGAGGTGCGCAGGGTCAGGCGGCGCAGCGCGTCGAGGTGGTCGGGGAGCGGCCGTACGGTCGCCCCTTCCGGCGGCGGCGTGGGCAGCAGGGCGGGAGCGGCGCTGTCCTTGGCCAGGCTCCACAGCCGCTCGGCGGCGCCGGAGACGAACACGGTGGCCAGCAGGGCGGTCAGCGCGTGGGCCGGGATCCAGTCGAGCCAGAGCGGGGCGACGACGAAGAGTCCGAGGCGGATGCCGTCGGCGCCGATCATCGTCCAGCGCCGGTCCAGCTTGCCGCCGGGGGCGACGAGGGCCGACAGCGGGCCGAGGAGGACCGCGCCGAAGAGCAGGGTGGCGAGGACCCGGACCCCGAAGACGACGGCGACGGCGAGGGCGGCCCCGCGGTATCCGCCGCCGAAGGCCGCCTCGGAGACGGCCGCCTGGTAGGCCAGCAGCACCAGCACCAACAGGGCCAGGGCATCGCCGATGCCGCTCACCAGCTGGGCGCTCCACAGCCGGCGCAGCCCGGGGGTGCGCAGCAGGGCGCGCACCGCTCGCTCGCGGGAATCCGCGGCTAGGGCTTCGTCGTAGGTGGGGTTCGCGGGGGCGGTCACGACCGTTGGCTGCTCGGCTCGCGTCATCCGCCCAGCCTATCCGCTGCGCTTGGCGGGTGCGGAAGCCTGTGGACAACCCCGGGTGTGACCCCGGACCCAACTCTTCCGGGGCTCCGCCCCGCGACCCCGGGCCCGAGTGCGGCGGCGTTGCGGGGGCGCTGCCCCCGAGCCCCCGTGCCTCGAACGCCGACGGGGCTGCATTCTGCCCGGAAAGGGGCAGGGCCCGTGCGAAGCGCACGGGCCCTGCCCAAGACCTGCCGGAGGCTACTCGTCCGCCGGGGCGGCGGCCGTCTTCTTCGCCGCCGTCTTCTTGGCCGTTGCGGTCTTGGCCGTGGTGGTCTTGGCCGTCGTCTTCTTCGCGGCCGTGGTGGGCTTCTTGGCCGCCGTCGTCTTCTTCGCGGCGGCGGTCTTCGTCGCCGTCGCCTTCTTCGCCGGGGCCTTCTTGGCGGGGGCCTTCTTCGCCGTCTTCTTGGCGGGGGTCTTCGCCCGCTTCTCAGCGAGCAGCTCGTAGCCGCGCTCCGGCGTGATCGTCTCGACGTCGTCGTCCCGCCGCAGCGTCGCGTTCGTCTCGCCGTCCGTCACGTACGGCCCGAAGCGGCCGTCCTTGACCACCACCGGCTTCTCGCTCACCGGGTCGGTGCCCAGCTCCTTCAGCGGCGGCTTGGCCGCGGCCCGGCCGCGCTGCTTGGGCTGCGCGTAGATCGCCAGGGCCTCGTCCAGCGTGATCGAGAAGAGCTGGTCCTCGGTCTCCAGGGACCGCGAGTCCGTGCCCTTCTTCAGGTACGGGCCGTAGCGGCCGTTCTGGGCCGTGATCTCCACGCCCTCCGCGTCCGCGCCGACCACGCGCGGCAGCGACATCAGCTTGAGCGCGTCGTCGAGGGTGACCGTGTCGAGGGTCATCGACTTGAAGAGGGAGGCCGTCCGCGGCTTGACCGCGTTCTTGCCCGTCTTCGGCGTGCCCTCGGGGAGGATCTCCGTCACGTACGGGCCGTAGCGGCCGTCCTTGGCGACGATCTCGTTCCCGCTGACCGGGTCCTTGCCGAGCTCGAACTCGCCGCTCGGCTTCGCAAACAGCTCCTCCGCGTACTCGACCGTCAGCTCGTCCGGAGCCATGTCGTCCGGTACGTCGGCCCGCTGGTGGCCCTCCGCGTCCTTCTCGCCGCGCTCCACGTACGGCCCGTAGCGGCCGACGCGCAGCACGATGCCCTCGCCGACCGGGAAGGAGGAGATCTCCCGGGCGTCGATCGCGCCCAGGTCCGTGACCAGCTCCTTCAGGCCGCCGAGGTGGTCACCGTCGGCCGGTACGACCTCGGTCGCGTCCTCCGAGCCGAAGTAGAACCGCTTCAGCCACGGCACGGACTGGGCCTCGCCCCGCGCGATGCGGTCGAGGTCGTCCTCCATCTTCGCGGTGAAGTCGTAGTCGACGAGCCGGCCGAAGTGCGTCTCCAGCAGGTTCACCACGGCGAACGACAGGAAGGACGGCACGAGCGCCGTGCCCTTCTTGAAGACGTACCCGCGGTCGAGGATCGTGCCGATGATCGACGCGTACGTCGACGGGCGGCCGATCTCCCGCTCTTCGAGCTCCTTGACCAGCGAGGCCTCGGTGTACCGGGCCGGCGGCTTGGTCGAGTGCCCGTCCGCCGTGATCTCCTCGGCGGCGAGCGCGTCGCCCTCCGCGACCTGCGGCAGGCGCTTCTCGCGGTCGTCGAGCTCCGCGTTCGGGTCGTCCGCGCCCTCGACGTAGGCCTTCATGAAGCCGTGGAAGGTGATCGTCTTGCCGGAGGCGGTGAATTCGGCGTCCCGGCCGTCCGAGGCCCGTCCGCCGATCTTCACGGTGACGGAGTTGCCGACCGCGTCCTTCATCTGGGAGGCGACGGTCCGCTTCCAGATGAGCTCGTAGAGGCGGAACTGGTCGCCGGTCAGACCCGTCTCGGCCGGGGTGCGGAAACGATCACCCGAGGGGCGGATCGCCTCGTGCGCCTCCTGGGCGTTCTTGACCTTGCCCGCGTAGACGCGCGGCTTCTCCGGCAGGTAGTCGGCGCCGTACAGCTGCGTGACCTGCGCCCGAGCCGCCGACACGGCGGTGTCGGACAGGGTCGTGGAGTCCGTACGCATGTAGGTGATGAAGCCGTTCTCGTACAGCTTCTGCGCCACCTGCATGGTCGACTTCGCACCGAAGCCCAGCTTGCGCGAGGCCTCCTGCTGGAGCGTCGTCGTACGGAACGGGGCGTACGGGGAGCGGCGGTACGGCTTGGACTCGACCGACCGGACGGCGAACGAGGTGTCGGCCAGCGCGGCGGCCAGGGCCCGGGCGTTCGCCTCGTCGAGGTGCAGCACCTCGCTCTTGAGCTGCCCGGTCGAGCCGAAGTCGCGGCCCTGCGCGACGCGCTTGCCGTCCACCGTGTTCAGGCGGGCGACCAGCGTGGACGGGTCGGAGGCGTCACCGGCGCGGCCGGTGGAGAAGGTTCCGGTCAGGTCCCAGTACTCGGCGGACCGGAAGGCGATGCGCTCGCGCTCCCGCTCGACGACCATGCGGGTGGCCACCGACTGGACGCGGCCGGCCGACAGTCGCGGCATGACCTTCTTCCACAGGACCGGCGAGACCTCGTAGCCGTAGAGGCGGTCGAGGATGCGGCGGGTCTCCTGGGCGTCGACCATGCGCTGGTTCAGCTCGCGCGGGTTGGCGACGGCGTCGCGGATCGCGTCCTTGGTGATCTCGTGGAAGACCATCCGGTGGACGGGGACCTTGGGCTTGAGGACTTCCTGCAGGTGCCACGCGATGGCTTCGCCCTCGCGGTCCTCATCGGTGGCGAGGAAGAGTTCGTCGGACTCGGCCAGCAGCTCCTTGAGCTTCCTGACCTGGGCCTTCTTATCGGCATTGACGACGTAGATCGGCGCGAAGTCGTGCTCGACGTCCACGCCGAGACGGCGGACCTCGCCGGTGTACTTGTCGGGAACCTCGGCCGCGCCGTTCGGGAGGTCACGGATGTGCCCGACGCTCGCCTCGACGACGTATCCAGGGCCGAGGTAGCCCTTGATCGTCTTCGCCTTGGCAGGGGACTCGACGATGACGAGTCGGCGGCCGCCCTTTGCGGTCTCGCTAGTCGGGGACAACTTGGCTCTTCTCTCCGGTCGGCACTCGGTCGCGATACGGCGACGCTGCGGAGTGTGACGGTACAACCCGCCCCCGTGTCAAACGGCACAAGCCCGCAACGGCCACTCGAACGGTAACCCGACAAGTGCCGTTTCTGCCGCCCGGATGCCGCGCCGGACCGTTCCCGATCACCGGGCGGGGTGGCCGGGGGGCCGTCTGGCCCCGCCCTCGCCAGCCTCCGCGCACCTGCTCCCACGTGCGGTTCCCGGCCGGATCCACGCCGGTCCGGGCTGCCGTGTCAGAGCCTCCCGAGGCACCACACTCCGAGTGCCAGCGAGCCCCCGCCGGCGAGGAGCGCCAGGGGTACGGCCAAGACGGGGCGCACACCTTCTGCCACCGGCGCACGGTGCAGGGTGCGCGCCCCCGTCCAGGCCAGCAGAGCGGCTCCGAACAGCAGGAACACGGTCGCCGCGAAGATCGCCGGGCCGGATTCCATGCCGTTCCCCTTTGCCCCTGGGCCGCTCCCCGGATCCCCCCGGATCCAGCTGTCGGGGAGCCTGCCAGCCCTAGGGGTACGGGAGCCGAACCCAGGGTTACATCATGGATCCGGCCGGTTTCCGGAGCCCGGTCACCCGCCCTGGCCGGCGTCCTGCCCGGATTCCGGAACGGGCCGTACGGGCTCCAGGAAGCCCTGCTCGATCAGCATCCGGATGGCCTCCGGCGTCCGGTCGCGCAGGACGACCGGATCCTCCTGCACCAGCTGGGCGATCGCGTCCAGGATCCGGCCCGCGCTCAGTGACCCGTCACACACTCCGGCGAAGCCGGCACCGACCGTGTCGACCTTGGTGGCGCGCCGCATCCCGCGGTGCTGGCGCAGTACGACGTGTTCCGGATCCTCCGCGCCGGGCGCGCCGACCTGCTCCTGGACCACTTCCGCACCGAGCAGGAAGTAACCCTCCAGCAGGGCGGCGTCGTCGTGCTCCCGCAGGTAGTCCTGGCGGGCGAAGTGGGCCAGGACGCTCTCACCGAGCGGCTGCTCCACCGAGTGCGGCCATTCCTCGATCACGATCGAGGGCTCGGCCGCATCCGACCGGCGCAAGGTGATCCAGCCGAAGCCGACGGACTTGGTCTTGCGGGCCTCGAACTCGTCCAGCCAGTCCTCGTACCGCCCGGCGTACTCGGCGGGGTCGGAACGGTGGTCGCCGGCGTCCCGCAGCCACAGCTCCGCGTACTGCGTCACGTCCTGCACGTCACGCTGCACGATCCAGGCGTCGCAGCCGCGCGGCACCCAGGAGCGGAGCCGGTCGCGCCAGTCCTCGCCCTCCACGTGCTGCCAGTTGCCGAGGAACTGCGCGTACCCGCCCGGGTTGAGCCGCGCACCGGCCTCCTGGACCAGGCTCCGGCACAGGTCGTCGCCGCCCATGCCGCCGTCCCGGTACGTGAGCCGGGCGCCCGGGGAGATCACGAACGGCGGGTTCGACACGATCAGGTCGTACGTCGCCTCGCCGACCGGCTCGAAGAGCGACCCGGCGAGCAGCTCGGCCTCCGGTGCCCCGGACAGCGCCAGCGTCAACCGGGTGAACCCCAGGGCCCGGGGGTTGACGTCGGTGGCGGTGACCCGGGTGGCGTGCTGGGCGGCGTGCAGCGCCTGGATCCCCGAGCCGGTACCGACGTCGAGGGCGGAGCCGACCGGGGTGCGCACGGTGATCCCGGCCAGGGTCGTGGACGCCCCGCCGACACCGAGGACCACGCCCTCCTCACGGCTGCCGATCCCGCCGGCCCCGCCGACGGCGCAGCCGAGGTCGGAGACGATGAACCAGTCCTCGCCGCCGGGACCGCCGTACGGGCGTACGTCGACGGTGGCGTGCACCTCGTCGCCCTCGCGCCGCAGCCAGCCGTCGGCCAGCGCCGCCTCGACGGGCAGGGCGGCCCCGGCGTGCACGTACGGCACGGGCTGCTGGAGCAGGAACAGCCGGACCAGGGCCGCGAGCGGGCCGTCCCCACGCGTGGCGCGCAGGGCGGGCACGGTCTCGCTGCGGGCCAGTGCGGCGTAGGCGGGGGCGCCGAGCAGCTCGAGCAGCCCGTCGGCGGTGAAGCCGGCGGCGAGCAGGGCTTCGCGGAGTCCGGCGGCGTGGACGGGCGAGGGAAGGCTGGTGGTACTCACCGGTCCATTGTGTCCGCTGGAGCCGACAATCCGTGCGCCGCGCGGGCGTCGGCGTGGGCAGGGTCGCGGCCGCGGTCACGGACACCGGCGCGGCTGCCCGCTCCCGGGTGTGCGACAGGGCGGCCGCGGCCCCTTTCCGGGACCCCGGCCGCCCTGTCCGGCGCGCCGTCAGCGGCTCACTGCGGCACTACTTGGGCGACGGAGCCGTCACCTGGCAGCCCTTCTGGCTGTTGATCGCCTGATCCAGACCGCCCGCCTTGAGCTGCGAGAGGGCTGCCTTGCCGCCCGTCGACGCCGCTTCGAGGCCGGCCGCCACTTCCTTGAGCCCCTCGGCGAACTTCGTCTGGTCCTTGGCGTCGAGAGCGTCCATCTTCGTCTTCAGGTCGGCGTAGCCCTGGGAGGTCGCCTCGAAGCCCTTGACCGCTTCGGCCTGGGTCGCCTCGCCGTTCTTCACCGGCGGAACTCCCGCGCTCTGCAGGGCCGTCCCCATGTTCTTGTACGACTCGGACTGGGTGCCGAACGCCGCCGAATCGGTCTGCTGGACCTCCTCCGGCTTACTGCTCTCCGACGCCACGCGCTTGATCTCCGCGTTGGCCGTCTCGATCTTCTTGAGTTCGGGCTGCCACTGGTCGCAGACCTTCTTGGCCCAGGCGTCGGCCTTCTTGTCGCTGTCGTCCCCGCCGCAGCCGGACAGGACGAGCATCAGTACCGCACCGCCCGACAATGCGGCCGCAAGCTTCTTGTTCACCGGATTGGTCCCTTCGAAGGCTCTCGGCCCGGAAGATACACGCCTCCCCTCCGGCGACGTACAACGGCGGACGGACGGCGCGTCAGTACGCGCCGCCCGTCCGCCGTTCGGGCGTACGGCCGACCCTGCCCGGCCCCGCCCGCACCCCGGTGGGACCGGGGTCAGGAGACCGTCGCGGGGTCGGCCGGCTGGGCCACCCGCTCGGCGGCTCCGCCTTCGCTCTCGTCGCCGACCGCGATGCCGCGGCGCTTGGACACGTACACCGAGCCGACGATGACGGCGATCGCGAGGACCGCGACGACCCCCCGTACGACCGGGTTGGCGTCGTCGCCGTAGCTGAACTGCACGACGGCCGGGGCGATCAGCAGCGCCACCAGGTTCATGACCTTCAGCAGCGGGTTGATCGCCGGACCGGCGGTGTCCTTGAACGGGTCGCCGACCGTGTCCCCGATGACGACCGCGGCGTGGGCCTCACTGCCCTTGCCGCCGTGGTGGCCGTCCTCGACGAGCTTCTTCGCGTTGTCCCACGCACCACCGGAGTTGGCGAGGAAGACCGCCATCAGGGTGCCCGTGCCGATGGCGCCGGCCAGGAAGGAGCCGAGCGCGCCGACGCCGAGGGAGAAGCCCACCGCGATCGGGGTGAGCACGGCGAGCAGGCCGGGCGTGGCGAGCTCGCGCAGCGCGTCCTTGGTGCAGATGTCGACGACGCGCCCGTACTCGGGCTTCTCGCTGTAGTCCATGATCCCGGGGTGCTCGCGGAACTGGCGGCGCACCTCGTAGACCACGGCGCCCGCGGAGCGGGAGACCGCGTTGATGGCGAGGCCGGAGAACAGGAACACGACGGCCGCGCCCAGGATCAGCCCGACCAGGTTGTTGGGCTGCGCGATGTCCAGGCTGAGGTTCATCTCCCCGGCCTTGGCGCCGACTTCCCTGACCGCGGTCGCGATGGCGTCGTTGTACGAGCCGAAGAGCGCGGCCGCGGCGAGCACGGCCGTGGCGATGGCGATGCCCTTCGTGATGGCCTTGGTGGTGTTGCCGACGGCGTCCAGGTCGGTCAGGACCTGGGCCCCGGCGCCCTCGACGTCGCCGGACATCTCGGCGATGCCCTGGGCGTTGTCGGAGACGGGCCCGAAGGTGTCCATGGCGACGATGACGCCGACGGTGGTGAGCAGGCCGGTGCCGGCCAGGGCCACCGCGAACAGGGCGAGCATGATCGACGTGCCGCCGAGCAGGAACGCCCCGTAGACGCCGAGGCCGATGAGGAGCGCCGTGTAGACGGCGGACTCCAGGCCGACGGAGATGCCGGCCAGGATGACGGTGGCGGCTCCGGTCAGGGAGGACTTGCCGATGTCGCGCACGGGGCGGCGGCTGGTCTCGGTGAAGTAGCCGGTCAGCTGCTGGATCAGCGCCGCGAGCACGATGCCGATGGCGACGGCTACGACGGCCAGCACGCGCGGGTCGCCGGCGTGGTTGGCGATCGCGGCGTCCTCGACGCCGACGAGCTCCTTGTAGGTGGCCGGCAGGTACGCGTAGACGGCGATCCCGACCAGCACCAGGGAGATCACGGCAGAGATGAAGAACCCGCGGTTGATGGCGGTCATTCCGCTGCGGTCGCTGCGGCGCGGGGAGACCGCGAAGATGCCGATCATGGCGGTGACGACCCCGATGGCGGGGACGATCAGCGGGAAGGCCAGGCCGAGGTCGCCGAAGGCTGCCTTGCCGAGGATGAGCGCGGCCACCAGGGTGACGGCGTAGGACTCGAAGAGGTCGGCCGCCATTCCGGCGCAGTCGCCGACGTTGTCGCCCACATTGTCGGCGATGGTCGCGGCATTGCGCGGGTCGTCCTCCGGAATGCCCTGCTCGACCTTGCCGACCAGGTCGGCGCCGACGTCGGCGGCCTTGGTGAAGATGCCGCCTCCGACACGCATGAACATCGCGATCAGCGCGGCACCGAGGCCGAAGCCCTCCAGGACCTTGGGGGCGTCGGCGGCGTAGACCAGCACGACGCAGGAGGCGCCGAGGAGGCCGAGGCCGACGGTGAACATGCCGACCACGCCGCCCGTACGGAAGGCGATCTTCATCGCCTTGTGGGAGACCTCGGTGAGGTCCTTGGCGGGCTCGCCCTCGGCGGGGGTCGCCTCGCGCGCGGCGGCGGCGACGCGCACGTTGGCGCGGACCGCGAGGCGCATGCCGATGTAGCCGGTGGCGGCCGAGAAGAGGGCGCCGACGAGGAAGAAGGCGGAACGTCCCGCCCGCTGCGTCCAGTCGTCGGCGGGGAGCAGGAAGAGCAGGAAGAAGACCACGACGGCGAAGACGCCGAGGGTCCGCAGCTGCCGGCCGAGGTAGGCGTTGGCGCCCTCCTGGACGGCTGCGGCGATCTTCTTCATGCTGTCGGTTCCCTCGTCGGCGGCGAGGACCTGGCGGACCAGGATCTGCGCGACGACGAGTGCGGCAAGTGCCACTGCCGCAATGACGATCACGATGAGCCGATTGTCATCGGTGAGTACTGCGGCTGCCAGATCCGTGGTGCGATCCGGCGCGAGAGGGGTGAAGAGCCCCGTCATTCGTCCTCCTTGACGTGATGAGCTCAAGATGTGGACGGATTGTAGGGAGCGCATCCTGATCAAAACAGTGCACAGGAAACGGAATTGGCCTGCTCTTGCTCCTCAGCAATAGATCGCGTCACTCCATTACCCTCGAAAGAAGTAATGGGACAAAGGCATTGACGCCTGATCAAATGATCTAGGGACATGAAAAAGGCCCTGCTCAGCAGGGCCTTGATTAAGATCGGAAGATACGACGGAATGCCGGGGCTGTGGATCTATGGAAGATCCGAGGCCCCGGCGACCGGCCAGCTCATCCGGATGGTTCCGCCCGATTCCCCGGCGGTCACCTCGACGTCGTCGACGAGCCCGCTGATGACGGCGAGGCCCATCTCGTCCTCGCCCTCGATGTCGGGGTCCAGGACGGCGTCGATGCCGGACACGGTGTCGGCCGGGCCGCCGGCCGGTCCGGGAACCTCGTCGCCGACCTCGATGGAGAACACCTTCTCCTCCTCGGTCAGCACGACCCGGACGGGCGCGGTCAGCCCGTTGCTCCGATGGAGTCCGACGGCACGCGAACAGGCCTCGCCCACGGCGAGGCGAACCTCGTCGAGGACCGCTTCCTCCACGCCGGCCCGGCGCGCCACGGCGGCCGCGACCAGGCGGGCCGTCCGGACGTGTTCGGGCTGGGCGCTGAAGCGCAGTTCAACGGTGGCCATGCGCGTCCCCCTCGGACTACGGGCGTGCCTTGACAGGGGCCCGGGCCACCCGTGGCCCGGTACCCCCGCTCTGCTTGCCGGCTCCTTGCCGCCTGGAGCCGTCAGTCGGTGGCGTTGACGGCGTCTTCCACGGTGGTGTGGATCGGGAACACCTTGGTCAGACCGGTGATGCGGAAGATCTTCAGGATGCGCTCCTGGTTGCAGACCAGTCGCAGCGAACCCTCGTGCGCGCGGACGCGCTTGAGGCCTCCCACGAGCACACCGAGTCCGGTGGAGTCGAGGAAGTCCACTCGCTCCATGTCGACAACCAGGTGGTAGCTGCCGTCGTTCACCAACTCGACCAACTGCTCGCGCAGCTTGGGCGCGGTATACACATCAATCTCGCCACCGACCTCTACGACCATACGGTCGCCGACAGTGCGAGTCGACAGGGACAGGTCCACGGATCCTCCAGCACCTTGCTATCGAGCGGCGCCCCCCAGGGGCCTCCCCACCCGAAGGTAGGCGAGGGATTGGCTGCCGCGATGGCATTCAATCACTTACCGGCAGGCGCGCACGACGCCTTGGGACCATTGTCCCGCACGCCAGTGACACACTCGGTTCCAATGGCCAATACTCACCGCCCCGGTCGGCCCACGGCACCCGCGGACGCCGAACCCACCCCCGACACGGTCCTGGACCGGTTGTCACGGGGGTCTTCCCGGGCTGCGCGCATCACCCATACGGAGCACTTGCCCCCTCGGGCGGGTCGTCATGCAGTCTGGCCCGACCGCATCCGAACGGATGTCGTAGCCGCGATTCAGGCCGCCGGGATCGGCCATCCGTGGGAACACCAGGCCGCGGCCGCCGAGCACGCCCTGGACGGCGAGTCCGTGGTCGTCGCCACCGGCACCGCCTCGGGCAAGTCGCTGGCCTACCTCGCACCGCTGCTCTCCGCCCTCGCGGACGGCGCCGAGGCTCCGAACGGGCGCGGCGCCACCGCCCTGTACCTGGCCCCCACCAAGGCCCTGGCGGCCGACCAGCGGCGCGCCGTACGGGAGCTGGCGGCCCCGCTGGGCAACGCGGTCCGCCCGGCGGTCTACGACGGCGACACGCCCGTGGAAGAACGCGAATGGGTGCGCCAGTACGCCAATTACGTCCTGACCAACCCCGACATGCTGCACCGCGGCATCCTCCCGGCCCACCCGCGCTGGTCCTCCTTCCTGCGGGCCCTGCGCTACGTCGTGATCGACGAATGCCACACCTACCGGGGAGTATTCGGCTCCCACGTGGCCCAGGTGCTGCGCCGGCTGCGGCGGCTGTGCGCCCACTACGGCTCCGAACCCGTCTTCCTGCTGGCCTCCGCCACCGCGAGCGCCCCGGCGACGGCCGCGTCCCGGCTGACCGGGGTGCCGGTGACGGAGATCACCGACGACGCCTCGCCGCGCGGCGAGGTGGTCTTCGCCCTGTGGGAGCCCCCTCTGCTCACCGAGCTGCGGGGCGAGAAGGGCGCTCCCGTACGCCGTACGGCCACGGCGGAGACCGCCGACCTGCTGACGGACCTGGTCGTGCAGGGGGTCCGTACGGTGGCCTTCGTCCGCTCCCGGCGCGGCGCCGAGCTGATCGCCGTGATCGCCCAGGAACGGCTCGCTGCGGTCGACCGCTCGCTGGTGCGGCGGGTCGCCGCCTACCGGGGCGGCTACCTGCCCGAGGAGCGCCGGGCCCTGGAGCGGGCCCTGCACTCCGGCGAGCTGCTGGGACTGGCCGCGACGACCGCCCTGGAGCTGGGCGTGGACGTCTCCGGCCTGGACGCCGTACTGATCGCCGGGTACCCGGGCACCCGGGCCTCCCTGTGGCAGCAGGCGGGCCGCGCCGGGCGCTCGGGGCAGGGCGCCCTGGCCGTGCTGATCGCCCGGGACGACCCGCTGGACACCTACCTGGTCCACCATCCCGAGGCGCTGTTCGAGCAGCCCGTGGAGGCCACCGTCCTGGACCCCGACAACCCGTACGTCCTCGCCCCCCACCTGTGCGCGGCAGCGGCGGAGCTGCCGCTGACCGAAACGGATCTGGCTCTTTTCGGCCCCTCCGTCCAGGAGCTGATCCCGCAGCTGGAAGCGGCGAGGCTGCTGCGCCGGCGGGCCACGGGCTGGCACTGGACCAGACGGGAGCGGGCCTCGGACCTGACCGACATCCGGGGCGGCGGCGGCCGCCCGGTGCAGATCGTCGAGGCCGCGACCGGCCGGCTGCTGGGCACGGTGGAGGAATCGGCGGCCCACACCGCCGTCCACGACGGGGCCGTCCACCTCCACCAGGGCCGCACCTACCTGGTGAAGCAGCTGGACCTGGAGGACGCGGTGGCGCTCGTCGAGCAGGCGGATCCGCCCTTCTCCACCACCGCGCGGGACACCACCTCCATCTCCGTCCTGGAGACCGAGACCGAGATCCCGTGGGGCTCGGCCCGGCTCTGCTACGGCTCCGTCGAGGTCACCAACCAGGTCGTCTCCTACCTGCGCCGCAAACTGATCACCGGCGAGGTGCTGGGCGAGGCCAAGCTGGACCTGCCGCCCCGCACCCTGCGCACCCGGGCCGTGTGGTGGACGGTCACCGAGGACCAGCTCGACGAGGCCCGGATCAATCCCGAGATCCTCGGCGGAGCCCTGCACGCCGCCGAGCACGCCTCCATCGGCCTGCTCCCGCTGTTCGCCACCTGCGACCGCTGGGACATCGGCGGCGTCTCCGTGCCGCTGCATCCCGACACCCTCCTGCCCACGGTCTTCGTCTACGACGGCCACCCCGGCGGCGCCGGTTTCGCCGAGCGGGCCTTCCACACGGCCCGCGCCTGGCTGACGGCGACCCGCGACGCGATCGCCGCCTGCGAGTGCGAGGCCGGCTGCCCCTCCTGCATCCAGTCACCCAAGTGCGGCAACGGCAACGAGCCCCTCCACAAGCGCGGCGCGGTCCGCCTCCTGACCCGCCTCCTCTCCGAGACCCCGGCCGCCCCCGGATCCTGAAGCCCGGAGGGGGCCGTGGGATCAGCCGGGCGCCTGCGGCGGGGGCAGGGGCGGACCCGCGCGGGCCCGGATGGACGGGGTGAAGGTCCCCGCCACGGCCCGGGCCGTGACCTCGACGGCCTCGCCCTCCACCCGGCACCCGGAGAGCACGGCGCCCTGGGCACGGGCGACCCGCCCAGCCGTGGCACAGGCCGCCTCCGGCCCGTGGGCCCAGCTCGCCGCGGCCGCCAGGCCCGCCAGATCCGCTGCCGCCGCCGCCCGGTGCCGGGCCACGACCGCCTGCCCGAGCAGGAGCACGCCGCCGAACACCGCACCGAGCACCGTGGCCACCAGCGTCGCCCACACCGTGGCCGAACCCCGGTCCCGGCTCATGACGGCGGCCCCACGCTGTCCTCCGCCAGGGCCACCGCCTGCGCGCCGAGCCGTACGGGCAGCCCGCCCGGCCCCGGCGCGGGCGCGGCCACCCGCACCCGCCACAGGTCGCCTTCCCGCTCCAGCTCCACCCGCGCCCCGGACGGGGCGGCCGCCCGGGCCGCCTCCACCGCCACCTCCACCGGCTCCGACCGGGCCGCCGCCCGGGCACCGGCCCGGGCCGCGTCCACACACCGGATCTGCGCGGCCGCCGCCATCAGCGCCCACACCAGGAGCGCGGCGAACAGCACCAGCGCCGGAATCACCAGGGCCGCCTCCGCTGTCACATATCCCCGGTCTCCGAAGGCCCGTGACTTTCCCTCAGAACGGCACATCGAGTGCCTTCCCGATGGTCGACTGAAGGGCCGTGGAGACGACCTCGCTCGTCACCACCTTGTACAGAACGGCCGCGAACGCACACGCGGCGATCGTGCCCATGGCGTATTCCGAAGTGGACATTCCCGCATCGCCGCGACAGCCGCGCAGCGCCGTCCGGACACGAAACCAGATGATCCTCATGACAGCCTCCGTTGATTTCCGTTGTCGATGTACGTCGTGAATGCGTGTGGCGAATGTGTCGTCAGGGGTTCGAGAGAAGACCGGAAGCCATACCGATCACCACCGGAGCCACCCCGATCGCGAGAAAAGCGGGGAGGAAACAGAGCCCCACCGGTGCGGTGACGAGCACCGCCGCCCGCTGCGCCCTGGCGCCCGCCTGCCGGGCCCGGTCCGCCCGCAGGGCCGAGGCGAGCCGGGAGACCGGCTCCGCGGCCGGCGCACCGGTCCGGGCAGCCCGCTCCAGGCATCCGGCGAGCGCCCCCGCGCCCGGTATCTCCGCCAACCTCCCCCACGCGGCACCCGGTTCGCCGCCCAGCCGCAGCTCCGCCCCGGCCAGCGCCAGCCGCTCGCCCACCGGGCCGCCCAGCGACTCGCCGACCACCTCCGCGGCCTCCACCGGCCCCGCACCGGCCGCCAGACACGCGGCCAGCAGATCCGCGGCGAACGGCAGCTGACGCTCCGCCTCCGCCGGGTCGACCCCGGCCCGCGGGCGCGCCCTCGCCTGCCAGCGCCACACCCCGAACGCCGCCGCACACCCCACCGCGGCCCCGCTCACCCCGCCGATCAGCACCCAGCCCGCCAGCAGCGCCCCGGCCGGCCCGGCCCACACGGCCACCGCGCCCCGCATCCGGGAGCCGAACCCGGGCCCGCCGCCGGGGGGTGCCGTCGCGTGCAGCACGGCCTGCGCCCGGCGCCAGGCGGCCCGCGCCCGGACCCGGGCCGCGACCAGCGACGCCACCGCCAGCACCGCCACCGCGAGGCACAGCGCCGTCCCCAGCCTGTGGACCACGAAGCCGCCCATCACCGCTCCCCCACCCGGACGATCCGTCGGCACCACAGCAGCCCCAGCGCCTCCAGCAGCACCCCGGCCAGCAGGCACCCCCACCCCATAGGGGTGTGCAGCAGCACCCGCAGCGGATCCGCCCCCAGCCCCGTACCGATCAGCAGGCCCACGAGGGGCAGCAGGGCGAGCACGACCGCCGTGGACCTGGCTCCCGCCAGCTGGGCCCGCAGCGACTCCTCCCGGTCCCGCTCGGCCCGCAGCGCCCCCTCCAGCCGGTCCAGACCGGCGGCCAGGCCCGCGCCGCCGTCCACCGACACCCGCCAGCAGGCGGCCATCCCGGCCAGCCCCTCCGCGCCGGGCTCCCGCGCCGCCTGGCGCAGTGCCCCCGGCACGTCCCCGCCGAACGCCGCGGCGGCCAGGACGCCCGCCTCAGCCGCTCCCGGCCCGCCCGCGCCCGAGACCGTCCGGCGCATCGCCGCGGTCATCGCCTGCCCGGGCTGCGCCCCGGCCCGCAGCTCGCCCACCGCCGCCCCGCACAGGGCCACCACCTCGGCCGCCCGCGCGACCCGGGCCCGCTCCCGCTCCCGTACGCGCAGCCACCGCCGGACCAGTGGCACCGCCGCCGCACCGGCGGCCAGCGGGATCACCGACCCGCCCAGCAGCGCGAGCACCAGCCCGGCCCCCAGCGGGGCCCACTCCCGCCACCGCGCGGCCCGCACCCGTACGGCGATCACCAGCCGGTCCCAGCGCTCCGGCCCGCCGGGCAGCGCCGGGGCACCCCCGGCCAGCACCACCCGGGCCCGCCGCGACACCCGGTCTCCCCCGGCCGCCGTCCAGGCGGCCGCCCCGGCACACAGCACCCCGGCGAACACGGGCAGGGGCAGGGCCGCCCCGCCGCTCACCGGGCACCTCGCAGCAGTGGCCGCAGCCGCTCCCAGCCCCGCTCCCGTACGAAACCCCGCGCGGCCCAGCGCAGCGCCGGTACGGTCACCACCAGCCCGGCGGCGTCCCGCTCCAGCACGTGCACCTCGGCCAGCCGGCGCCGCCCCTCCCGGTCCCTGACCAGGTGGATCACCAGGGTCAGCGCGGCCGCCAACTGGCTGTGCAGGGCGGCCCGGTCGAGCCCCGCGGCCGTCCCGAGGGCCTCCAGCCGGGCCGGGACGTGGGCGGCGGCATTGGCATGGACCGTCCCGCAGCCTCCTTCGTGGCCTGTGTTCAGGGCGGCCAGCAGGTCTGCGACCTCGGCGCCGCGGACCTCGCCGACCACCAGCCGGTCGGGCCGCATCCGCAGCGCCTGCCGGACGAGATCTGCCAGGGTGACCAGCCCCGCCCCTTCCTGGTTGGCCGGCCGGGTCTCCAGCCGCACCACGTGCGGATGATCGGGGCGCAGCTCGGCCGAATCCTCGGCCAGCACGATCCGCTCACCGGGGCCCACCAGCCCCAACAGGGCACTGAGCAGGGTGGTCTTGCCCGTGCCGGTCCCTCCGGAGACGAGGAACGACAGCCGGGCCTCGATCATGTCCCGGAGCAGCCGGTGCCCGCCGGGCGGCAGCGTGCCCGCCGCCACGAGTTCCTCCAGCGTGAAGGCCCGCGGCCGCACCACGCGCAGCGAGAGACAGGCCGACCCGACCGCCACCGGGGGCAGTACCGCATGCAGCCGGGTGCCGTCCGGCATCCGGGCGTCCACCCAGGGCCGGGCGTCGTCCAGCCGCCTGCCCGCGACCGCGGCCAGCCGTTGGGCCAGCCTGCGCACGGCGTCGGGGCCTTCGAAGGTCACCCCTGTCAGCTCCAGCCCGCCGCCGCGGTCCACCCACACCCTGTCGGGGGCCGCCACCAGCACATCGGTGACCTCCGGGTCGTCGAGCAGCGTCTCCAGCGGGCCCGCGCCGACCAGCTCGGACCTCAACTCGGCAGCGACACCCAGCACTTCCGTGTCCCCCAGCAGCCGCCCCTGGGCCCGCAGCGCCGCGGCCACCCGGGCCGGCGTCGGCTCGGCCCCGCTCTCGGCGAGCCGCTGGCGCACCGCGTCCAGCAGCACGGCGCTCATGCCGGCACCCCCTGGGCGGAGCCGAGCGCCCGCCGCCAGAAGCCGTCGCAGAACCGGGCCAGCGCGCCCCGCCCTTCGGACCCCGGCGGTTCCCCCTCGGCCACCCGCCCGGGGAGCCCCACCTCGACCGGTACCTCGCCGGCCAGCGGCGCCCCCAGCAGGCCCGCCACGGCTTCGGGCTCGAGCCCGCCCGGGGAGCGGCCCCGTACGACGACGCGTACGTCCCGGGCCACCATCCGCACCCCGGCCGCCACCCGGCCCGCCGCGGCAACGGCCCGCAACTCGCCCGGCACCACCATCAGCACCAGGTCCAGCTGCGCCAGCACCTCGGCCACGGCTTCGTCGACCCGCCGGGGCAGGTCGACCACCACGACCCCGCCCCGGCGGCGCGCGGCGGCCACCACCGAGCGCATCGCGGCGGGCGGCACCACGACCCGGTCCCCGCGGTCCCAGCTGAGCACCCTCAGCGCGTGCAGTTCGGGCAAGGACTCCTCCAGGGCCCCGGCGCCGACCCGCCCCCGCGAGCCCGCGAAGTCGGGCCAGCGCAGCCCTTCCGCGGCCTCGCCGCCGAGCAGTACGTCCATGCCCCCGCCGAGCGGGTCGCCGTCGATGAGGATGGTCCGCTCCCCGGTGCGGGCGGCCCGGAGGGCGAGGGCGCAGGCGAGGGTGGAGGCTCCCGCCCCGCCGCTGCCGCCGATCACCCCGACGGCGAGAGCCGGACGCCCGGCGCCCTCGACCACGTCGGCGATCCGGTCGACGAGCAGCCCCTCGGCATCGGGCAGCCGGAGCACCTCCTGCGCGCCGATCTCCACGGCCCGCTGCCACACCTGGGGGTCATCCAGGTCCCGGCCGACGAGGAACACCCCGTCCCGGCGGGGCGCCCCGCGCACCCGCCGGGCGGCGTCGTCCCCGACCAGTACGAGCGGGGCGGACTCCCAGCCAACGCTCCCGATGCTCCCGACCGCCGTGCCGGCCAGGGCAGTTCCGCCGCGCCCCGCCCCCGGTTGCTCGTCACTGGCGACGCTTGCGACGCTTCCGTCACCGCTCGCGCTTTGCTCCGGCATCGTGTGGTGCACATGTGGTTCGGCACCCGCGGCGGCGCACAGCCGCAGCAGGTCGTCGAGGAGCAGGGGATCCTCGGTGATGATCAGAGGCCGCCCGCCACCCGGCGCCGCCGGGCCCGGCCCGACCGGCGGCCTGCTCCGGCCCGCCACCGCGGACTGCGTCATTCCATACGACTTCGATCGCGCCACGATCTCCGCCCCCTTCTCACTGCAAATCCAGCACCGCGGACTTCGCGGCTGGAATCACCGTGCAGCGAGCAGGAAAAAGAAGTGGATCTTGGGCGAAAACTGTGGATAGCCAACCGATTGTGAATATCCCCTTCACCCTGACAGGTGAGTTCCGGAGCGCTCCGGAACAACTACGCAGCGTCACGAGTCTGAAGGGGTGAGGGGCCTTCGCCACGACGGCCCACACGAGGGAAGGGGCCGTAGGGATGGACACTTGGGGCCGAAGGCGGGGACGCGAACCGCGTCCGGACATGCGACGACCCCCGCCGGGGGGGAGAGCGGGGGTCGTCCCCACGGTCCGACTCGGGGGGGGGAGGAGCCAGACCGGGTTAGCACGGTCGCGAACGATCCGTGACTTCCATGGTGTACCCGAGAGGCTTCTCAGGCAAACCCACGCGCCACACCTTACGCCGAATGGTGGGCGCATATGCTCGGGTCGTGGAAAATCAGCCCTTGCCGCACTCCTTGCCTCGTACCGCAGCCTTCTTCGACCTGGACAAGACGGTCATTGCGAAGTCGAGCACTCTGACGTTCAGCAAGTCCTTCTACCAGGGCGGGCTCATCAACCGGCGAGCCGTGCTGCGCACCGCGTACACGCAGTTCATCTTCCTGGCCGGCGGCGCCGACCACGACCAGATGGAGCGGATGCGCGAGTACCTGTCCGCCCTCTGCAAGGGGTGGAACGTGCAGCAGGTCCGGGAGATCGTCGCGGAAGCCCTGCACGACCTCATCGACCCGATCATCTACGACGAGGCCGCGTCCCTCATCGAAGCCCACCACACGGCCGGCCGCGACGTGGTGATCGTGTCGACCTCCGGCGCGGAGGTCGTCGAGCCGATCGGCGAGATGCTCGGCGCGGACCGGGTCGTCGCCACCCGCATGGTCGTGGGCGAGGACGGCTGCTTCACCGGCGAGATCGAGTACTACGCCTACGGACCCACGAAGGCGGAAGCCGTCCGCGAGCTCGCGGAGTCCGAGGGGTACGACCTCTCGAAGTGCTACGCGTACAGCGACTCGGCCACCGACATCCCGATGCTGGAGGCGGTCGGACACCCGCACGCCGTCAATCCGGACCGGGCGCTGCGCCGGGAGGCGGTGGCACGGGAGTGGCCGGTTCTGGTCTTCAACCGGCCCGTACGGCTGAAGCAGCGGCTTCCGGGGCTGTCGATGCCGGCGCGGCCGGCGCTGGTGGCCGCGGCGGCCGTGGGCGCGGCCGCCGCCACCGCGGGGCTGGTCTGGTACGCGAGCCGACGCCGGGCGAGCGCGCTGGCCGCCGCCACCTCCGCCTGAGCCGGGCCAGGCCGGCCCGACCCGGCCCGGCGTGCTTGCGGGATGCCTGGCCAGGCCAGGCGGGCCGAAGCACGCCGGGCCGCGCTTGCGGGATGCCCCGGGCTGTCCTGACCTGCGGCATTTCAGGACGTCCGGTTCATCCCGACTCGCCCCTGAAGGTAAAGAAGTGGAGCCAGGGGTTTCGCATATCTCCCAAGCGGAGTACAAAGTAATTAACGGCCCGCGAGACCAAAGAACATCCGAGAGGATCATCTTTAAAACGCAGTAAGGCCCACGGACCGAAGCACGAACGCCGAGCACCCACGCGACGTCGACCCGTCGATTACGGGCCAGCCGCACCAGGTGACGGGCAAAGCTCCCGACCTGATGGGCAAACTTCGAGGACGCTTGGTAACTGGGCGCAAGTGCCAGCGGCGACACCAAAGCAAGACGGTGTCGCCGCAACCCGTTGTCCGGGCAGTTCTCAGGCCGCGCCGCGCTGTAGGGCTTCGCAGACCGCCGTCGACTCACGGACACCGAGTTCGATCGCCCGGCCGCAGTGGGCGATCCAGGCGGCCATCCCCTCCCGGGTTCCCGAGACGTAGCCCTCGAAGGCCGCCAGATAAGCCTCGCGCCCCTGTTCGGCGTGGCCGACCTCCGCCGGACAGATCGCCTTGGGGTCCAGCCCGCTGTTGATCAGGACGATCCGCTCGGCCGCCCGCGCGACCAGGCCGTTGTAGGTGCCGAAGGGGCGCAGGGCCAGCAGTTCGCCGTGCACCACCGCCGCTGTGACCAGCGCCGGGGCCGAGCCGCCCGCGATGATCAGGCCGGAGAGACCGTCCAGCCGTCCGGCGACCTCGTCCGCGCTCGGCAGCGGCAGGTTGACCAGGGGCTCGTCCACCGGTTCGCCCGCGAGGCGGGGCCGGCCCACGACGTCTCCGTCCGCCGTAGAGCCCGAGGCCACCAGGTGCAGCCGCGCCAGGACCCGCAGCGGCGACTGGCGCCAGATGCTCAGCAGCTGGCCGGCCTCGGCGGTCAGCCGCAGCGCCGCGCCCACCGTCAGCGCCTCCGGCTCCGAGCCGAAGTCGCTTCGGCGGCGCACCTCCTCCAGCGCCCAGTCGGCGCCGGACAGCGCCGCGCTCCCGCGGGCGCCGCGCAGCGCGGCCTCCGAGGTGATCTCCCCGCCGCGACGGCGCATCACCCGGTGTCCGTAGACCCGGTCCACGGCCTTGCGTACGGAATCCACGGACTCGGCGACACCCGGCAGCCCGGCCAGCGCGGTCAACGGGTCAGAAGCGCTACTCATAAGTAGGGAGCCTACGCACTGCGGACCCATAGCACCGACCCCTCCTTGGAGTGGTCTTCTTCACTCACCCAGAGCACACACCGCAACGGACCCGCTACGCTTGGTGAACATGAAGATCGCTTTCGTGGGAAAGGGCGGCAGCGGCAAGACCACGCTGTCCTCCCTCTTCATCCGCCACCTCGCCGCCAATGAAGCCCCCGTCGTCGCGGTGGACGCCGACATCAACCAGCACCTGGGTGCCGCACTCGGACTCGGTGAGGACGAGGCCGCCGCGCTGCCGGCCCTGGGTGCGCACCTGCCGCTGATCAAGGAGTACCTGCGGGGTTCCAACCCGCGCATCGCGTCCGCCGAGATGATGATCAAGACCACCCCGCCCGGCGCGGGCTCACGCCTCCTGACCGTCACCGAGGACAACCCGGTGTACGAGGCCTGCGCGCGCAGGCTGCTGCTCGACGGGGAGCCCGTACGGCTCATGGCCACCGGGCCGTTCACCGAGGCCGACCTGGGCGTGGCCTGTTACCACTCCAAGGTCGGAGCGGTCGAGCTGTGCCTCAACCATCTGGTCGACGGCCCGGACGAGTACGTCGTCGTCGACATGACGGCCGGCTCCGACTCCTTCGCCTCGGGCATGTTCACCCGCTTCGACGTGACCTTCCTGGTCGCCGAGCCGACCCGCAAGGGCGTCTCCGTCTACCGCCAGTACAAGGAGTACGCGCGGGACTTCGGGATCGCCCTCAAGGTGATCGGCAACAAGGTGCAGGGCCCGGAGGACATCGAGTTCCTCCAGGACGAGGTGGGCGAGGACCTGCTGGTCACCGTCGGGCACTCGGACTGGGTCCGCGCCATGGAAAAGGGCCGGCCGGCCGCCTTCGAGCTGCTGGAGGCGACCAACCGACTGGCCCTCCAGGCCCTCCAGGACGCGGCCGACGACTCCTACGCGCTCCGCGACTGGGGCCGGTACACCGAGCAGATGGTCGGCTTCCACCTCAAGAACGCGGAGAGCTGGGGCAACGCCAAGACCGGGGTCGACCTGGCGGACCAGGTCGACCCCGGTTTCGTCCTGCACGAGGGGCTCGGCGAACGAGGGGAGCGAGGCAGGCAAAGCGAGCGAGACGGGCAGGAGCAGTCCGGCGAACTCACGGAGCCCAGGGGGTTCGGGGAGCTGGGGGAGCTGGGGGAACTCGTCAGCCCTCGTCCGCACCCTCATCAGCCGACTCCTCAGCCTGCTTGACCTCGGCGGAAGTCGCGGGGGCCGCGGGCTTCGGCGGCGGCCCCGCCGTCAGGAACTTCGCCCAGCCGTCCTTCGGCGTCTCGCCGACGTCGAGGGTGCGCATCCACTCCAGGGCCTTGGGGTCCTGGGCGTCCAGCCAGTCGACCAGCTCGCGGAAGGGCACGCAGCGGACCTCCTTCTGCGTGCACATGGTCTTGATGGACTCCTCGACGGCGCGCATGTAGGTGCCGCCGTTCCAGGACTCGAAGTGGTTGCCGATGATCAGCGGCGCCCGGTTGCCCTGGTAGACCCGGTCGAAGGCCTGCCGCAGCCCGTCGCGCATCTGGTCGCCCCAGTACACGTGCTGCGAGGGGTCGCCCTGCGAGGTCGTCCCGGACTGGTTGATCATGTAGTTGTAGTCCATGCTCAGCGTGTCGAAGGCGCGGCCCGGCATGGGCACCAGCTGGAGCGGGATGTCCCAGAGCCCGTCGGTCATCTTGGGCCAGATCTGCTTGCTGATGCCGCTCGAGTCGTAGCGGAAGCCCAAGTCCTTAGCCGCCAGCATGAAGTTCTTCTGGCCTTCGAGGCAGGGGGTGCGGGCGCCGATGAGCTCCTTGTCGTAGTCGAAGGGGAGCGCTTCGAGGGCCTTCAGGCCCGCGTTGGTCTTCCAGTTCTTGACGAAGGACTTGGCCTGGTCGATCTCGCTCTTCCACTCGTCCACGGACCAGGTGCCGACGCCGCCGTCGGGGCCGCAGAAGTGGCCGTTGAAGTGGGTACCGATCTCATTGCCCTCCAGCCAGGCGCCGCGCACCTGGGTGGCGGTGTCCTTGATGCCCTGGAGGTCGCCGAAGCCGATGTCGGAGCGGCCGGGAGAGTGCTGCGGGGCGGTGTAGAGGGAACGTTTCTCCTCCGGGAGCATGTACACACCGCTGAGGAAGTACGTCATCCGCGCGTTGTACTTCTTGCCGACCTCGCGAAAGTGGGAGAACAGCTTCTGGCTGTCCTCGCCGGCCCCGTCCCACGAGAACACCACGAACTGCGGGGGCTTTTCACCGGGCTTCAGCTTCTGCGGCTTCTGCACGTTCGGCTGCGGGCCGGTGTAGGCGGTCGAGCCGTCGCCGATGGGCCGGTTCACGCTGCCGGGGGCCTCCGGCGCGGCGGCACCCTTCTTGGCGCCGCCGGGGGCCGGGGACCTGCCGGACTCCGAGCCGCTGCACCCGGCGGCGCCCAGGACCAGCGCCGTGGCGACCAGGCCACCAGCGATCTTCTTCGTGGCGGCGATCATCCGCCCCACCTCTCCCTCGCAGTTCCGTCGCAGGACTTCCGCGCCGCAACTTCCCACGCGGTGTGGTGTGAAGAAGATCTGACAAGCCGGACAAAATGCTTATTCACTCGTGCGTGCTAATTCGTAGTCCATTTGCCCCTATTGCCCACCACTTCTCTTTACTCTCCATTACCATCCATTTACCGAGTGTTGAGACTCCCGCCGCTTCATCCCTCCTCAGAGGAGACGGGACCTTATGACAGCCACCTCACCCACCACCCCCAAGAACAAAGCCGTCCGATCAGATCTCCCCGCCGACCTCCCCGCCGACCTCTCCGCCTCCGTAGCCGTCTTCCTGATCGCGCTGCCGCTCTCCCTCGGCATCGCCCTCGCCACCGGGGCCCCGCTCCAGGCGGGACTGGTCGCCGCGGCGGTCGGCGGAATCGTGGCCGGGCGGCTCGGCGGGGCTCCGCTCCAGGTGAGCGGGCCCGCCGCCGGACTCACCGTCGTCACCGCCGAGTTGATCCAGCACTACGGCTGGCGCACCACCTGCGCCATCACCGTGCTCGCCGGGCTGTGCCAGCTCGGCCTCGCCTTCCTGCGGACCGCCCGGTCGGCACTCATGGTGAGCCCGGCCATCGTGCACGGGATGCTGGCGGGCATCGGCGTGACCATCGCGCTGGCCCAGCTGCACATCGTGCTCGGCGGTACCCCGCAGAGCTCCGCCGTGGCCAACGTCGTCGGGCTGCCAGGCCAGTTGGCCGACCTGCACCCGGCCGCGCTCGGCGTCAGCGTGCTGACGCTGGTCGTCCTGCTCGGCTGGCCCCGGCTGCCCGGGCGGGCGGGCGGCGCCCTGCGCAAGGTGCCGGCCGCGCTCGCCGCCGTCGCCACGGCCACGGCCTTCGCCACACTCGCCGGGCTCACCCTGCCCCGCGTGGACCTGCCGTCCTGGCGCAGCCACGCCCTGCCCGAGCTGCCGCAGGGGCCGCTCCTCGGCATCATCGCCGCCGTACTGACCATCACCCTGGTCGGGAGCGTCGAGTCCCTGCTGTCCGCGGTCGCGACCGACAAACTGATCGGCTCCGAGCGGAGTTCGGCCGGCCGGCCGCCGCGCGCCGACCTCAACCGGGAACTGCGGGGCCAGGGCGCGGCGAACATCGTCTCGGGGGCCCTCGGCGGGCTGCCCGTCACGGGCGTGGCCGTCCGCAGCGTGGCGAACGTCAAGGCCGGTGCGACCAGCCGCAGGTCGGCGATGCTCCACGGATTCTGGGTGCTGCTCGCGGCCGGCCTGCTGGTCCCGGTCCTCGACCTGATCCCGCTCGCCGCGCTGGCCGCCCTGGTGATGGCCGTGGGCGTGCAGATGGTCAGCATCACGCACCTGCGCAGCGTCACCCGGCACGGCGAGGTCCTGGTCTACGGCACGACCATCGCGGCCGTGGTGCTCGGCGGGGTCCTGGAGGGCGTCGCCATCGGCATCGCGGTGGCCGTCGCCCTGGCCCTGCACCGCCTCGCCCGGACCCGGATCACGCTGGAGAAGCAGGACAGCGGGGTCCACCGGGTGTGGGCGCGCGGGCAGTTGACCTTCCTCGCGGTACCCCGGCTGAGCCGGGTGCTGAACCAGATTCCGCACGACGCGCCCGCGGTGGTGGAGCTGGACGGTTCGTTCATGGACCACGCGGCGTACGAAACCCTCCAGGACTGGCAGGACTCCCATCGTGCGCACGGGGGTTCGGTGGAGGTCACCGGCCGCTCCGGAGCCCGCACCTCGGAGGGCGACTGGCGGCCCGCCCCACGCGGAACACACCAGTGCTGCCGGCCCTGGACCCCGTGGCAGAACCACTGCGACCACCGGCCCGCGCACGCCCGTACGGCCGCTGCCCCGGCCCAGGCCCAGGCCCAGGCCCCGGCCTCCGCGGCGACGGCAGCACAGGCGGCGGCAGCGGCGGAACACCCCGCACCCGCACCCCTGCGCCGCGGAGCCGGCCAGCTGGCGAACGGAATCGGCACCTTCCAGCGGGACACCGCCCCGCTCGTGCGCGACGAGCTGGCCCGGCTGGCCCGCGAGGGGCAGCGGCCCTCGCAGCTCTTCCTCACCTGCGCGGACTCCCGCCTGGTGACCAGCATGATCACGGCCAGCGGCCCGGGCGACCTGTTCACGGTCCGCAATGTCGGCAATCTGGTCCCACTGCCGGGAGCCGAGTCCACGGACGACTCGGTCGCGGCGGCCATCGAGTACGCCGTGGACGTGCTCAAGGTGGACAGCATCACGGTCTGCGGGCACTCGGGCTGCGGGGCGATGCAGGCCCTGCTCAACTCCTCGCCCACGACCCCCATGACCCCGCTGCGCCGCTGGCTGCGGCACGGACTGCCGAGCCTGGAGCGGATGGGCAGCCGCCACCACGCCTGGGCCCGGATCGCCGGCCGGCTGCCGGCGGATGCCGTGGAGCAGCTCTGCCTGACCAATGTGGTGCAGCAGCTGGAGCACCTGCGGGCCCACGAGTCGGTGGCCCGGCGCCTTGCCGAGGGCACCCTGGAGCTGCACGGGATGTACTTCCACGTAGGTGAGGCGCAGGCGTACCTGCTCTCCGAAGGCGAGGACTTCTTCGACTGCCGGGTCTTCGACAGCGTCGGCCAGAACGCCTGAACCGCGGTGTCGATGAACCGATAGCCTCCCGTATCCGTGGAATCGTTTGGCCCCTTCCTGCACCCTGCGGCGGGAAGGGGCCATTCCTGCGCCGTTCGCGTGGCCCGCACACGCGCCCAGACGTGCTATAGGTCTAAACCAATTCTCGGCTACCCCTTGTCACCTGGGCCGCTGACTGATGAGCTATGCCCGGGGACACAACGGACACCCTGGGAAAGGGAGATGTCGTGAGCAATGAGAGCCTGGCCAATCTGCTCAAGGAGGAGCGGCGGTTCGCACCGCCTGCCGATCTGGCCGCCGCTGCCAACGTGACACAGGCTGCGTACACACAGGCCGACGCGGACCGGCTGGGCTTCTGGGCCGAGCAGGCGCGGCGGCTGACCTGGGCCACCGAGCCGACCGAGACGCTCGACTGGAGCAACCCGCCCTTCGCGAAGTGGTTCGCGGACGGCAAGCTGAACGTCGCGTACAACTGCGTGGACCGCCACGTCGAGGCCGGCAACGGCGACCGCGTCGCCCTCCACTTCGAGGGCGAGCCCGGCGACAGCCGCGCGATCACCTACGCCGAGCTCAAGGACGAGGTCTCCAAGGCCGCCAACGCCCTGACCGAGCTGGGTGTCGTGGCCGGCGACCGCGTCGCCGTGTACCTGCCGATGATCCCCGAGGCGGTCGTCGCGATGCTCGCGTGCGCCCGCGTCGGCGCCGCGCACTCCGTGGTCTTCGGCGGCTTCTCGGCCGACGCCGTCGCCTCCCGCATCCAGGACGCCGACGCCAAGCTGGTCATCACCGCCGACGGCGGCTACCGCCGCGGCAAGCCCAGCGCCCTCAAGCCCGCCATCGACGAGGCCGTCGCCAAGTGCCCGCAGGTCGAGCACGTCCTCGTCGTACGCCGCACCGGCCAGGACACCGCCTTCACCGAGGGCCGCGACGTCTGGTGGCACGACGTGGTCGGCCGCCAGTCCGCCGAGCACACCCCGCAGGCCTTCGACGCGGAGCACCCGCTCTTCATCCTCTACACCTCGGGGACCACGGGTAAGCCGAAGGGCATCCTGCACACCTCGGGCGGCTACCTCACGCAGGCCGCGTACACCCACCACGCGGTCTTCGACCTGAAGCCGGAGACCGACGTCTACTGGTGCACCGCCGACATCGGCTGGGTGACCGGGCACTCGTACATCGTCTACGGGCCGCTCGCCAACGGCGCCACCCAGGTGATGTACGAGGGCACGCCGGACACCCCGCACCAGGGCCGGTTCTGGGAGGTCGTGCAGAAGTACGGCGTCACCATCCTCTACACGGCGCCCACGGCCATCCGTACGTTCATGAAGTGGGGCGACGACATCCCGGCGAAGTTCGACCTGTCGAGCCTGCGCGTGCTGGGCTCGGTCGGCGAGCCGATCAACCCCGAGGCCTGGATCTGGTACCGCAAGCACATCGGCGGCGACCGCTGCCCGATCGTGGACACCTGGTGGCAGACCGAGACCGGCGCGATGATGATCTCCCCGCTGCCGGGTGTCACCGAGACCAAGCCGGGCTCCGCCCAGCGCGCGCTGCCCGGAATCTCCGCCACCGTCGTGGACGACGAGGCGAACGAGGTCCCGAACGGCGGAGGCGGCTACCTGGTCCTCACCGAGCCGTGGCCGTCGATGCTGCGCACCATCTGGGGCGACGACCAGCGGTTCCTCGACACCTACTGGTCGCGCTTCGAGGGCAAGTACTTCGCGGGCGACGGCGCCAAGAAGGACGAGGACGGCGACATCTGGCTGCTCGGCCGGGTGGACGACGTGATGCTGGTATCCGGCCACAACATCTCGACCACCGAGGTGGAGTCGGCGCTCGTGTCGCACCCCGCGGTCGCCGAGGCGGCCGTGGTCGGCGCCAACGACGAGACCACGGGCCAGGCCATCGTGGCCTTCGTCATCCTGCGCGGCAGCGCCTCCGAGACCGACACCCTGGTCGGGGAGCTCCGCAACCACGTGGGCGCCACGCTCGGCCCGATCGCCAAGCCGAAGCGGATCCTGCCGGTCCAGGAGCTGCCGAAGACCCGCTCGGGCAAGATCATGCGCCGCCTGCTGCGCGACGTGGCAGAGAACCGCGCCGTCGGCGACGTCACCACGCTCGCCGACTCCTCCGTCATGGACCTGATCCAGAGCAAGCTGCCGGCCGCCGGCAGCGAGGACTGACGCCCCGCCCCCTGGCCCGCGAGGACACGTACGGGCCGGGGGCGGAAGGGCGGGAAGGGGCATTCGGCGCGCCGCGCCGGATGCCCCTTTCGCGCTTAAAGTGATGTTCGCCGGATACGCCCTCGCACACGCCCTGTAACATATTGAAAGCGTAAATAAAGATCACAGGGTGCGCCGGGAAGTCTGGTCGGCAACTGCATTGTCATGCCGTCGACCAACCGGAGGTTCCCCCGTGGCCGCGCCCACCCCCACCGACAACAAGGGCCGCAAGCTGTTCGGCCTGCTCTCGCTGCCCGAGCGCCGTTTCGTCGCCGACGCACTGCGCACCGAGACCGTCGGTGGCGTGCTCCTGCTGGTGGCCGCGATCGCCGCCCTGACCTGGGCGAACATCCCCGCCCTCGCGGACAGCTACGACAACGTCCGGTCCTTCCACATAGGCCCGGCCTCCCTGGGCCTGGACCTCTCGCTCCAGCACTGGGCGGCCGACGGCCTGCTCGCCGTCTTCTTCTTCGTCGCCGGCATCGAGCTCAAGCGCGAACTCGTCGCGGGCGATCTGCGCGACGCCAAGGCCGCCGCCCTCCCGGTGATCGCCGCGCTCTGCGGCATGGCCGTACCCGCGCTGGTCTACGTACTCGTCAACACCCTCGGCAGCGGCTCGATGAACGGCTGGGCGGTCCCGACCGCCACCGACATCGCCTTCGCCCTCGCCGTCCTCGCGGTCATCGGCACCTCGCTGCCCTCCGCGCTGCGCGCCTTCCTGCTGACCCTCGCCGTCGTCGACGACCTCTTCGCGATCCTGATCATCGCGGTGTTCTTCACCAGCGAGATCGACTTCCTGGCGCTCGGCGGCGCCGTCGTGGGCCTGGCGCTCTTCTGGTTCCTGCTGCGCAAGAACGTCCACGGCTGGTACGTCTACCTTCCGCTCGCCCTGGTCATCTGGGGCCTGATGTACAACAGCGGGGTCCACGCCACCATCGCCGGCGTCGCCATGGGCCTGATGCTGCGCTGCTCCCGCAAGGAGGGCGAGGAGCACTCCCCCGGCGAGCACATCGAGCACCTGGTCCGGCCGATTTCCGCGGGCCTGGCCGTGCCCTTGTTCGCCCTCTTCTCCGCCGGGGTCTCCCTCTCCGACGAGGCCATCGCCCAGGTCTTCACCCGCCCCGAGACCCTCGGCGTGGTCCTCGGCCTGGTCGTCGGCAAGACGGTGGGCATCTTCGGCGGCACCTGGCTCGCGGCCCGCTTCACCAAGGCCGAGCTCAACGAGGACCTCGCCTGGCCCGACGTACTCGCCGTGGCCTCGCTCGCGGGCATCGGCTTTACCGTCTCCCTCCTGATCGGCGAACTCGCCTTCGCCGGTGACCCCGTCCTCACCGACGAGGTCAAGGCCGCCGTCCTGATCGGCTCCCTCATCGCCGCCGTGGCCGCGGGCGTCATGCTCAAGCTCCGCAACCGCACGTACAGGGCGCTCATCGACGCCGAGGAGCGGGACGATGACCTCGACGGCATCCCGGACATCTACGAGGAGCACAACCCGGATTACCACCTCCGGATGGCGAAGATCTACGAGGACAGGGCCGCGGAGCACCGCCGCAAGGCCGAAGTGGCGACCGCGGCGGGGGCCGAAGCGGCGGCCGGGTCCAGCAGTGACGCCGGTCGTCCGGCATGATCTGACTGACGACTGACTGACGACGCAGGACAGCCGCCGACGCAGACGACAGCAGACGACAGAGGGAGAGAGCGATGAGCGCAGTGGACCAAGGGGCGCAGGGAGCCGAGCGCACACTCGGCCAGCTGGTCGCCTCGGCCACCGCCGAGATGTCCGCCCTGGTGCACGACGAGATCGCCCTCGCCAAGGCGGAGATCCGCCAGGACGTCAAGCGCGCGGGCATCGGAAGCGCCGCCATCATCGTCGCAGGAGTGTTCGCCCTCTTCTCCCTGCCGGTGCTGAGCTTCGCCGCGGCCTACGGGATCCACAACCTCGGGCTCGGGCTCGCCTGGTCCTTCCTCATCGTCGGCTCGGCGTTCCTGCTGCTCGCGGGCCTGCTGGCGCTGATCGCGGTGAAGAAGTTCAAGAAGGTCAAGCCGCCGGAGAAGACCATCGCCTCCGTCAAGCAGACCGCGGCGCTCGTCGGAACCGTCAAGCCGCACCCGCGGCCGGTGAGTGACCAGGCTGTGGGTGTGGCACGCTCGTCCTCATGACAGCGTCCACCCCGGATCCCGGCACTCCCCCCACCGCCGCCACGGCGGTACGGCTCGACCTCCCCGGCGGCCGGGCGGTGACGCACCGCGATGTCGCGGCCAACGGCGCCCGGTTCCACGTAGCCGAGGTCGGTGACGGGCCGCTGGTGCTGCTCCTGCACGGTTTCCCGCAGTTCTGGTGGACGTGGCGGCACCAGCTGACCGCGCTCGCCGATGCCGGGTACCGGGCGGTCGCGATGGACCTGCGCGGTGTCGGCGGCAGCGACCGCACGCCCCGCGGCTACGACCCCGCCAATCTGGCCCTGGACGTCACCGGGGTCATCCGGTCTCTCGGCGAGCCGGACGCCGCCCTCGTCGGGCACGACCTCGGCGGGTACCTCGCGTGGACGGCGGCCGTGATGCGGCCCAAGCTGGTGCGTCGGCTCGTGGTCTCGTCCATGCCGCACCCGCGCCGCTGGCGCTCGGCGATGCTGTCGGACTTCGGCCAGACGCGGGCGAGTTCGCACATCTGGGGCTTCCAGCGGCCGTTCGTCCCGGAGCGGCAGCTCGTCGCCGACGACGGGGCGCTCGTGGGGCAGCTGATCCGGGACTGGTCCGGGCCGCGGCTGCCCGAGGACGAGGACCTGACCGTGTACCAGCGGGCGATGTGCATCCCGTCGACGGCGCACTGCTCGGTCGAGCCGTACCGCTGGATGATGCGGTCCATGGCGCGGCCCGACGGCCTCCAGTTCAACCGGCGGATGAAGCGGCCGGTGCGGGTCCCGACGCTGCACCTGCACGGCTCGCTCGACCCGGTGATGCGCACGCGGAGCGCGGCCGGCTCCGGTCAGTACGTCGAAGCCCCGTACCGCTGGCGGCTGTTCGACGGCCTCGGGCACTTCCCGCACGAGGAGGACCCGGCGGCCTTCTCGACCGAGCTGGTCAACTGGCTGAAGGATCCCGAGCCGGACCGCTGACGGTCCGCCAGGCCCGCCCGCACGCCTGTCTTACAAACATTCAATTGCCCGGCGCATAGGCCAATTGGCCGCCCTGGACGGGGTTACCGACCTTGGGGCCCGGGCACAGCTCGGAGTATGAGCTGGACGCACGACTACGGTGACACCGCACACGAACACCGCCCGGCGACTGACCCGGGCACCCACGAGAGGGCGGGCCGCCACGGCCACGACCCACGACTCGGGATCCCCCGCATCCTGCGCCGCCGGGCCCGCTGGGTCTCGGCACGCCTGCGCCATCCGCGGACGTAGACCGCGCGGAGACCGACTTCCCGGCCGTACGGGCCCCCGTGCCCGTACGGCTCAGAGGGCGCAGCCCTGGCTGTCGACCCGGCGGTCGGCGGTCTTCCCGATCCGGATGTCGTCGCGGATCTCGTCGGCCGTCAGCACGTAGCCGGTGTTCGGGTCGTCGAGGGACTTGGCGAAGACGACCCCGTACACCTTGCCGTCGGGCGTCAGCAGCGGACCGCCGGAGTTGCCCTGACGGACCGTCGCGTACAGCGAGTAGACGTCCCGTCGGACCGTGCCCCGGTGGTAGATGTCCGGGCCGTTGGCGTTGATCCGGCCGCGCACACGGGCCGGACGGACGTCGTACCCACCGTTCTCGGGGAAGCCGGCGACGATCGCGTCGCTGCCGCTCACCGCGTCCTTGTCGGCGAACTCCAGCGGCTGCGCCTTCAGCTTGGGCACGTCCAGGACGGCGATGTCGCGCGCCCAGTCGTAGAGCACGACCTTCGCGTCGTACAGCTTGCCCTCGCCGCCGATCTGTACGGTCGGCTCGCCGACCCCGCCCACGACGTGCGCGTTGGTCATGACCTTGCCCGGGGCGAAGACGAAGCCGGTGCCCTCCAGCACTTTGCTGCAACTGGGCGCGGTGCCGACGACCTTCACGATCGAGCGCTTGGCCTGCTCGCTGACGGGGCTGCTGGCCAGCGCCGGGTCGGGCGCCTTCACCTCGGTGATGGGCTCGTTGGAGAACGGGTTGAAGACCTGGGGGAAGCCGTTGCGGGCGAGCGTGGAACTGAAGTCCGAGAACCAGGTGTTCGCCTGGGCGGGCAGGACCCGCGACACGCCGAGCAGCACCTTGGAGTTGCGGACCTCCTTGCCCAGCGTGGGCAGCGAGGTCTGGGCGAGCAGGGAACCGATCAGCCAGGCCACCAGCAGCATGGCGACCACATTGACCAGGGCCCCGCCGGTGGCGTCGACCGCGCGCGCCGGTGACCAGGTGATCTGGCGGCGGAGCTTGCTGCCGAGGTGGGTGGTCAGGGCCTGGCCGATCGAGGCACAGATGATGATCACGACCACGGCGATGACGACGGCCGTGGAGGACGCCTGCGTTCCTTTGTCCGTCACCCGGTCCCAGATCAGCGGGAGCAGGGACACGGCGATGAGGCCGCCGCCGAGGAAGCCGATCACCGACAGGATGCCGACGACGAAGCCCTGGCGGTAGCCGATGATCGCGAACCATACGGCGGCGAGCAGCAACAAGATGTCCAGCACGTTCACGTGGGTCACCGTCTCACGAGCGCCAGTCGAGCGGGACCTGGCGTGAGCGGTCCCACGGGACCTCCCAGCCCGCGAAGTGCAGCAGACGGTCGATGACCCCGGCGGTGAAACCCCAGACCAGGGCCGATTCGACGGTGAAAGCGGGGCCGTGGTGGCCGCTCGGGTGGATCGCGGTGACACGGTGCCCGGGGTCGGTGAGATCGGCCACGGGCACCGTGAACACCCGGGCGGTCTCCGCCGGGTCCACGGCGCCGACCGGGCTGGGGGCCCGCCACCAGCCGAGGACCGGGGTCACGACGAACTCGCTGACCGGGATGTAGAGGCGGGGCAGCACCCCGAAGAGCTGCACACCGGCGGGGTCCAGCCCCGTCTCCTCCTCGGCCTCGCGCAGCGCGGCGCGCAGCGGGCCGGTGGTGTGCGGGTCGCCGTCCTCCGGGTCGAGGGCGCCGCCGGGGAAGGAGGGCTGGCCGGCGTGCGAGCGCAGGCTCCCGGCCCGCTCCATCAGCAGCAGCTCGGGGCCGCGGGGGCCCTCGCCGAAGAGGATGAGGACGGCGGACTGCCGCCCGCGGCCGTCCTCGGGCGGCAGGAAGCGGCTGAGCTGGGCCGGGCGGACGGTCCGCGCGGCCTCCACGACCGGGTCGAGCCACCCGGGCAGGCCCTGCGTGCTGAGGGCGGTGCTGCCGCCCGTGCCCGCGCGGGCCTCCGTACGCGCGCCGGCGCCGTTTGCGTCGGCACGGTGCACGTCGGCGCCGTCCGCGTCGGCGCCGTCCGCGCCGGCGTCATGTGGGCCCGCGTCGTACTGGCCCCCGTCGTGCTGGCCCCCGTCGTGCTGGCCCCCGTCGTGCTGGCCCGCTTCGGCCACCGGTCGGTTCTGCGTCGCCCCAGTCATAGGCACCCCTGTCCGTGTTCCCCCACACCGCAAACGCGGTCCGGGTACCGATTCGTTCCTACGGCCGCGCCTGCGGGCCGCCCAGCGGCTGGGCCGGGAGGCCGGGATAGTCGGCGGGCGGGGTCAGCCGCTGGCCGGGCTGGCCGCCCTTCTCGTACTTGAGCAGCTTCTTCGCCTTCTCCGGGTCGGTCTCGCCCTCCCCGTACGCCGGGCAGAGCGGGGCGATCGGGCAGACCCCGCAGGCGGGCTTGCGCGCATGGCAGATCCGGCGGCCGTGGAAGACGACGCGGTGCGAGAGCATCGTCCACTCGCTCTTGGGGAAGATCGCGCAGATCTCCGCCTCGACCTTCTCCGGGTCCTCCTGCTCGGTCCACTTCCACCGGCGGACCAGCCGGCCGAAGTGCGTGTCCACGGTGATGCCCGGGACACCGAAGGCGTTGCCGAGGACCACGTTCGCCGTCTTGCGGCCCACTCCGGGCAGGGTGACCAGGTCCTCGATGCGCCCCGGAACCTCCCCGCCGAACCGGTCCCGCAGGGCCTGCGAGAGGCCGAGCAGGGACCTGGACTTCGCCCGGAAGAACCCGGTCGGCCGGATCAGCTCCTCCAGGTCCTCGGGAGCGGCCGCGGCCATGTCCTCGGGGGTCGGGTAGGCGGCGAAGAGCGCCGGGGTCGTCTGGTTCACGCGCAGGTCGGTGGTCTGCGCGGACAGCACGGTCGCGACCAGCAGCTCGAAGGGATTGCGGAAGTCGAGCTCCGGATGGGCGTACGGATAGATCTCGGCCAGTTCCCGGTTGATGCGGCGGGCCCTGCGCACCATGGCCAGGTGGGATTCCGGCTTCGGCACCTTCGGTTTCTTGGCCGAAGCTTTGCCCTCGGGGCGGGGCGGGGCCTTCGTGGACACCTTCACGGGGGCTTGTTCGCCCACGGCTGAATCGGGGGGTCCTGTCACTCCCGTGGACCCCTTGGCCTGTGCTCTCACCGGCTTATTGGACACCCGGCCAGCCTAAGGCCGGCCGCTGACACCCGCCCGGACCTCAGGTAACACCACTCCGATTGGCCTCTCGCCGCACAGCACACCCGTACGTCCGGCATCCTTGTGATTGATCGCACTGTTTGAGCCGTCCGGCAAAATGGGGAGCACGGTCCCCTGAGCAGGTCGACATAGGAGAGAGACTCGTGGACGACGTTCTGCGGCGCGCCCCGCTCTTCGCGGCGCTCGATGACGAGCAGGCCGCGGAGCTCCGCGCCTCCATGGGCGAGGTGACCCTCGCACGCGGTGACGCCCTGTTCCACGAGGGCGACCCCGGTGACCGGCTGTATGTCGTGACCGAGGGCAAGGTGAAGCTGCACCGCACCTCCCCCGACGGCCGCGAGAACATGCTGGCCGTCCTCGGCCCCGGCGAGCTGATCGGCGAGCTGTCGCTCTTCGACCCGGGCCCGCGCACCGCCACCGCCACCGCCCTGACCGAGGTCAAGCTCCTCGGCCTCGGGCACGGTGACCTGCAGCCGTGGCTGAACGCCCGGCCCGAGGTCGCGACCGCGCTGCTGCGCGCCGTCGCCCGGCGCCTGCGCAAGACCAACGACCAGATGTCCGACCTGGTCTTCTCCGACGTTCCCGGCCGTGTGGCGCGGGCGCTCCTCGACCTGTCGCGCCGCTTCGGCGTGCAGTCGGAGGAGGGCATCCACGTGGTGCACGACCTGACGCAGGAGGAGCTCGCGCAGCTCGTCGGCGCCTCCCGCGAGACCGTGAACAAGGCCCTGGCCGACTTCGCGGGGCGCGGCTGGCTCCGTCTTGAGGCTCGCGCCGTGATCCTGCTGGATGTGGAGCGGCTCGCGAAGCGGTCTCGCTGACGCTGGTCTTAGCCGTTGAGGGGTCCTGCCGACTGGCAGGGCCCCTTCTGCGTTTCCGGGTGCGGCGCCGTTGCGGGGGCTCTGCCCCCGAACCCCCGCGCCTCAAACGCCGGCGGGGCTGAGTTTCGCCGAGGCGGGGCCGAGTTTGGCCTGGGCGGGGCTGAGTTTGGCCGAGGCCGGGCCGGAGTGTGCACAGTGGGCGTATGGAGCGCAGAGGCCTGGACGCGCAGGGGTACTTCGAGCGGGAGGGGTCCCTCGGGCGGGTGCAGGAGGGGTTCAGGGGCGTCGTGGCGGCCGCGCGGGAGCGGATCGGCGAGGCGTACGGGCAGCGGCTGCACAGCGCGTACCTGTACGGGTCCGTGCCGCGCGGGACGGCCCGGCCCGGCCGCTCCGACCTCGACCTGCTGGTCGTCCTGCACCGCGAGCCCTCCGCTGAGGACCGGGACACCGCCGAGGTGCTGGCGGACGGGCTCGACGAGGAGTTCCCGGAGATCGACGGGGTCGGCATCCTGCTCCACGACAAGGCCACCGTGCTCAGCGAGGAGGAGCGGTACGACTTCGGCTGGTTCCTGGCCTGCCTGTGCACCCCGCTGCTCGGCGCCGACCTGGCCGAGCACCTGCCGCGCTACCGTCCCGACAGCCTGCTCGCCCGCGAGACCAACGGGGACCTGGCGCTCCTGCTGCCCCGCTGGCGGGACAGGGTGCGGGAGGCGTCGGCGCCGGACGAGTACCGCGTGCTGAGCCGCGCCTTCGCACGGCGCCTCGTGCGCACCGGATTCACGCTGGTGATGCCGCTCTGGGGCGGCTGGACCAGCGATCTCGCCGAGTCCGCGGAGATCTTCGGCCGGTACTACCCGCAGCGCGCCGCGCAGCTGCGGGACGCGGCCGCCGTGGCCCTGGACCCGGTCGCCGACCCGGAGGTGCTGCGCGAGTACACCGAGGACCTGGGTCCGTGGCTGGCGCGGGAGTACGCGGCCCGGCACGGCGTGAAGAGGCCGCGCACGGAGCCCTCGTAGAGCCTCGTAGGGCCCTCGGACCGCCCTGGGGCGGCCTCAGACGGGCTCAGGCGGCCTCAGACGGCCTCGGTGACCGCGATGGCCTCCACGGCCTGCTTGGCCTCCGCGAGGCCCGCGCCGGTGCTCTGCCGGTAGACCTTGATGGCCTCGATCTTGCGGCCGTCGCGCAGGAGGGCCCGTACGTCGTCCGTCACGGGATGCTCCGGCTCCTCGATGCCGAAGTGCTCCAGCACCAGGCCCAGGCGCCGCTCCAGGCGGTCCGCCCTGGTTTCCAGGGCCTTCATCCGCAGGGACACCGTGGAGGTGATCCAGCCGGCCGTGGCGATCAGTGCGAGCAGCAGGAAGAGCGTGGTCATTCGGGTCCCCCGGGAATCAGTCCGTGATCTTGAAGATACTCGAGCTGCGCCCGTACGGACCATTCCGCGGCAGGCCACAGGGAGCGGTCCACGTCCGCGTAGACCTGGGCGACGACCGCCCGGGGGGTGACGAAGCCGTTCTCCACGGCCGTCTCGACCTGCGCGAGGCGGTGCGCGCGGTGGGCCAGGTAGAACTCGACGACGCCCTGTGCGTCCTCCAGGACCGGCCCGTGCCCCGGCAGGACGGTGTGCACCCCGTCGTCGACGGTGAGCGAGCGCAGGCGGCGCAGGGAGTCCAGGTAGTCGCCGAGGCGGCCGTCGGGATGCGCGACGACGGTGGTGCCCCGGCCCAGGATCGTGTCGCCGGTGAGGACGGCCCGGTCGGCGGGGAGGTGGAAGCAGAGCGAGTCGGAGGTGTGGCCGGGGGTCGGGACGACGCGCAGCTCCAGCCCGCCGGTGCGGATCACGTCCCCGGCGGCCAGGCCCTCGTCGCCGAGGCGCAGGGCCGGGTCCAGGGCGCGCACCTTGGTGCCGGTGAGCTCGGCGAACCGGCCGGCGCCCTCGGCGTGGTCCGGGTGGCCGTGGGTGAGCAGGGTGAGGGCGATCCGCTTGCCCTCCCGCTCGGCGGCGGCGATGACCGCCCGCAGGTGTACTTCGTCCAGCGGGCCGGGGTCGATGACGACGGCCAGGTCGGAGCCGGGCTCGGAGACGATCCAGGTGTTGGTGCCGTCCAGGGTCATGGGGGAGGCGTTGGGGGCCAGCACGTTGACCGCGCGGGCGGTGGCCGGCCCGGAGGTGACCACGCCCCGGGGCTGTCCGGGGAGTGCGGCGGCGTCGGTCATGCGGGGCCTCCGGGGCGGACGCGCTTGGTGAACTCGTCGTGGCCCGGCCAGCTGAGCACCAGCTCGCCGTCCTCCAGCGTGGCCTGGGCCAGGACCGGGGTGAGGTCCTGCGCCGTGGCCCCGGTGAGGGCCTCGGCGGCGCTGCCGTACGGCTCCAGGGAGCGCAGCGTGGCGATGGTGGGCGGCATCATCAGCAGCTCGCCCTTGTCGTAGCCGTCGGCCGCGTCGGCCGGGCGGATCCAAACGGTCCGGTCGGCCTCGGTGGAGGCGTTGCGGGTGCGCTGGCCCTCGGGGAGGGCGGCGACGAAGAACCAGGTGTCGTAGCGGCGGGGCTCGAACTCCGGGGTGATCCAGCGCGCCCACGCCCCGAGCAGGTCGGAGCGCAGCCGCAGCCCGCGGCGGTCGAGGAGCTCGGCGAAGGACAGCTCCCGGGCCACGAGGGCCTGCCGGTCGGCCTCCCAGTCGTCACCGGTGGTGTCGCCGACGACGGTGTCCGGGCTCTCGCCGGCGAGCAGGACGCCCGCCTCCTCGAAGGTCTCGCGGACGGCCCCGCACACGATGGCCTGCGCCACGCCCGGATCCGTACCGAGCCGCGCGGCCCACTCCTGCCGCGAGGGCCCGGCCCAGCCCACCTGGTGTTCCTCGTCGCGGGGGTCGACCCCGCCGCCGGGGTAGGCGTACGCGCCTCCGGCGAAGGCCATGGAGGCCCGCCTGCGCAGCATGTGGACGGCCGGTCCGGCGGGGGTGTCGCGCAGCAGCATCACGGTGGCGGCGCGCCGGGGATCCACCGGGGTGAGGGAACCGTCCGCGAGCGCGCGGATGCGGTCGGGCCACTCCGGCGGGTACCACTGGCCTCCGGCGGGGGGCTGTTGCTGACCGTGCTGACCATTCGACATGGCGGGATGCTACGGCCATCCGGCCCGATGTTCGAGGGTCACCCGGCGCGGGGGGCCTCACAGGACCCTGCGGCCCGGCCTCCTGGGGCTCCGCCCAGACCCCGCTCCTCAAACGCCGGAGGGGCTGGATCAGTCCAGCCCCTCCGGTGAGCAGAGGCTCAGGCTCCTGCCACCAGCTCGACCTGGATCTCGATCTCGACCGGGGCGTCCAGCGGGAGGACCGCCACGCCGACCGCGCTGCGGGCGTGGACGCCCTTGTCGCCGAGGACGGCGCCGAGGAGTTCACTGGCGCCGTTGAGCACACCCGGCTGGCCGGTGAAGTCGGGGGCCGAGGCGATGAAGCCGACGACCTTCACGACACGCGCGATCTTGTCGAGGTCGCCGATCACCGACTTGACGGCGGCCAGGGCGTTCAGCGCGCAGGTCGCGGCCAGTTCCTTGGCCTGCTCCGCCGAGACCTCGGCGCCGACCTTGCCCGTGACCGGCAGGCTGCCCTTGACCATCGGGAGCTGGCCCGCGGTGTACACGTACACGCCCGAGCGCACGGCCGGCTGGTAGGTGGCCAGCGGCGGGACGACCTCGGGGAGGGTCAGGCCGAGTGCGGCCAGCTTCGCCTCGACGGCGCCGCTCATGCCTTCTCCCGCTTGAGGTAGGCCACGAGCTGCTCGGGGTTGTTCGGCCCGGGCACGACCTGGACGAGCTCCCAGCCGTCCTCGCCCCAGGTGTCCAGGATCTGCTTGGTGGCGTGGACCAGCAGGGGGACGGTCGCGTATTCGAACTTCTTGGTCATGGGAGCGAGGGTAGTACCTCTCGTGCGGGCCTCATGCGCGCCCCGAGAGGCGAGTGGTTAGGCTCGGACGCTGTGAGCAGGCTCCAGGTGGTCAGCGGCAAGGGCGGCACCGGCAAGACCACGGTCGCCGCGGCACTCGCGCTCGCCCTCGCACGCGAGGGCAGGCGGACTCTACTGGTGGAGGTCGAGGGCAGGCAGGGGCTCGCGCAGCTCTTCGGCGCCGAGGCACTCCCCTACGAGGAGCGGAAGATCGCCGTGGCGCCCGGCGGGGGCGGTGAGGTCTTCGCGCTCGCCATCGACGCCGAACGGGCGCTGCTGGACTACCTCCAGATGTTCTACAAGCTCGGCTCGGCCGGACGCGCCCTCAAGAAGCTCGGCGCCATCGACTTCGCGACGACCATCGCGCCCGGGCTGCGGGACGTCCTGCTGACCGGCAAGGCGTGCGAGGCGGTACGGCGCAAGGACAAGGCCGGACGGTTCGTCTACGACCACGTGATCATGGACGCGCCGCCGACCGGGCGGATCACCCGGTTCCTGAACGTCAACGACGAGGTGGCGGGGCTGGCCCGGTTCGGGCCGATCCACAACCAGGCCCAGGCCGTGATGAAGGTGCTCAAGTCCCCCGAGACGGCCGTCCACCTGGTCACGCTGCTGGAGGAGATGCCCGTCCAGGAGACCGCGGACGGTATCGCGGAGCTGACGGAGGCCGGGCTTCCGGTGGGTCGGGTCGTGGTCAACATGGTCCGGCCGCACCACTTGGACGAGGACACCCTGCGCGCCGCGGCCGACGGCCACCGCGCGGAGGTGGCCAAGGCCCTGTCCCGGGCGGGCCTCGGCGGGGCCCGGCGGGGCGGGCTGGCAGAACGGCTGGTGGAGCCGCTGCTCGACCAGGCCGCGGAGCACGCGAGCCGGGTGGAGCTGGAGCGCGCGCAGCGCGCCGTACTGAAGGGGCTGCGGGTGCCGACGTACGAACTCCCCCTGCTCGGCACGGGGGTGGACCTGGCCGGGCTGTACGCGCTGGCCAAGGACCTGCGCAAGCAGTCGGTGGCCGAATGAGCGAGGGGGTGGACACCATGGGGCTGGACACTCCGCCGTGGCTGGCGGTCGACCGGCTGCTGGACGACCCGGGGAACCGGATCATCGTGTGCTGCGGGGCGGGCGGGGTCGGCAAGACCACCACGGCCGCGGCACTGGGCGTACGGGCGGCAGAGCGCGGGCGGAAGGCGGTCGTGCTCACCATCGACCCGGCGCGGCGGCTCGCGCAGTCGATGGGCATCGACTCGCTGGACAACACCCCGCGCGAGGTCGTGGGCGTGGGCGCGGACGGCGGTCAACTGCACGCCATGATGCTGGACATGAAGCGGACCTTCGACGAGATCGTCGAGGCGCACGCGGACGGCGAGCGGGCCCGGGCCATCCTGGCGAACCCCTTCTACCAGTCCCTGTCGGCCGGCTTCGCGGGCACGCAGGAGTACATGGCGATGGAGAAGCTGGGCCAATTGCGGGCCCGGGACGACTGGGACCTGATCATCGTCGACACCCCGCCGAGCCGGTCCGCGCTGGACTTCCTGGACGCGCCGAAACGGCTCGGGTCCTTCCTGGACGGGAAGTTCATCCGGGTGCTCATGGCTCCGGCGAAGGTGGGCGGCCGGGCGGGGATGAAGTTCCTCAATGTCGGCATGTCGATGATGACGGGCACCCTCAGCAAACTGATGGGCGCCTCGCTGCTGAAGGACGTGCAGACCTTCGTGGCCGCGATGGACACGATGTTCGGCGGGTTCCGCACCCGCGCGGACGCGACCTTCCAGCTGCTCCAGGCTCCCGGTACGGCCTTCCTGGTGGTCGCGGCGCCCGAGCCGGACGCCCTGCGCGAGGCGGCCTACTTCGTGGAGCGGCTGGCTGCCGAGGGCATGCCGCTGGCCGGGCTGGTGCTCAACAGGGTCCACGGGAGCGGCGCCGACCAGCTGTCCGCCGAACGGGCGTTGGCCGCCGCAGAGAATCTTGAAGAGCGCCGCATTGTCGATCAGGAGTCCGGGAAAGCTGGACTTCGTGACTCGGCCGCGGGCTCCCCCGAGACCGGCTCCCCCAGCACGGAAGGCCTCACGGCCGACGTGGACGAGATCACTTTGGACGAGATCACGCTGAACGAGACCGCGCTGAACGAGACCGCGGTGGACGCGATCACGGCAGGACTGCTTCGCCTGCACGCGGAACGGATGCAGGTGATCGCGCGTGAGCAGCGCACCCGCGACCGCTTCACCTCACTGCATCCCGAAGTGGCGGTGGCCGCGGTGGCCGCCCTGCCCGGCGATGTGCACGACCTCGCCGGGCTTCGGGCCATCGGAGAACGACTCGCGGCCGGGGTTCCGGCCGGAGCGTAGGCGTTTCGTACGACGTGGCGCGCGGGTGGTTACCCGGCTGCCGCGTACGTCTCGTACGGAACGTCGACCTCCGTGTCGGCATCCATGGTGAGGATGCCCGTACTGCGCTCGTACTCCGTGCGGGCGGTTTCGAGCAGCCGTCGCCACGAGGTGACGGTGGGACGCCGGCGCAGCAGCGCACGTCGTTCCCGCTCGGTCATTCCGCCCCACACACCGAACTCGACACGATTGTCGAGCGCGTCGGCCAGGCATTCGGTCCGCACCGGACAACCGGTGCACACCGCCTTGGCCCTGTTCTGTGCTGCTCCTTGTACGAACAGTTCATCCGGATCGGTAGTGCGGCAGGCTGCCTGCGCACTCCAGTCGGTAACCCAGCCCATCCCGGCGCCGTCCTCTCCCGAATCGAGGCTCCCCCACGGCGGTAGCGGCATATTCACCGCTGCCAGTTGAGGACGTTACGGAAGGCGAGCACGGCGCAACACCCCCGACGGGCCCAATCTTGAATGGTCCGAACGGACTATGGGTAAGCGGCAGATCACCCGACGGAGTGATCCGGCGACATGCCCGACCATTCCGGCAATTCGGATGGAATCGGTAAGGCGTCGGCATGGTGCGGTCAGAGCGGGCGGCGAGATTCGGACATGAGTCCACCCCATTCGGGAAGGGTGAAAATCAAGCCGCGGGGTTGATGTCGGACCGCACTGCTGTGACAGTTGGGGACAGCTTAGGCCAAGGCATTCGCGCGTGTCCGGCGAATGAGAACGTAGGCTGCCCTCCATGGGAAAGAAGCGCTCGGGCGGCGGGCTCACGGGGAGCCAGCAGGCCGCCAAGTTCCTCGGGGTGTCCGTTCTCTCCGGAGTTGTGCTGGCCGGCATGGCGATTCCGGCCGCAGGCGCCCTGGGGCTGGCGGCCAAGGGCACGGTCGAGGGATTCGATGAGATCCCGGCCAATCTCAAGACTCCGCCGCTGAGCCAGCGGACCACGATTCTGGACGCGGAGGGTGGCTTGATCGCCACCGTCTATTCACGCGACCGGCAGGTGGTCCCGCTCACGGCGATCTCCCCGTACATGCAGAAGGCAATCGTCGCGATCGAGGACTCTCGTTTCTACGAGCACGGCGCGGTCGACCTCAAGGGCATCCTGCGCGCGGTCAACCGCAACGCGCAGGAGGGCGGCGCCGCACAGGGCGCCTCCACGCTCACGCAGCAGTACGTGAAGAACGTGTTCGTCGAGGAAGCCGGCGACGACGAGACCAAGGTCCGCGAGGCCCAGGAGAAGAGCCTCGGCCGCAAGATCCGCGAGCTCAAGTACGCGATCCAGGTCGAGGAGGAGCTCGGGAAGAAGAAGATCCTCGAGAACTACCTCAACATCACCTTCTTCGGCCAGCAGGCCTACGGAATCGAATCCGCGGCCCAGCGCTACTTCAGCAAGCCGGCCAAGGACCTGGCCCTGGAGGAGTCCGCGCTGCTGGCGGGCCTCGTGCAGTCGCCGAGCCGCTACGACCCGGTGAACGACACGCAGGAGGCGATGAAGCGCCGCAACCTCGTCCTCCAGCGGATGGCCGACATCAAGGACGTCTCGCAGGCGGAGGCGGACGCGGCGAAGGCGAAGCCGGTCACCCTGAAGGTGACCAAGCCGAAGAACGGCTGCATCACCGCGGTCAAGGGCGCCGGGTTCTTCTGTGACTACGTGAAGAACTCCTTCCTTACCGAAGCGGCCTTCGGCAAGACGCGCGAGGAGCGGGCGAAGGTCTGGAACCAGGGCGGTCTGACGGTACGCACGACCCTCGACCCGCAGTCGCAGGACGCGGCGAACGAGTCGATCAAGGACCACGTCTACCAGGAGGACTCGATCTCCACGGCCGTGACCATGGTCCAGCCGGGCACCGGACGGGTACTGGCGATGGGTCAGTCCAAGCCGTACGGCTTCGGGAAGAACGAGACGGTGATCAACTACTCCGTCGACAAGCGGGTGGGCGGCTCGAACTTCGGCTTCCAGGTCGGCTCCACCTTCAAGCCGTTCATCGCGGCCGCGGCGCTGGAGCGGGGCATGCCGCCCACGAAGGTGTACGGGGCGCCGAACAAGATGGACTACCCGAGCCCGATCCCGAAGTGCGACGGCAGCCAGTGGGTGAACCTGCCGGAGAACGGGAAGCTCGCGACGGCGGAGAACGAGACCGAGGACGAGATCGGTCCGTACGCGCTGAGGACGGCGATGGAGAAGTCCATCAACACCTACTTCGTCGAGATGATCGGCGAGATCGGGCTCTGCCCGGTGATCGAGATGACGCAGAAGCTCGGCGTCGTCCCGGCTGCCGGCACCAAGCTGCCCGAGGCGCCGTCCATCGCGCTCGGCTCCGCCGAGCTGTCCCCCCTGACGATGGCCAACGCGTACGCCACCTTCGCCAACCGCGGGGTCTACTGCACCCCGGTCGCCATCGAGTCGATCACCGACGCGCACGGCAAGGCGCTCGCGGTGCCGAAGTCCAAGTGCGACCGGGCGATGTCGCAGACCACGGCGGACACCGTCAACACCCTGCTGCGCGGGGTGGTCGACTCCGGTACCGGTGAGCGGGCCGGCCTGACCGACCGCGACAACGCGGGCAAGACCGGTACGACGGACTCCCGCCACAACGCCTGGTTCGTGGGCTACACCCCGAACATCTCCGGCGCGGTGTGGGTCGGCTCGGGCGGCGCGAAGAAGATCTCGATGGAGAACATCGAGATCGGCGGCAAGAACTACGACAAGGTCTTCGGCGGCGGTCTGCCCGGTCCGATCTGGAAGGACGCGGTCACGGGCGCGCTGGCCGGGCGCGAGGCCCCCGTCTTCACCACGGTCAGCATCCCGGATCCGGTGGTCCCGGGCGCCGGCAGCAACGGCGGCCGGCCCACCACGAGCCCGAGCCGGCCCGCGAAGCCGGGCAAGCCGGGCGGCGACGGCAAGCCCGGCGGACGCCCCGGCGGGCAGACGGCCGCCGGGACCACCGTGGGAGCCACCGGCGGCAGCACGGGCGGCACCGGGGACGACCCGGAGGACCCGGGCCAGTTCCCGGGGTTCCCGGGCCTCATCGGCGGACGCGACGAGGACTAGAGGACCAGCACCAGAGCACCAGCAGAGAAGTGGGGAGGGCCCCAGCCGGATCCGGCTGGGGCCCTCCCCACTTCTGGACTTCTGGACTTCTGGGAAAGCAGCGGCGCGAAAGGCTGCCGCTCGGCGAGCTGCGGCTAGGCGAGCTGCTGCTTGACGACGGCGGCGACGCGGCCGCCGTCCGCCAGCCCCGCGACCTTCGGGTTCACGATCTTCATGACGGCGCCCATGGCCCGCGGCCCCTCGGCGCCCGCCGCCCTGGCCTCCTCGACGGCCTGCGTCACGATCGCCGTGAGCTCCTCGTCGGTGAGCTGCTTGGGCAGGTACGTGTCGAGGAACTCGCCCTCCGCGGTCTCCCGCGCGGCCTGCTCGGGACGACCGCCCTGCGCGAAGGCCTCCGCGGCCTCACGGCGCTTCTTCGCCTCCTTGGCGATCACCTTGAGGACTTCCTCGTCGGAGAGCACGCGCGCCTCCTTGCCCGCGACCTCCGCGTTGGTGATGGCGGAGAGGGTCAGGCGCAGCGTGGACGAGTGCAGTTCGTCGCGCGCCCTGATGGCGGTCGTGAGGTCTTCCTGGAGCTTGGCCTTCAGCGTGGTCATGCACCCGAGTCTGCCAGGTACCGGGGCGCTGGCGCCCGTCCGTTTTCCGGGTCTGCGACGATGGGGCCATGCGTGCGCGTTACGGAGTACCCCTGAAGGCGGCCGCCGGGATCACGGCGGTGGGGGCAGCGGGAGTGGCCTATGCCGCCGGTTTCGAGGCGCGGTCCTTCCGCCTGCGCCGGATCACGGTGCCCGTCCTGCCCCCGGGGATGCGCCCGCTGCGCATACTCCAGGTCTCGGACATCCACATGGTCCGCGGGCAGCGCAAGAAGCGCGCCTGGCTCCAGTCCCTGGCCGGGCTGCGCCCCGACTTCGTCGTGAACACCGGGGACAACCTCTCCGACACCGAGGGCGCGCCCGAGGTACTGGACGCGCTCGGCCCGCTCATGGACTTCCCCGGCGTGTACGTCTTCGGGTCGAACGACTACTACGGGCCGCGGCTGCGCAACCCCGGGCGCTACCTGCTGGAGAAGGCCCAGGGCCGACACGGGCTGAACGGGAACAAGCCGGTCGTCGGCGCGGTCCACAACCCGTGGGAGGAGTTGCGGGACGCCTTCGACACGGCGGGCTGGCTGAACCTCACCAACACCCGGGCACGCCTGAAGCTGGACGGCATGGAGCTCGCCTTCACCGGACTGGACGACCCGCACATCAAGCGGGACCGGTACGAGCAGGTGGCGGGCGGCCCGGAGGCCGACGCGGACTTCTCGATGGCCGTGGTGCACGCCCCGTACCTGCGCACGCTGGAGTCCTTCACGGCGGACGGCTACCCGCTGATCCTCGCCGGGCACACGCACGGCGGTCAGCTGTGCATCCCCTTCTACGGCGCCCTGGTCACCAACTGCGACCTGGACACCAAGCGGGTGAAGGGCCTCTCCACGCACGAGAGCGGCGGCCACCGCGCCTACCTCCACGTCTCGGCGGGCTGCGGCACCAACCGCTTCACCCCGGTCCGCTTCGCGTGTCCCCCGGAGGCGACACTCCTGACGCTGACACCGAAGGCCTAGCGCCGCCCGGCGACTGCCACGCCCTTCCACAGGCCCCGGGGGGCCTCCTCCGCGAAAACCGGATTTCGTCTCCGGCGAGAGGTCCGCTAAAGTAATCGATGTCGCCAGGACAGCAACCGCTGCAAGGCGGCGATCGGGGTGTAGCGCAGCTTGGCAGCGCGCTTCGTTCGGGACGAAGAGGTCGTGGGTTCAAATCCCGCCACCCCGACGCTGTAGTACCAGGTGAGGCACCTACTGTCACAGTAGGTGCCTCACCTGTTTCTGCGTGCGTATCCATCTGCGTGACTACGGGTTCGCGGCGCTCCGGAAGATGCTGTCCATGACAGTCGCCCCCGTTTGGATCACCGGGCGGAAGACGAGCCCCTATCTCTGTCCCCTGGTCACCCGCGGCGAGGCGGTCCCAGCCCTGGTCTTCGAAGGGGCGATCATCCGGCGCGGCTTCCGTGAGTCGGGTCTCTGACCGTCGCGAATCAGGAGTGGAAGCCCTCCCAGCACTCCTCAGGGGTCAGGGAGGAGCGGTCGGGGCTCTCGCGGCGCAGGACCTCGTAGCGCTCGGTGAAGGCAATGAAAGCGTCCTGGAGGGGGCACCCGAGGTGTTCCCGAAGGGTCTTGATGCCCAGCAGGATGCGGCAGGCGAAGATGTAGTTGTCGGCGACGGTTATGGGGGCCGGGGAGCTGTCGTTCATGGCAGCAAGATCGCACAACACTGGAATGAACGCCGCTGAGATTCGGGTGTGCCCGCATAGCCGCCGGGCCGGCCCTGGGCCATGGGACGGTGGCCAAGGGCGGCCAAGGGTGACAACGGCTGACCGCTCGACCGCAGGTCAGAGCGTCTTAACCCGGTTAAGGCCCTGGCCGGAGCAAGAATCAGGGCAAGAAGTGAGGGTCACCATCCACGACGGCCGGCCCGCGCTCACCGCATCAGATTCCCCGATGTCGGAGTCACATGGCCCGACAAGCGGCAGGATCGCTCCCCTGCGCAAGAGCGTCTTAGGGGGACCATGCACATCCGTACCGCCGCCCTCGGAGCATGCCTGCTCGTTGGGCTGACCGCATGCTCGGGAGCCACGAACTCGCCTGATGTGGCCCCCAGCTCCCCGTCGTCCAAGGCGGTACTGCCGAGTCCGACACAGAGCACAGCAGCCACCCCACTCCAACTTGGCCAGGAAACCACGTGGGGAGGAGGCGCCCAAGGACTGCCAAGCGGCACGACGGCTGTCTTGACCTACCAGCAGCCGGTCAAGGGAGTTGAGCCGCCAGGGGAAGGCCTCGGCGTAGAGAACGGCGTGTGGGCTGCCGTCGACGTGAAGGTGTGCAACAGGCAGGGACCCGACATCATGAGCGATCAACAGCCTTGGTCCCTGGCCTTCCCCGACGGCACTCGGGTGCAGGTAACCGGCCTGAACGGGGGCGACTTGCCCAAGCCGGAGTATCCAACGATGCCCACAGTGGTCAAAGCGGGAGACTGTCTGCGCGGAAAAATCCCCTTCCCCGTACCCAAGGACCAGCGTCCCTCGAAGGTCGTCTACCACCCTGCAAGTGCGCCGACGGCCACCGAGTGGGCGGTCCCAGCACAAGACGGCAGCGGGCAACCTTAAGGCGGCTGTCGCGGACCTCACCACTTCGTAAGACCAGGTCAGGGGCCTGGTCCACTCAGTGGATCAGGCCCCTGTTCGGCGTTTGCCCTGTCTTGGGAGCCGCTGGGGCCGGCTTCGAGGTTACGCGTCCGGGACGACGTCGAGGAGGGCGCCCCGGCGGTCCAGGTCGTGGACGCGCTCCATGTCGCGTACGAGCGCCGTGGGGTCCGCGTTGCCTAGGATGACACGGCCGTACGAGGTGATCAGGTCGGTCGTCTTCTCGATGCGGTCGCCCGGGGCCTGGTCGCAGGTGTCGAAGAGGTAGCTGTCGAGTTCGCGGCAGGTCTCCCGTACCCGGTTCGCGCCGACCGTGCCTGCCGCGGGCGAGAACAGGAAGCACTCGACGACGGCCTGCCGCAGTGTCGGCCGCTCCTTGGTCCGGCGCAGGAAGTCGTCCGGCGCCACGCGCGAGGCCAGGGCCAGGTCGATCAAGGAGTGCGAGGAGGACGCCTCGACCAGGTTCGGGCCCTGGCCTCCGTGCATACGGGCGCCCGTCTCGATGAGGACCGGTCCGTCCTCGGTGAGGATGACCTCGCTGTGGGCGGGACCGTTTTCGATCCCCAGCGCGGTCAGGGCCTGCTCCACATAGGCCACCAGGCCCGGGTGCTCGTCGATCTCCACCGACGACATCGCGCGGTAGACGGGATTCCCGTCGACGCTCTCCTTGGCGTAGCGGAACATGTCGACGACGAAGTGCGCACCGTCGAGGGACACCGAGTCGACCACGAACTCGGGTCCCATGACGCGTTCCTCGACGAGGACTTCCACGATGGCCTGACCGGAGAAGTCGGCGCGCTGGAAGAGCCGTCGGCAGGCCGTGCGCACCTCGTCCAGGGTCGAGCAGAAGAAGACGCCGTCGGTGGCGAACGACTTCACCGGCTTCACGACGTACTCGGCCAGACCGCTGCCCGCGCACCATTCGACGATGGACTCGGTGTCGGAGGCCTTGTAGTGCGGTATGTACCGGATGCCCGCGTCGCGCAGGCGGCTCTGCATCAGGAACTTGTCCCTGCGGGCTTCCGAGGAGCCTGAGTTCGGGCGCAAGCCCCAGTGGGCCGCCAGGGCGTCGAACGCTTCCACCCCGGGCTCGGATCCGCAGATGATGGCGTCGGGCCGGCCACCGGATCGGGCCCGGCCGACATCGTCCACATCAACGCGCACGCCACCGCCACCAAGGAGGGAGACCTCGCCGAGGCCACGGCCCTGCGCCGTCTCCTGAGTGAGCGCGACGCCTCGGCGCCGGGCATCCCGGTGACGGCCGTCAAGGGCAATCTGGGTCATCTGCAGGGCGCCGCGGGCGCGGTGGAAGCCGTGGTGGCCGCCCTCACGCTCCACCACGGCTGCGTCCCGCCCACGATCGGGTGCGACAACAACCCCGACGACGAGTGCGGCCTGGATGTGGTCACGCAGGTGCCGCGCACGCTGGCGACCACCGGGGACCTCGTCCTGAGCAATTCCTTCGGCTTCGGAGGCCACAACTCGGTGCTCGCACTGCGCCGCAGGTCTCCGGACCGGCAGCGCCGCGAGTTCCTGGACCAGCAGCGCCGCACCTACCGCCCGGACCGGGCACACGGGACCCCGTCGGGCCACGCCACGCCGGACGCGGAACGTACGACCGCCACCACCCCGCAGCACCTGGTCCGGGAATTCCACCGGGCCTTCGGCCTGGACGTCGGATCCGCCCCCGCCACCGTCTCACCGGCGCTGGCCAGGCATCGCCAGGCGCTGCTGGAGGAGGAGGTCGCCGAGGTGGCGGAGGCCGGGCGACTCGTGGACATCGCCCATGAGTTGGCCGACGTGGTCTACACGGCGTACGGATCCGCCGTCGCACACGGCATCGATCTCGACGCCGTGCTCGCCGAAGTCCATCGCGCCAACATGTCCAAGCTCGGACCCGACGGCCGCCCCGTCCTCCGGGAGGACGGGAAGGTCCTCAAGGGACCGTCGTACCGCGCGTCACAGGTGGCCGACGTACTGCGCCGGCAGACCAGCTGATCTGGACGGGGCGGGGAAGGTGCGGCCCCACGGGAAGGGGTCGGCGGTGTCCGTGCTCAGTGGCGCCGGGACACCCCTGGACGCACCCCCTACGGCAGGTTAGGTTAGCCTTACCTCAACCGAGGGGTCTTGGGGCCTGCGCCGCTGCCGAGGCCCCGATCCCGCCCGCACCGCGAGGAGTTCTCGTGAACGCTGCCGCAGGCACCGCACTGCCCGAGCCGACGGCCGCCGAGCGCGTGCGCTCCGTGCTGGCGCGAGCGGTCTCGCTGTCCCTCACCACGGAAGGGCAGAGCTACGACCTGATCGGCATGCACTCCGTCGACGCGAAGGGCCGGATCACGCTGCACCCTCCGGCGGACGGCCCGCTCGCGGCCCGGATCGCCGTCGCGCCGCGCGGCAGCCTCGCCGCCCTGCTGGAGTTCACCGACATCGCGCCGACCGCGGTACGCGACCGGGTACGGGCCAGGGTGACGATCTCCGGCTGGCTGACCCCGGCGGGCAGCGACGGCGACGGCGAGCGCCTGCGGCTCGACACCGCGCGCGTGGTGCTGCGCACCGCGGCAGGGGTGGCGGACGTAGGGCTCGACGAGGTGACCCTCGCCGCCCCCGACCCGCTCGCCGTCGAGGAGGCCGGGATGCTGACGCATCTCGCCGGCGCCCACGAGGACATGGTCTCGGAGCTGCTCGGCCTGGCCGGGTCGCGGGTGCCCGCCGGTGTGCGCCGGGCGCTCCCGTTCGCCGTCGACCGCCACGGCATCACCCTGCGCTGCGAGTACGGAACCGGCCACTGCGACCTGCGCCTCCTCTTCCCGGTCCCGGCGCGGGACGCGGCCGAGGCCGGCGAGCAGGTCCGGCAGCTGCTGACGGCGCCCCGCCGGTGTGCGCACCGCAACCAGTCCCCCGCGCGACACTGAACCCATTCGAACACCAGGGGGAACCATGGGACACGGCTGGCAGGGCATCACCCTCAAGCTCTTGCGCGGCAAGGACTTCACCTTCACCGTCCGGTCCAACGAGCGGATATCCGATCACCTGCACCGGCTGAGCTTCAGCGACGGGGGCATGCTGGAGGCCGCGGGCGTCCACCCCACGATGTGGGTGCGGCTGTGGTTCGAGCACCAGGGACGGCCGCACCAGCGCGGGTACACGCTGGTCGACCCGGAGCCCGCCACCGGGACCTTCAGCATGGAGTTCGCGCTGCACCCCGGAGCCGCGAGCGACTGGGCGCGCGCCGCCCGGCCCGGCGACACGATCGAGGCGACGCTCCAGGGCACGGGGTTCGCCCCGCCGGACCCCCTGCCGTCCCGGCTGCTCGTCGTCGGCGACCCGGCTTCGCGGCCCGCCATCAACTCCCTGCTGGAATCGATGCCCTCGACCCCGGCGACCATCTGGTTCGAGAGCGCGGACCCCGCGCAGGCGCAGGGGACCCCGCGCCGCGCCGGCCCGGGCCGCGAGGTGATCCACGTACCGCGGGAGCGGGCCGGCGCGCAGCTGGTCGAGACGGTGCGGGCGGAGCTGCCGGAGCGCCTGGAGCCCGGCGCGTTCGTGTGGATCGCCTGCGACACCGCGACCACCCGGAGCCTTGCCGCCTTCGCACGCAAGGACCTCGGGGTGCCCAAGGAGCGGCTGTACGCGCTCGGGTACTGGCGGACGGCATAGGCAGGAGGCACCCGGGCTGCTAACTTGAAGCGGCCAACTTAGGTTAGGCTAAGCTAAATCTCGATCGAGAAGCGGGCGCACGGACGCCATCAGGGGGAGGGATTCACCATGGGCCTGCCGGCCATCGGCTCCTACCCCATGCCCGAACGCTCCGCCCTGCCCCTCTCCTGCGCCTCCTGGACCGTCGACCCCGACCGCGCCGCCCTGCTGATCCACGACATGCAGAACCACTTCGTGGGTCCGCTGCCGGCGGAGCGGTCCCCGGTGATGGAACTCGTCGACAACATAACGGCGTTGCGGGCGCTCGCCGGAAGCCTCGGCATCCCGGTGGTCTTCAGTGCCGAGCCCGCCGCCCAGCCGCCGGGCCAGCGCGGACTGGTCGCCGACGTCTGGGGCCCCGGCATCGAGGGCGAACCCGATGCCGCCGCGATCATCGGCCCGCTCACTCCGCGGCCGGGCGAGCACCTGATGGCCAACGTCCGCCACAACGCCTTCCTCCGCAGCCACCTCGGACGGCTCCTGCGCGACGAGGGCCGCGACCAGCTGATCGTCTGCGGGGTGTACGCGCACCTCGGGATACTCCTGACGGCTGCCGACGCCTTCATGAACGACATCCAGCCCTTCGTCGTCGCCGACGCGGTGGCCGACTTCTCCGCCGAGGAACACGCCATGGCCCTGCGGTGGGCCGCCCGCAGCGGTGTGGTGTGCACGACCGATGCCCTCCTGCGCGACCTGCTGCTCGGCAGAGCGGCGCGAGACGTTCACCGGGACGCCTGAGGGCGTACCCGGTACGGGAACCCCGGGGGCGGACGATGACGCTGCCCTCGCACGGATCGAGAGAGACGGAAGAACATGACCGTACGGGTCGCGGTGGCAGGTGCCAGCGGCTACGCGGGCGGGGAGATCCTCCGCCTGCTGGCGGCGCATCCCGGCGTGGAGATCGGCGCGGTGACGGCCCACACCAGCGCGGGCCGGCTGCTCGGCTCCGTGCAGCCGCAGCTGTCCGCCTTCGCCGACCGCGAGCTGGTGGAGACCTCCGCCGCCTCGCTCGGGGGACACGACGTGGTCTTCCTCGCCCTGCCGCACGGCCAGTCGGCTGCGCTGGCGCGGGAGCTGGACCCCACCACCCTCGTCGTGGACTGCGGCGCGGACTTCCGGCTGCGCGACCCCGCCGACTGGGAACGGTTCTACGGCTCCCCGCACGCCGGCACCTGGCCCTACGGCCTGCCCGAACTGCCCGGCGCCCGGGACGCGCTGAAGGGCGCCACTCGGATCGCCGTACCCGGCTGCTACCCGACCGCGGTCACCCTCGCCCTGTTCCCCGCCTACGCGGCCGGCCTGGTCGAGCCCGAGGCGGTGATCGTCGCGGCCAGCGGGACCTCGGGCGCCGGCAAGGCGCTCAGGACTCAGCTGCTCGGCGCCGAGGTGATGGGCTCCATGAGCCCGTACGGGGTCGGCGGCGGCCACCGGCACACCCCCGAGCTCACCCAGAACCTGTCCGGTGTCGCGGGCGAGCGCGTGACGGTCTCCTTCACCCCGACGCTGGCGCCCATGCCCCGCGGCATCCTGGCGACCTGTTCCGCCCGGCTGCGCCCGGAGGTGGCCGACAGCGCCACCGCCGAGCAGGAGGTGCGGGAGGCGTACGCGGCCGCGTACGGCGACGAGCCGTTCGTCCGGCTGCTGCCGCCCGGGCAGTGGCCCTCCACCGCGGCCGTGCTCGGCTCCAACACCGCCCAGGTGCAGATAGCCGTGGACCCGGACGCCCGCAGGCTGGTCTGCGTGAGCGCCATCGACAACCTGACCAAGGGCACCGCGGGTGGCGCGGTGCAGAGCATGAACGTCGCCCTCGGCCTGCCGGAACGGCTGGGCCTGCCCACGAATGGAGTGGCTCCGTGAGCGTGACCGCCGCCCGTGGATTCCTGGCAGCCGGTGTGGCCGCCGGAATCAAGGAATCCGGTGATCCCGACCTGGCCCTGGTGGTGAACCGGGGACCGTCCCGCGCCGCCGCCGGCGTCTTCACCTCCAACCGCGTGCAGGCGGCGCCCGTGCACTGGTCCCGGCGCGTGCTCGCCGACGGCCTGCTCTCGGCCGTCGTCCTCAACTCCGGCGGCGCCAACGCCTGTACGGGACCCGCGGGCGCCGTCGACACCCAGGTGATGGCCGAGCGGACCGCCCGGGCCACGGACACCGCCCCGGACGAGGTCGCGGTGTGCTCCACCGGCCTGATCGGCGTACGGCTGCCCATGGACCGGATCACGGACGGGATCGACACCGCCGCGGGCCTGCTGTCGGCCGACGGCGGCGAGGACGCGGCCGTCGCGATCAAGACCACGGACTCCGTGCACAAGACCGCCGCCGTGGCCCGCGACGGCTGGACCGTCGGCGGCATGGCCAAGGGCGCGGGCATGCTCGCTCCCGGGCTGGCCACCATGCTGGTCGTCCTCACCACGGACGCCGACGTGAGCGCGGAGGTCCTGGACCCGGCGCTGCGCGACGCGGTGCGCACCACCTTCGACCGGGTGGACTCGGACGGCTGCATGTCCACCAACGACACGGTGCTGCTGCTCGCTTCCGGCGCCTCGGGCCTCGTACCGGACACGGCGGAGTTCACCGAGGCCGTGCGCGCCGTGTGCGCGGACCTGGCCCGGCAGCTGGTGGCGGACGCCGAGGGCGCCTCCAAGGAGATCGAAGTGGCGGTCGTCGGCGCGGCCTCGGAGCAGGACGCGGTGGAGGTGGGCCGGTCGGTGGCCCGCAACAACCTCCTCAAGTGCGCGCTGCACGGCGAGGACCCGAACTGGGGCCGGGTGCTGTCCGCGATCGGCACCACCTCCGCCGTCTTCGACCCCGACCGGCTGGACGTGGCCATCAACGGCGTGTGGGTCTGCCGCGACGGGGCGGCCGGCGAGTCCCGGGACAAGGTCGACCTGTCGGGCCGCGAGATCACCGTGACCGTGGACCTGCGCTCGGGGGACGCCCGCGCGACGATCTGGACCAACGACCTGACGGCCGAGTACGTCCACGAGAACAGCGCGTACAGCTCGTGAACGGGGCGGGCACGACGCGAGCCGCAGCGCGTACGGGAACGGCCGCCGGACAGCGCGGCACGGGCGGGGCCGCAGCCGTGGCCGGACCGGCCGCGGCGGACCTGCCGTGGCTGGAGGAGCTCCAGGGCCGCACGGTCGTCGTCAAGTTCGGCGGCAACGCCATGGTGGACCCCTCGCTCCACCGGACCTTCGCCCAGGACGTCGTGGAACTGTGGCACGCGGGGCTGCGGCCCGTCGTCGTGCACGGCGGCGGACCCCAGATCAGCGCCATGCTCGACCGCCTGGACCTGGAGGTCCGCTTCGAGGCGGGTCTGCGGGTGACCACCCCGGAGACCATGGAGGTGGTCCGCATGGTGCTGACCGGGCAGGTCCAGCGGGAGCTGGTCGGCGCGCTCAACGCCCACGGGCCCTTCGCCGTGGGGATGTCGGGCGAGGACGCGCACACGATGACCGCCGTACGGCGGCCGGCCTGGGTGGACGGCCGGCCGGTGGACATCGGCCTGGTCGGCGAGGTGGTGGACGTGGACCCCGGTACGGTCCGCGCCCTGCTGGACCAGGGCCGCATCCCCGTGATCTCGCCGATCGCGCGGGGCGAGGACGGCGAGGTCTACAACGTCAACGCCGATCTCGCGGCGTCGGCGCTGGCCGTGGCCCTCGGGGCGGAGCGGCTGGTCGTCCTGACCGACGTCGAGGGGCTGTACGCGGACTGGCCGCGCAGCACCGAGGTGATCGAACGCCTCACGGCCGCCGAACTGGACGCACTGCTGCCGGAACTCGCGAGCGGCATGCTCCCCAAGATGGAGGGCTGTCTGCGGGCCGTCCGGGCGGGCGTGGGCAGGGCCCAGGTCATCGACGGCCGGGTGCCGCACGCGCTGCTGGCCGGAGTCTTCACCGAGGGCGGCTCGGGGACCACGGTGGTCCCCGACGCGGAGCCCGGGCAGCGGCCCGGGGACCGGAATGAGACCGAGAACGAGAACGAGGAGACCGTCGCGTGAGCGCCGACCCCCGCCCACCGCTCGCGGACCGCTGGAGCGCGGTCATGATGGACACCTACGGCACTCCCCCGCTGGCCCTGGTCAGGGGCGAGGGCAGCACGGTCTGGGACGAGTCCGGGCGGGCGTACACGGACTTCACCGGCGGGATCGCGGTCAACACCCTCGGGCACGCCCACCCGGCCGTGGTCGAGGCCGTCCAGGGGCAGGTGGCCCGGCTGGGGCACGTGTCGAACCTCTTCGTCTCCGGACCGCCGGTCGAGCTGGCCGAGCGCCTGCTGGGGCTGCTGGGCAGGCCGGGACGGGTGTTCTTCGCCAACTCCGGCGCGGAGGCGGCCGAGGCCGCCTTCAAGATCGCCCGCCGTACGGGACGGCCCCATCTGGTCGCCACCGAGGGCGGGTTCCACGGGCGCACCATGGGGGCGCTGGCCCTCACCGGCCAGCCGGCCAAGCGCGACCCCTTCCTGCCGCTGCCCGGGGAGGTGACGCACGTGCCGTTCGGAGACGCGGAGGCGCTGCGCGTGGCCGTCACCGAGCGGACCTCCGCGGTCTTCCTGGAACCGGTGCAGGGCGAGGCCGGGGTCATCCCGGCGCCCGAGGGCTACCTGCGGGCCGCCCGCGAGATCACCCGGGCCACGGGCACCCTGCTCGTACTGGACGAGGTGCAGACGGGGATCGGCCGCACCGGCCACTGGTTCGCGCACCAGGCGGAACCGGGGATCGACCCCGACGTGGTCACCCTCGCCAAGGGGCTGGGCGGCGGACTGCCCATCGGCGCCGCGGTGGCCTTCGGCCCGGCCGCCGACCTGCTGACCCCCGGCCAGCACGGCACCACCTTCGGCGGCAACCCGATCGCATGCGCGGCCGGACTCGCCGTGCTGGAGACCGTCGAGTCCGAGGGGCTGCTCGCGCACGTCCTGCGGGTGGGTGAGCGGCTGCGCGGCGGCATTGAGGGACTCAAGCACCCGCTGGTCCGTGAAGTGCGGGGCGCGGGGCTGCTGCTGGGCATCGTCCTCACCGAGCCGGTCGCCGCACGGGTCCAGCGGGCCGCGCAGGACGCCGGGTTCCTGGTGAACGCGGCGGGGCCGGCCACCGTACGGCTGGCCCCGGCCCTGACGGTGACGGCGGATCAGGCCGACGCCCTGGTGGGCGCGCTGCCCGCGATCCTCGACGCCTGAGCCTCGGCGGCCGTACGCAGCACGAAGGGGCGGGTCCCGGTGAGGGACCCGCCCCTTCATGCTGCGGTCACAGGGCGCGGGCCAGGACCCGGGCGCCTCGGCGCGGGTCCAGGGAGTCCGCCCAGGCGGCCGGGGCCTGGTTCGGGGAGGCCGGGCGGAAACCATGGCTCAGGAACAGGCGGCCGCTGCCGGTGGTCGCCGTGAACAGCGTCTCCACCGAGCGGAAGCGGGCCGCGGCGAACGCCGCCTGCAGCAGCCGGGCCCCCATGCCCGATCCCTGCCGGTGCCGGGCGACGCAGAAGTTGTACAGGACGCCCGCCGCGGGGTGGACCCGTACCCCGAGGCAGCCCTCCAGGGTTCCGTCGGGGGCCTGCGCGACGAGGAAGTCGGCCGCCTGGGCGAGGTAGAGGGAGAGCGGACGCTCGCGGAGCGCTCCCGCGCGGACGAAGGGCCGGGAGAGCGCGGCCAGCGCGGCGCCGTCGCCGGGGCGCGCGGGACGGACGGAGAACGGGGGGAATCCGGGCAGTTGGGGTGCGCGGAGCGGCAGCGTGGCGAGCGCGGCGGGACGCGGCGGGGCCGTGATCAAGGCGTTCCTTCCTCGGGTTCCGCCGGGCGCGGAGGACGGCAGGATCGCCGCGTACCCGGAGGAACGTTCGAAGTAAGGCTAGCCTCACCTAAGCCATCGGCCAAGTCGCCCGGCCGGCAGCAGGGTTCGTACCCGGCAGTAGCCGGAGACGGCCTAACCGCACGCCCGGCCGGGGTAGTCCGCGCTCTCCGGCGCCCCGGCCTCGCGCATCCGGCGCAGGACCTCGGCCAGGGCCGCGTCGTCCACGTCCACGGGGATGTTGAACTCCCGGTCGAAGACCATGACCTCGTCCCGGCCCGCCTGCCAGATCACCCAGCGGGGCGGGAACGCGGGGGCCTGCCACAGCGGGAGCAGCCGCTCCAGCGCTTCCACGTCCGTGCTCACAGTTTGCTGCCCTCCGTCGCCTCGCGGCCGTCCACGAAGGTCGCCACGACCTCGATCCCCGCGATCCGGGACGGATCCACCGCGCGCGGATCGTCCCCCAGCACCACGAAGTCGGCGCGCTTGCCCGGTGAGAGGCTACCCGCGCCGTCGTCCCAGCGGCAGGCGTACGCACCGGCGACCGTGTACGCGCGCAGCGCCTCCTCCACCGTGACGGCCTCGTCCGGGCCGACGGGCCGGCCGGAGGCGGAGGCCCGCTCGACCATGAACTGGACGGCCCGCAGCGGCGCTCCGTCGGTGACGGGCCGGTCCGAGCTGCCGACCAGCGTGACCCCGTGGTCCAGGAAGCCCCGGCCCCGGTACATCCACGGCGCCCGCTCCGCGCCCATCACGGCCGAGTAGTCGTCCCCGAAGGAGTACAGGAACGCGGGCTGGACCACGGCGCTGACGCCGAGCCGCGCGAACCGCGGCAGCTGGTCGGGGCGGATCAGGCCCGCGTGCTCGATGCGGTGCCGGGCGTCCGGGCGGGGCCGCAGTTTCTGCGCCCGCTCCAGCCCGTCGAGCGCGAGGTCGGCGGCGCGGTCCCCGATGGCGTGGACGGCGAGCTGCCAGCCGGCGAGGTGGCCGTCCACGATGAGGTCGAGGATCCGGTCGGGGTCGTCCTGGAGCTCCCCGGTGTGGTCCATGCCCGTGTAGGGCTCGGTGAGCGCGGCGGTACGGGCCATCATCCCGCCGTCGGTGTAGATCTTCAGCGCGCCCACGGACAGCCACTCGTCGCCGAAGCCGGTGCGCAGGCCGAGGTCCAGGGCGCGCGGAATGCCGTCGTCCTGGTGTGCGGCGAGCGGGCGGAGGGTGTCGCCCGCCGCCATGAGCTGGACCCGCAGGGGCAGCCGGCCCTGGTCGCGCAGCAGCTGGTAGGCGCCGAGTTCCACCGGGCTGTTGCCCAGCAGGCCGCCTCCGATGCCCGCTTCGGCGACGGCGGTCACCCCTTCGGAGAGGCAGACGCGCGCCGCCTGTTCGACCGCGTCGGCTATCTCCGTCTGCGAGTAGGGCAGGCGCAGCCGCCGCGCGGCCGTCATGGCGCTCTCCGCCAGGAAGCCTTCCTGGTGCGGGACTTCGGCGGGGAGCAGGTCCAGTACGGCGCTGCTGACGACGCAGCCGTGTCCCGAGTCGTGCAGCAGGAACACCTTGCGGCCGTGGCTGACCCGGTCCAGTTCGGCGGCGGTCAGATGACGGCCCAGCGCCCGCTGGTCGTAGCCCATGACGTCGACCCAGGCCGCCGGGTCCTTGCGCAGGGCGGCCTCCTCCACGACCGCGAGCACGTCCTCGGCCCGCCGGCACGGGGCGACGCTCGGGGTGCTCGCCTTCAGCCCGGTCCACGTCAGGTGGACGTGGCTGTCGATGAACCCGGGCAGCACGGTGGCGCCTTGCAGGTCGATGACCTCGCGGGCCGGCAGCGAGGTCACGGCCTCGTCCAGGCCCACGATCCGGCCCCGCCAGATGCCCAGGTCATGGGCGACCGGACGGTCCGGGTCCATGGTCAGGATGCGCGCGTTCGTCAGCCTCGTGCACAGCATGGGGGGGGTCCCGTCGCTAGGAGGTGTCCGGCCGGGTCAGGTGCGTTCGGCGAGCACGGCGTCGTGGGGAGCGGCTTCGGCGTCCTCGGGCGCGTACCGCTTCGGTGCCGCGGGGACCATCAGCGGGGTGCCGGTCTCCGGGTCCTCGATGATCCGACAGGGCAGCCCGAACACGTCCTCCACCAGTTCGGCGGTCATGACGGTCGCCGGGTCCCCTTCGGCGGCGATCGTGCCGCCGGGCCGCATCACGATGAGGTGGGTGGCGTAGCGGCAGGCCTGGTTGAGGTCGTGCAGGACCGCGACGACCGTGTGCCCCTTGCGGGCGTGCAGTTCGGCGCACAGGTCCAGCACCTCGACCTGGTGGGCGATGTCGAGGAAGGTGGTGGGCTCGTCCAGCAGCAGGATGGAGGTCTGCTGGGCGAGGACCATGGAGAGCCAGACGCGCTGGCGCTGGCCGCCGGAGAGGTCGTCCACGGGCCGGTCGGCGAGTTCGAGCACGCCGGTCTGGCGCATCGACTCGGTGACGGCCTCCTCGTCCTCGACGGACCACTGCTTGAGCAGCCGCTGGTGCGGGTAGCGGCCGCGCGCCACGAGGTCGCCCACGGTGATGCCGCCGGGGGCGTTCGAGGACTGCGGGAGCAGTCCGAGGCGGCGGGCCACCTCGCGGGAGCGGTACGAGGCGATGGCGGCCCCGTCGAGGTAGACCTGTCCGGCCTTGGGCTTCATCATCCGGGCGAGCGCCGTGAGCAGCGTCGACTTGCCGCAGGCGTTCGGCCCGACGATCACGGTGAAGGACCGGTCGGGGATGTCGACGCTCAGGGACGTGGCCACCGTCCGCTGGTCGTAGGACAGCGTGAGGTCCTCTGCGCGCAGCCGGGGCTGCGGCGAGTTGGTTCCAGTCATGCGCGGCTCTTTCGCGACTCGGTGATCAGCAGCCAGATGAGGTACAGCCCGCCGATGGCGCCGGTCGCCGTGCCGACCGGGAGCAGCGCGGGCGCGAAGGCCCGCTGTACGACGAGGTCGCTCAGGAGGAGGAGAAAGGCGCCCATCAGGGCGGACGGCAGCAGCGCGGGGCCGGAGGCCCGGGTGAGCCTGCGGACCACCTGGGGCGCGGCGAGGGCGATGAACCAGATGGGGCCGGTGACGGCGGTGGCGAAGGCGGCGAGGGCGACGCTGATGACCAGGAGGGCCGTACGGGTGCGCGAGACCTCGACGCCGAGCGCGCTGGCGGTGGTGTCGCCCATCTCGACCATGGAGAGGCGGCGGGAGAGGAGGAAGGCCGGCGGCAGCAGGACGGCGAGGGCGAGGCCGATGGCGTTGGCGTGCGTCCACAGCCGGTTCCCGAGGCTGCCGACCAGCCAGGACTGGGCTTCCAGGGCTTCCTGGAAGGACGCCCGGGTGATCAGGTAGGAGTTGACGGCGAGCAGCAGGGCGCTGACGCCGATGCCGATGACGACCAGCCGGAATCCCTGGATCCCGCGGCCGATCAGGAGGAGGTGGACGACGAGGGCGGTGGCGAGGCCGCCGGCCAGGGCGCCCAGTGCGATCTGGGTCATGCTGCCGTGCAGCACGATGATCACGACGAGCGCGCCCACGGCGGAGCCGTTGGTGAAGCCGATGATGTCGGGGCTGCCGAGGGAGTTGCGGGTCAGGCTCTGCAGGATCGCCCCGCTCACCGCGAGGGCCGCGCCGACGAACACCGCGGTCAGGATGCGCGGCATGCGCAGGGTGTTGACGACGAAGTCCGCGGCGCCGGAGCCGCTGCCGGTCAGGGCCTGGAAGACCTCCCCCACGGAGAGCTCGAAGTCGCCGGTGGTCAGCGTGATGCCGACGAGCACGACGAGCGCGACGAGCAGCAGGGCGGTCACGGCGGCGGTGCGGCCCTGCACGCGCAGCGAGACGCCGCCCACCCGGACGGTCCGGCCGCTGACGACGCGGGGGGCGGGGGTGTGCCCGGATCCGGGCAGGGAGGCGGCGGAGGCTTTCGTCTCCGGTACGGCGCTCACAGCATGACCAGCTTTCGACGGCGGCACAGCGCGATGAACAGGGGCGCGCCGATGAAGGCGGTGACGATGCCGACCTGTACCTCGCCCGGGGCGCCGAGCACCCGGCCCAGGACGTCCGAGCCGACGAGCAGCACCGGTGCGAGCACCATCGAGTACGCGAACACCCAGCGCTGGTCGGCGCCGACGAGGAACCGGGCGACGTGCGGCACGGCCAGGCCGACGAAGCTGATCGGCCCGACGGCGGCGGTGGCGGCGCCGCACAGCAGCATCACGGCGACGGCCGCCAGGACGCGGGTGCGGCCGACGTTCACGCCGAGGGAGCGCCCCATCTGGTCGCCCATGGCCAGGGCGTTGAGGGAGGGGGCGAGGAGGAAGGCGACGACCAGGCCGACGGCGACGAACGGCAGGACGAGCAGCACGATGTCGTAGTACCGGCCCGCGAGGGAGCCGACCGTCCAGAAGCGGAACTGGTCGAAGGCCTCCGGGTCGAAGAGCAGCACGCCCCAGTTGAAGGCGTACAGCACGGCGGTGACCGCCGCTCCGGCGACGACGAGCCGGTCGGGGGTGGCCAGTTTCCGCCCGGAGGAGCCGAGGAGGTAGACGCCGATCGAGGCGGCGGCGGCCCCGGCGAGGGCGAACCACACGTAGCCGAGGGGCGAGGCCACGCCCACGAAGGCGATGGCGACGACGACGCCCGAGGAGGCGCCCAGGTTGACCCCGAGCAGTCCGGGGTCGGCGAGCGGGTTGCGCGTCAGAGCCTGCATCAGGGCGCCGGAGAGTCCGAGCGCCACCCCGACGAGGACGCCGAGTAGGGTGCGGGGTATCCGGTACTCGTGGACGATGACGGAGGCCTGCGATCCGTCCGGGTTCCACAGGAGGTCCCAGGTCGAGGCGAAGGGGATCCCCCGGGAGCCCACCCAGACGCTGACGAGCGAGACGAGGACGAGCGCGCCGAGCGTTACGAGAAGACCGAGGCCGCGCAGGGCCACGGCGGCCGGACGGACCGCGGGTACGACGGGCTCGACGGGGTCACCGGTCTTGTTTCCGGACGCCGTCTGGGCTTCGACGGACAACGACCACTCCCCTGGCGGCGGAATTCGAGTGCCCCGCGAGCCGCGCGAAGCGTGAACGAGAACATGGCTATGCCGCAGGCGACATGACATGCAATCATTGAACTTAGGTGAGCCTAACCGCACGTCGCCGCGGGGTCAACGCGGAGGAGCGACCCGACCCGACGCCCGGACCGCGGGGTGCCAGCGGGGCCCCGACGGCACCCTTGGCAGTCGCTTAAATTAAGATAGCCTTACCTAACTATCCTGCCCTGTTCTTGTGGAGGCGCCGCATGCCCGCTGGAGAACCAACGGGAGGCCCCGTCCTCCGGAGAGCGCTCGCCGATCAGCGTCGCCGTGTCACCGGAGCATCGCTCCTCGGCATGGCGCACCAAGCGTGCGAAGCCCTCATCCCGGTCGTCATCGGTCTGGTCATCGACGAGGCGGTGGCGACCGGTTCCTCCGGCGCCCTCCTGCGCTGGCTGCTGGTGCTCGCCGCCCTCTTCTTCATCCTGTCCAACTGCTACCGCAACTCCGCACGCCTCGCGGAGGGCGCGGGCGAGAGCGCCGCGCACCGGATCCGCAAGGACCTCGCCGCGCGGGTGCTCGACCCGCGGGGCGGCGCCGACAGCGGCCGGCTGCCCGGCGCGCTGACGTCCGTCGCGACCGGCGACGCCCGGCGCGTCGGCTCGGTCGCCTCCGCACTTCCGTACACGCTGTCCGCGATCACCGGTCTGGCGATCAGCGCGGTCGCCCTGCTGCGGATCTCCGTACCGCTCGGCCTGCTCGTCCTCCTCGGCGTACCGCCGCTGCTGTGGCTCGGCCTCGTCATCAGCCGCCCGCTGGAACGGCGCAGCGAGGCCGAACAGGAGCACGCCGCGCACGCGTCGGGCGTCGCCGCCGACCTGGTCGCCGGCCTGCGCGTGCTGAAGGGCATCGGCGCCGAGGCCACGGCGGTCTCCCGCTACCGCGAGACGAGCCGCAGCTCGCTGGCCTCCGCCCTGCGGGCGGCCACCAGCCGCGCCTGGCACGACGGCGCGATCCTCGCCCTGACCGGCATCTTCATCGCGGCCATCGGGCTCGTCGGAGCCCATCTCGCGATGCGCGGCGACATCACCGTGGGTGAGCTGGTGGCGGCCGTCGCCCTGGCCCAGTACCTCCTCGGTCCCTTCCAGCTCCTCACCTACGTCAACGGCGAGTTCGCCCAGGCCCGCGCGTCGGCCGAGCGGATCGCCGAGGTCCTCGCCTCGCCGCCCGCCGTCGCGGCCGGTACGGCCCCGCTGTCCGAGCAGGTCGCCGGGGGGCTGCGCCTGCGCGGTGTCACCCAGGGCGTGCTCCGCGGCGTCGACCTCGACATCGCGCCCGGCACCCTCGTCGGTGTCGTCGCCCGCGACGCGGCCGCCGCGAACGACCTGCTGCTCTGCCTGGGCCGCGAACTCGACCCGGCCGAGGGCACCGTCGAGCTCGACGGCGTACCCCTGACCGACATCGGGCCCGACGACGCCCGCCGCGCGATCCTGGTCGCCCACCACGACGCGGACCTCTTCGAGGACAGCCTCCTCGCCAACGTACGCGCCGGGACGGACGCCGAAGCGGCGGACGTGGCACCGGCGCTGGCGGCCGCGACCGCGGACGACGTCGCCCAGGCCCTGCCCGAGGGCGTCGACACCGTCCTCACCGAGCGCGGCCGTTCGCTGTCCGGCGGCCAGCGCCAGCGCGTGGCGCTCGCCCGCGCCCTGGCCGCGGACCCGCCGGTCCTCGTCGTCCACGACCCGACCACCGCCGTCGACACGGTCACCGAGGCCCGGATCGCCGCCCGTCTGCGGGACCTGCGCCGGGGCCGCACCACGGTGCTCGTGACCACCAGCCCCGCGCTGCTCGCCGGAACCGACGTCGTGATCATGCTCGACGACGGCCGGGTGGCCGCCGAGGGCACCCACCCGGAGCTGGTCGCCGCCCACGAGTCGTACCGCTCGGCGGTGCTGGCATGACGGACGCCCAGGACCGGGACCCCCTGGACCCGCAACCGCTGGATCCACGACCGCTGGACCCCCCACCGCTCGACCGAGACGCGAAGGACGAAGGACCGACGATGAGCGGACCCGGTACACCCGAACGCGAGCTCCTGCCCACCGCCAGCGGTGCCCGGACCTTCGCCGTCATGCGCGAACTGCTGCGCCGGCACCGGCTGCTGTCCTTCGGCGCGGTGACCGTCCTCGTCCTCGGCACGGGCATCGGGCTGCTGACCGCGCCGCTGCTCGGCCGGATCGTCGACCTGGTGATCGACAAGCAGGGCGAGTCCGCGCTGACCGTGCCGATGATCCTCCTCCTGGCGGTCGCCGTGGCCCGGGGCATCGCCACGGCCATCGGCAAGTCCCTGGTGGCCAGGCTCGGCGAGACGGTCCTCGCCGACCTGCGGGAACGCTTCATCTCGCGGGCGCTGCGACTGCCGCTCGAACGGGTCGAGAAGGCCGGTTCCGGCGACCTCACCTCGCGTGTCACCGGCGACGTCACCCTGATCGCCCGGGCGGTTCGCCAGGCCCTGCCCGAGTTCGCCAACGCCTTCCTCACCATCGTGCTGACGCTGGTGGGCCTCACCGTCCTCGACTGGCGTTTCCTGCCCGCCGTCCTGCTGGCCGTCCCCGTGCACATCCTCACGGTCCGCTGGTACATCCCGCGCGCCGCGAGCATCTACGCCGCCCACCGGGTGGCGACCGGGGCCCTCCAGCACCAGCTGCTCGACAGCGTCGGCGGAGTCCGTACCGTGCGGGCGTTCCGCCTCAACCGGCGCCACGAAGAGCTGGTCGAGCAGCGGTCGCAGACCGCCGTCGACCTCGCGGCGCGCGGCATGCGCCTGGTCTCGGGCTTCTTCTCCCGCCTGAACATCGCCGAGTTCGTCGGCATGACGGCGATCCTCGTCACCGGCTTCTTCCTGGTCGACAACGGCTCGGTGAGCATCGGTACGGCGACCGCGGCCGCGCTCTACTTCCACGGCCTGTTCAACCCGATCAACGCCGCGCTGTTCCTCATCGACGACGCCCAGTCCGCCGGAGCGAGCCTCGCCCGTCTCGTCGGCGTTTCGAGCCTCCCCGCCGAACGGGAGCCCGACGTCCGGGCCGCCGCACCGGTCGACGGCTCGGTCAAGGTGTCCGGCCTCAGCCACGCCTACGTGGACGGCCACCCGGTGCTCAGCGACGTCGACCTGGAGGTCGGGGACGGCGAGCGCGTCGCCCTGGTGGGCGCCAGCGGCGCCGGGAAGACCACGCTCGCGAAGCTGATCGCGGGCGTCCACGACCCGGCGACCGGTGCAATCTCCCTGGGCGGCGTGGACTCCCGCGAGCTGGGCGCCGCCGGGGTCCGGCAGGCGGTCACCCTGATCAGCCAGGAGGTCCACGTCTTCGCGGGCCCGCTCTCCGAGGACCTGCGGCTGGCCCGCCCCGGGGCGACCGACGAGGAACTGCGCACCGCGCTGGCCCACGTCGACGCCCTGCAGTGGGTCGACGCGCTGCCCGACGGGCTGGCCACGGTCGTGGGCGAGGGCGGCCACCGGCTCACGGTGACCCAGGCGCAGCACCTCGCGCTCGCGCGCCTCGTCCTCACCGACCCGCCCATCGCGATCCTGGACGAGGCCACCGCCGACGCCGGCAGCGCGGGCGCCCGCGTGCTGGAGACCGCCGCGCTGCGCGCCCTGGAGGGCCGTACGGGCCTGATGGTCGCCCACCGGCTCCCGCAGGCGGCGACCGCCGACCGCGTCGTCGTCCTGGACCAGGGGCGGATCGTCGAGACGGGCACCCACGCGGAACTCGTCGCGGCGGGTGGCCGTTACGCCGAACTCTGGTCGGCGTGGTCCGACAGCCGCCGCGAACCGGCGGTCCAGGCCTGACCCGTACCCCCACCCGCACCGCACAGAAGGCCCCCGTCCCGGTACTCCGGGCGGGGGCCTTCTGCCGTGCCCCTGCGGGGGGCTTGGCCGGGTGTGGCGGGGGTCGGTCGGTGCGGCGCCGTTGCACGGGGCTCCGCGCCTGGCCTGCGGCGCGGCTTCGCCCGTCTGGTGCGGCGCCGTTGCACGGGGCTCCGCGCCGGACCCCGCGCCTCAAACGCCGGCGGGGCTGTTTTTGGCCTGGCCCGGGTTGCGCGCTCGTCCTGCGGGGAACCTCCGGCGTGTCCCCACGGCCCGGCTTCGGAAGCCGGACGCGCGAACGCCGCCGCCCGTGGAGGAGGTTCTCCACGGGCGGCGGCGTCGGGCCCGCTACCGGTCAGCCCTGCTGGGCGACCAGGCTCGCCGGGCGCAGGTCCGTCCAGTGCTCCTCGACGTACGAGAGGCACGCCTCACGCGTGTCCTCGCCGAAGGCGGTCCGCCAGCCGGCGGGGACCTCCGCGAAGGACGGCCACAGCGAGTGCTGCATCTCGTCGTTGACCAGGACAAGGAAGCGGCCCTGCGGGTCCTCGAACGGGTTGGTGGTCATGCGTTGTCACTCCTTGTGGACATGGCGGTGAACAGCTCCGAGAGCGGCTGCTGCGGGTCGGCTGCCACGGTGCGCAGCAGCCTCTGGAGTTCGTCGGCGAGTCGCCGTGCCTTGGCGGTGCCGAGCAGGTCGGTCGCGTGGATCAGGCCGCAGTGGACGGGGCCGTCCCCCTGCGGTTCGTAGAAGCTGAGGGTCAGCTGGGCCCGGGTGGAACCGGTCGGTACGGCGTCGAGTGAGCCGATGCCGCCCTCCAGCTGCTCCAGGTCCGCCTGCTCATGGTGGATCACCATGACCTGCGGGCCCTGCTGAGGCAGTCCGGTCGCCCGGACGACTTCCTCGAAGGGGACTTCCTGGCGGTCGAGGGCGCTGAGCGTGGTCTCCCGTACGCGGGACAGCAGTTCCGCGAACGTCGGGTCGCCCGCCGTGTCGGTGCGCAGCAAGACCGTGTTGAAGAAGCAGCCCACCAGGTCGGCCAGCTGGTCGTCCGTACGGCCGGCGACCATCGTACCGATGGGCAGGTCCGTGCCCGCTCCGTGGGCGGTGAGCACCGCCGCCAGGGCGGAGTGCAGCACCATGAACATGCTCGTGCCGGTCGCCCGGGCGAGGTCGTCCACGGCCGCGTGCAGCCGCTCGTCGAGGACGAAGCCGACGTGGTCCGCGCCCGCGGAGGACGAGCGCGGGCCGTCCGCCGGGAGGGCCAGTTCGGCCGGTACGTCCTTGAGCGTCTCGCGCCACCAGGCGAGCTGCCGGCCGCCCCGGCTGTCCGGGTCGTCCAGGTCGCCCAGGACCTCGCGGGCCCACTGGGCGTAGTCGGCGTACGAGACCGGCAGCGGCTGCCAGGCGGGCGCCCGGCCGTCCGTCCGGGCCGCGTAGGCCGCGGTCAGGTCGCGGAACAGCGGGACGACCGACCACTCGTCGACCACCAGGTAGTGCATGGCCAGCAGCAGTGCCTGCGACCCGCCGGGGGCCGTCAGCAGGTGGGCCGCGAGCGGCGCGGCGCGGTCCGGCTCCGGTGCACCGGCGGCCAGTTCCGCCAGGCGGGCCTCCAGGTCCTCGCACGTCTCCCGGATCAGGGCCGGGGCCCCGGCGGCCCTGTGGTGCAGCACGCCGTCCGTTTCCGTGAACGCCGTGCGGAGCGGCTCGTGACGGGCCGCCACATCGGCGAGCGCGGCGGACAGGGCGTCCGCGTCCAGGCCGCCGGGCGAGCGCAGCACGAGCGCGTGGTCGAAGCGGCCGTGGCGGCGGAAGGCGTCCCAGTGCCAGCGCTGGACGGGCGCCGCGAGCGGCGTGTCCGGGCGTTCGGCCGCCGGGCTCAGGGCCGGGCGGGCCGACGCCGCGCCCTTCAGCTTGTCCTCGATGCCGGCGACGGTCAGCGCGTCGAAGACGTCGCGGATGCTCAGCTCGGCCCCGAACTCGGCGCGGATGCGGCCCAGGAGCCGCATCGAGGCCATGGAGTGGCCGCCGAGCGCGAAGAAGTTGTCGTGGACGCCGACCTTCTCCAGCTTGAGGATCTCGCAGAACAGGGCCGCCAGGCGGGCCTGCGTCTCGGTGGCCGGGCGGGCGTCGCCGGTCATCGCGGACCAGTCGGGCGCGGGCAGCGCCTTCCGGTCCAGCTTGCCGTTGGGCGTCAGCGGCAGCGGGCCGTCCAGCGGGACGACGAGCGCCGGGACCATGTACTCGGGCAGCAGCCCGGCCACGTGGGCGCGCAGGTCCCGCGGGTCCAGCTCGCCCGTGTCCGGAACGGCGTAGCCGACGAGGCGCACGATGTCGCCGTCGCGGTCGGGCAGTACGGCGACCTGGGCGACCGACGGGTGCGAGGCGAGGGCCGCCTCGATCTCGCCGAGCTCGATCCGGAAGCCGCGCACCTTCACCTGGGTGTCGACGCGGCCGAGGAAGTCGAGGTTGCCGTCGGCGAGCCAGCGGGCGCGGTCACCGGTGCGGTACATGCGGGTGCCGGGGGCGCCGAAGGGGTCGGCGACGAAGCGTTCCGAGGTCAGCCCAGACTTGCCGAGGTAGCCGCGGGCCAGGCCGCGGCCGGACACGTACAGCTCGCCCACCACGCCCGGCGGGACCGGGCGCAGGGTGTCGTCCAGGACGTAGCAGCGGGTGTTGGGGTCGGGCCGACCGATGGGGACGCGGCTGCCGGGGCGGCCGCCGTGCTCGCGGGCGGGCCACAGCGTGGAGTTGACCGTCGCCTCGGTGAGCCCGTACGCGCAGATCAGGTGGGCCGTGGCGCCGAACCGCTCGAACAGGTCCGGCGGCACCGTCTCCGTACCGACGAGGACGGTGGAGCCCTCGGGCAGCTCGCAGCCCGCGGGCAGCGCCGACACCAGGGACGGCGGCAGGATCATGTGGGTGATCCGCTGGTCCGCGAGGAAGTCGGTGAGCTCGGGCCCGGCGACGCGGGCCTCGTCCGTGATGAGGACGAGGCGCCCGCCGTGGCACAGGGCCATCGACAGCTCGAAGGCGAAGACGTCGAAGCCGATGGACGCGAACTGCAGGACGTGGCTGTCGCGCCCCAGGCCCATCCGGTCCACCGCGGTGGCGACGAGGCTGGCGATGCCCTCGTGCGGGACGACGACGCCCTTGGGGCGGCCCGTCGAACCGGAGGTGTAGATCACGTACGCGGCCTGGTCGAGGCCGACCGGTCCGCCCGCGAGGGCGGATTCGGGCAGCTCGGCCAGCTCGGCGGCGGTCTGCGGGGCGTCGAGCAGCACCAGCGGTACACCCTGCGCCTCGGGGATCTTCCCCGCGACGGGCTCGGTGCCGACGACCAGTCCCGCGCCCGAGTCCTCGATCATGTAGGCCAGCCGGTCGGCGGGATGGGCCAGGTCGAGGGGCAGGAACGCGGCGCCCAGCTTGAGCGCGGCGAGCACCGTGGCGATCATGTCGGCCGAGCGGGGCACGGCCACGCCGACCACGCCCTCGGCGCCCACGCCGTGGGCGGCCAGCAGCCGGGCGATCCGGTTGGACCGGGCGTCCAGCGCCTCGTACGTCACCGTACGGGCCTGGTCGACGACGGCGACCGCGTCGGGCCGCTCGGCGAGCCGCCGCGCGAACAGGGCCGGGAAGGTCTCCTCCTCGACCGTGCGGGGGGCTCCGTTGAAGCCCTCCAGGACCAGCCGGCGCTCGTCGTCCGCGAGGATCTCCGCCTGGGAGACGGGGCGCCCGGGTGCGGCGACCAGGGCCGCGACGAGCGCACGCAGGCGCTCGCCGAGGCGCTCGGCGGTCGTGTGGTCGAAGAGCTCGGTGGCGAACTCCAGGCGGCAGCCCAGGGAGCCCGCGCCGCCGTCGGCGGGCGTGTGCTCGGTGAAGCTGAACACCAGGTCGAACTTGGCCGAGCTGATGCGGAACGGCACGTAGTCGGCGCGCAGTCCGGGCAGTTCCAGCCCGTCGCCCGTGCGGGCGTGGTAGCCGACCATCACCTGGAACAGCGGGTTGCGGGACAGCGAGCGGGTCGGGTTGAGCTTCTCCACGACCGACTCGAACGGCACGTCCGCGTGCGAGAACGCCGCGAGGTCGGTCTCCCGGACCCGGCCGAGCAGCTCGGTGAAGCTGGGGTCGCCGCTCAGGTCGGTGCGCAGCACCAGGGTGTTGACGAAGAAGCCGACCAGGTCGTCCAGGGCTTCCTCGCCGCGGCCCGCGATGGGCGAGCCGAGGGGGATGTCCGTGCCGGCGCCCATGCGGTGGAGCAGGGCGGCCACGGCCGCGTGCACCACCATGAACATGCTTGCGCCGGTCTCGCGGGCGAGCCGCTTGAGGCCCTCGTGGACGTCGCCGTCGAAGGCGATGTCCAGTTCGGCGCCGGTGAACGCCGGCCGGGCCGGGCGCGGCCGGTCCGTGGGCAGTTCCAGCTCCTCGGGGGCGCCGTCCAGGGTGGTGTGCCAGTAGTCCAGCTGCCGGGCGGCGAGGCTGTCCGCGTCCGCCGGGTCGCCGAGCAGGCGCTGCTGCCACAGGGCGTAGTCGGCGTACTGGACGGGCAGCGGCTCCCACTTCGGGGCGCTGCCGCCGGTGCGGGCCGCGTAGGCGGCGGCCAGGTCGCGCAGGAACGGACGGTCCGACCACTCGTCGGTGGTGATGTGGTGCAGGAGCAGGACGACGACGTGGTCCTCAGGGGCCAGCTCCACGATCGTGGCGCGCAGCGGGAGTTCGGCGGCGAGGTCGAACGGCCGGTTGACGGCCGCGTCGACGATGCCGGGCACCTCGTCCTCGGTGGCGCGCAGCCGCTCCACGACGGGCCGCGCCCGCTCCGCGGGCAGCACCCGCTGGATGGTCTGGCCCTCGCCCTCCACGAACAGCGTCCGCAGGGCTTCGTGCCGGGCCGTGACGTCGGCGAGGGCGGCTTCCCACGCGTCGGTGTCGAGGGCCCCGTGCAGTCGCATGACCAGCGGGAAGTTGTACGCGGCGGAGGTGCCCTCGATCTGCTGGATGACCCACAGCCGCTGCTGGGCGTGGGAGAGCGGCAGCTCGTCGGGCCGCTCGCCGGCGGTCAGCGCCGGGCGGGCGGCGCCGCCGGAGCGGGCCGCGCGCTCGACCAGCTCGGCGACGGTGGGCGCCTCGAACAGGTCGCGGATGGCGAGTTCGGCGTCGAGGGCGGTACGGGCCCGGCTGACGAGCCGGGTGGCCAGCAGCGAGTGGCCGCCCAGCTCGAAGAAGTCGCTGTCGATGCCGACGCTGCCCTCGGGCAGGCCGAGCACCTCGGCGTAGAGGGCGCAGAGCGTCTCCTCCCGCGGGGTGCGGGGGGCGCGGCTCGTGCCGCTGCCGGCGAAGTCGGGGGCGGGCAGGGCGCGGACGTCCAGCTTGCCGTTGACGGTGAGCGGCAGGGTGGCGACGGGGACGAGCGCGGAGGGGACCATGTAGTCGGGCAGTCCGGCCTTCAGGTGCTCGCGCAGCCGCTGGAGCAGGTCCTCCCCGGCCTCCCCGGCTGCCGCGGCGTCCTCGGGTGCGAAGTAGCCGACCAGGCGCTTGGTCCCGGTGCTCTCGTTGACGACGACGGCCGCGTGGGCGACCTCGGGGTGCGCGGAGAGGGCCGCGGCGATCTCGCCCAGCTCGATGCGGTAGCCGCGGATCTTCACCTGGTCGTCGGTGCGGCCCAGGAAGTCGAGCAGGCCGTCGGGCCGCTGCCGGACGAGGTCGCCGGTGCGGTACATCCGCTCGCCCGGCTCGCCGAAGGGGTCCGCGACGAACCGCTCGGCATTCAGCGCGGGGCGGTCGTGGTAGCCGCGGGCCAGGCCGGTGCCGGAGATGTACAGCTCGCCGGGGCAGCCGGGCGGGACCGGGCGCAGCATGGCGTCCAGGACGTAGGCGCGGGTGTTGCGGATGGGCATGCCGACCGTGGGGGTGGCGCTGTCCGCCGTCGAGCCGCCGAGGGTGTTGATGGTGTACTCGGTCGGGCCGTACAGGTTGTAGCCGTAGGTGCCCTCGGTGCGGCGCAGCGTCGTCCACACGGTGTCGGACACGGCCTCGCCGCCGAGCAGGACCAGTGCGGGGCGGTGCTTGCCCGCCTGCTCGTCACTGTCGAGGAGGCCTTCCTCGATGAGGAGCTGGGCGTACGTCGGGGTCACGTTGACCACGTCGACCTGGTGCCGGTCGCAGTAGGCGACCAGCGCCTCCGCGTCGCGGCGCAGTTCCTCGTCGCAGACGTGGACCTCGTGGCCCTCGACGAGCCACAGGAGCTCTTCCCACGACATGTCGAAGGCGAAGGACACGGTGTGCGCGATGCGCAGCCGTCGCCCGCCGGCCGAGGCGATGGCCGGGTCGAAGATCTCCTTCTGGTGGTTGAGCTGCATGTTGGTCAGGCCCCGGTAGGGGGTGACGACGCCCTTGGGCCGGCCGGTGGAACCGGAGGTGTAGATGACGTACGCCGGGTACTCCAGGCGGCCGGGCACGTCGTGGGCGAAGGCCGGCCGCTCGGCGTCGGTGATCTCGCCGCCGGGCAGGGCGGACAGCTCGGCGGCGACGGCCTCGTCGTCCAGGAGGAGTTCGGGGGCCACCGGGCCGCTGTCGCCGCGCAGGGTCGGGGCGACGGCCGCGGTGGACACCAGGCACAGCGGGCCGGTGTCCTCGGCCATCAGCCGCAGCCGGTCGGCCGGGTGGTCCAGGTCGAGCGGCAGGTAGGCGGCGCCGGTCCGCAGGACGGCGAACAGCGCGGCCACCATGTCGATGGACCGGGGCAGTGCCAGCGCGACGACCTTCTCCGGCCCGGCACCGCGGGCCAGGAGCAGGCGGGCGATCCGGTTGATGTGCGCGTCGAGCTCGGCGTACGTCAGGGCGCGTTCGCCGAAGACCAGCGCGACCGCGTCCGGGGTGCTGGCGACCTGGGCCGTCAGCATGTCGGCGATCGTCTCGTCCGGCACGGGCTCGCGGCTGTGGGCCCACTCGGCCGTCAGGGCGGCGCGCTCCGGCGGGAGCAGCAAGTCGACGCCGACGGTACGGGCGGACGCGGCGTCCGGGGCGGCGAGGAGCTCGCCGAGCCGCTCCAGGACGGTCGTGAACCGGCCCAGGATCGTGCTCGCGGCCTCCGCGTCGAAGAGGTCGGGCCGGGCCGCCAGGGTCACTCTCAGCCTGGTCTCGGGCGTGACGATCAAGGTGAGCGGGAAGTGCGTGCCGTCGACGTTCGAGACGTCGGTGATGCCGTAGCGCTGGCGGAGCGCCGCGGCACGGTCCTCGCCGTCGGCGGAGCGGAGCACGAAGAGCGTGTCGAACAGGCGGCGGTGACCCGTCTCCTGCTGGAGGGTGCCGAGGCCCACGTACTCGTACGGCATGACGCCGGCGCGCTCGGACTGCATGCGGCGCAGCAGGGCGAGCAGCGGCTCGTCCGGGCTGAAGGCGATCCGGGCCGGGATGGTGTTGAGGAACATGCCGATGATGCCGGCGACGTTCGGTACGTCCGCGGGGCGGCCCGCGACGGCGGTGCCGAAGGCGACGTCGCCGCGGCCGGTCATCGCGGAGAGGACCAGGCCCCAGGCGGCGTTGAGCACGGTGTTCAGGGTGAGGCCGTGCCGGCGCGCCAGGGCGCGCAGCCGGTCGCTGGTCTCCCGGGTCAGCACGGCGTCGAGGTCGACCGGGATGACCGGGCCCGCGTCGCGGCCCGTGGGGGCGACGAGGGTGGGCTCGTCAAAGCCCGCGAGCGCGTCGCGCCACGCGCCGACGGCCTGGGCCGTGTCCTGCTGGTCCAGCCACTCCAGGTAGTCGCGGTACGAGCCCGGGGCGGGCAGGCCGGCGGTCTCGCCGGACCGCTCGTACAGCGTGAACAGCTCCTCCAGGAACAGCCATGCGGACCAGCCGTCCCACAGGATGAGGTGGTGGGTGACGACGAGCCGGTCGCGGCCGTCGGCGAGCCGGATCAGCTGGAGGCGGCACAGCGGCGGCGCCGACAGGTCGAAGCGCTTGCGGCGGTCGGCGGCGAGCAGCTCCTCCACGCGGGAGCGCTGCTCGTCGGCGGGCAGACCGGACAGGTCGGTCTCCAGCACGGGGATCTCGGCGCCGTCCGCGATGAACTGCACGGGCCGGGGCAGGCCGTCGCTGGTGAAGCCCGCGCGCAGGCTGGCGTTGCGCTCCAGGATCGCCCGGCAGGCGGCGCGCAGCCGGTCCGCGTCCAGACGGTGGTCGAAGTCCAGGGTCTCCTGCGACAGGTAGACGTCGAGCGCGTCGCCCGCGTCGTAGGTGGCGTGGAAGTACATGCCCTCCTGGAGCGGGGAGAGCGGCCAGATGTCGGCGACCGGCAGCCCGGCGGCGGCCTCGACGCGGGCGGTCTCCTCCTCGGAGAGCTCCAGTCCGCCGAGCGGGGCGGGGGCCGGGGGCTCCTCTACGGGCGCGGCGGCGGTCAGCTGGGCGAGCAGCGCCTGCAGGGCCGGGTCGATCGCGGCGCCGGACTGCTGCTGGAGGGCGAGCACGGCCTGCAGGGCCGCGGCCGCCTGTCCGGCGTCGCCGGCGGACACGGTCACACCGGCGGCGGGGGCCGCCGGGGCTGCCGGGGCCGCCGGGGCCGCCGGAGCGGTCTCGTCCGGCACGCTCGCGGCCGTCGCGGCGAGCACGGCGGGCGTGCGGTGCTCGAACACATCGCGCGGGCTGATGGCCAGTCCCCTTTCACGGGCCCGGGTGGCGACGGAGATCGAGGTGAGGCTGTCGCCGCCGAGCACGAAGAAGTCGTCGTCGGCACCGATCCCGGTCATGCCGAGGACGTCGGTGAAGATCTCGCACAGGGCGCGTTCCCGCTCGTCGCGGGGCGCGCGGCCGCCGGCCCGGGGGGCGACGGACGGCGAGGGCAGGGCGTTCTGGTCGAGCTTGCCGCTGGGCGTCAGCGGGATCTCGTCGAGGGCCGTGAGGGCCGCCGGCACCATCGTCGCGGGCAGCGCCGCGGCGAGCTCCCGGTGCAGGGCTTCGGCGTCCAGGGACGCGCCCGCGGCGGGGACGGCGTAGCCGAGCAGGGCTCCGTCACGGACGATCACGGCGGCGCGGGCGACACCGGGCAGGGCGGCCACGGCCGCCTCGATCTCGCCCAGTTCGATGCGGTTGCCGCGGATCTTGACCTGCCGGTCGGTGCGGCCGAGGTACTCGACGGCGCCGTCGGCGCGGCGCCGGACCAGGTCGCCGGTGCGGTACATGCGCTCGCCGGGCCCGCCGAACGGGTCGGCGACGAACCGCTCGGCGGTCAGGCCGAGCCGGTCGTGGTAGCCGCGGGCCAGCTGGACGCCGGCGAGGTACAGCTCGCCCGGTACGCCCTCGGGGACGGGCCGCAGGAAGGAGTCCAGCACGTACAGCCGGGTGTTCCACACGGGCCGGCCGATCGGCACGGCGAGCTCGGTGCCCCCCTCGTAGGGGAAGTACGTCACGTCGACGGCCGCCTCGGTGGGCCCGTACAGGTTGTGCAGCGGCACGGGGGCACTGCCGTGGCGGGAGGTCAGCTCGTGCCAGCGGCGGGCGTCGGGGCCGGTGAGGGCCTCGCCGCTGCAGAACACGCGGCGCAGGCTCGCTGCCCACTCCGGGGCGCCGGGGGCGGCCTCCAGGACCTGGACGAACGCCGCCAGCATCGACGGCACGAAGTGCATCGTGCTGATCCGCCGGGTGCGGATCAGGTCGGCGAGGTAGGCGGGGTCGCGGTGGCCGTCGGGCCGGGCGAGGACGACGGTCGCGCCCTCGACGAGGGCCCAGAAGAACTCCCAGACGGACACGTCGAAGCTCGACGGGGTCTTCTGCAGCACGCGGTCGTCGGCGGTGAGCCCGTACTCGTCCTGCATCCAGGCCAGGCGGTTGACGATCGCCCGGTGGGTGACGGCGACGCCCTTTGGGCGTCCGGTGGAGCCGGAGGTGTAGATCAGGTAGGCGGGGTGGTCGGGTCCGGCGGGCGTACCCGCCGTGCCGGCGGCGTCGGGGGTGACGGCGGCTTCTTCGGGGCGGTCCACCAGGACATGGGCGAGACCGGGCACCTCGGGCAGCCGACCGGCCGCGTCGGCGGTGGTCACGACGGTACGGGCGCCCGAGTCGGCGAGCATGAACGCGACCCGGTCGGCGGGGTAGTCGAGGTCCAGCGGCAGGTAGGCGGCTCCGGCCTTGTGCACGCCGAGCAGTGCGACCATCAGCTCCGCGGAGCGGGGCACCGCGACCGCCACGAACTGCTCGGGGCCCGCGCCACGGGCCCGCAGGCGCCGGGCCAGCGCCTCGGCGCGCCGGTCGAGTTCGGCGTAGTCGAGGGTGGTGTCCTCGAAGACGACGGCCGGGGCGCCGGGGGTCCGCGCCGCCTGGGCGGCGAAGAGCGAGGCGAGGGTGGCGTCCGCGGCCGGCAGGGTGCGTGCCGTGGCGTTCAGGGCGGTGAGCTGCTCCTGCTCCCGGCCCGACAGCACCTCGACCCGGGCGACCGGGCGGGCGGGGTCGGACACGAGGGCCTGGAGCAGCGCCTCGAAGCGGTGGGCGACGGCCGTGACGGCGGTCTGGCCGAGCCGGGAGGCGTCGTACTTGAACCGCAGCGACAGCTGGGCGCCGCCGGGCTCGACGATCAGCGCGAGCGGGTAGTGCACGGAGTCGAAGACCTCGGCACCGGTGACGCGCAGCGCCTGCGCGTCCTGCTCGGCGGACAGGTCGCCGGAGGGGTAGTTCTCGAAGACCACGAGCGTGTCGAAGAGTTCGCCGCCGCCCGCGATCCGCTGGATCTCGGCGAGCCCGAGGTGCTGGTGGTCCAGCAGGGCCGCGTGCTCGTCCTGGACGCGCAGCAGCAGCTCGGCGAGTGCCTCGTCCGGGCGCAGGGAGACCCGGACCGGGACGGTGTTGATGAACAGGCCCACGGCCGCGTCCAGGCCCTCGACCTCGGTGGTGCGGCCGGAGACGGTGGTGCCGAAGACGACGTCCCGGCTGCCGGTCAGGCCGCCGAGGAGCAGCGCCCAGGCGCCGTGCACGACGGTGCTGAGGGTGAGGCCGTGGCTGCGGGCGCGGGCGGTCAGGCCGGCGGTGAGCGACTCGGGCAGCCGGACGTCCACGTCCTCGGGGGCGGCGACGGGCACGGGCCCGTCCTCGGCCGTCCCGGCGGCGGGGGCGAGCAGCCGGGTGGGCTCGTCCAGACCGGCCAGCGCCTGCTGCCACGCGCTGCGCGCGGCGTCGCGGTCCCGGCCGGCCAGCCACGCCAGGTACGGCTGCGGGGCGGGCGGCTCGGGCAGCGCCTCGCCCTGGTAGGCGGCGGTCAGCTCGCGCAGCAGGACGGAGACCGACCAGCCGTCGGCGATGATGTGGTGGAGGGTCAGCAGCAGTCGGCTGCGCTGCCCGTCCTTGATCAGGGTGGCGCGCATCAGCGGCGGCCGGCCGAGGTCGAAGCGCTCGGCGCGGTCCTGCCGCAGGACGTCCTCCAGCGGGGTGCGGGCCGTGTCGGCCTCGCTCCAGGGCAGGGCCGCGTGGCCCGGGATCCGCTGGACGACCTGGCCGCCGGGCAGCTGGCGGAACGACGCGCGCAGCAGCGGGTGCCGGTCGAGCAGCAGCTGGAGGGAGCCGCGCAGCCGCTCGGCGTCGACCTCGCCCTCCAGGTCGAGGAGCTCCTGGACGACGTACAGGTCACCGGCGTCCTGGTCGAACTCCGCGTGGAAGAAGAATCCTTCCTGGAGCGGCGAGACGGGCAGGGCGTCCTCGTCGAGCTCCACCGCCGGGGCCGCCGGCGCGGCGGCCGGGGCCTCGCCCGCCGTCCTGGCGAGCGCGGCGACGGTGCGCTGGCGGAACACGTCGCGCGGGCTGATCGCCAGCCCGGCCTCGCGGGCCCGGTTGACCATCTGGATGGCGACGATGCTGTCGCCGCCCAGCTCGAAGAAGCTGTCGTGGACGCCGACCGAGGGCAGGCCGAGCACGTCGGCGAAGAGCCCGGCGAGCACCGTCTCGGCGGGGGTGGTGGGCGCGTCGCCGCCGACGGTCGCGGTCCACTGGGGCTCGGGCAGGGCCCGGGCGTCGAGCTTGCCGTTGGGCGTCAGCGGCAGCGGCCCGTCGAGGCGGACGACCGCGGACGGGACCATGTAGTCGGGCAGCGCCTCGGCGATCAGGGTGCGTGCCTGCGCGACGGAGGCGTCGGCGTCCGTACCGGCCTCGGCGACGAGGTAGGCGACGAGCCGCTTGGCGCTGCGGTGGTCCTCGCGGACGAACACGGCGGCCTGGGCGATGCCCGGGCAGGCCATCAGGAAGCTCTCGACCTCGCCGGGCTCGATCCGGTGGCCGCGGATCTTGATCTGGCCGTCGGAGCGGCCCAGGAACTCCAGGTTGCCGTCGGCGGCCCAGCGGACGCGGTCGCCCGTGCGGTACATGCGACCGCCCGGCTCGGCGGCGTACGGGTCGGCGACGAAGCGCTCGGAGGTGAGCCCGTGCCGGCCGAGGTAGCCGCGGGCCAGGCCGCGCCCGGCGACGTACAGCTCGCCCTCGGCGCCGACGGGCACCGGGCGCAGCGCCGCGTCGAGCACGTAGGCGCGGGTGTTGGGGTCGGGCTCGCCGATGGGCGCGGGACCCGGACGGTCCGCCTCCGCCACCCACAGCGTGGAGTTGACGGTCGCCTCGGTGAGGCCGTACGCGACGACGACCTGGAGCCGGCCGGCCCAGCGGGCGATGAGCTCGCTGGGCACCGCTTCGGTGCCGACGATCAGGACGGCGCCGTCGGGCAGGTCGCAGTCCTGCGGCAGCGCCGAGACGAGCGACGGCGGCAGGATCATGTGGGTGGCGCGGTGGCGCGCGATGTAGTCGGTCAAGGCGGCCCCGGCGACGCGGCGCTCGGCGGGGACGACGATGATCCGGCCGCCGACGCACAGCGACATGATGAGGTCCCAGACCGTCACGTCGAAGCCGACGGACGCGAACTGCACGACCCGGCTGCCGGAGGTGATGCCGATGCGGTCGGTGGCCGTGGCGACGAGGCTGCCGACGCCGTCGTGGGAGACGACGACGCCCTTGGGGCGGCCGGTGGATCCGGAGGTGTAGATGACGTACGCGGCCTGGTCGAGCGCGATGGGCAGGCCCGGGTCGGTGCCGTCGAGCGCGGCGCACTCGGCCGCCACGGCCGGGTCGTCGAGCAGCAGGTGGGCGACGCCGGGGGCGTCCGGCAGCGCGGCGGCGAGCTCGCGGGTGGTGACGACGGTGCGCGCGCGGGCGTCGTCGAGCATGTAGAGGATGCGGTCCTGCGGGTGGTCGGCGTCCAGCGGCAGGTAGGCGGCGCCCGCCTTCATGACGGCGAGCAGGGACACGACGAGTTCGGGGGACCGCGGAACGGCCACGGCGACGACGTCCTCGGCGCCCACGCCGCGGGCGGCGAGGAGGCGGGCGAGCCGGTTGGCCGCGGCGTTCAGTTCCGCGTACGTGAGCTCCCGGTCCTCGCAGACGAGGGCGACGGCGTCGGGGGTGCGCCGTACCTGCTGCTCGAAGGCGGCGGGCCAGGAGAGCTCGGCCGTTTCGCGGGGCGACACGCCGAACTCGCCGAGGAGCTGGGCGCGTTCCGCGGCGGAGGTCAGTTCGATGCGGCCGACGGGGCGGTGCAGGTCGTCGGCGAAGGCTTCGAGCAGGGCCAGGAAGCGGTGCTCGTGGTCGCGCAGGGTCTGCTCGTCGCAGGCGTCGGCGTCGGCGTCGAGGTGGACCCGGATGCCGCGGCCCCCGTCGGTCTCGACGAAGCTGAGGGCGAGGTCGCTGACGGGGCCGAGCCAGACGGCGTCGAGTTCGTTGTCGAGGTCGCCGAAGCGCAGGCTGTCGGGGCGGGGCAGGATGTTGACCGTCGGGCCGACGAGTTCGGGCACGCCGTCGGCGAGGCCCAGTTCCCTGGCGAGGTCCTCGGCGCGGTAGCGCCCGTGGTCGACGGCTCCGGCGACGGCCGTGCGGACCTCGGCGAGGAGTTCGGTGCCGGTCGTGCCGGGGCGGACGGTCAGCCGCAGGGGGACGATGTTGGAGACCATGCCGGGGATCTCGGCGGACACGGCGTCCTGGCGGGCGGCGACCGGCAGGCCGAGGACGAGGTCCTGCTCGCCGCTGACCCGGTGCAGGTAGGCGGCGACGGCCGCGATCAGCAGCCGCGAGGGGCGGGTCCCGGCGCGCTCGGCGGCGGCGTGCAGCCGGCGGGTGTCCGCGGCGGACAGCTCCGACGTGCGGCGCAGCCGGCGCGTCATGGGCACCGCGGCACGCTCGACCAGGCGGACGGGCTCGGTCCGGGCGGCCATGCGCGCGAGCCAGTAGGCGCGGTCCTCCTGGTGGCGGTCCGAGGCGCGGTAGGCCTGGTCGGCGGCCACGAGGCGGGAGATCCGGCGGTCGCGCGGGGCGGGGTCCGCGCCGCCCGCGGTGTAGAGCTCGCCGGCCTGGCGGGTGATCAGGGCGACGCCCATGCCGTCGAGGACGATGTGGTGGTAGCGCTGGTACCAGCGGACGCGGTCGTCCGCGAGCCGCAGCAGCGCCTGTGCGAAGAGCGGTCCGCGGGCCAGGTCGGCGGGGCGGTCGCGCTCGGAGTCGATCCAGTCGGCGGCGGCCGCCTCGGGGTCGGCGGCGCCGCGCAGGTCCACGACGGGGACGTCGAAGTCCGCGTGAACGGGCGTCTGCCGGGGGCCGTCCTCGCCGTCGCCGACCCGCACGTGCAGGCCTTCGGCTTCCTCCACGGCCTGCCGCACCGACGCGGCCAGGAGGCCGAGGTCGATGTCGCCTCGCAGGTCCAGGGTGAAGACGATGTTGTAGGCGGAGCTGTCCGGGTCGATCTGCTGGGCGAGCCAGATGCCGGATTGCCCGCCCGTGACGGGTATGCCGGAAGCGGACGTCCGGTCAGACACGACGTCAAACATCGTCGAATGGGCCTTTCCCTGGTGGTGCGTCAGTGAGGTGTGTCCCGGTCGGCCAGGATCGGGGCGCAGCGGGCCCGCCCGTCCGCGAGGTGGTCTGCGGACGGGCGGGATGCCGGAGGACCGGCGATTACTTGATGCCCGAGATCAGCGGCTCGACCTGGTCGATGGCGTACGGGATCGACAGGACGGTGTTGAAGGAGAACGCGGCGCCGATGTCCGGGTTCTGGTAGGGCACGAACAGGTCGCGCTTCTCCTGGTGGACCTTCAGCTTGCTGTAGAGCGCCTCGGCCTTGATGCGGTCGTTGGCCTCGGTGCTGGAGGTGACCCACACCAGGCGGTCGACGTCGAGGACGTCGAGCTTCTCGGCGCTCAGTTCGGCGACGTTGAAGCCGGGCTGCGCCACCATGGCGTCGATCTCGGGCTTCAGCTTGAAGCCGAGCTCGGAGAAGAAGATCGACTTGGGGTCGGTCTTCGTGAACGCCGAGTACTTGCCGGCCTCGAAGCTGTCGGCGACGGCGATGGTCTTCGTCGCGAAGTCGGGGTGCTTCTCGCGGACGGCCTTGAAGCGCGCGTCGATGTCCGCGATCAGCTTCTCGGTCTCCGTGTCCTTGCCGAGGGACTTGCCGATCTGGCGGGTCATGACCTGCCAGGAGGCGCCGTAGTCGGGCAGGTCCTTGGGCTGGGCGACAACCTTGGCGATCTTCGACAGGGTGTCGTACTGCTCCTTCTTCATGCCCGAGTACTGCGCGATGATCAGGTCCGGCTTGAGGGCCGCGATCTTCTCGATGTTGTACTCGTCGCGCTCACCGACGATCGCGGGCTTGGCGTCGCCCCACTTGTCCTTCGCCCACGGCCACTTGCCGTACGGGTCCTCCTTGAACCAGTTCACCGCGCCGACCGGCTTGATGCCGAGGGCGAGGACGGCGTCCTGGTCCGACAGACCGAGGGTGACGACCTTCGCCGGCGCCTTGTCGATCGTGGTGCTGCCGTACTTGTGGTCGACGGTCACCGGGAAGGCGGCGGACTTGGCGTCCGGAGCGGCCGAGGGGGTGGACTCGGCCTCCTTCTTCTCGGTGCCGCCGCCACAGGCGGCGAGCGCGACGGCGGCGGCGGTGGCGACGGCCACACGGGGGAAGATTCTGCCGAACCGCGTCAGCGCGGGGCGTGTACCAGTGGACACGGATGTTCCTTTCACGGGGGTTTCACAGTGCGTACCCGGACCGCCGCGCAGGACGGCGCTGCCGGCGGGCCGGGCGAGGTGGGACTGTACGGGGCGGGGGCCCCGGAGCCGGAGGACTGGGGGGAGGCCTCCGGGAGCTTCAGCGGGGGGAGGGGATCCCGTCCGCGACCGGACGGACCTCGTCGGCCACGGACTTGAGGTCGCGGTCGAGGATCGAGTCCAGGATCTCGCCGACGCGGACCGCGGTGTTGGAGAGCAGCGAGGACGTGATGCCGTGGGTGTGCTCGGTGCCGCCCTGGAGGTAGATGCCGCAGCGCAGTTCGGCATCGGTCGAGATGCGGTAGTCGCGCTCGACGCGCACCCGGCCCTGCTCGTCGCGGCGGACGCGCTCGGCGACCTCGCCGAGGAGTCCGAGGGCGTCGGCCTGCCGGTAGCCGGTGGCGCAGACGACCACGTCGGCGTCCAGCGGCGCTTCCTCGCCGGTGACCAGGGACTTGATGGTGGCGCGGACACCGTCGGCGGTCTCCTCGACGCCCGTGAGGCGCGAGACGTTCAGGAAGCGCAGGCGCTCCTTGCCGAGGACCTTCTCCTGGTACGCCTGGCGGTACAGGTCGTCGATGAGGTCGATGTCCACCACGGAGTAGTTGGTGTTCCCGTGGTAGTCCATCAGCCTCTGCTTGATGTCCTCCGGGGCCTTGTAGTACTCGTCCACGGCCTGCGGGTCGAAGATGCGGTTGGCGAAGCTGCTGTCGTCCGCGGGGCTGTAGCCGTAGCGGGAGAAGACGGCGCAGATCTCGGCCTCGGGGAACCGGCGGTGCAGGTAGGCGACGTTCTCGGCGGCGCTCTGGCCGGCGCCCACGACGATGAACCGGGAGGGGTCGGTGCCCTCCAGGCCCTCCACCTTCGCGAGGAGGTCGGAGTTGTGCCACACGCGGTCGGTCCGCTCGGCGCCCTCGGGCATGACCGGGCGCAGGCCGGTGCCGATGACGAGGTTGCGGGCGCGGTGGGTGACCACCTCGTCGCCCGAACGGGCCGTCACGTCGAGGTACTCCACGACGCCGTCACGGACTACGGGTTCGACCGCTATGACCTGGTGGCCGTAGGAGACCATGTCGTCGACCTTGGCCGCGGCCCACTCGAAGTACTCGTGGAACTCGATCCGCAGCGGGAAGAGGTTCTTGTGGTTGACGAAGTCGATCAGGCGGCCCTTGCTCTGCAGGAAGCGGAGGAAGGTGTACTCGCTGCTCGGGTTCCGGAGCGTCACCAGGTCCTTGAGGAAGGAGACCTGCATGGTCGCGTCGTCGATGAGCATGCCGCGGTGCCAGCCGAAACTGGGCTGCTGCTCGAAGAAGTGAGCGGTGACAGCCTCTTGCCTTCCGACGCGCGCGTTGTGCTCGCTCAGCGCGATCGCCATGGCCACGTTGGACGGCCCGAAGCCGATTCCGATTAGATCGTGGATCAGTGGTGCGTCGCCAGGAAGAGCCTGAGACATGTCACTCCCATCGTGCGGGACAGCCGCCTGCCAGGTGTCCTGTCAGGCGAGGGGGGAAACGGAAGTCCAGGCACACCGGTGACCGGCAGCCGCGTGGAACTTAGGTAAAGCTAACCTGATCCAGCCACCCTGTCGACGGGGCAAAACGGACAACCAGGCGATCATCAGGTCAACCGGGCCAGAATTGCGGCCCGTTGCACCCTTAGGTAAGCCTTGCTTTACTTATCCCGGTCAGTCGCTCTTCTGAGGAGGAACCCCATGCGGGTCGTCATGTTCGGTTATCAGACCTGGGGTCACCGCACCCTGCAGGCTCTCCTGGACTCCGAGCACGACGTGGTGATGGTCGTGACCCACCCCAAGAGCGAGCACGCCTACGAGAAGATCTGGAGCGATTCGGTCGCGGACCTGGCCGAGGAGCACGGCGTCCCCGTGGTCATCCGCAACCGGCCGGACGACGAAGAGCTGTTCCAGCTCCTCAAGGAAGCCGACCCGGACATCCTCGTGGCCAACAACTGGCGCACCTGGATCCCGCCGCGCATCTATACCCTGCCCAAGCACGGCACCCTGAACGTCCACGACTCGCTGCTGCCCAAGTACGCCGGTTTCTCCCCGCTGATCTGGGCCCTCATCAACGGCGAGCCGGAAGTCGGCGTCACGGCACACATGATGGACGAGGTGCTCGACGCCGGCGACATCGTCCTCCAGCGGTCGGTCGCCGTCGGTCCGAAGGACACGACCACCGACCTGTTCCACAAGACCGTGGACCTCATCGCCCCGGTCACCATCGGCGCGCTGGACCGCATCGCCTCCGGTGAGACCGAGTTCACCAAGCAGGACCGCTCCCAGGCCAGCTTCTTCCACAAGCGGTCCGAGGAAGACATCCGGGTCGACTGGAACTGGCCCGCACAGGACCTGGAGCGCCTGGTCCGCGCCCAGTGCGCCCCGTACCCGAGCGCCTTCGCCTTCCACAAGGGCAAGCGCCTCGAAATCCTCGCCGCCGTCGTCTCCGAGGGCCGCTACGGCGGCACCCCCGGCCGCATCTTCTACCGGGAGGGCGAGGGCGTGGTGATCGTCGCCGGAGCCGACGCCCGGACGGGACGCAACCACGGCCTCGCCATCACCCGCGTACGGACCGAGGACGGCCGGGAGCTGCCCGCGTCCGAGTACTTCACCTCCATGGGCGGCTACCTGACGAGCCGTCCCTGACGCCGGAAGCGACTGGCGCGGCCGGCGCGGCCGCTGCCGCCACCTGATCCGCCGGTCCGCCCGCCCCGGACGGTCCCCGGGCGGGCGGACCGGCGCCCCCGGGAAGGGCCTGACCCGTGTCACGGGCCGGGCCCTTCCGCGTGCGCGGGGCGCCGGCGAGGAGCCACGTACACTCCTCACTTCGCACCCACGACACGACAGGTCCGCTTCGCCATGCCCTCCCTCGCCCCGTCCCCGTCAGCGCGGCCGCGCGTCCCGCGCCGGCCCTCCTGGCTCTCGCCGAAGGTGCTGCGGACCGAGGTGCTCGGCGGGCTCGTCGTCGCGCTCGCGCTGATACCCGAGGCCATCTCCTTCTCGATCATCGCGGGGGTGGATCCGGCGATCGGGCTGTTCGCCTCCTTCACCATGGCCGTGACGATCGCCGTCGTCGGCGGCCGGCCCGCGATGATCTCGGCGGCGACCGGGGCGGTGGCCCTCGTCATCGCCCCGCTCAACCGGGAGCACGGCTTCGGCTACCTGGTGGCCGCGGTCATCCTGGCGGGGGTCTTCCAGATCCTGCTCGGCGCGCTCGGGGTGGCCCGGCTGCTGCGCTTCGTACCGCGCTCGGTCATGGTCGGCTTCGTCAACGCGCTGGCCATCCTGGTCTTCATGGCGCAGCTGACGGAACTGCGGGACGTGCCCTGGCCGGTGTACCCGCTGGTCGCGGCCGGGCTGGCGCTGATGGTGCTCTTCCCGAAGATCACCAAGGCGGTCCCCGCGCCGCTGGTCTCCATCGTCATCCTGACCACGGTCACCGTGGCGGCCGGGATCGCGGTGCCGACCGTCGGCGACAAGGGGGCGCTGCCCTCGTCCCTGCCGGTGCCCGGGCTGCCCGACGTACCGTTCACGCTGGACACCCTGACCACCATCGCCCCGTACGCCTTCGCCATGGCGCTGGTCGGGCTGATGGAGTCGCTGATGACGGCGAAGCTCGTCGACGAGATCACCGACACCCACTCCAGCAAGACGCGCGAATCCGTCGGCCAGGGCGTCGCCAACATCGTCACCGGGTTCCTCGGCGGCATGGGCGGCTGCGCGATGATCGGCCAGACGATGATCAACGTGAAGGTGTCGGGGGCGCGCACCCGGCTGTCGACCTTCCTCGCGGGCGTCTTCCTGATGGTGCTGTGCATCGTCTGCGGGCCGGTCGTCTCCGAGATCCCGATGGCCGCACTGGTCGCCGTCATGGTGATGGTCTGCTTCGCGACCTTCGACTGGCACTCGGTGGCCCCCAGGACGCTGAAGCGGATGCCGGCCGGTGAGATCACCGTCATGGTGGTCACCGTGGTGTGCGTGGTGGCGACCCACAACCTGGCCGTCGGCGTCATCGCGGGCACCGTCACCGCGATGGTCGTATTCGCCAAGCGGGTCGCCCGCCTGGCGGACGTCACCCCAAGTACGCCCGGCGCGGCAAGACCGTGCAGATCACCGGCCTCAACGAGCACAGCGCCCGCATCCACCGCACGCTGAGCGGCGAACTCGCCCCCGGGCACTGACCCGTGGGGCCCGCTCCCCCGAGCGGGCCCCGGCACGTCCTCGTACGCACTACCCCGTAATGGTGATCTTGCCGTTGGCCGTCGCCGCCGCCTCGGGCTCCCCGGCCGGCTTGGCGGCCGTGAGGCCCTTGAGGAGCTGGGCGAGGTCCACACCCGTGGTGGAGCCGAGGAGCTCCATGCCCTGGGCCACGTTGTCGGCGACCGTACGGGAGAGCTTGCTCGCCCCGTCGGTGGAGATGACCGTCAGCTTGTCGATGGCGGCCAGCGGTTCGGCGGCCTTGCCGACGACCTCCGGGAGCACCGAGACCAGCATCTGGAGGACGGCGGCGTCCCCGTAACGCTCGAAGGCCTCGGCCTTCTTGTTCATCGCCTCGGCCTCGGCGGCGCCCGTCGCCGCGATCGACGCGGCCTCGGCGGCGCCCTCCAGCTGGACCGCCTCCGCGATGGCCGCGCGCCGGGCCCGCTCGGCCTCACCGCGCTTGGCGCCCTCGATGGCCTCGGCCTCGGCCAGGGCGGAGCGGCGCTGCTTCTCGCCCTCACCGGTCAGCCGGGAGCGCTCGGCCTCCGCCTGGGCGGCGGCGATGGCGGCGGCGCGCTCGGCCTCGGCCTGCTTGACCCGGGCCACCCGCTTGGCCTCCGCCTCCTGCTCGGCCTCGTAGCGGCGGGCGTCGGCGGGCTTGCGGACCTGGGTGTCGAGCTGGCGGTCGGTCAGGGCCGCCTGGCGTTCGGCGACCTTCTCCTGCTCGGCGAGGATCTGCTGCTGGCGGTCCGCGTCGGCCAGCGGGCCGGCGGCGTTCGCCTGGGCCGCGGCGGCGTCGGTCTCGGCCTTGATCTCGGCCTGGCGCAGGTACAGGGTGCGCTCCGCGACCGCGATCTCCTCCTCGGCCTTGAGACGGGCCTGCGCGGCGGTGCGCCGGGCGTTGGCCTCCGCTATGTCGGCCTCCTGCTTGGCTCGGGCGGCCTCGGGGCGGCCGAGGTCCTCCAGGTAGGAGCCCTCGGTGGTGATGTCCTGGATCTGGAAGGCGTCGAGGACCAGGCCCTGGCCGGAGAGGCTGGCCTCGGCCTCCTCGGCGACCTGCCCGGCGAAGGCGGCACGGTCGCGGATGATGTCCTCCACCGACATCCGGCCGACGATGGCGCGCAGGGCGCCGGAGAGCACTTCCTGGGTGAAGCCGACGATGCCGTCCTGCTGCTGGAGGAAGCGCTGGGCGGCGGCGCGGATGGCGTCCTCGGTGCCGCCGACCTTGACGATCGCGACGCCTTCGAGGTTGGCCTTGATGCCGCGCAGGGTGACCGCGCCGCGGACCGCCACCGGGATGTGCCGGCTGGACAGGTCGAGGGTGAACCGCTGCTGCACGAAGGGGACGACGAACACCCCGCCGCCGACCACGACCTTCTGGCCGCTGGTGTCGGTCACGACCTGACCGGTCGTCGGATCCGTGGACTTCTTGCCGCGGCGGCCCGTGATGATGAACGCCTCGCTGGGGCCCGCCACTTTGTAGCGGGTGATGACGGTCAGTGCGAGCAGGACGAGGAGGACGACCACCCCCACGACGGCGGTAACGACAGGGCTCATGACACAACTCCCGTAGAGCGGATGGACGAGGAGGACACCCCCTAAGGGGGTGTCGTCAGCGGTCGACGGGGCGGACCGTGACGGAGGTGGACGAGGGCGCGGCCGTCACCCACACCTCGGCGCCCCGGGGCAGCGCGCCGCCCTCGGAGCTCGCGGTGTACTTGACCGGCTGGCCGCCGAGGCGCAGCAGGACCTCGCCGTAACCGCCGCCCGCCGGGACGGCGGTGACCACGGTCCCCGCCGAGCCGACGAGGTCGCCCTGACGCGGCGCCCGGCCACTGCCGTCGCGCATCAGGGCCCGGCTGAACCGGTACCTCGCCCAGCCGGCCCCCGTACCGGCCAGCGCTCCCGCGGCGGCCGCCGCGCCGGGCCCGAGTCCGGTGGACCCGAGCACGATCGCCCCCGTGAAACCGAGCATCGAAACGAACCCCGCGACCACCGGCAGCGACAGCCACCCGTCGAGCAGCCCGTCCAGGGCGCCGTCGAGCAACCCCTCCAGCACCCCGTCGAACACCAGCGAGCAGACCAGCAGGACGATCCCCGCAATGCCGAGACCCAGAAACAAGGCCACGCAGACTCCCCCGTCTGAACCGGTGTGCTAGCCGGACAAGGGGATCGTGCCACCGCGTACACGCGACGCGCATTGCCTGTCACCGGCAATCTTTACGCGTCTTTGACGCAGCCGGCGCAGCCCACTCGGCCGACGCAGCCCGCCGTCAGTCCCCGGTCCCCGGCCAGCCCAGCAGCCGGGCGCCGATCACCGCCGTCTGGAGCGTGTAGCGGTGCGCGGGATCGGCCGGGTCCGCGGCCGTGAGGCGGTGGATGCGCTCCAGGCGGTACGTCAGCGCCCGCACGCTCAGCGACAGCCGCCGGGCGGCCTCGGTCGCCACGCAGCCGCTGTCGAAGTACGCGGTGAGGGTGTCTAGGAGCGGCTGGGCGCCGCCCCGGGCCTGCCCGAGGGGCCCGAGGACGCTCTCCACCAGGTCGGCCATGGCCTGCCGGTCACGGGTGAGGACCGGGTAGACCAGCAGGTCCGCGGCGCGGAACACGGGTCCCTCCAGACGCATCCGCTCGGCGAGGTCGAGCGCGTTGAGCGCCTCCTCGTACGAGTGGACGACCCCGCCCGCGCCCGGGTGGGAGCGGCCGATGGCGACCCGGCCGCCGTCGGTGGCCGCGTACGCCCGCTTGGCGAAGTAGCCGAGTACGTCGGGCTGGTCCCCGGGAGCGACACAGATGAGCCGGCCGTCCTTGGTGGCCAGCAGGATCTTCCGGTTGCCGAACCGGGCCAGGACCGCCTCCTCTATCCCGCGCGCCACCGGGTAGCCGTCCCCGTACGGTTCGGGCCCGGTCGCGACGGCGACCGCGTGGGCCTGGGAAAGCAGCAGGCCGAAGCGTCCGGCCCGCTCCGCCAATCGGCCCAGGTCGCTGCGCCCGTACAGCAGGTCGTCGATGAACTCGCGGCGCGCGGCCTCCTCCTGACGGACCGCCTGGTGCTGCGCCCGCTCGTGGCCCTCGGCAAAGGCGTCCACCGCCTGCTGCACCGCCTCCAGCAGCGGGCCCGTCGAGCCGGCCGCCAGCCGTGGCTGGACCTCCCGCGTCACGGCCAGGTGTTCCCTGATGAGCCCGCGCAGCGACAGCCCGGCCTCCGCCGCCCGCTCCCCCTGCACGCGGCGCGATTCCAGCTCGTCCCGGGTGAGCCTGCGTCCTGTCGCGCACGCGCCCAGCAGGGTTTCGGCGAACCCCGCCACATGCGTCTGTGGCGCTTCCCGGTCCGTCACACCCATCCCCCGCTCCTGATGCGCGGCATCCCCCGAACCGGCGTGATCAGGATACGGGGACTGCCGACAACGCCGGGCGTCGGGAATCAGGCGTCGGGCGGCTTTGGGCGCGGCCCGTCAGTAGGAGCGCGGCGACATGACCCGTGGCTCGATGGCCGCCGTCTCGAAGACGCAGCGCGGCAGCCCCGGGCCCGGGGTCGCGCGGACCGAGGCCCACGTCGGGGGATCCGTCGGCAGTTCCACCCGCACGGTCACGGGATGGTCGTCGTGCGTCGTGGCGTGCCCCGTCTCCTTCCCGTCGACCAGTACCTCCACCAGCGCGTTGTGGCCCGTCTGGACGGTGGCACTCACCGAATGCCCCGCGTGGTCGATGTGGAAGTGGTGACGTCGGTGCATGAGGTGGCCTCCCGTCGGTCGCCCCTCACGCCAAGCGTAGCTACGGGGCCGCCGGACGGCAGGACGGGGCGGAACGGACAGGACGGTCGGGCGGACGGGACGGCCAGGGTGGGCAGGACGGACCGGACGGTCAGGGCGGCGTCCCTACGGGAGCGCGCTGCTCACCCCGTCGGCGAGCATCATCCACAGGGGCTGGCCGCCCGTGCCGAAGGCCGACGCCAGGGCGTAGCCGATCGAGGCGTCCACCGGCTCGACCTCGGCGCCCTCCGTCCATTCGGCGAGCACCATCTCGTCGCCGTCGCAGGAGAAGTCACCGAGGTGCACTCCGTCGCGGGTCAGCCGGCTGCTGGGCACCGAGTCCGGGACGAGGCGGTAGCGCGCTCCCCCGTACTCCACGTCCACCCGGTACGAGTGCCTCGTCAGGGCGCCCTTCGCCGGCTCCAGCCGGGCCTGACGCCCGTCGATCCGCATCGTGAGGCGGTCCGCGTCGCGGGTGCCGATGGCGGTCCGCGGGTCCACTTCCGACGCCGGGTCGCGCTCCAGGATCACGCGGGGTATCCGCTCGCCGTGGACCTCGATGCGGTCCTGGCCCTCCTGGCGGACGGTTATCCCGCCGAAGCGGGTGTCCTCTACGGGGGTCCGGTCGGGGTCGTTCATGTGCTGAGTCCTTCGGTGCGATCGGTACGGGTGCGTGCCAGGGCGGCGAGTTCGGTCCGGGCCAGGGCGAGGAAGTCCGCCGAGGGCCGCTCCTCGACGCCTCGTTCGGCGGCCACGGCGCGCAGGTGGCCGAGGACCGCGCCCACCGTGGGGAAGGCGCCGACCGGGCGGAGCAGCCACAGCCGTCCCCGGGGGCGCGGCGGGACGCCGAGGTCCGCGAGGACCGCGTCGGTCTCGCCGCCGAGGAGGTCCACGTCGGCCTCGGAGAGCGGGGCGCACTCCACCCCGGTGATGTGGCCGTGGCCGTCGAGGCCGGTCTCCACCGCCCAGTGCGTGGAGCGGTCGGGGATCCAGGTCCGGTCGCCGGGCGGCCATACGTACGGCAGGAACACCCAGAGGCTGCTCTCGGGCGCCTGCTCCCAGCCGAGCGCCTCCAGCTCCCGGATCTCGGGCAGCCGGTCCGGCTCCTGCTCGCTGCGGCCGGTGCGGCGCTGTGCGAGCGGGTGCGGCGTTCCGTCCTCGTCCCACGACATGCGGGCACGCTATCCGACGCGGTCGCGGATGCCGGGGACCGCCGCCCGTGACCCGGTGCGGGCGGCGCGGTCAGCCGCGCCGGTCCAGCGGGTTGGCCCCGATGCGGGCCGCCGCGCCGCCCGCCACGTAGCCGGCGGCCGCGCAGGCGGGCTTGCGCCGCGCCTGCTCCTCGACCAGGGCGAGGAAGGACGCGCCGAAGCCTCCCCGCGGGTAAGCGGCGAGCAGGGCGGCGGTGAAGCCGGCGTCGAACTCCTCGACGCGCAGGCCCGACACGTCGGCGCTGGTGCCGACCTGGAGGAGGTGGCTCTCCACGTCCTCGGCGGCCGTGACGTCGTCCCGCATGTGCAGGACGATCACCTCCGCGGCGCGGTCCCGGCGGTCCGCCGGCCAGCCCAGGCCCGCCGTCAGCACGCGCGCGACATGGCCGCCCGCCTCCTCGAAGGACAGGGTGTGGCTGTCGAACGGCGCGGTCAGGCCCAGGTCGTGGACGAGAGCGGCCACGTAGAACAGTTCGGCGTCGTACGCGAGCCCGTGCTCGGCCGCGTACCGCGCCCCGAAGGCGTAGGAGCGGACGGAGTGCCCGAGCAGGTCCGCGTCGGCGTACTCCGTCGCGATCCGCAGGGCGGCCCGGGCGGATGCGGTGTCGAGGTTCCACGTCATGGTCATGGCACGTCAGCGTAGGCGCGGGGTGAAGTCGACCTCCGACGGGGGCTCCCCGGGCCAGTTGAGGACGGTCGGGGCGTCCGGGGTGCGGGCGAGGACGCTGCCGTGCGAGACCACGTACCGGGGGCGGACCTGGCGGCGGAGCGCCTCCTCGGGCGACGGGGCGGGCAGGAGCACGAAGGAGGCGGGGGCGCCCTCGGTGATGCCGTACCGGTCCGCGTCCAGGCCGAGGACGCGGGCGGCACGGTCCGTCACCATCGAGAAGGCGGTGGGGATGTCGTCGGCGCCGGTGAGCTGCGCGGCGTACAGCCCGACGAGGGCGGTCTGGAGCGGGTTGCCGGTCCCCAGCGCGTTCCAGGGGTCCATCACGTCGTCGTGGCCGAAGGCCACGTTGACGCCTGCCGCCAGCATTTCCTTGACCTGGGTCAGGCCGCGCCGCTTGGGGTAGGCGTCGAAGCGGCCCTGGAGGTTGAGGTTGGCGAAGGGGTTGGACACCAGGTTGATGCCGGAACGGGCCAGCAGCCGCTGGAGTTTGAAGCTGTACGCGCCGTTGTAGGAGCCCATGGCCGTCGTATGGGAGGCGGTGGCCCGGCCGCGCAGGCCCGAGCGCAGCGCCAGCGCGGCCAGCACCTCCACGAAGCGGGACTGCTCGTCGTCGATCTCGTCGCAGTGGGCGTCCACGCACAGCCCGTACTCCTCGGCCAGGGCGAAGGCGATGCCCAGCGAGGCGACCCCGTCCTCGCGGGTGTCCTCGAAGTGCGGGATGGCCCCGACGACGTCGGCTCCGCGCACGAGCGCCTCGCGCAGCAGGGCCTGACCGTCCGGGAAGGAGACGATGCCCTCCTGCGGGAAGGCCACGATCTGGAGGGTCATGAACTCCCGGACCCTGTCGCGCACTTCGAGCAGTGCGTCGAGCGCGGTGAGGGAGGGGTCGGTGATGTCGCAGTGGGTACGGACGTGCAGCACGCCCTGCGCCGCCTGCCAGCGCAGCACCTCGGTGGCGCGTGCGATCACGTCCTCGCGGGTCAGGGTCCGCTTGCGCTCGCTCCAGCAGGCGATGCCCTCCCAGAGCGTGCCGGAGGCGTTCGGCCGCGGTTCACCGGCGGTCAGGGCGGTGTCGAGGTGGATGTGCGGCTCGACGAAGGGGGGCGTGAGCAGGCAGCCGTGCGCCTCGATGAGGGTGCCGGTGGCCGGTGGTTCCTTCTGGTCGTCGTGCGGGAGGACCCGCGCGATGCGGCCGTCCTCACCGACCTCGACGTCGGACAGGCCGTGCGCGTCGACGGCGGGATTCTGGTCGGTCGGCAGCCGGGCGCCCCGGACGATCATCCGCATGGGCCCAGCGTAGGCCGCGTCCTGCCGATCGGCCCGTGCCGACCGCGCACTCGGCCCGCGGCTTCCAGGAAGCCCCGGGCCGGTGACCGGTGCTGTGACTCAGCGGTCAGCCGCGCTTGGCCTGAGCCTTCTGCTGCATGCCTCGCGTCTTCGCGGCGACCGACTGCACGTCCCTGACCGCGGCCTTGGCACGCGCCTCGGCCGCCGTGTTCTTCACCATCGCACGCTCGGAATCCTGGTGGCGGTGGTGACCGGTACGAGCCTTCTTGGCCATGACCACTCCTTCTGGGAGCACGGGGCGGACGTACGCGTTCCACTGTGCGCCCGTTCGGAGCAATCGGCATCCCGGCGGCCCGTCCGCTAAGAATGGGAGGCATGACCAGCGACAGCGATGTGACCACCGGCGACACCCCCGAGATGCCCCAGTGGGAGAAGCGGTACCGGGCACCGCGCGTCGGGCTGCCCGAGTGGGCCGAGGACGCCCCGGACCGTTCGCTCTTCGTCTCCAACGCGACCGGCACCTACGAGATCTACGCCTGGGACCGCGCCACCGGCAGCCAGCGGCAGGCCACCGACCGCCCCAACGGCACCACCGACGGCACCCTCTCCCCCGACGGGGAGTGGATCTGGTGGTTCTCCGACACCGACGGTGACGAGTTCGGCACCTGGGTGCGCCAGCCCTTCGCGGGCGGGCCCGACGAGCCGGCCACCCCCGGGCTGGAGCCCTCGTACCCCGCCGGGCTGGCCATCGGCAGGGACGGGACGGCGGTCGTGGGCCGCTCCACCGACGAGGACGGCTCGACCGTGCACGTGGTGCGGGCGGACGGCTCGGCGCCCACCGTGATCTACCGGCACCGGGAGTCGGCGGGCGTCGGCGACCTGTCGCGCGACGGGACGCTCGTCGCCGTCGAGCACACCGAGCACGGGGACGCGATGCACTCGGCGCTGCGCGTGCTCACCCTCGACGGCGCCCCCGTCGCCGAGCTGGACGACACCCGGGGCGGCGCCGAGGAGCTGGGCCTAGAGGTCCTCGGCTTCGCGCCCGTCGCGGGTGACACCCGGCTGCTGGTCGGCCACCAGCGCCGCGGCCGCTGGGAGCCGATGGTGTGGGACGTGGCCACCGGCGCCCAGCAGGACCTGGCCGTCGACCTGCCGGGCGACGTCAGCGCCGAGTGGTATCCCGACGGCTCCGCGCTGCTGATCGTGCACGGCTTCGAGGCGCGCAGCGAGCTGTGGCGCTACGACCTGGCCGCGCGGGAACTCGTACGGGTGGACACGCCGCCCGGGACGGTCTCGGGGGCGACGGCGCGGCCCGACGGGACGGTGGAGTACCAGTGGTCCTCGGCCTCGGAGCCCGCCTCGGTACGGTCCACCGCGGGCGGGACCGTGCTGGACCCGCCCGGTTTCCGCGCGCCCGGCTCGGTGCCGGTGCAGGACGTGTGGGTGGAGGGCCCCGGCGGGCGGATCCACGCGCTCGCGCAGCGGCCCGAGGGACACGGCGACGGCCCCTTCCCGACGGTCTTCGAGATCCACGGCGGGCCCACCTGGCACGACAGCGACGCCTTCGCGGCGGACCCCGCGACCTGGCTGGACCACGGCTTCGCGGTCGTCCGGGTCAACTACCGCGGCTCGACCGGCTACGGCCGGGCCTGGACGGACGCCCTCAAGCACCGGGTCGGCCTGATCGAGCTGGAGGACATCGCGGCGGTCCGGGAATGGGCGGTCGGCTCCGGCCTCGCGGACCCGGCGCGGCTGGTCCTGTCGGGCGGCTCGTGGGGCGGTTACCTGACGCTGCTGGGCCTCGGGACGCAGCCGGACGCCTGGGCCGTGGGCCTGGCCGCCGTACCGGTCGCGGACTACGTGACCGCCTACCACGACGAGATGGAGGCCCTGAAGGCGCTGGACCGCACCCTCTTCGGCGGCACCCCGGAGGAGGTCCCGGACCGCTTCGAGGCGTCCTCGCCGCTGACGTACGTGGACGCGGTGACAGCCCCCGTGCACATCGCGGCGGGCGTCAACGACCCGCGCTGCCCGATCCGGCAGATCGACAACTACGTGGACCGGCTGGCGGCGCGCGGCGCGGTGCACGAGGTGTACCGGTACGACGCCGGGCACGGCTCGCTGGTGGTGGAGGAGCGGATCAAGCAGGTCCGGATGGACCTGGAGTTCACGCTCAAGCACCTGCCCGCGCGGCTCTCCGACTGACCCTGCGGGACACCCGCCGGTGCACCCCCCGTACCGTGGTGGGGTGCACCGGTTTCTCCTGACCCCGCGCTGGTGGGGGATCAACGTCTTCGTCGCGCTCGCCGTTCCCTTCTGCCTGTTCATGGGGTCCTGGCAGCTCGGCCGTTTCGAGGACCGCGTGGACAGCCACCGGGAGGCGACCGCCGAGCGGCCGTCCGCCGAGGCTCCCGCCCCGCTGGACTCGCTCCTCCCGGTGGACAAGACGACCTCCGGACGGCTGGCTTCCACCGCCGGGGAGTACGGGGACCAGCTGCTGGTCCCCGAGCGGCGGCTGGACGGCGCGTCCGGCTTCTACGTCCTGACCCTGCTGAGGACCGACTCCGGCAAGGCCGTCCCGGTGGTCCGGGGCTGGCTGCCGGGAACCGCGGACGCGGCCAGGGCGCCCGCCCCGCCGACCGGGCGGGTCGAGGTCACCGGGGCCCTCCAGGCCGCGGAGAACTCCGGGACCAAGGGCGTGCACGCGGAAGGCGGCCTGCCGGCCGGACAGCTCGGCGTGATCGGGGCGGCCTCCCTGGTCAACCTCGTCCCGTACGAGCTGTACGACGCCTGGCTGACGGTGCAGACCCCGGCGGACGGAATGGTTCCGGTGCCGGCGCAGGCACCGGTCAACACCGGGCTCGACCTGAAGGCCTTCCAGAACCTCGGCTACACCGGCGAATGGTTCGTCTTCGTCGCCTTCGTGCTCTTCATGTGGTTCCGGCTCTACCGGCGCGAGGTCGAGATGATCCGCGACGCGGAGTCGGGCCTGCTCCCGGCGGACACGCCTGCGTCGGCCGAGCCGGCCGAGGCCACCGCCCCCCGCACCTGAACCCCCTTACCGGGCCAATTCAGCCTCGCCAGGGGGCACCTCCCAGCGGTAGCTAGGGGGAGTTTGAGGCGCGGGGTCTGGGGCGGAGCCCCAGGAAGCCGGCCGCGGGCCCCGACCACCACCGGAGCGGAGCGCTACGGCTTCGCCTCGTCCACCGGGATCGCCCCCGTGCGGTACACCGTCCCGCCGCAGGCCTCGGGAATCGTGGCCTGGGTGGTCGGAGACCCCGTCTGAGGTGTGTGGGACACCGCGACACCGGCCGGCTCCGGGGTCGTCCCCGCCGCCTGCGGCTCCGTGGCCGCCGTCCCGTCCGCCGCACCCGCCGAGGTGCCCGCGGACTCGCCCTGCGGCGGCGTCCCGCCCCCGCCCGCGCTCTGCGCCGGGCAGGGCTCCGCCGGCGGCACCCACGCGAAGCGGACCTCGTACGCCGTGTTCGGCTCCAGCGTCAGCACCCGCGCCTCCACCGACGGGTCGGGCAGCAGCCCGCTCGCCGGATCGCCCGCCGTGTGGCCGACCACCGCGACCCCGGCGCCCTGCGTGGACGGGGCACCGTCCAGGGGCGCCGCGCGCACCGTGTCCGGGCCGGTGACGGTACAGCCCTGCGCCGAGACGTTGGTGACCTTGAAACTCCCGTACACCTTGCCGTCGGCCTCCGGAGCGCGGGCCGCGCCCACCACCCCCAGCTGATCGGCGCCGCACCCGGGCACCCCCGGGGCCACCACCGGCGGCATCGGGCCGGTGCCCGCGGCCGGACCGGTCGACGTGCCGGTCCCCGACGGGCCCGCGCTCAGGCCTCCGGAGGGGGAGCCGCTGACCGTGGGCGTCGGCTGCCCGGTGGTGCCGCCCGCGTCCGGGGCGCCGCCGGCGGACCTGCTGGCCCTCGGCTGGGCCCCGGATCCGTCCGGGTGCGGCCCGGACCGGGTGGCGCCCGCCTCGGCGCCGTGCTGCTCTCCGTGGCCCGCCATGGCAGGGTGCTCGTTGCTCTCGCCGGCGCCGCCCGCGGCGTGCAGGGCCGCCGGGACCGCGGCCCCGGCCAGCAGCACGACCGTCGCCGCGCCGACGAGGACCTGCCGCTTGAGGGTCCGGCGCGCCGGGACCGCGCACCGCAGCCGCTCCAGCGCGTCCCCGGAGGGCTCCAGGCCCCCGACGGCTCCGCGCAGCAGGCCCCGCAGCGCCTGTTCCTCGCTCGTCCCGCCCGGCGGGGTGCGGCCGTCCATCAGGTCGTCCATCATGACTGCGCAGCCTCCATCGCCACCCGCAGCGCGGCAATGCCCCGCGATCCGTACGCCTTGACCGAGCCGATCGATATGCCGAGCGTCTCGGCGACCTGGGCCTCCGTCATGTCTGCGAAGTAGCGCAGCACCAGCACCTCGCGCTGGCGGCGCTGGAGCCCGCGCATGGCCTTGATCAGGTCGTCGCGCTCCAGCTGGTCGTACGCGCCCTCCTCGGCGCTCGCCATGTCCGGCATCGGCTTCGAGAGCAGCTTGAGCCCGAGGATGCGGCGGCGCAGCGCGGACCGGGACAGGTTGACCACGGTCTGGCGCAGGTAGGCCAGCGTCTTGTCGCGGTCGCGGACCCGGCTGCGCGCCGAGTGGACGCGGATGAAGGCCTCCTGGACCACGTCCTCGCAGGAGGCGGTGTCGTCGAGGAGCAGTGCGGCCAGTCCCAGGAGCGAGCGGTAGTGCGCCTGGTAGGTCTCGGTGAGGTGGTCGACGGTGGTGCCGGCCACGACGGCCGCCTCGGCCGTGCTCCCGACGCTGCCCGCGGCGCCTTCGGCCCTGGCGTCCGCGCCGGGGTCCGCGCTGTCGCGCGGCGTGGGCACGCGGCCGCCGCGGGGCGGTACGGAGGCCCGTAGGGGCACCTCGGAGTGCCCGGCGGGCGGGACGGGAACGATCACCGGGAAACCGCCACCGGGCGTACGGGAACCCCGGCGCGGGGGAACGATCCCGGTGCGTGCCGGTACGACGGCGATATCGAGGAGTGCCTCTGCCACGCCTGTAGGACGCGCGTACCCCCGTCAGGGTTGTACGCGCGAGGCTGCCTCACCAGCAAAATCCCCAACGCCCTCATGCGTGCCCGCTCTTCCCGAGTGCCCCGTCCATCGAGACGGCATCCGGGCCATCACCTTGATCAAGGGATCAGCACCGATCCTACAAAGCGGTTTACGCAAATTCACCCGCGACCAGTTCCGCGATGCGTGTGGCGTTCAGCGCCGCGCCCGTGCGGAGGTTGTCGGCGCACGCGAAGAACTCCAGCGAGCACGGGTCGTCGAGCGAGGCCCGCACCCGCCCCACCCAGGCCGGATCCGTCCCGGCGGCGTCCGCCGGAGTCGGGAACTCCCCCGCAGCCGGGTCGTCCGCGAGCACCACGCCGGGCGCGGCCTCCAGCACCTCCCGGGCCTGGACAGCGTCCACCTCGCGCTCGAACCGGGCCCGCACGGTCAGCGAGTGCCCGTTCACCACCGGCACCTGGACGCAGGTCACCGCCACCGGGAGCCGCTCCAGCTGGAGGATCCGGCGCGTCTGCGCCCGTACGGCCAGCTCGTGCGAGGACCAGCCGTCCGCGCGCAGCTCACCGGACCAGGGCACCACGTTGAGGGCCAGCGGGGCCGCGAAGGGGCCGGTGTCCTCGCCCACGGCGCGGCGCACGTCCCCGGGCTGCTCCCCGAGGGAGGTCCCGGCGACCACGGACAGCTGGCGGCGCAGGGACGCGGAACCGGCCCGTCCGGCGGCGCTCGCGGCCTGGTACGTGGAGACGACCAGCTCGGCCAGGGAGAACTCGGCGTGCAGCGCGCCCAGGGCGGTGATCATCGCGGCCGTCACGCAGTCGGGGCCCGCGACGATCCCGCGCGGCCGGACCCGTACGGCGTGCCCGTTGACCTCGGGCACCACCAGCGGCACCTCGGGGTCCTCGCGGAAGGCGGCGGACTGGTCCACGACGACCGCGCCGCGCGCGGTGACGACGGGGGCCCACCGGGCCGACACCTCGGCGGGGGTCAGGAAGAGCGCCACGTCGCCCGCCCCGAGGCCCTCGAAGGCGTCCTCGGAGAGGGCGAGCACCTCGGTCTCCCGCGCGCGGACGGTCAGCACGCGGCCGGCCGACCGCGAGGAGGCGATCAGGCGTATGTCGCCCCAGACGTCAGCCCGCTGGGACAGGATCTGGAGCAGGACGGAGCCGACAGCTCCGGTCGCCCCGACCACGGCGAGCGCCGGGCCGGGGGACCGGTGCGCGGTCATCGTCCGGTGCCTCCGTAGACGACGGCCTCGTCACTGTCGGAGTCGAGGCCGAAGGCCGTGTGCACGGCGCGGACGGCCTCGTTGACATCGTCCTGGCGGGTCACGACGGAGATGCGGATCTCGGAGGTGGAGATCAGCTCGATGTTGACGCCCGCGTCGGACAGGGCCTGGAAGAACGAGGCGGTAACGCCCGGGTTCGTCTTCATGCCCGCGCCGACCAGGGAGATCTTGCCGATCTGGTCGTCGTAGCGCAGGGACTCGAAGCCGATCTGGCCCTTCGCCTTCTCCAGGGCGTCGATGGCCTTGTGGCCCTCGGCCTTGGGGAGCGTGAAGGAGATGTCGGTGAGGCCCGTGGAGGCCGCCGAGACGTTCTGCACGATCATGTCGATGTTGATCTCGGCGTCCGCGATGGCGCGGAAGATCGCCGCGGCCTCACCCGGCTTGTCCGGGACGCCGACGACCGTGATCTTGGCTTCGGAGACGTCGTGAGCGACTCCGGAGATGATGGCGTGCTCCACCTGCTCGTCCCCTTGCGGATTCTCGTTGCTGACCCAGGTGCCCCGCAGTCCCGAGAAGGACGACCGGACGTGGATCGGGATGTTGTATCGGCGTGCGTACTCGACACAGCGGTGCAGGAGCACCTTGGAACCGGAGGCGGCGAGCTCCAGCATGTCCTCGGAGGAGATCCAGTCGATCTTCTTCGCCTTCTTCACGACGCGGGGGTCCGCGGTGAAGACGCCGTCGACGTCGGTGTAGATCTCGCAGACCTCGGCGTCGAGCGCCGCGGCGAGGGCGACGGCGGTCGTGTCCGAGCCGCCGCGGCCGAGGGTGGTGATGTCCTTCGAGTCCGCGGACACGCCCTGGAAGCCGGCGACGATGGCGATGTTGCCCTCGTCCAGCGCAGTGCGGATGCGGCCCGGCGTGACATCGATGATGCGCGCTTTGTTGTGGACCGAGTCGGTGATCACGCCCGCCTGGCTGCCGGTGAACGACTGGGCCTCGTGGCCCAGGTTTTTGATCGCCATGGCCAGCAGGGCCATGGAGATCCGCTCTCCGGCGGTCAGCAGCATGTCGAATTCGCGTCCGGCAGGCATGGGAGAAACCTGCTCGGCGAGATCGATCAGCTCGTCCGTCGTGTCGCCCATCGCGGATACCACGACGACCACCTGGTGGCCGTTCTTCTTGGCATCCACGATCCTCTTGGCGACGCGCTTGATGCCTTCGGCATCGGCTACGGAGGAGCCTCCGTACTTCTGCACGACAAGGCCCACGTGCGCTCCTCGCTCAGTCCGTCTCATTGCTGGTGCAGTCTAACGAGCGGCCGGGATCCGACCGCTTCGTACCACATCATGAGACGAAAAGATCAAAGCATATGTTCCCTCACGGACGGCCCAGACCACCCAGTTCCTCGGCCATCACCTTGCCGGCCTGTTCGGCGAGATCGTCCTCCGCCAGGTCCTCGTCCGTGTCCAGTCCGTCCAGGGCGGCGAGCGGCTGGTCCAGGCGGACGTGGGCGATCAGCGACTGGAGGGCGCGCAGGGTCGCCGAGGCGGTCGGGCCCCAGTTGGTGAAGTACGAGAACTGCCACCACCACAGCGCCTCCGTCACCCGGCCCGCCTGGTGGTGGATGAGCCCGTGCCGCAGGTCGGCCACGACGTCGGCCAGGTCGTCGGAGATCCGGTGCGCGACGGGGGTCTTGCGCGGCTCGTACGGGTCGAAGACCTCGGAGTAGACGTCGACCGGCTCCAGCATGATCGCGAACCGCTCGCGCAGGTCGTCCACGTCTGGCTCCGGACCGAGGTCGGGCTCGTAGCGCTCGTCGGGCAGGACGTCCTGGTACGCCCCCAGCCGGCCGCCCGCCAGCAGCAGCTGGGAGACCTCCAGCAGGAGGAACGGCACCGCGCTGTCCGGGTCCTCGCCCTTGGCCACCTCGGTGACCGCGACGATGAACGACTCGATCTGGTCCGCGATCGAGGCGGCGAAGTCGTCCGGGTCCTGGCCCAGTGCGTGCAGCGTTGCGTCAGACATCGAGAAGTCGCCTTCCTTCAAAGGCCCGCCCGAGCGTGACCTCGTCCGCGTACTCCAGATCTCCCCCGACGGGGAGCCCGCTGGCCAGGCGGGTGACCTTCAGGCCCATGGGCTTGATCATGCGGGCGAGGTAGGTGGCGGTCGCCTCGCCCTCCAGGTTCGGGTCGGTCGCCAGGATCAGCTCGGTGACCGTACCGTCCGCCAGGCGCGCCAGCAGCTCACGGATGCGCAGATCGTCCGGGCCGACGCCCTCGATCGGGCTGATCGCGCCGCCGAGGACGTGGTAGCGGCCCCGGAACTCACGGGTCCGCTCGATCGCGACGACGTCCTTCGACTCCTCGACGACACAAATGACCGACAGGTCGCGGCGCGGATCGCGGCAGATGTTGCACCGCTCCTCCTGCGCCACGTTCCCGCACACCGCGCAGAACCGGACCTTGTCCTTCACCTCAAGCAGCGCGTGCGCGAGGCGGCGGACGTCGGTGGGCTCGGCCTGCAGGATGTGGAAGGCGATCCGCTGCGCGCTCTTGGGCCCGACGCCGGGCAGCCTGCCCAGTTCGTCGATCAGGTCCTGGACCACGCCTTCGTACAACGGACTGCCTTCTTTCGTCTTCGGGTCGGGTCGGGTCGGGTCGGGTCAAGCTGGGGCTAGAAGGGGAGGCCGGGAATCCCGGTGCCGCCGCCCAGCCCCTGGGCCAGGGGGCCGAGCTTCTGCTGCTGGAGCGCCTGGGCGTTCTCGTTGGCGGCCTGCACCGCCGCGACCACCAGGTCGGCGAGGGTCTCGGTGTCCTCCGGGTCCACGGCCTTCGGGTCGATCACCAGGGCGCGCAGTTCACCGGAGCCGGTCACGGTCGCCTTGACCAGGCCGCCGCCGGCCTGGCCGTCGACCTCGGCCTGCGCGAGCTCCTCCTGGGCCTCGGCGAGGTCCTGCTGCATTTTCTGGGCCTGCTGGAGCAGCTGCTGCATGTTGGGCTGGCCACCACCGGGAATCACAGGGCACTCACTCCATACCTTCGGAAAGCTCTTGGTCAATCCGAGCCTACGTGCTCCCCGGGCGCCGCGCCCTACGCCGAGAGGACCAACTCTTTCGAGTGAGAGACGGGACGTACGCGTACCTGCTGGAGACCTCCTTGCGGGCGGAAAACCGGGGATTCGTCGTCCACCGCACGTCAATCGAAGGTAGGAAGAGCATGCGCACCATTGCGCACACGCGCACCACCACACGTCAGCGCAGGCAGAGGGAGTGCCGGGTGAGCCAGCCGGAGATGCAGCCCGAGGGGCCACCCCGGGATCCCCGGGAGGAGGGCGACGGGCCGATGGCGGCGGGCGACCTGACCGGACGGCCGTTCCCCCTCGGGGACTGGGGTGAGCCTGCCGAGCGGCTCGACGAGCTCTACCGCCGGGTCGAGGCCGATGCGCTGCGCACCGCAGAGTGGTATCTGTCCGACCGGGCGCGCAAGCGCCTGGGCGCCCGCGTGCTGCGGGCCTGCGCGGCCGTGGGCGCTGTCACGGGGTCCGCGCTGCCGCTGCTGGAGCTGACGGGCTCGGTGCCGGGCGCGTCGGCGTACGGGTACCTCGCGCTCCTGTTCGGCGCCGCCGCGCTGGGCTGCGACCGGTTCTTCGGCCTGACGTCCGGGTGGATGCGGAACGTGGCGACCGCGCAGGCGGTGCAGCGGCGGCTCCAGACGTTGCAGTTCGACTGGGCCTCGGAGAACGTCCGCGAGGTCCTCGGGCCCACCGAGGGCACGGCGAGCGAGGCCGCCGAGCGCTGCCTGACCGTGCTGCGGCGCTTCTCGGAGGACATCACCGAGCTGGTGCGCTCGGAGACAGCGGACTGGATGGTGGAATTCCGCGCCGGGCCCGCGCCGCTGGTGATGCAGTCCCTGGGCGCCTCCGGGGCCCGCTCGGACGCGTACGTCCCCCCGGCCCGCTTCCCCCTCCCCCCCGGCACCCGCCCGAACATGCCCCGCCAACGCCCCCCGGAACAGCCCCGCTGAACCCGAGTCCAGGGACTCTCCCCAGCCCCACCGCGAGGGCCCCCTTCCAGCCCCACCGGCGCTTGAGGCGCGGGGCCTGGGGACCTATCAGCCTCGCCGGCGTTTGAGGCGCGGGGCCCGGGGCGGAGCCCCGGGGAACGGAGGAAGGGCGGGGCGGGGACCAGCTCCGCGCAGCGGCACCCCCACCCGCACCCACCCACCGGCCCCGCACCCAGCACAGGCAAAGGCGCAGGCACAGCCACAGGCCCAGCCGCACGCACCGCCCCCGGAACCCCCGCCCCCCCGCCCCCAAAAAAACCCGGTCAGCTAAAGATGATCATCGAGCCCTGCCCAAGACTCCGCGTAGCCGCCGCGTGCAGCCCCAGCCAGACGTGCCGCTCCCGCGCAAAGGGGCTGTCGTCGTACGGGATCGGCCCCGCGGACTCCTCCAGCGAGGTCGGTCGGCCAGGCGGCGCCGGCGCCGCGGGCGGATTCCCCGGGTCTATCCCGATGGCGGGGGCCACGAACGCCAGCTCCCGCAGCAGCCCCTGCGCGGACCCCAGCGGACCGCCCCCGGCCAACAGCTCCTCGTTCGCCAGCGGAGCCGCGAAGTCCACCGGTACGTACGCCCCGGCGTGGTCGTAGTGCCACACCAGGTGCGACTGCTGGGCCGTGGGCTCGAACATCTCCAGCAGCTGCTCGTAGTCCCCGCCCAGCTCGTCCACCGGGGTCACCGGCAGCCCGCAGATCTGGAGCAGGTACGCCCGCCTCAGGAAATGCAGGGCGTCGTAGTCGAAGCCGGCGACCGGGGCCACGTCCCCGCTCAGGCCCGGCATGTACGCGAACACGGGCACGGACGGCAGCCCGGCCTCGCCCAGCGCCTTGTCGTACGAGGCGATCTCTTCCGCGAAGGGGTTGTCGGGGCTGTGGCACAGCACATCGACAAGGGGGACCAGCCACAGGTCACAGGCCACGCGGCCTCCGATCAGTCGTTGCCGCCGATCGGGCCAGCGTAGTGCGCCGGACACGCTCCGCGAAGGGGTGCGCAGAACCCGGTCGCGCGGGACTCCGCCCACGCGGGCAAGACCCAGGTCGCGCCCTGAACCCGGCGGCACGCGGGCAGGACCCAGGTGACGCCCTAGAGCTCGGCGGCCCAGTCCAGCCCGTGCTGGTTGTAGTCCTGCACGAGGCGTCGTACCTCGTCGGCGTCCGCCAGGGTCACGGCGTCCACCAGCTCGCTGTGCCGGTCCCACAGGGCGGCCCGCAGCTGCGGCTCGCGCTGGAGGTGCGGGACGGCGAAGACCCAGCACTGCACCCGGATGCGGTGCAGGAACTCGGAGATGTAGGTGTTGCCGACCAGCCCGCTCAGCTCCCGCCAGAAGCGCAGGTCGTAGCCGATCAGCACCTCCAGCGAACCGCTGTGCGCGGCCCGCCGCGCCTCCTCGGCGCGGCGGCGCACCGACACCAGCATCTCGCCGGCCCCGGGCGCGGTGCCGCGCTCGGCCAGCCGCCGGAAGATGCCGTCCACGACCAGCGAGCGGGCCTCGACCATGCCCCGGAAGTCGTCCACGGAGTAGACCCGCACCCGGAAGCCCCGGTGCTGGACCAGCTCGAGCAGCCCCTGGGCGGAGAGGTCCACGAGGGCTTCGCGTACGGGGGTCGCGGAGACCTCGTACTGCTCGGCGATCTGCTTGACCGTGAACTCGGTACCCGGAGGCAGACGTCCCGCGAGCACCTCGTCACGCAGCGCGTCCGCGATCTGCTGGCGAAGTGTGTTGCGGGTGACAGCTCCGCTGCCTGGCATAGGGGTCGGTCTCCTGTCGTAGGACTCCGGACACCTTAGGCCAGGCCGCAAGGCCGAAACCGAACGGTTGGTGGCCGATATGCGGATTTAATGCCCGTTATGTGGACGTGAACCAGCCACCACCGCTCGCCTTCCGGCTGCCGCCCGCTAGCCGGCCGTGGTGTGCCGGTCGGCGACCGTCAGCGCCTCGTCCAGGAGGGCCAGGCCCTCCTTGGCCTCCGCCTCCGTGATGTTGCACGGGGGGACGACGTGCGTGCGGTTCATGTTGACGAAGGGCCACAGGCCGGACGCCTTGCAGGCGGCCGCAAATTCGGCCATCGGCGTGTTGTCGGTGCCGGAGGCGTTGTACGGGACGAGCGGCTCCCGCGTCTCCTTGTCCCGTACGAGCTCCAGCGCCCAGAAGGCGCCGAGGCCGCGGACCTCCCCGACGGAGGGGTGGCGCTCGGCGATCTCGGCGAGCGCCGAGCCGATGACGTTCTCCCCGAGGTGGGCGGCGTGCTCGACGACGCCCTCCGCCTCCATGGTGTTGATCGTGGCGACGGCGGCGGCGCAGGCCAGGGGGTGGCCGGAGTACGTCAGTCCGCCGGGGTAGGGGCGCGTGGCGAAGGTCTCGGCGACGGCGCCCGAGATCGCGACGCCGCCGAGCGGCACGTATCCGCTGTTGACGCCCTTGGCGAAGGTGATCAGGTCGGGGGTGACCCCCCAGTGGTCGGCGGCGAACCACTTGCCGGTGCGGCCGAAGCCCGACATGACCTCGTCGAGGATGAAGACGATGCCGTGACGGTCGCAGAGCTCGCGCACGCCCGCGAGGTAGCCGGGCGGCGGGGTCATGATCCCGGCGGTGCCGGGCACGCTCTCCAGGATGATCGCGGCGATCGTCTGGGGACCCTCGAAGGCGATGGTGTCGGCGAGGTGGGTGAGGGCGCGGGCGCACTCCTCGGCCTCGGTGGTGGCGTGGAAGGCGGACCGGTAGAGGTACGGGCCCCAGAAGTGGACGACACCGGCGGCGGCCGTGTCGGAGGGCCAGCGGCGCGGGTCGCCGGTCAGGTTGATGGCCGCGGCGGTGGCCCCGTGGTACGAGCGGTAGGTGGACAGAACCTTCTGCCGGCCGGTGTGCAGCCGGGCCATGCGGACGGCGTTCTCGACGGCCTCGGCGCCGCCGTTGGTGAAGAAGACCTTGTCCAGGTCGCCCGGGGTCCGCTCGGCGATGAGGCGTGCGGCCTCGGAGCGGACGTCGACGGCGAACCCGGGCGCGAGGGTGCAGAGCCGGGCGGCCTGCTCCTGGATCGCGGCGACGACCTTGGGGTGCTGGTGGCCGATGTTGGTGTTCACCAGCTGGGAGGAGAAGTCGAGGAAGCGCTTGCCTTCGTAGTCCCAGAAGTACGACCCCTCGGCCCCGGCGATGGCGAGCGGGTCGATCAGGGCCTGGGCGGACCAGGAGTGGAAGACGTGCTTTCGGTCGGCGGCCTTGACTGCGGCACCGGCGAGCGGGTCGGCGTGCGGGGGGACATGAGGGGTCATGCCGCCACGCTAGAAGTGCGCAGGTGGGGCGGGATATCGGCGGACTGTCTGCGGCTGGGGGGCCGGTCTCGGCAGTCTGTCTTGCGACCGTCCTCGCAGCCCGTCCTCGCGGCCCGTCCTCGCGGCCTGTCCTCGCGGCCTGTCCTCGTGGCCTGTCCCCGGCCCGCCTCTGCGGGCTGCCGCAAGATGATTGACAGGAAGCTGTCGTCATGACAGTCTCTTGTCATAAGGCACTGCACGTCGGATCCGACCACGGAGGCGAGCACCATGAGCGAGACCCTGCGGCACGACACCCCGAGCAAGCCCGTCCACCTCGCGGTCTACGACACGTACGCGGACTGGGAGACCGGCCACACCACGGCGCACCTGGCCCAGCGCGGCCACCTCGTCCGTACGGTCGGCCCCACCGCGGAGCATCCCGTCACCACCATGGGCGGCGTGCGGATCCAGCCCGACCTGGCCCTGGCCGACCTGCGGCCCGAGGACTCCTCGCTGCTGATCCTCACCGGCGCCTCGCTCTGGGACACCGGCGAGGACCTCGCCCCCTTCGCGGCGAAGGCCCGCGAGTTCCTTGCCGCCGGGGTCCCGGTCGCGGCGATCTGCGGGGCCACCGCCGGGCTGGCCCGGGCGGGCCTGCTGGACGGCCGGGCCCACACCAGCGCAGCCTCCATGTACCTCGCGCACCAGCCGGGGTACGCGGGCGCCGAGCACTACGTCGAGGCCGACGCGGTGACGGACGGCGACCTGATTACGGCGGGGCCGACGGAACCGGTGGCCTTCGCCCGCGAGGTCTTCGCGCGGCTCGACGTCTACAAGCCGGACGTGCTGGACGCGTGGTACCGGCTGTTCCACGACTCGGACGCGAGCGCGTACCCGCTCCTGATGGCGGCGGCGGAGTCGGGCGATGCCTGAGCCGCGGCCGCGGGATGCGGAGGCAGGGGCCGAGCCGGGGGCGGCGGGGGCAGGGGCCGGGCCTGCGGCACCGGGGCTGTCCGTACGCGCCCGGCAGGACCTGCTGAGCCGCACCGCGCTCGGGGTGTTCCGGCTGAACGGCCAGTTCCTCTCCGTCTCGGAGGAGCTGGCCCGCCCGGCCGGGCTGACGGCCGCCTCGTGGCAGGTCCTGGGCGCGGTGCTGCGGGAGCCGCTGCCGGTGGCGGGCATCGCCAGGGCCATGGGCATCACCCGGCAGAGCGTGCAGCGCGTCGCGGACCTGCTGGCCGCCAAGGGTCTGGCGGAGTACGCCCCGAACCCGGCGCACCGCCGCGCGAAACTGCTGCGCCCGACGGAAGCCGGCCGCGCGGCGGTGGCCCGCATCGGCCCGGGCCACGCATCCCTGGCCACCCGCCTCGCGGCGGACCTGGGCGACGACGGCCTGGCCGAGACGGTCCGCGTCCTGGAACGCCTGGCCCGAGCCCTGGACACCCTGCCGACGCCCTAGGGGTGGGGCGGGGCGGGGCTCGCCTGAGCGCGCCGGGCCGGCCGGAACGGCCTGGGTGGCCGACGCCGGGCCGGCGCCGGGCCGGCCACCGCGGGGCGAGGCCGGCGGGCTGGGACGGCCCGGGCCGAGGCCCGGTCGGGGCGGTGCCCCGGCAGTACCGGAGCAACCACTCGGGGTTCGGATCCGTCTTCCCCCGGGGGCTGTCGCCCCCACAGGGGAGGACCGCCCGGCATGGAACAACTGCACCCACAGGATCCACACCGCACCGGCCCGAACCGCCTGCTGTCCCGGCTCGGCGTCGGCGGCACGGGCCGGCGTGCGGAACACTCCCGGACCGCGTCCACCGTCTTCCTCCTCGCGGTGGCCGTGGTCGTCGCCGTCGCGGCGGGCGGCTCGGTGTACGCGGTGATGAACGGCTCGGCGCACCCCGCCCCGCCCGGCGGCGGTCACGCCCCGCCCTCCGGCACGGCACCGGGCACCGGCACCTCCAGCACCGCCGGCCCCAACGGAACCCCGGCCCCGCCCCCACCGCCCGCCGCGCTCCCCGAGGCCTACCTCGGCACCTGGCGGGCCACCACCGGCACCCAGACCTGGCAGCTCACCCTCACCCACGGCGTGGTCGGCGAGCCGGTGATGACCCTCAGCGTCCAGAGTCCGGCCCTCGCCTGCGCCTGGAAGGCGCCGCTCCGCAGCGCCCCCGAACCGGTGGAACTCGACGCCTCCACCGTCACCTCCGGCGCCCCGCCGACCTGCAGTCCCGGCAACTGGAGCCGGCTGCGCCTGCTGCCCGACGGCACCCTCCGACGGGAGCTGGCAGGCGCTCCCGGCGACCCGCTCACCTATCGCAAAGAGTGACCCGAGCCGTTTGTGTCGAAGTCAATAAGCCTGAAGGCAAAGCTTGTTACGCACGAAGAGCCCGTCGGACACTGCCGCACATGGAGCCGTTGAAGGTAGTGGCACAACTGTGGGAGCGGATCGAGGCACGCGACTGGGACGGCGTGGCCCGGCTGATCGCCGAGGACGCCGTCATCGAATGGCCGGTGAGCGGTGAACGCATCGTGGGACGCGCCAACTTCATCGCCGTGAACAGCGACGACGGCTACTCGGACGAGAGATCCGTGGAGCTCCTGCGCATCCTGGCGGACGGGGACCTCGTCGTCACCGAGGTGGAGATGCCCCAGGACCACGTCCTCTACCGGGCGGTCTCGCTGTGGACGGTGCGGAACGGGGAGGTCGTCTCGGCGAGGGAGTACTGGACCAGCCCCGGCCAGGACCCGGCACCCCGCTGGCGGGCGGGCTACGTCGAATCCCTGCTGGCCGACTGAACCCCTGCCGCTCTGTTCCCCTGGCGCAGGCCCTCTCACGTATCCCCTGTCATACCTGAGAGCTACTCGGGAACACAGCTCCCCAGCGTGACGCCGACCACGGACCTTGATTTCTAACTTCGGAGGCAGAGAAGAGCGCTGACGGCTCTTCCGGCGACCGAGGGAAGAGCCATGACGACGGGGACGACGGGCACGGCAGGAACGGCGGGGACGACGGACACGGCGGGCACGGCGCGGACGGCGCCGACCACGTCGGCTACGACGGGGACGACGGCTACGACGGGGACCACCGGGGCCCGGGGGTCCCGTCGGCGGCGGGCCGGCTCCGGCAGCGGCCGCCTGCGTCGCACCCTGCTGGCCTCCGCCGTCGCCGCGGCCGTCGCCCTCCCCGTGTCCGCCGCCGCCTCCCCCAACGTCCCCGCCCCCGCGGCCACGACGTTCGCCGAGGGCGCCGACGCCCCCACGCGGTACGCCGCCAACCGCGCCGCTCTCGCCGAGGCGGCCCGGATGGCCGAGGCCGCCGGACGCACCGGCCGCGCCGACAGGCTCCGCGCCATGGAGGCGGCCGGCACGGCGCAGTTCCTCACCTTCGACGGACACGGGAAGGGCCGGGCCGTCGAGGTGTTCGGCGACCTGGAGAACGCCGACCGGGTCACCGTCCTGGTGCCCGGCTCCGACACCACCCTGGACACCTACCAGCGGTTCCGTGCCGGGGCCGTCGCCCTCCAGCAGCGCCTCCAGGCCGAGCACGCGCGTTCCGCCGTGGTCGCCTGGCTCGGGTACGACACCCCCGGCACGATCAGCACGACCGTCCTGACCGCCGCCCGCGCGGAGCAGGCCGCCGCCGAACTGGGGCCCTTCCTGGACCGGTTGAAGGACCGGGCGGGGCCGGGCGCCCGCCTCTCCCTCCTCTGCCACTCCTACGGCTCCGTGGTCTGCGCCCGGACCGCGACCGGCTCCACGGTCGGCGACATGGTCTTCTACGGCAGCCCGGGCACGGCATCCGGCTCCGCCGCCGAGCTGCCGACCGGCGCCCGCGTCTGGGCCGGGCGGGGCAGCGGCGACTGGATAGCCGAGGTCCCGCACGTCCGGCTCGGCGGCATCGGCCTGGGCGCCGACCCCGTCGACCCCGCCTTCGGAGCCCGGGCCTTCGCCGCCGGCACCGCCGGGCACAGCGACTACCTCAAGCCCGGCACCGAGTCCCTCGACAGCCTGGCCGCCATCGTCCTCGGCACCACGAGCGACCCGGAGGCCCCCCGTGCCTGAGCTCCGCGCCCGCTGGTCCGCCCTCGCGGACCGCATCGACTCGGCCACCCCGGACGGCCGGGACCGGTCCGTGGACGCCCTGCGGGCCTTCGCGATACTCGGCGTGGTGCTCGGCCACTGGCTGGTCACCGCCCTGACCACCGCCGACGGCGGCCTGAGCGGCACCAGCCCGCTGGCGCACCTGCCCTGGCTGGCACCGGTGTCCTGGGTGTTCCAGACCCTGGCCGTGTTCTTCCTCGTGGGCGGCCATGTCGCCGCCGGCGGGTACGCCTCGGCGCGGGCCCGAGGGGTCCCGTACGGCACCTGGGTCGGTCAGCGGCTGGGCCGGCTGTTCCGTCCGGTCGCCGCCGTCCTCACCCTGTGGACGGTCGTGGCGGGCGGGATGCTGATCGGCGGAGCGGAGCTGAACACCGTCCAGACGCTGGTCAAGCTGGTGCTCTCCCCGCTGTGGTTCCTCCTCGTCTTCGCCGCGCTCACCGCCGCGACCCCGCTCGTGAGCCGCCTCAACCCGCTGTGGCCGCTGGCCGTGGTCGCGGGCGTCGACGTGTGGCGCTTCGCCCTCGGCGGGCCCGAGTGGATCGGCTGGGTCAATGTGGCCGCCGGCTGGCTCGTCCCCTTCACCCTGGGCGCCGCCTGGTCGCGCGGGGCCTTCGCCCGGCGCGGACCTGCCCTCCTGCTGCTCGGCGCGGGCGCCGTCGCCACCGCCGCGCTGGTCCTCTGGGGCGGGTACCCGGCCTCCATGGTGGGTGTCCCCGGGGCCCCGGTGTCGAACCTGAACCCGCCGACGCTCGCCGCGGCGGCCTTCGGCCTGGCCCAGTGCGGGCTGGCGCTGGCGCTGCGCGAGCCGCTGGCCCGGGCCATGCGACGGCCGACGGCCTGGGCGAAGGTGGCGCTGGTGAACCTGTCCGCGATGACGGTCTTCCTCTGGCACCAGACCGCGATGATGGCCGTCACCGCCCTCGGGCTCCTCGCCCCGGCCGATCTGCCCGGGCTGCACACCGTGCCCGACTCCGCGGCCTGGATCGCCGCCCGGCTCCTGTGGCTGCCGGTGTTCGCCGCCGCGCTCGTGGTCTGCTGGGCCGCGTTCCGTACGTACGAACAGGCCTCCCGCCGTCCGAAGCCCGGCCCCACCACGGCCCCCAACACGGCCCCCGACACCGCTACGGCCGCCGTCCCCCGCCCCCGGACGGCCACCGCTGCCAAGGAGATCACCCATGTCTAGGGCCGGCCTTAGCCTGGACGACGTGAACCAGCAGACCCAGCCGCCCGCCGGCGAGCACCGCACCGTCCCGCCGCGCGGCCTGGCCCGGGAGCTGTTCACCCTGAAGCGGGATCCCCTCCCGAAGATGTCCCGGCCGCGCTGGCTGGCCTGGCTGCCGCACGTGGTCCTCGGCTACGCGGCCATTCCCTGCGGTGTCCTGACGGGGATGCAGCTGAACGACCACTACGGGGTCCAAGGCGGCGCCGTGGTGGGGCTGTCGCTGCTGTCGTCCGCGTCCGTCCTGCTCAGCATGTTCCGGCCGATCGCCGCCTGGTGGCTCGGCCTCGTCACCGCGGCTCTCATCGCCTGGGCCATCCACGACCACGTCGGCCAGGGACAGTCCTGGCCCTGGACGCCCGCCGGGCCGTTCACGTTCGCGCTCCTGATCCTGATGGTCGCCCTGCGGGTGCCGCCCCGGGTCACCGTCTGGGTCATCGGGATCACGCTCGTCCTCTCCGGAGTGGCCGAGGTCGTCCTCAGACCGCCGCAGAGCCAGACGATCATCGCGGGCGTGGCCATCCTCTTCGGGTTCGTGGGAATCCTCGGCTACGCCCTGCGGGCCACCCGCCTGGCCCGCGGCAAACTCGTCGAGCAGGAGACCCTCACCGAGGAGGAGCGGGCCCGGCGCACCCTGCTGGAGGAGCGCAGCCGGATCGCCCGCGAACTCCACGACGTGGTCGCCCATCACATGTCGGTCATCTCCATCCAGGCGCAGGTCGCCCCGCACCTGGTGGAGAACCCGTCGCAGGAGCTGATGGAGAACCTGGCGGGCATCCGGGCCAACGCGCTGGAGGCCCTGACGGAACTGCGCCGGGTGCTGGGCGTGTTGCGCTCCGAGCAGCCGGACGATCCCGCGGCCCCGCAGCATCCCCAGCCCACCCTCGCCGAGCTGGACGGCCTCGTGGACAACGTGCGGGGGGCCGGGCTGGAGGTCACCACCGCCATTGCCGGCATCCGTCGGCCGCTGACCCCGGGCGTGGAGCTGACCGCGTACCGGATCGTCCAGGAGGCGCTGAGCAACTGCCTGCGCCATGCGCCCGGTTCCAAGGTGGAGGTCGGTCTCGCCTACGGGCCGCGGGACCTGCACCTGTGCATCGCCAACACCGCGCCGACCCGCCCGGCCGCACCCTCGCAGGGCGCCGGGCACGGGCTGCTGGGGATGCGGGAGCGAGCGGGCATGCTGGGGGGCGAGCTGGCCGCCGGCCCGTGTCCCGACGGCGGGTACGAGGTGAGCGCCGTACTCCCCATGGATCCGCCGGCGCCGGCCGGCGGTACCTCCACCGAGCTGAAGAAGGACTGATGAGCGCCAGCGCCACCCCCATCAAAGTCATGATCGCCGACGACCAGATGATGGTCCGGCAGGGCTTCACCGTGCTGCTCAACGCCCAGCCCGACATAGAGGTGGTCGGCCAGGCCGTGGACGGGGCCGACGCCGTGGCGAAGGTGGCCGAACTGGATCCGGACGTGGTCCTGATGGACATCCGCATGCCGGGGATGGGCGGCATCGAGGCCACGTCCGTGATCACGGCCGCTCCGGGCGCGGCCGTGAAGGTGCTGGTGCTGACCACCTTCGACCTGGACGAGTACGTGTACGAGGCGTTGCGCGCCGGAGCCTCCGGCTTCCTCCTCAAGGACGCGTCGGCCGACCAGCTCGCGGAGGCCGTGCGGGTGGTCGCGGCCGGGGAGGCGCTGCTCTCGCCGAACATCACCAAGCGGCTGATCACGGAGTTCTCGCGGATGGGCGCGCCGCGCGCGCCCTCGCGTGCGCGGATCGACGAGTTGACCGAGCGGGAGACCGAGGTGCTGTCGCTGATCGCCCAGGGCCTGTCGAACGCGGAGATCTCGGAGCACCTGGTCCTGGCCGAGCAGACGGTGAAGACCCATGTGAGCCGGATCCTGGTGAAGCTGGGGCTGCGGGACCGTACGCAGGCGGCGGTGTTCGCGTACGAGACGGGTCTGATCCGCCCGTCGGGCTACTGATCCCACCCGGGTAGTACTTGAGGGGGACCCCGGGAAATCCCCATCAGCGGCGACGCGGGTGAGGGGGTGGCGGACCTACGGTTCTGTCTATGACCGAGACCACCACCGGGGGGACAGCCCGGCCGCCCGAGTTCCGCATCGCCTCGGGCTTCCTCCAGGACCTCCGCGACGACCTGATCACCGATGCCTTCGCCTACCGGCCGCTGCCACCGGTCCGGGAGCCCGGGTGGATAGCCCGGTGGCTCCCCCGAGGGGCCCGGCCGCAGGCGGGGTACTACCCGCACTTCGCGGTGGTCCTGCTGGCCCTGCTGACACTGTTCTTCGGCATGACGATCAGCGAGGGCGCCCCCCACGGTCTGTCCCTGCTGATGGCACTGATGGCTGCGGCGCCCGTGCTGATGACCCTGGTGCGGCCGGTGGGTGCGTTCTGGGTCATGCTGGGCGTGACGCTGCCGCTGGCCATGGTCCAGAGCTCGGGCATGAACTGGCCCTGGGTTCCGAGCACGTTCGTGGCCCATCTCTCCGTCGTGACCATCGTGGCGATGCGGAGCCGGCCCCGGGTCGCCGGGTGGCTGTGGCTGATCACCGTGGTGGCCGGGACGGTGCTGCCGGTCCTGATCGGCCGAGACGTCGAGCTCGCCCCCATGGCCTTCCTGTCGGCGGTGACCCTGCTGGTGGTCACGGTCCGCAACACGCGCAAGGAGGCGCGGCAGGAGGTCTCGGCGCAGCTGGAGGTCACGGCTGTGGAGCGGGACAGGCGGACGCTGCTGGAGGAGCGGACCACCATCGCGCGGGAGCTGCACGACGTGGTGGCGCACCACATGTCGGTGGTCGCGATCCAGGCGGAGGCGGCCCCGTACCGGGTGAAGAATCCGCCGCCGGAGCTGGAGGCCGCGTTCGTCACCATCCGGGAGAACGCGGTGGCGGCCCTGACCGAGCTGCGGCGGGTGCTGGGCGTGGTGCGCTCCTCGGACTACGAGGCCCCGGATGCCCCGCAGCCGACGCTGGCCTCGCTGGACGGGCTGCTGGCCAATGTGCGCGAGGCCGGGCTGCGGGTGGAGAAGACGATCACCGGAGCGGTGCGGGAGCTGCCGCAGGGCGTGGAGCTGTCGGCGTACCGGATCATCCAGGAGGCGCTGAGCAATACGCTGCGGCACGCGCCGGGCGCCTCGGCCGGCGTGGAGGTGTCGTACGTGCTCGGCGGCCTGGGCATACGCGTCGTCAACGAGGCGGCGACCGGGGACGTGCGCCCCTCTCCGGGGGCCGGGCACGGGATCACCGGAATGCGGGAGCGGGTGGCCATGCTGGAGGGTGAGATGACGGCCGGGGAGACGGCGGCGGGAGGGTACGAGGTGGCGGTGTTCATACCGGTGCCCAGCCGTCCGGAGCGGGCGCTGGAAGAGGAGTCGGCATGACGATCAGAGTGCTGATCGTCGACGACCAGATGATGGTCCGGGAGGGCTTCTCCGTCCTGCTGAACGCCATGGACGGCATCGAGGTGGTGGGCGAGGCGGTCGACGGCCGTGCGGCCATCGCCCAGGTGGCGGCGCTGCGGCCGGACGTGGTGCTGATGGACATCCGGATGCCGGAGATGAACGGGCTGGAGGCGACACGGGAGATCGTGGCGGCCGACACGGACGCGAAGGTGCTGGTCCTGACGACCTTCGACCTCGACGAGTACGTGTACCAGGCGCTGCGGGCCGGGGCTTCCGGGTTCCTGCTCAAGGACGCTTCGGCCCGTCAGCTCGCTGACGGGGTACGGGTGGTGGCGGCCGGGGATGCGCTGCTGGCGCCCTCGGTGACCAAGCGGCTGATCGCGGAGTTCTCCAAGCTCTCCGAGACGCCGAAGCCGGCCGATCCGGCGGCGGTGGGGGAGTTGACGGAGCGGGAGACGGAGGTGCTGGTGCTGATCGCGCAGGGGCTGTCCAATGCGGAGATAGCCGACCGGCTGATCGTCGCGGAGTCCACGATCAAGACCCATGTGAGCCGGATCCTGGTCAAGCTGGGCCTGCGGGACCGCACGCAGGCGGCGGTGTTCGCCTACGAGACCCGCCTGGTGACCCCGGCCTGAAACCCCGGTCCGGTCGGAGGACAAGGCCTACAGTGCCGGGATGGGCTTTGATCCGTGGGATGCCGCGTTCGTCGCCGATCCGTATCCGGCGTACCGGGAGTTGCGGGAGCGGGGGCGGGCCGTGTGGTGGGAGGCCACCGGGCAGTGGCTCGTCCCGCACTACGCCGATGTGAGCGCACTGCTGCGGGACCGGCGGCTGGGGCGGACCTATCTGCACCGGTTCTCGCACGAGGAGTTCGGGCGCGAGGCCCCGCCGGTGGAGCACGAGCCCTTCCACGTGCTCAACGGCAACGGTCTGTTGGACCTGGAGGATCCCGCGCACGCGCGGGTGCGGCGGCTGGTGGCGAAGGCCTTCACGCCCCGGACGGTGGAACGGCTCGTACCGGCCGTGGAGCGGCTGGCCCGGCAGTTGGCGGGGCAGCTGCTCGCGGACGGCGGCGGGGACCTGCTGACCGTCGTCGCCGAGCCGCTGCCGGTGGCCGTGATCGCGGAGCTGCTGGGGGTGCCGGAGGCGGACCGGGGCCTGCTGCGGCCCTGGTCGGCCGATATCTGCGGGATGTTCGAGCTCCGGCCGGACGAGGAGACGGCGCGGCGCGCGGTACGGGCGAGCGTCGAGTTCAGCGCCTACCTGCGCGGGCTGATCACCGAACGGCGCACCCGCCCCGGGGAGGATCTGATCTCCGCGCTGATCGCCGCCCACGATGAGGAGGGCAGGCTCAGCGAGCAGGAGATGATCTCCACCTGCGTGCTCCTGCTGAACGCCGGGCACGAGGCCACCGTCAACACCACCGTCAACGGCTGGTGGGCCTTGTTCCGTAATCCCGGGCAGCTCGCGGCCCTGCGCGCGCACCCCGGACCGCCGAGTTCCGAAAAGTTGTCCACAGCTGTGGATGAACTCATGCGGTACGACACACCTCTGCAGATGTTCGAGCGCTGGGTGCTCGACGACATCCGGATCGGGGACACGCTCATCCCGCGCGGAGCGGAGGTCGCGCTGCTCTTCGGGTCCGCGAACCGGGACCCCGCACGCTTCACGGACCCCGACACCCTGGACCTCCTGCGGGCCGACAATCCGCACCTGAGCTTCGGTGCCGGAATCCACTACTGCCTGGGGGCTCCGCTGGCCCGGCGGGAGCTGGAGGCCTCCTTCGGGGCGCTGCTGGCGGACGGGTTCCCGCCACTGCGGCTCGTCGAGGAGCCGCAGTGGCGGGAGGGGTACGTCATCCGGGGCCTGGAGCGGCTGCTGGTGGAGTTCTAGACGCGGGTCACGCCACCATGTCGCGGCGGCGCAGGGCGCCGAGACCCGCGGCCGTCATCGCCACCGCCAGCACGGTCAAGGTCAGCGGCGGGGCCCAGGTCACGGCCTCGGCCCCCGGCAGCTTCGGCAGGTGGGCGAAGGGCGAGAGGTTCATGACCGCCTGCGGGAGCTCCAGCGCCGGGCCGACCCAGCCCAGGGCCAGCGCGGTCCCGGCCACCGCCCAGGCGGCCACCGCGTACCTGGGGGCCGCACCGTACAGCAGGGCGGCGACGCCCCCGATCACCCAGACCGCCGGGAGCTGCGCGAGGGTGGCGCCGACGGCCGCGCCGGTGCCCGCGACGGACCGCCCGTGCCCGACGCCCAGGCCGATCCCCCCGAGCAGCAGGATCAGCGCCGCGCCGCCGAAGGCCACGGCGAGATGGCCACCGGCCCAGCGCAGCCGGCCGACGGCGTTCGCGAGCAGCGGTTCGGCCCGCTGCCCCGACTCCTCGCCGCTGAGCCGCAGCACCGCCGAGACGATGTACAGGGCGGCGACCAGGCCGAGCATCCCGGCCATGGTGGCGAGGAAGGCGTCGGTCATCCCGCTCCGGCCGCCCATCCGCTCGATGATCTCGCGGGTCCTCTCGTTGTCGCCGACCAGTTCGGTGGCCCCGTCCGTCATCGCGCCGAAGACCGCACCGGCGGCGAGGAAGCCCAGGCTCCAGCCGGTCAGGCTGCCGCGCTGGAGCCGCCAGGCCAGCGCCCCGGCCGTGCCGAGCCGGCCGCGCGCAGGGCCGGGCCGGGCGGGCAGGAAGCTCATGCCCACGTCGCGGCGCCCGGCCAGTACGTACGCCGCCGCCACCTGAGCGGTCGCGGCCGCGGCGAACAGGGCGAACACCCACCAGCGTTCGGCGGCGAAGGCCCGTACGTGCTGCAGCCAGCCCAGCGGCGAGATCCAGGTCAGGACCGAAGAGCCGGTCCGCGAGCCCGCGTCGCCCGCCGCGCGCAGGACGAAGGCCGCGCCGACCGCCGCCCCGGTGAGGCCCTTCGCGAGCCGTGCGCTCTCGGTGAGCTGGGCCGCCACGGCCGCCAGCCCCGCGAAGATCATCCCGGTGGCGCCGAGGGCGAGCCCGAGGGCCGCGGCGCCGCCCGCGCCCTGCCCGGCGAGGCCGGCGGTCACGACCAGCGCGACGAGCCCGTTCGCCACGAGGGCGGCCAGGAGCGCGGCCGTCAGCGGGGCCTGGCGGCCCACCATGGCTGCGGAGATCAGCTCCTGACGGCCCGTCTCCTCCTCCTCTCGGGTGTGCCGGACCACGATGACCAGGCTCATGACCCCGGCGAGCAGCCCGGCGAAGACGCCGCCGCGCCAGGCGGTCAGGGCGCCGACCGAGTCGCCGAAGAGCGGCCCGTACAGGGCGCGCAGGGATCCGTTGGCGCCCATGGCGGCGAACAGCCGGGCCCGTTCGGCGGGCGTGGAGTACACGGATTCGAGGGAGGCGGGCAAGCTGAGCACCAGCAGCGACACGACCATGATCCAGACCGGCATCATCACCCGGTCGCGGCGCAGGGCCAGCCGCAGCAGCGCGCCCGTCCCGGCCAGTCGGTTCTTCATCGCGAGGCACCTTCCGCGTCTTCCGCACCTTCCGCGCCTTCCACGTCCGCGTAGTGCCGCAGGAACAGCTCTTCGAGGGTGGGCGGCGTCGAGGTCAGAGACCGGATCCCGGAATCGGTGAGGGCGCGCAGTACGGCGTCCAGTTTGTCGGTGTCGGCCTGCAGGCGGATCCTCAGCCCCTGCACGTCCACGTCGTACACGCCGGGCAGGTGCGCGATGCCGTTGGGCGGGCCGGCGAGCTCGGCGCTGATCGAGGTACGGGTCAGGTGCCGCAGTCCGGCGAGGGTTCCGGTCTCCACCGTGCGCCCCTTGCGGATGATGCTGACGCGGTCGCAGAGGGCCTCGACCTCGCTGAGGATGTGCGAGCTCAGCAGGACGGTGCGCCCGGCGGCGCGGGCCTCGGCGACGCAGGACCGGAAGACCCCTTCCATCAGCGGGTCGAGGCCGGAGGTGGGCTCGTCGAGGATGAGCAGCTCGGCGTCGGAGGCGAAGGCGGCGACGAGGGCGACCTTCTGCCGGTTGCCCTTGGAGTACGTACGCCCCTTCTTTGTCGGGTCGAGTTCGAACCGTTCGACCAGCTCGGCGCGGCGGGCCCGGTCGAGGCCCCCGCGGAGCCGTCCGTAGAGGTCGATCACCTCGCCGCCGGAGAGGTTGCGCCAGAGCGTGACGTCGCCGGGCACGTAGGCGACGCGGCGGTGGAGGGCCACGGCCTCGGCCCAGGGGTCACCGCCGAGCAGTTCGGCGGTGCCGGAGTCGGCGCGCAACAGGCCCAGCAGGACCCGGATCGTCGTGGACTTGCCGGCGCCGTTGGGGCCGAGGAAGCCGTGGACCTCGCCGGTGGCGACCGTGAGGTCGAGTCCGTCCAGTGCGCGGGTGGCGCCGAACGCCTTGTGGAGTCCGGCCACGCTGATTGCCTTCGTCATGATTCCGAACGTACGCTTCTTTCATAAATTTGTGAAGTTAAAGAATCGTATAAAGTAGGGAAGGTGGCGGACGAGATGGCGGTACGGAACGAGGAAGCGGTCTCCCGCTTCGTGGAGCGGTTCGCCGCACAGCTGACCGAGGCGGGGATGCAGCGCATGGCGGCGCGCGTCTTCGCCCAGCTGATGGCGACCGACGGGGGCGCGATGACCTCCGCGGAACTCAGCGAGTCCCTGCGGATCAGCCCCGCGGCGGTCTCGGGAGCCGTGTCCTACCTGACCCAGGTCAGCATGGTCAGCCGCGAGCGGGAGCCGGGCTCCCGGCGCGACCGGTACGTCCTGCACAACGAGCTCTGGTACGAGACCTTCACCCGGCGGGACCAGGTGCTGACCATGTGGGAGAAGACCCTGCGCGAGGGGGCGGCGAGCCTCGGCGCCGACTCCCCCGCCGGAACCAGGATCGCCGAGACGGCGGCCTTCTTCGAGTTCCTCCAGGGCGAAATGCTGGGCCTCCTGGACCGCTGGCGGATCCACAAGGCGACCCTGGACCTCGGCTAGGCCTGCCCTACCCAGCCCCCGTACGGGCGGGGCAGCCGCGCCGGAGCCGGGCGCGGCCCAGGCGGCCGGCGGCCGGGGCCCAGACGACGGCGCCCCGCGCCGGATCCCCGGCCAGCAGGACCTCGACGGTGTCCGGCAGCGGCTCCCGGCGCGGCCACGGGCGCGGCGGCAGCACCCTGCGGCCCAGCGGGCCCAGGGTCAGCGCGTACCGCCCGTCCAGGACCAGCACCGGCGGAAGCCACCCGCGGCGCACGACCTCGGCCTCGTACGCCGTCCAGCGCACCCCCGGGTCCCGCAGCGCGCGGCCCACCCGCCGGACCACGTACAGCTCCCGCACCCCGAGCACCACCGGGCTCAGCAGCACCAGCATCAGGACCGGCCGGGTGAGCACGGCCGCGACCACCGCGGGCCAGCAGAACACGGGCAGCAGGCACAGCAGCAGCGCATCCCGCCGCCAGTCCCCGACCGCACCCCGCACCCCGCCACCGTCGGGCGGGGACGCGCAGGAGTGCCGGAGCCCGGCGGGGGTGGGGTGGGGACGCGCAGGAGGGTCCCCGCAGGACGAGCGCGCAACCCGGGCCGCACCTCGCGCAGCCGGACCCCGGCGCGAGCCGAGGAGACACTCCGGAGCGTCCCCACCCCACCCCCGCCCCCCGCCAAACCCCTGCTCGCACAGACCGCCCTCTCCCGTCACCGCACAGCGCGAGCGCCACCGCACAGCGCGAGCGTCACCGCGGCAGCGTGAGCGTCCACGCCCCCGGGCGCAGGGTCCACGTGCGCCGCCGGACCGGGCCGGTCATCGCCGCGTCGGCGCGGTAGCGGAAGTCCGCGCCCGACACCGTCACCGTCTTCGCCCGGGCCCGGACGGCCGAACCCGCGCCGCCGCCCGTCCGCACCACGACCTCGGCCAGGCCGCCGCCGTTCCGCGTGGTCACCGAGACGTCCTCCACCGGCCGGTCCACGTCCGCCAGCACCACCCCGTCGGCCTCCACCCGCAGCCGGTGGCCCCCGCCGCCCGGCCCCGGCGGGCGGACGAGCGTACGGACCAGCGAGCGGTACGCGTTCCACACCGACGGCCGCGGCCGCCCGTCCGGCCGCTCCGACCCCCGCAGCGGCGGGATCCGCAGCGCCCCCAGCACGACCCCGTCGCTGTCGTCGACCAGCAGGTCGCACACGCGGACCGACCCGTCGAGCACCGCCCGCGCCGCCGCGACCGCCGACAGCGGCACGCCCAGGGACCGGGCCAGCCCCAGCGAGCCCGCGGACCCGACCGGGACCAGCGACAGGGGGCCCTCACCCAGCCCCCGCTCCCGGTGCAGCAGGCCCACGGCACGCACCAGGGCCCGGTCGTCACCCACGATCACCGGCCGCCGATGACCCCGGCGGGCGAGGGCCCGCGCGAATTCCTCCTGCGAGTCCGGGAGGCAGATTTTCGCCGCCGCTCCCGCTGACAACACATCCTTCGCGATCCGCACGGACTCGCCGTCAAGACGGCGGGCGACCGGGTCGACGAGCACGAGAAGGCCGCCTACCGGCGCGCCCGCATGGCTCATGGTGGGCTCTGGAGCCGACACCTCGGTCCTTCCTCGGGTAGCATCTTTGTGCAAGAGGCCCTTGCGCTATTGCGCCAGGGCCTTCGTCTATTCCGGGGTACCGGTCCGACGGCTCAGCCTGCGGTGTACATCGTCGTACGCCCCCTGACCTTGGACATGCCCCATCCGGAAGAGGTGTACGCCTGTGCCCGCTCTTGTGCTGCTCGGAGCTCAGTGGGGTGACGAGGGCAAGGGAAAGGCCACCGACCTGCTCGGTGGATCCGTTGACTATGTAGTGCGCTACCAGGGTGGCAACAACGCCGGCCACACGGTCGTCGTAGGCGACCAGAAGTACGCGCTGCACCTTCTCCCTTCCGGCATCCTCTCCCCCGGATGCACCCCGGTCATCGGTAACGGCGTCGTCGTCGACCCGGCCGTCCTGCTCTCCGAGCTGCGCGGCCTGAACGAGCGCGGCATCGACACCTCCAAGCTGCTCATCAGCGGCAACGCGCACCTGATCACGCCGTACAACGTCACCCTCGACAAGGTCGGCGAGCGCTTCCTCGGCAAGCGCAAGATCGGTACGACCGGCCGCGGCATCGGGCCGACGTACGCGGACAAGATCAACCGCATCGGCATCCGCGTCCAGGACCTCTACGACGAGTCGATCCTCACCCAGAAGGTCGAAGCGGCGCTGGAGGGCAAGAACCAGCTCCTCGCGAAGCTGTACAACCGCCGCGCGATCGAGGCGGGCGCGATCGTCGAGGAGATGCTCCAGTACGCGGACCAGATCAAGGGCTACGTCGCCGACACCACCCTGATCCTCAACAACGCGCTGGACGAGGACAAGGTCGTGCTCTTCGAGGGCGGCCAGGGCACCCTGCTCGACGTCGACCACGGCACGTACCCCTTCGTCACCTCCTCGAACCCGACCGCGGGCGGCGCCTGCACCGGTACGGGTGTCGGCCCGACGAAGATCAGCCGCGTCATCGGCATCCTGAAGGCCTACACCACGCGTGTGGGTGCGGGTCCGTTCCCGACCGAGCTGTTCGACCAGGACGGCGAGGACCTGCGCCGCATCGGCGGCGAGCGCGGTGTGACCACCGGCCGTGACCGCCGCTGCGGCTGGTTCGACGCGCCGATCGCGCGCTACGCCACCCGCGTGAACGGTCTCACCGACTTCTTCCTCACCAAGCTGGACGTGCTGACCGGCTGGGAGGAGATCCCGGTCTGCGTCGCGTACGAGATCGACGGCAAGCGCGTCGAGGAGCTCCCGTACTCGCAGACGGACTTCCACCACGCGAAGCCGATCTACGAGAACCTCCCCGGCTGGTCCGAGGACATCACCAAGGCCAAGACCTTCGCGGACCTCCCGAAGAACGCCCAGGCGTACGTCAAGGCCCTCGAGGAGATGTCGGGCGCCCCGATCTCCGCGATCGGCGTCGGCCCCGGCCGCACCGAGACGATCGAGATCAACTCGTTCCTCTAGGAACGGACGGACGACACCACGTGGGGCGGCGGGCCGACCGCCGCCCCACCGGTGCGTCCGGGAGCTGACGCTCCACAGCACTGGCCACAGCACTAGAGGGGCAACACGCCCTAGGCCTGCCGCGTCCAGCGCTGCGAGGCCTTCCCGGCGCAGGTCATCGTGTGCAGGCCGGTGCCCATGTACGGGTCGAGGCAGCCGCCGCCGAAGTCGCTGCGCAGGCTGCCGTCCGAACCCGTGCGCCACACCCTGCCGACGTCCTGGGCGCAGTCGCCCACGAAGACGGCCTGGCCGAGCCCGTTGGAGTACAGGCACCCGCCGGACTGCTGGTTGACGAGCTTGAAGCTGCCGTCGGACCGGCCCTGGACCGTCCACCGGGTGGACGCGTCCCCGCACTCCCCGTGGCCCGCGGCGCCGTAGACCTGGGTGATGCACTGGCCGTCGTCGCCGTTGCGGTAGCGGTACGTGCCGGAGGCCGGCGGCGGGGTGGTCGGGGGCTTGGCCGTACCGGGCGGGGTGCCGGGTCGGCTGGGCGCGCTGGACGTGCCGGTGCCCGGGCCCGCCGAGCCGCCGCCCGCGCCCGCACCGGGCTGCGTGCCCGTCCCGGCGCCGCCACCGCCGACCGCGCCCGCCCCGGCCGCTCCGGCCCCGCCGGCGGCCGGGCCGGACCCGCCCGGTCCGCCGTTCCCGTCGGCTTCGCCGCCCTGTCCGGGCTGCTCCCCGGCCGGCGGCGCCGACGACGCGTGGGCCGCCGGGTCCGACGGGCTCCCGCCGCCCGCCGTCGACGGGGCGGCCGGGGCGCCGGGTGCGGGGGCCGAGGCCGAAGGGTCGGCCCGTGCCTCGTTCCGGTGCCCGGGCGTGAACGGCAGGTTCTGGATGGCGAGGGTCGTACCGCCCCCGACCACGACGACGGGGATGACGGCGAGCAGGACCCGGGTCCGACGGCGGCGTTCGGGCCGTCGCGGAGCGTCGCTCCGGGCCCCGTCCTGAGGCCGCGGTTCCACGACCGGTCCGGGCGCCGGACCCGCCGCCGGCCCGGAACCCGCCGCCGGTCCGGAACCCGCCGCCGGCTCGGGGGCCGTTGCCGTCGCCGGTACGGGCGCCTGCTCCCCCTCCGGCTTCGCGCCCGCGAGCGGGAGCGTCGGAACGTCGATCTCCTGCACCCGCTCGGCGAAGGCGGCCCGCTCGGACAGCCGCTCGGAGATCGCCGCCGGCCAGAGCGGGGCCGTGAACGGGCCGTGTTCCGTGGCGCGTTCGAGGAGTTCGGCAGCGGTGGGCCGGCCCTCGGGATCCTTGTCGAGGCAGGCCGCGACCACCTCGGCGAGGTCCGGGTCCACCTCCCGCAGCGGCTCCAGGTCGGCCTGTTCGTGGACGATGCGGTACAGCACGCCGTGCCCCGACTCGTCACCGAAGGGCGGTCGGCCGCAGGCCGCGTACGCGAGGACCGAACCGAGCGCGAAGACGTCCGTCGCGCCGCTCAGCCCCCTGGTGCCCGAGGCCTGTTCGGGTGCCATGTAGGCGGGCGTGCCCACGACCATGCCGGTCCTGGTCAGCTGGCTCTGCTCGGCGGCCCGGGCCACCCCGAAGTCGATGAGGGTGAGGCCGTCGAGGGTCAGCATGACGTTGGACGGCTTGAGGTCCCGGTGCACCATGTCCAGCGCGTGCACCGCCGACAGCGAGGCCGCCGCCTCCCGCAGCAGCAGCCACAACGCGCCCGCGGGCATGGGCCCGTCGTGCAGGTCGACGGCTTCCTTCAGGGTGATCCCGGGAACGTACGCGGTGGCGAACCACGGGGGCCGTGCGGTGCGGTCGCTGGCGAGCAGCGGTGCGGTGGCGCCCTCGGGCAGGCTCGCGAGGTTGTCCAGCTCGTGCCCGAAACGCCGCAGGAAGTCCTTGTCCTCGCCGACCACGGAGGCCAGCAGCTGCTTGACGGCGACGTACCGGCCGTCCCGGACCCCGAGGTACACCCGCCCCATGCCGCCGGCCCCGAGCCGGCCGGCCAGCGGAATCGGCCCGATCTGACGCGGATCCTCCGCCTCCAGCGGCTCGGCCCCGCTCCCCCTCAGCTCTAACACGTCAGCCCCGTCAGCGTCGGAAGTATTTTCTGGAAATCTACCCGATGCCCCAGAGAGGCAACGCGGCGCCAGCGCCGACGACTTGGCCCCTGCGGGCCGGCTACCAGGCCAGCTGCGCGATCTCCTCCGACACCACCGCGCACGCGTCCGCCGCCGGGTCGATGAGCGGGAAGTGCCCGACCCCGTCCAGCAGCGTCAGGCCGACCGTTTCCCCTGCCTTCGCGGCGGCGGCCACGTACGACTCCGCGACCCGCGCCGGGACCACGATGTCCTCGCGCCCGTGCACCACCGCCGTGGCGATGCCCGTCGGGAGCAGGGCCGCCGGGTCCGCGTACGGGAGCCGGTCCGCCCAGTGCGCCGCGCCGCCCAGCAGCTGCGCGCAGGCACCCCCGCAGACGCCAAGTTCCTCCGCCGCCTCGAAGTCGGCGATGGGCGCCAGCGCCACCACCCCGCGCAGCGGCGGCGGGGCGGGCAGCCGCCACGGGGAGCCGGACGGGAGCACGTGCCGGGCGGCCGCCCACAGCGCGAGCTGGCCGCCGGCCGAGTGGCCGGTGACGACGACGCGGCGCACGTCGGCCTGCGGCAGCGCGGCGGCGGTCAGTTCCGGCAGTGCGTCCAGCGCGGCGGCGACGTCGTCGAAGGTCTCCGGCCAGCGTCCGGCGACCGGGCCGTCGGCGTCCTGGTGCGGGAGGGAACTGCCGCGCCGGTACTCGACGTTGGCGACGGCGAAGCCCTGCCGGGCCAGGAAGCCGGCCATCGGCGTGATGTGCTGCCGGTCGTACGGGGCCCGCCACGCGCCGCCGTGCAGGAGCACCACCAGCGGGACCTGTCCCGGGGCTTCGCCGCGCGGGGCGTAGAAGTCGACGAGCTGGTCGGGGTGTTCTCCGTAGGCGGCGCTCGCGTCCGGGGCGACGGCCGGATGGGAGAAGGCCGATGCGGCCTCGGCGGCGTCCCGTTCCACTGCGGCGGGGTCCGTCATCGGCTCAACCTCTCGGTAACGCGTGGGACAGCGGGGACAGATGTTCCGGTGTTTCGGCAGAGCGGGACCGTATCAGTCTGGAACGGGGCGTTCCGTGCGGGTCCCGGGATATACCGGGGCGGGCGGAGCCTCAGCCCCGCCCGCCCGGTGATGTGACGTTTCGCTACCGCGTCACCCGAAAATGTGACCCAGTGTGCGCGCCGCACGCTCCGCGTCGGCGAATCCGACGTACAGCGGAGTGAAGCCGAAGCGCAGGACGTCGGGCGCCCGGAAGTCGCCGATGACACCCCGGGAGATCAGCTCCCGCATGACCTCGCGGGCGTTGTCCGTGCGCAGCGAGATCTGGCTGCCGCGGTGGGCGTGCTCGGCCGGGGTGACCGACTCGACCAGGCCCTGCGGGACGTACGCCGCCACGCAGTCGAGGAAGAAGTCGGTCAGGGCCAGGGACTTCGCCCGTACGGCCTCGACCGGGACCCCGTCCCAAGCGTCGAGCGCCGCCTCCAGGGCCAGCATGGACAGGATGTCCGGGGTGCCGACCCGGCCCCGCGTCGCGCCCTCGGCCGGACGGTAGCCCGGGGTCATCGCGAAGGGATCCGCGTGGCCGTTCCACCCCGGGAGGGGGGAGTCGAAGGCGGCCTGGTGACGCTCGGCGATGTACAGGTACGCGGGCGCGCCGGGGCCGCCGTTCAGGTACTTGTACGTGCAGCCGACCGCCAGGTCCACGGCCTGCGCGTCGAGCCCGACGGGCAGGGCCCCGGCCGAGTGGCACAGGTCCCAGACGACCACGGCCCCCGCCGCACGGGCGGCGGCGGTGAGGCCGGGCAGGTCGTGGAGGCGGCCGGTGCGGTAGTCCACGTGGTTGAGGAGCACGACGGCCGTGTCCTCGCCGAGGGCGGCGGTGACGTCCGCCGGATCGGTGGGGACCGCCGTCAGACCGGTCAGCCGGGCTGCCGACTGGGCGATGTAGCCGTCGGTCGGGAAGGTCGCGGCGTCGACCAGCATCCGGGTCCGGCCCGGCCCGGCCAGCCGGGCCGCTCCGACCAGGGCCTTGAACAGGTTGACGCTGGTGGAGTCGCCGACGACCACCTGGCCGGCGGCCGCACCGATCAGGGGGGCGATCTTGTCGCCGATCCGCTCCGGGGCGGTCCACCAGTCGCTCTCGTCCCAGGAACGGATCAGGAGCTCGCCCCACTGCCGCGTGACCACGTCGGCGGTGGCGGCCGCGACCCCGGCCGGGAGGGCGCCCAGGGAGTTGCCGTCCAGGTAGACGACGCCCTCGGGGAGGGTGAAGCGCTCGCGGAGCTTGCCGAGCTCGTCGGCGGCGTCGAGCGCGGCGGCACGGGCCGCCAGATCGGCTGTCGCGGTCGGCTCAGACATGGCTGCGCGCCGTCCAGAGCTCCGGGAAGACGTTCTTCGCCGCGCGCTTCTCCAGCCAGGTCACCCCGGCGGAGCCGCCCGTGCCGGTCTTCGCGCCCATCGCCCGGCGGGTGGCCACCAGGTGGTCGTTGCGCCAGCGCCAGACGAGCTCGGCGACGTCCGTGAGGACCTCGCCCAGGCGGTGCAGGTCGAGCTGCGCGTCGGGGTCGGCGTACAGGGCCGTCCAGACGGCCTCGACCTCGGCGGAGGGCTCGTAGCGCTGTGCGAGGTCGCGGTCGAGGACGGCGTCCGGGACCGGCAGGCCGCGGCGCGCGAGCAGGCGCAGCACCTCGTCGTAGAGGCTGGGCTCGTGGAGGGCCTTCTCCAGCTCCGCGTGGACGCGCGGGGCGCCGCGGTGCGGGACCAGCATGGAGGCGGACTTCTCGCCGAGCAGGAACTCCATCCGGCGGTACATCGCCGACTGGAAGCCGGAGCCCTCGCCGAGGGCGGCGCGGTAGGCGTTGAACTGCCCGGGGGTGAGCTGCGCGAGCGGGCGCCAGGAGGCGTTGAGGGCCTCCAGTTCACGGAGGGAACGTTTCAGCGCGTCCATCGCCACCGGGATCCGGTCCTCGCGCAGTGCGCGGGCCGCGGTCTCCCACTCGTGGACGATGACGGTGAACCACAGCTCCATGACCTGGGTCGTGACCAGGAAGACCATCTCGCCCGGATCGTCCGAGCGCAGCTGCTGGAGGTGGGTGAGGACGTCCGCCTGGACGTAGTCCTCGTACGGGGTGGTGCCGGCGAAGTCGAGGTTCGGGGTGTCCGAACCGGCTCCGGAGGCATCAAGGGCGTGCGACATCGCTGTCTCCTCGACACGTGCTTCCGGGTAGCGGTCCGCTCCTTCCGGTGAGGTGAGTGGAGCCCCGGTCCCCTGCCCGCATCATAGGACCCCGGTACGCCGGGGCTCCAGCGGGGAGTGGGGCAGGTCACATACCCGCCGCGCACTCCCCACCGGACGGCGAGACACCCCCAGGCCCCCAGGGCCTGTCCGGGCGGTCTTCACGGGCCCCGCGCCGCCCGGACGGGGCCTCAGGCGTTCAGCGTGTCCGCGGCCGTCTCGGACGAGTCCCGCAGGAAGGTCGAGCAGCGCTCGTACTCCTCCTTCTCGCCGATCGCCTCGGCCGCGCGGGCCAGGGCGTGCAGGGCGCGCAGGAAACCGCGGTTCGGCTCGTGCTCCCACGGAACCGGGCCGTGGCCCTTCCAGCCGGCGCGGCGCAGCGCGTCGAGACCGCGGTGGTAGCCGGTGCGGGCGTAGGCGTAGGACTCGACCGTACGGCCGGCCGCGAAGGCCTCGTCGGCGAGCGTCGCCCAGGCGAGGGAGGAGGTGGGGTGCGCGGCGGCCACCTCGACGGCGGGGGTGCCCGCGGCGAGGGCCTCGCGGCCCGGCTCGTCGGGCAGGTGGGTGGGGGCGGGACCCCCGAGCAGGTTCTGGTGAATGGACATGCACCCAGTCTGGGGTATCGCGGGTGCGTCCGGACGGCGCCCTGACGGCCTCGTCGGAACGGGGGGCGCGGCAACTGCGCGCACGGGAAAGGCCGCAGGGCCCGGTCCGCCGTCCTGGGACGGGGACCGGGCCCTGCGGTGAAGGCGTACGCCTGCTTACTTGAGCTTCGTACCGGTCGAGCGCAGGTTCGCGCACGCCTCGGTGACGCGCGCGGCCATGCCGGCCTCGGCGGCCTTGCCCCAGGTGCGGGGGTCGTACTTGGACTTGGTGCCGACCTCGCCGTCGACCTTCAGCACCGCGTCGTAGTTGCGGAACATGTGGTCCACGACCGGGCGGGTGAAGGCGTACTGGGTGTCGGTGTCGAGGTTCATCTTCACGACGCCGTTCTCCAGCGCGGTGGCGATCTCCTCGGCCGTGGAGCCCGAACCGCCGTGGAAGACGAAGTCGAACGGCTGGTTTCCGGCAGCCTCGCCGAACTTCTCGGCGACACCGGCCTGGAGGTCCTTGAGGAGCTCGGGGCGCAGGACGACGTTGCCCGGCTTGTAGACGCCGTGCACGTTGCCGAAGGACGCGGCCAGCAGGTAGCGGCCCTTCTCGCCCAGGCCCAGGGCCTCGGCGGTACGGATCGCGTCGTCGACGGTGGTGTACAGCTCGTCGTTGATCTCGTGGCTGACGCCGTCCTCCTCGCCGCCGGTCGGGGTGATCTCGACCTCAAGGATGATCTTCGCGGCGGCGGCCTTGGCGAGCAGCTCCTGGCCGATGGCCAGGTTGTCGGCCAGGGTCTCGGCGGAGCCGTCCCACATGTGCGACTGGAAGAGCGGGTTCAGACCGCGGGCCACGCGCTCGGCGGAGATGTCCAGGAGCGGCCGTACGTAGCCGTCCAGCTTGTCCTTGGGGCAGTGGTCCGTGTGCAGGGCGACCGTGATGCCGTACTTGGCGGCCACGACGTGCGCGAACTCGGCCAGGGCGACCGCGCCGGTGACCATGTCCTTGTTGTGCTGGCCACCCAGGAACTCCGCACCACCGGTGGAGATCTGGATGATGCCGTCGCTCTCGGCCTCCGCGAAGCCGCGCAGCGCGGCGTGCAGGGTCTGGGAGGAGGTCACGTTGATGGCCGGGTAGGCGAACTTACCTGCCTTCGCCCGGTCGAGCATCTCGTTGTAGACCTCGGGGGTTGCGATGGGCATGTCCGCTCCTTGGATGTGCGGGGAGTGTGCTTATTGCGGGCCCTGACCTGGGGGCGACGTCATCGTCGCGCCTATCTTTCCAGACTCCGCGCGACACTCCACCCCACCGGTCACCCACTAAGACAAGAAGGCGCCGGGATGTTTCACGTGAAACATCCCGGCGTCCCGGAAACGGCCAGGTCAGGGCCGGCTAGGAGAGGCCGAGGTCCTCGAGGCGGTAGCCGGTGAGGTAGGGCAGGCCCGCCTCGGCGATGGCGTCGGCGGCGCCGCGGTCCACGATCGTGGCGACGGCGACGACCTCGCCGCCCGCCTCGCGGACCGCCTCGACGGCGGTCAGCGGGGACCCGCCGGTGGTCGAGGTGTCCTCGACGACCAGGCAGCGCTTGCCCTGCACGTCGGTGCCCTCGATCCGGCGCTGCATCCCGTGTGCCTTCTGCGCCTTGCGGACGACGAAGGCGTCGAGGCGCTCACCGCGCGCGGCGGAGGCGTGCAGCATCGAGGTGGCGACCGGGTCGGCGCCCAGGGTCAGACCGCCGACGCAGTCGTAGTCGAGGTCGGCGGTGAGGTCGAGCATGACCTGGCCGACCAGCGGGGCCGCCTCGCCGTCGAGGGTGATCCGGCGGAGGTCGATGTAGTAGTCGGCCTCCCGGCCGGAGGAGAGGATCACCTTGCCGTGCACGACGGCCTTGTCCTTGATCTGCTGCAGAAGCGCATCGCGTACGTCACTCATGCCCCGAGCTTAAGGGCTGACAAGGAGCCCCTACCCGAGCCGCCGCCAGGTCCAGGTGCTGGAGATCTCCAGCGGGTCCACCGGGGTGACCAGGCGCGGCAGGCTGTTCAGTCCGTTCGGCGGACCCGACTGCGGCTCCACGCAGACGGCCTCGGGTTCCTCGTCGTAGACGACCACCCATTCGGATCGGCTGGTGAGCCTCAGCTCCAGGGCGCCGGGCCAGGTCAGGGTGACGTCCACGCCGTCCGGCATGCCGAAGCAGTCGTCCCACGGGCCCGCCACGGGCTCGACGCGGCGGCCGGTGGGGATGTGGTCCTCGCCCCGCTCCTCCTGCCAGGCGGCGTCGAAGGCGACCTTCACGTCATCGCCGCCGGGCTGGAGGCTGCGCCGGAACCAGGGGTGCCAGCCCGCCTGGGCCGGGAAGGAGTTCCCGTACGTCTCGATGCCCATGGTCAGGGTCAGCGCGTCCTCGCCCAGCTCGAAGACCTGGGTCACCCGGCCGGGGTACGGCCACGGGTCGACGAGGTCGTAGGTGAAGACCGCCTGGGTCGCGGTGGCGCCGGCCGGGCGCCAGGGCGCGTCGCGGCCGAAGCCGTGGAGGGCGTGGGGCGGGTGGTTGAGCGGCATCTGGTGCTCGGTCGCCCCGTCCCAGAACCGGCCGTTCGCCGTACGCCCGCACCACGGCACCATCGGGAAGGTCCCGTACCTCGGGCCCTGGCGCAACAGCTCCGTCCCGTCGATGCGCAGACTGCTGATCCGGCAGCCGTTCTCCTGGTCGACGGTCACCTCGGCGCCGCCCGCGGTCAGTTGCGTAGTCATACGGTCGACCCTAGTGCTGAGCGCGGATCAGCGGCGCCGGCGCAGGGCCCTGCCCAGGACGACGGCCGAGGCCACGACGAGGGCGGCGGCCGGGGCGATCCAGCGCAGGTTGTCGCCGGCGGCGGTGGGGGCGGCCGCGGGGACCGGGGCGTACCGGCCGCGCGGGGGTGCGTGGTCCACCTCCTCGGCGCTGCGGCCGATCATGGTGCGGCGGGCGTGGGCTGCCTCGGCCGGGGGCGGCACGGCCCCGAGGTCGCCGAGGTCGGTGAACTCCGATTCCAGGAAGGGATCGAGGGAGGGCGGCGGCACGTCGGCGTCGAACACGGACGCGGAGACCTCGGTGACCTCGTCCCCGGAGTCGTCCCGCCCGGTGTCCCGCGCGTCCTCCGTCTCCTCGGCGTCGGCCACGGGGTCGCTCACCTCGGGCCCGGCCGCCTCGGCCGCGGCGGCCGCGGCCGCCACCGCGGCGAGCTGTTCGGCGGCCCGGTCCAGCAGCCGCCGCACGGCGGTGGCGGTGGCCTGCGGGGTGAAGGCGGCGGCGCGCCCGTCGGCCTCGCCGCCGCCCGTGAGGTCCAGCCGGGTGCCGCCCTCCACCGGGGTCAGCCGCAGCGTGAGGGAGAGTTTGACGGCCCCGTTGCCCCGCACCTCCGTGCCCTCGCCCTCGACGGCGAAGTGGCCGGGGTCCCGCTCGGTCAGGGACAGGGCACCCCGGTAGGTCACGGTGTGCCCGTCGACCCTGACCTTCAGCCGGCCCGCGAGAGGCCCGGAACCGGTATCGGCGTCCTGCTGGAGCCCGGGCACACAGCGGGCCACCCGGGCGGGATCGCGCAGCACGGCGCGGAGGTCGTCGGCCGGTACCGGAACGAACACCTGATGCTCCATGTGGTCGAGCCTACCGAGGAGACCCCCTCCCGTCTCCGGTCCGGCGCCGACACCGGTCAGGAATACCTCGGGTGCGGCAGGGTCGACGGTGGCAGTCCGGGCAGCCGGGTCCGTTCCGTGTCCCGTGCGGCGTCCTCCAGGGAGCGGGTCGACAGCGAGTTCGGGGCGGGGGTGTCGCGGTCCACGCGCAGCTGGGGGACCTGGTCGCGGGCGGCCAGTACGAGGCCCCAGTCCTGGGGCGGTGCGGCGGCCGCGCCGAACGGGGTGCGGTCGGGTCCGGCGGCGAAGCCGGAGAGCCGGCCGCCCGCGCTGTAGGGGGCGGTCAGCAGGCCCGCGGCGCGCAGGGTGGAGTCCACCGTCCAGTACGTCCGCGGGCGCGTGGCCAGCGGCCCGGCGTGCACGGCGATCCGGCCGCCGGGGCGCAGGGCCCGCGCGGCGAGCCCGTAGAACTCCTGCGAGTACAGCTTGGTGCTGGGGGTGATGCCCGGGTCGGGGAGGTCGGAGAGGATGACGTCGAAGCCGTCCCGCGCGGCCGGGCCGCGCAGCCAGCGGAAGGCGTCCTGGGTAACGACGGCGAGGCGCGGGTCCTCGTACGCCCCGGCGTTGAGCGCGGAGAGCATCGGGTCGGTGCGCGCGAGGCGGACCACGCCAGGGTCGAGCTCGACGACGGTGACGGAGGCGACGTCGGGGTAGCGCAGCACCTCGCGGGCGGCGAGCCCGTCGCCGCCGCCGAGGACCAGGACCCGGCTGTGCGGGCCGGTCATCGCGGGGTGGACGAGGGCCTCGTGGTAGCGGTACTCGTCGTACCCGCTGACCCGCAGCCGCCCGTCGAGGTACAGGTCGAGGGAGCGCGGGGAGCCGGTGCGGGGGCCGGTGATCACCAGCTCCTGCACCCCGGTCTGGACGGCGACCCGTACCTCCCCGCCGTACACGGCGCGCCGGGCGACCCGTTCGAAGTCGTCGGCGAGGACGGTGGCGGAGGCGAGCACCGCCAGGACGGTCACGTTCGCGGCGATCAGCAGCCAGCGGCAGCGGCAGGTCAGGTCCCGGCGGAACAGCCACAGCACCAGTCCGCCGCCGACGGCCGCGTTGACGGTGCCGGTGAACATGGCGCCGGTGAGCTGGCCGAGCATCGGGAGCAGCAGGAACGGGAAGGCGAGGCCGCCGACCAGGGCGCCGACGTAGTCCGCCGCGAACAGGTCGGCGACTGCCCCGCCCGCGTCCTGTCTGCGGATGCGCTGGATGAGGACCATCAGCAGCGGGATCTCCGCGCCGATGAGCACCCCGATGGCGAAGGAGAAGGCGACGAGCGCGGGCCGGGACTCCCCCAGCCAGGCGAAGCTCGCGTACAGCGCCGTGGCGGAGAGCCCGCCGAGCAGGGCGAGCCCGGCCTCGATCATGCCGAAGCCGAAGGCTGGGCGTTTGCGCAGGCGTTTGGCGAGCAGGGAGCCGACGCCCATGGCGAAGACCATGACGGACAGCACGACCGACGCCTGGGTGACGGAATCGCCGATGAGGTAGGAGCCCAGGGCGAGCAGCTCCAGTTCGTACACCAGCCCGCAGGCGGCGCAGACGAACACGGTGGCCAGGACGAGGAGCCGGCCGGTCCGGGGTTGCACGGGGAGGGCGGCCGGGGCGGCCGCCCTCCCCGTCGGCTCCGGAGCCGGGAGTACCCGGCGCGGGACGGAACGGTCGATCATGAAGCGAACCGTACGTCACCGCCCACTTCCACCCGGTCACCCACATGGGTGCAAGTGGCGCACTGTTCCAGCCAGTTGGCGTAACCGGGAGGCAGTGTCCGCGCCCGGGGCGCCCCGGGTCCGGCCGGGCCGGTTCACAGCAGTGCGGGGGACTCCGCGGCCGCCGCGGCGGTGGCGCCCGTCCGTGCCCCGACCCGCGTCCTGGTGGCCACGAGCTGGCCCTCCTGCGGATACGCGTGCCAGGTCCGCCAGCGCACCTGGCCCTCGTAGCGCTGGGCCAGCATGGCGGTGAAGGCGTGCGGGCTGCCCGGGAAGGTGCCCGCTAGTCCGTTCGGGTGGTCCGCAACCAGTGCGAGCAGTTCCTGCGCCCTCCCCGCGAAGGAGCCGCGGGACAGGTTCTCGACCCGCGCGGCGAACTCGTACTCCCAGTCACCCACCCGCTTGGCCACGCCGAGGGGCAGTGGCGTACTGCTGCCGGGCATGCAGGCGACCGTCTCCGAGCAGAGCACCTCGCCCTCCTCCAGGAGTACCTGGTGTGAGGCTCCGAGCAGGCGCAACTCCACCTTGGCGCCCACCAGTTCGAGGTTCAGTACGGCCAGGGCGGGCAGCCGGTCCCGCCCCAGAGCCCAGGCGAGGTCGGCGGCACGCGTGTCGGTGTAGGTGGTCTGGAGGGTCGTGAGCATGAGTCGGCTCCGCAAACGCGCGAGGGAGATGGGCCGGGGCCCGCCAGCGGTAGTCAACGGGTGGGGGGACACCGGCACGGGTCCACAGGAAGTCCCGGGAGGTCCGAGGACTGGTCTACTCAACCGAGGGAATCATGAAAGGCACGGCACTCACAGCGTTTTTACCCAACTTGAAGGGGTTTACATCCCCCCGGGGGGAACTCAGTTCACGTGTTCAACGAGTTGCGCCCCGCGCGTCGTGGTGCATGGGCGAACGAGAGGACGCCCGACGGAAGTTACACCGCCGGACGCCCCCCTTCCGCACGGTGCCACGCTGCCCCGTGTCAGCTGGAACCGCCGCAGCCCCCGCCTCCGCCTCCGCCCCCGCCTCCGCAGGACGAGGAGGACCCGCAGGAGGACGAGCCGCCCGAGCACGAGCTCGACGACCCGCCGCTCGACCACCCGCTCCGACCGGACCGGGACGACGACCCGCCGCCCCAGGAACGGGCCAGGAGGGCCCCGATGAAAACGAGCAGCAAGAACCCCATCACGATGAAGACGAACTCCATGTCCGCCCCCTTTCTCACGCCCCGGTCTTCCCGGGGAGCGGGATCCCCGCGTCCCGCGTGACAGGGGGATGCCCGCAGGCCACGCGGCCCAAAGCACACTTGAGCAAGTCCAGAGGTTCCCCGCAGGATGACGTCCGTGACCGCACCCGTGAGCAGCAACCGCCCCTTCCTCAACCGCCGGCTGGCGGCCTTCGGCACCACGATCTTCGCGGAGATGTCGACGCTGGCCGCCCGCACCGGGTCGATCAACCTCGGCCAGGGCTTCCCCGACACCGACGGCCCGGCCGAGATCGCCGAGGCGGCCTCCCGCGCGGTCCTCACGGGCCTCGGCAACCAGTACCCGCCCGGCCCCGGCGTCCCCGAGCTGCGCACCGCGATCGCCGAGCACCAGCGGCGCTTCTACGGCCTGGCCTACGACCCCGACACGGAGGTCCTGGTCACGGCGGGTGCCACGGAGGCCATCGCCGCCTCCCTCCTCGCCCTGCTGGAACCGGGTGACGAGGTCATCGCCCTGGAGCCGTTCTACGACTCGTACGCGGCCTGCATCGCGATGGCCGGGGCCGTACGGGTCCCCGTCACCCTGCGCCCGCACGCCGGCGCCTTCGTGCTCGACCTGGACGAACTGCGCGCCGCGGTCACCCCGCGCACCCGGCTGCTCCTGCTGAACACCCCGCACAACCCGACGGGCACCGTCCTCACCCCGGCCGAGCTGGCCGCCGTGGCCGAGCTGGCGGTCGAGCGCGACCTCCTGGTCGTCACGGACGAGGTGTACGAGCACCTGGTCTTCGAGGGCTCCCACACCCCCCTGGCGGGCCTCCCCGGCATGCGCGAGCGCACCGTCACCATCTCCTCGGCCGGCAAGACCTACTCCTTCACCGGCTGGAAGGTCGGCTGGGTCAAGCCCTGTTCACCCAGCTATTCGGGGTGTGAGGCGGATGCCCGAACGGGCCCTCTCGCCGACGCGCCTGCCTTGTATCCCAAACGGCGTGCACTCGCCGCAAGGGCTTGAACTCCGGGCGCGCGTATAGGAAATCCCAAACGGCGTGCACCCACCGGCGCGAGGCCCACGTCTTCTACTGTCCCTCCTGAAGCCGGGGATCACCGGCTCACTCGCCCATAGGGACGATCGCCCTGGCATCAGGAAGGAACCACATGCAGTTGAAGTTGATGTACGTGATCATCGCGATCCTCGTGGCGCTTGTCGCCGCTCAGGCCGGCAGCTTGGTGACCCTCGTCTCGGGAGGGCGTCGCTCGACGGCCTTCAAAACCGGGGCAGTGACCTTCGCCAGCTCTCTGTCGCTCCTCATCGTGGTCATGGGCGCCCTGGGTGTGGTGGGCGCATGAGCGACACGGGTGCCCTGCGAGGGCGCGTCCAGGCCGAGGACCCCTCCTCGCTCCGCGAGGTGCTCGTGAAGGTGCGTCGACACCGCACGCACCTCTCGCGGCTGATGAACGCCTCCGACGCGACTCGCCTCGTCCTCGGACTGCTCTACCTGAGCCGGAGGGCACACGCCGCTCCCGGCACCAGCGTGCCGACCTGGTCGTGGTTGCTGAGTCAGCCTGCAGGGCACGATTCGGGAATCCGCGCTGCCGTGAGCAAGTGTCTGGCCCACTGGCTTCCCGCGCCCGACGTACAGGGTGTCGATACGGGCACCAGGAGCCTGATGCCCGCTCCGCCCCAAGGTTCCGAAGGAACACTGCACGCGCTCGTCCAGATCATCGGCTCCACCCAGCGGGTCGGGCCACTACTCGATCAGTGCCTGCGAGACCTCTCGGTGGACCAGGCAGAGGGCAGCCACTACTTCACGCCGCAGGACATGACACGCCTCATGGTCGGTGCGGCCGTCCCCCGCGACGGGCACAGGGTGCTGGATCCGGTCTGTGGTTCAGGGGGACTTCTCGTCGAGAGTCACCGCTATGTCCGCGACCGAGTTGAGCTGGACCCGACCATGTCCTTGCAAGGAAAGGAGCAGCACGCCCACACCTCGCAGGTGGCCCGCATGAACCTCGCCGTACGGGGGATCACCGCCCACGTCTTCCCGCCCGGGGACAGCCTCGCAGAGCCCGAACTCGAGCCCCACGACATCATCCTGGCCAACCTCCCCTTCAACCAGCGTGACTGGGTGCCGGAGGACAAGAAGGAGCGGAGCGCCCGCCGGCTGGCGCCCCCGGTCCCCGTCGATCCCCGATGGCCGGAAGAACCGCCGTCCCCCGGATCCGCCAACTCCGCGTGGATTCAGCACATCGCGCACGCGCTGGCTCCGGCCGGACGTGCTGCCTTCCTGATGGCCGACAACGTGGCCAACAGTCGACTGCCTCTCTCCCGAAGGCTTCGGGAGCGCCTCCTGCGTGACGATGTCGTCGAATGCGTGATCGCCTTGCCGCCTCGCGTGTTCGGTCACTCCAAAGCCACCGCCTGTCTGTGGGTCCTCAACAGGGACAAGAGCGCGCGCCCCGGCTGGGGTGTCCTGGACCGCCGCCGACAGGTGCTCTTCATCAACGCGCGGCGAGCCTTCGAACCGGTCCCGGAGTCGAGAGCACGGAGGCTCGGCGACAAGAACACGGCATCGATCCTGACCACCCTCGCGGCCTGGCGTGGCCTCCCCGAGAACGGTGCCGCGGCCACGCCCTACAACGACGCCGCTGGCTGGTCCCAAAGCTGTTCCACCAAGGAGATCGCTGACCGCGAGTACAGCCTGATGCCGACTTCGTACGCCGTGGAGCCACCGGGTGCCACAGAGGACACACGGAGCCGGATCGAGCAGCTCAAGCTCGAACTGACCGATCAGTTCGACCGGATGAGCCAACTGGAACTTCAGCTGCTGGACATCCTGGAGGAGATCTGATGGAAGCAAATGCCCACCAGGTCAATTCCGGTACGGCGGCCTGGCCGACCACCTCCATCGAGATCGAGCAGGCCCGTAGGGATGTTTACACCACCTCCGGGTTCCTCGACGACGGAGCCGCCGATCAGACTCCAGGAGTCGTCAGCTCCACGTTCGTCCAGGGCGGCGGCATCCTCTCGCCCCGGACCAATCACCGCGGGCCCGGCGGATCCCCGTCCACCCGGGCAACCCTCAGGGAGGGCGACCTGGCCGTGGTGCTGGTCAGGCGGGTGGGCGATTCCGCGCTGGTCACCGCCGAGCACGCGGGGTGGACAGCGACCAGGTCGATCGGCATCATCCGCGCCGATCCACACCTCGTGTGGTGGCTGCGCATCTGGCTGCAGACGCCCACGGCGAAGGCCCGGATCGACGAGGACGTGACGGCGCACGTCGAGCCCACCGTCAGCCTCGACACCCTCCGCCGCATGCTGTTTCCGCTCCCCCCGCCGGACGTGATCACCGCGTACCACCGGGCCTTCGGCCTCATCGAGGAGATGGCCTCCTTCTACAAGGACACCGCGCGAAAGGCGTTGGAACTGGCCGACGCCCTTCACGACGACTGGGCGCCGGCAGACCCGCCCTGGGAGACACGAGCGCTCGCCGAGGTCGCCAAACTGAAGACGGGCAAAGGTTCCGAACGCTCGCTCCCCCCTATGCCGACAGGACACACCGTCGACGCGATCGTTCCAAGAGACCTCTTCGACCTCCCCGTGCCCCATGTGGAGAGGTTCCGCCTGCGAAGCCCCGCGGACGCCGGCGAGGCACATCCTCCCGGAACCTTCATGCTGAGCACCCGTCCCGACGGCGCGCACATCGCTGTGACGCGCCGCCCGGCGACACCCCTCAGAGGTGTCGTGGCGGTACGGCCCGTCGAGGACCCAGACAGTTGGTGGCTGCTTCACGAACTCAGAAGCCGGGGCGGCGACATCACACAGATGACGCAGGGTGGGAACGCCCGAGAGATCTCCGCCAGCGCCCTCAAGCGCCTCAAGGTCACCTGGCCAGACCAGTTCACACGCACCGGGTTCCACACGATGGCCGAGCCCCTGCACGCCGTGGCGCGACTCCTGATCTCCAAGATTGCGACGCTGCACGCCCTGCGGGACGCGCTCCTGCGCGACATCTCGGCAAAGGCGGGGGTTCTCCGCGAGCCGGCGGCGGAGCCGGGAGAAGAGGGCGCTTTCACGCCTCGTCCCGCTGCAGTCCCCCCAACACGCGAAGGCAAGACCGGCAATGAGTCAGGATGGTCTCCGGAGAATCGACGGGTACCCGAGTGAGAACGGTGGAGACATGAGCGCCAGGCCACTGCTGAACCGAAGGCTGGACGGACTCGGGACGACGATCTTCGCGGAGATGTCGGCACTGGCGACAGCGACGGGCGCGATCAACCTTGGCCAGGGCTTCCCGGACACGGACGGTCCGGACTCAGTCCGTGAGGCTGCCGTACGAGCGCTGCGCGACGGCCGCGGCAACCAGTACCCGCCGGGCCCCGGCATCCTGGAGCTGCGCCAGGCGATCGCCGACCACCAGCGCCGCTTCTACGATCTGAGTTTCGACCCGGACACGGAGGTCCTGGTCACCGCGGGGGCGACGGAGGCGATCGCCGCGACCATGCTCGCGTTGCTGGAGCCCGGCGACGAGGTCATCGCCTTCGAACCCTTCTACGACTCCTACGCCGCCTGCATCGCCATGGCCGGTGCGAAGCGCGTACCGCTCACCCTGCGCGCCCCGTCCTTCCGCCCAGACCTGGACGAACTGCGATCGAAGATCACCCCCCGGACCCGTCTGCTGCTCCTGAACACGCCTCACAACCCGACCGGGATGGTCCTCACCGCCGAAGAGCAGAGCGCCATCGCCGCGCTCGCTGTCGAACACGACCTGCTCGTCGTCACCGACGAGGTGTACGAGCACCTGACCTTCGACGGTGCCACCCACGTCCCGATGGCGACGTTCCCCGGCATGCGCGAGCGCACCGTCTCCATCTCCTCCGCCGGCAAGACCTTCTCCTTCACCGGATGGAAGGTTGGGTGGGTCATGGCAGACGGTCCTCTCGTCTCCGCGGTCCGGACCGCCAAGCAGTACCTGACGTACGTCAGCGCCGGCCCGTTCCAGTACGCGATCGCCGAGGCACTAGGCCTGCCGGACGCGTACTTCGACGGCTTCCGCACCGACCTGCAACGCAAGCGCGACCTGCTCGGCAACGGCTTGCGTGCGGCCGGGTTCGAGGTCTACCAGCCCGAGGGCACGTACTTCATCACGACCGACATCACCCCCTTCGGCGAGAAGGACGCCTACGCCTTCTGCCGTGACCTTCCCGAACGCTGCGGTGTCGTAGCCATCCCCAACTCCGTCTTCTACGACGACCCCGACGCCGGCCGCAGCCAGGTCCGCTTCACCTTCTGCAAGCGGACGGTTGTATTGCAGGAGGCGGTTGAACGCCTCGGTCGGCTGGCCCGCTGAGAGCGAGCCTGATGGACGTGCGGGCGTGGGGCCAGGCGTTTCAGCCAGCCCCGTGCCGCACGGGAGAGACGAGCTATTCAGTGTCCTTCGGGTGCTGAGTGGACGCGTAGACCAGAACGACGGTCGATGTCTCAGGGCTGCCCAGGTAGCGCACGCGGCCGCCGCTTGTGACCTCGAACTCCCACTGGTCCAGAAGCGATCCCTTCCACTCCTTGGTGGCGAGTCTTCCACGGAGCTGATGCTGACGGTTCCAGTTGTCACGCGACAACGGGTCGGTGCGCAGCGCCTCGAGGCAGCGGTGGGCACTGGGCAGCGCCGCGCGGCACAGCTCCTCCCACCCCGTCACCGCATCGGTTGTCCCGAAGACGACGTTCCATCCGCTCAGCGGCGGAACGCTGACACGATCGCCCTTCTTCGGACTCACCCGCCCACCTCGACCGGGCCCAGGTCCTCCCCGTCGAGCGGGCGCAGCGCTTCCTTGAGCTGCTCGGGATCGGCGTTGATCCGAGCCGTTGCCCTCCAGGAGACGAGCGCCCGGTGCACAGCCTCCCTGGCACCCAGTTCTGCCGCATCGGAAAGCGCTTCCAGAAGTTCCACCGTGAAAGCGCGCATCTCCTCGCCGTCCAGGTGCCGCACCCACGGAAAGACCTCCGGCAAGGCCAGCAGGAGTGAGCGGGCTCCGTCGTCGTGCTTCATGAGCGCGAGGAAGAGCCGGGACGCCGTCGTGAGGTTCTCCTCGGTGCGCTCCGCGTGCACGGCAGTCGTCAGCACCATGTCGGGCGCGTCCCGATGGGTAACGCGCAGAGCACCAAGGGCTGCAGCCCGGGCGGCTACAGCCTTCGGGTTTCTTGACAGGTCAGTGAACGACACCGACTCGGGCTCGGCTCCCAGGTAAGCAAGGCTCATACTCAGACTGTACTCAGATTATGCTCTGAGTGCCAAGGGCGCGTGCTGCATTCCGATGCTCACGCCTTGCCCTTCTGCAAGCGGACCGAGGTCCTGCGCGAGGCCGTCACGCGCCTGCGGCGCCTGTAGGACGGGGGCCCCGTCAGGGTGCTTCCGCGCGGTCGTCCTGACGGGGCGGCGGGGCGGGGAGGAGGTGGGCCGTCAGCCACAGGGCGGCGGCGATGGCCAGGGCCGGGGCGTCGCCCGGGGCCTCGATGGACCAGGCCCAGAACTCCGGGGTGCTGTCGGGGCCCACGCCGAGCAGGAGGGTCGGGCCGAAGCTGCCCAGGGGCAGCAGCCAGGCCAGGCCGCTGCCGAAGAGGCGGGCGCTGATCACCGCCAGGCCCAGGTAGCCGACGGCGTTGCGGGCCGAGGCGGCGAACACCTCCGCGGGCAGGCCCGCCAGCACCGGCAGGGCCGACAGCACCACGGCCAGCACGGTCAGCGCGACCAGGTGCAGGCGCCGGTAGCCCGGCATGGGCTGGGCCGCGGTGTGCTCCAGGTCCGCCATGGGCGAGTGGAAGGTGGTGCCGAGGACGACCGCGTAGGCCACGGGGGCGACCGCCGCGACCGGGATGCTGAAGTCGACCAGGTAGCGGAAGTCCGGGAAGTCGACCTGGGTCCCGGTGAACACCACGGCGGCCACGGCCACGGCCAGCGACGCCGCCGCCGCACGGGGCAGGTCGCGGCTGCGCGCGAAGGCGAGGACGGGGTTCACCGGGGCAGCGGGGGTACGGGGCGGCAGGCGCCGATCTCACCCGCGGCGGCGCTGATCCACGCGTCGCGGTCCGCTGCCGGAGCCTTGAGCACGGCCTCCAGCGTGGCCGCGAACTCGTCGCCGTAGTACGGGACCCCGGCCCCGGCGCGGCTGTGGATCACGGCCTGGAAGAGGAAGGTGTCCGGCAGCCCGCCCAGCTCCTTGAGCAGATACGGCTCGCAGCCGGACGCGGGCTGCGGCAGCGAGGCGTCGAGCATCGCCGTGGTCAGGGTGGCGGTGTCGACGACGGGCCGGTAGACGGGCAGCTCCGCGCTGTACGGGCCGCTGGGGCGCAGCCCGGTCTGGTAGAAGGTGCGGTTGAGGCCGGTGAGCGGGCCGAGGGCCTGGTCCACCTTCAGGGTGGCGGCCTCGACCTGGGGCATCAGATGCCTGTCGGCCGGCCACAGGCAGGCCTTCGTACGGCCCTGGGTGACACAGGCGGCCTCCTCGGGCTGCTGCGCCCGCACCGCCCAGAACGGGTCGGGCGCCGGGGCGCGGTAGGTCAGCAGCACGCCCCCGGCCACCACCGCGGCCAGGGCCACGGGCACGACCGCGTACAGCCGGGGCGAGACCACCGGTCGGCGGACGAGCGCGGGCAGGGCCAGCAGGGTGAACGCGGCGGCGGCGCACCAGGCGGTCGCAACGAGCAGGCGCGTGGTGTGGGGGCGGAAGGTGGCGTCCCAGTGTTCGTCGATGGCCGGGAAGAGGCTGGCCAGGGGGCTGTCGGGCACGAAGGCGAAGACGACGAACGCCAGGTACCAGAGCACGCCCATCGCGGGGGCGGTGATCCGGGACGGCAGCAGGGTGCCGGCGGCCACGCCCGCGGCGATCTGGAACCCGGTCATCGCGACGCCCAGCAGCAGCGGGGTCCACACCGGTTCGGTGACCTCGCTGACGCCGGCGGTGCGCCAGAACGCGATGGAGGCCATCAGCGCGTACGCGGCGAGCGCCGGCAGCCAGGCCGCGGCCCACAGCAGCAGCGCCTGCGACCAGCCGCCCCGGGGAGTCGTATCGGCCCAGGCACTCGTACGGGTGCGGCGGGCGCGGCCCGCGCTCCACGCGGCGGCGGCGCTCATCAGGGAGCCCATCACGATCACGCCGAACACCTGGACCTTGATGCTGGCCTGGTTCCACCAGCCGATCCAGTTGCTGGTCGCGGTGTCCGCGGAGACCAGGTACCAGGAGCCGACGGCGGCCAGCAGCAGCGCCACCTTGGCCGCCTCGCCGCGGCGGATCTCGTGGAACAGGACGCGCATCACAGGACGACTCCGTTCCGGTCCACGACGGCGAGGTAGCCGCCCTCGACCGCGGAGCCGTTGACGGTGACGCCGTCGTGTCCGGGAGCCTGCGCGCAGAGCTCCGCCGCGGTGCCGGTGAACCGCACCCGGCCCTCCAGGAGCACCGAGACGCGGTCGCAGACGTGGGCGACGTCCTCGGCGAGGTGCGTGCTCATCACCACCGCGGAGCGTTCCCCCAGGGCCCGGATGAGGGTGCGGAAACCGATCCGCTGGGCGGGGTCCAGGCCGACCGTCGGCTCGTCGAGCAGCACCAGCGCGGGCCGGTTGACGACGGCCTGCGCGATCCCGGCCCGGCGCAGCATTCCGCCGGACAGCGCCCCCATGCGCCGGTCCGCGTACTTCTCCAGCTCCACCAGCCGCAGGGCGTCACGGGTCCGCTCGCGCCGCTGCGCGGCGGGCACCTTGCGCAGCCAGGCCGCGTACTCGACGAACTCCTGGACCGTGAAGCGCGGGTAGTAGCCGAAGGACTGCGGCAGGACCCCGATGCGCTCGCGCAGCCGGCGGGTGCGGGCGCGGCCGTCCGAGGACTCGCCGAGCAGGGACACGGTCCCCGTGTGCGGCCGGCGGGCGGTGCTCAGCAGGGAGAGCAGGGTGGTCTTGCCCGCTCCGTTCGGGCCGAGCAGCGCGGTGGTGCCGGAGGTGAAGCGGGCGCTGACGTCGTCGAGGGCGACCACGGTCTTGTAGCGGACCGTGGCGCCCTCGACGGCCGCGACCGGCGTGGAGCCGGCCGCGGCCATATCACTGTCGACGGACACGTTTCCCTGATCAGTTCTGAGCGGACACGAAGCCGTAGGCACGGCTTCCGGGAATCCCGGCCCAGGTGGCCTTGGTGTAGTACTTGCCACCCGTGGTCGTGCCCCCGTAGGAGCCGCAGCCGAAGCCCGAGGAGTAGTTCTTCGACACCGAGGCGATCTTCGGGTCGGGCATCCAGTCCTTGTCCTGGTAGACGTAGCCGCTGAAGGTCCGCGTGTCCGACACCGGGACGTCGCCACAGGCCTTCGCGTGGCCCGAACCGGGCCCGTTCCAGCGGTCGCCGTCCTCCTTGGACCCGGCGGTCGCAATCGAGAACGGAAGGCGGCTGTTGGTGATCTCGCCGGCGGCCGCGATGCCGACGGGCAGGGCCAGTACTGCGGTCAGGCCCACCACGGCTATGCGCTTGCGCGTGTGCGTCATGTTCTTCCCCCTGAGTTGAGAGCTTTGCACTGACAACGTGAGCGACCGTAACCCTCGAATGATCGGCTCCGGAGTGACCGTCATCACACATGGCTCCGGTCGGCCGAAAAGCGACCCTTACACCCCCGTCGACCGTGCCAAACGCGGTGGCCCGCCGACCGATTGGCGCAAACGATGCCCAGGAATGCTTGCGGGGCGAGTGAAGGCGGTGTGAAGCTGACGGCCTCGAAGGTGCCCGAAGCCCCCGTCGCCGGACGGGTGTCGTCACGCCGAGCGGAAGAGTCGGGATACATGGCAACGGGCAGCAGGATCCCCGTCTCCTCGCTGCCGCCGCACCTTCGGGCGGTACGAGCCGCCGCCCCCTCGGCGGTGGTCGCGCTCGGGGTGTTCGCCGCCGTGCGCGGCGCCGGGATCCTGGTGGTCGCCGCCGGGTCCTGGTGGGCCGGGCGGGATCCGGTACGGGTCCTCGGCCGCTCCTGGGACTCCTCCTGGTACCTGGGGATCGCCGCCGACGGGTACGGGCGCACCGTGATGTCGCCCGACGCCCTCACCGGCACCGGGCCGGTACAGAGCGACTACGCCTTCTTCCCGCTCTACCCGGTCCTGATGCGGCTCGTCTCCGCCGTGCTGCCCGGCGGACTGGTCCCCGCCGGGCTGCTCATCGCCTGGGTATCGGCCGCCGTCGCCGCCGTCGGCGTGTACCGGATCGGGGAGCGGCTGCTCGGGCCGCGCGCCGGGGTGCTGCTCGTGGGGCTCTGGGCGGCCCTGCCGCACGCCGTGGTGCTGACCCTCGCCTACACCGAGGCGCTGCTGGCCGCGCTCGCCGCCTGGTCCCTCTACGCCCTGCTGCGCGGCCGCTGGCTGTGGGCCGCGGGCCTGGCCGTGCTCGCCGGGCTGACCCGGCCGACCGGGATCGCCGTCGCGGCCGCCGTCTGCGCCGTGGCCCTGCACGCGCTGGTCGTGCGCAGGGCCCGGGCGCCCGAGGTGTGGGCGGCGGCGCTGCTGGCCCCGGCGGGCTGGGCGGCGTACGTCCTCACCGTCGGGGTGCGGGGGCGGGACCCCCTCGGCGGGTACTTCACCGTGCAGCGGCGCTGGGGCTCGCGCTTCGACTTCGGCGCGGGGGCGCTGCGCACCGCGGAACGGGTGCTGACCGGCGGGCACGTGCCGCTCGCCACCACCGTGACGGTGGTCCTGCTGGCCGCCGCCGGGCTGCTGGCGGCGCTGCTGGTGCTGGACCGCACCTCGCTGCCCCTGCTCGTGTACACCGGGGTACTGCTGCTGATGACCTTCGGCGGGGCCGGGTTCTTCGAGTCGAAGCCGCGGTTCCTGCTGCCGGCGTTCCCGCTGCTGCTGCCGCTCGCCGCCGCCATGGCCAGAGCCCGGCCGCGCACCGCGGTCGTGGTGACCGCGGGGCTGGCCGGGCTCTCCTACGGCTACGGGCTCTATCTGCTGCTCGTAGCGCGCGTACCGCTGTGACGTGCGACGACTAGTTGTTGTCGCCGTTCGTGTCCTCGTCGCCGCCGGTGGAGTCGACGTCGTTCTCCAGACCGAGCTGCTCGACGAGCCACTTGTCGAACTCGATGGAGGCGCGGACCCAGCTGACCGTGGAGGACACGAAGTGCTCCAGGCTGACGCCGGTGCCGATCAGCATCTGCGCCTCGCCGATCAGGCGGACCGAGCCGTCGTCGTGGGTGTGGCTGTAGACCTTCGGCCACAGGGTGCGGCGGTTCCAGTCGTCGATCGACTCGAGAAGCTGCGGCTTCTCGTCGATCTTGTGCGGACGGTCGTAGAAGGTCCGCACCGAGAAGACCTGCTGCTCGTCCTCGCCGCGGAACATGAAGTACGTGCGGAACTCCTCCCACGGCGCCGCGAGGTCACCCTCGTCGTCGACGACGTACTTGAGCTCCATCTGCTCCAGCAGCTGCTTGACCAGATCCTGGTCGGGGACGACGGGGCCCGCCGGTCCTGTGGCCTGCGGATCGGGCTGCTGCCCTCCGAAGTTCGGAATCGAGGCCGGGTCGATGCTCACCGTGTACTTCCCTTCGTGCGGATACCTGCATCCTCCCCCATCTCGCCTACCCCGTGTCCACCCCCGGACGCCCGATCCGCTCCGGGCGGACACGGGAGCCCGCCCGGGGCCCGTGGGGCGTCTCGCCGATCCGGCCGGACGCCCCCTAGAGCGCCTTTCCGACCAGCAGGTCCTCGCCCGCCACGTCGACCCGTACGGTGTCGCCGTCCCTGACCTCGCCGGAGAGGATCTCCTTGGCCAGCCGGTCGCCGATCGCCGTCTGGATCAGGCGGCGCAGCGGCCGGGCGCCGTACGCCGGATCGTTGCCCTTGTCCGCCAGCCAGGCCAGGGCCTCCGGTGTGATGTCCAGGGTCAGGCGCCGGTCGGCCAGGCGCTTCGCGAGCCGGCCGATCTGGAGCTCGGCGATGTGCGCCAGCTCGTCGCGGCTCAGGGCGGAGAAGACCACCAGGTCGTCCAGGCGGTTCAGGAACTCCGGCTTGAAGGAGGCCTTGACCACCTCCAGGACCTTGGCCTTCTTGTCCTCCTCGGAGGCCGCCGGATCCATCAGGAACTGACTACCGAGGTTCGAGGTCAGGACCAGGATGGTGTTGCGGAAGTCCACGGTCCGGCCCTGGCCGTCCGTGAGGCGGCCGTCGTCCAGGACCTGGAGCAGGACGTCGAAGACCTCGGGGTGGGCCTTCTCCACCTCGTCCAGCAGGACCACGCTGTACGGGCGCCGACGCACAGCCTCGGTCAGCTGGCCGCCCTCCTCGTAGCCCACGTACCCGGGCGGGGCGCCGACCAGCCGGGCCACGCTGTGCTTCTCGCCGTACTCCGACATGTCGATGCGGATCATGGCCCGCTCGTCGTCGAAGAGGAAGTCCGCCAGGGCCTTGGCCAGCTCCGTCTTGCCCACGCCCGTCGGGCCCAGGAACAGGAAGGAGCCGGTGGGCCGGTCGGGGTCGGCGATTCCGGCGCGGGTGCGGCGTACGGCGTCCGAGACGGCCCGTACGGCCTCGCCCTGGCCGATCAGGCGGCGGCCCAGCTCCTCCTCCATCCGGAGCAGCTTCTGGGTCTCGCCCTCCAGCATGCGGCCCGCCGGGATGCCGGTCCAGGCGCCGACCACGTCCGCGATGTCGTCCGGGCCGACCTCGTCCTTGACCATCGCGTCTTTGGAGCGTCCGGTCTTGGAGACCTCGGCCTCGGCCTCGGTGGCCTCCGCCAGCTCGCGCTCCAGCGTCGGGATCTCCCCGTACAGCAGCTTCGAGGCGGAGTCGAAGTCCCCGTCGCGCTGGGCGCGCTCGGCCTGTCCGCGCAGGTCGTCCAGGCGCTCCTTGAGCTCGCCCACCCGGTTGAGGGACTGCTTCTCCTTCTCCCAGCGGGCGGTCAGGCCCCGCAGGTCCTCCTCCTTGTCCGCCAGATCCTTGCGGATCTTGTCCAGGCGCTCCAGCGAGGCCGGGTCGGACTCGTTCTTCAGCGCCAGCTCCTCCATCCGCAGCCGGTCCACGGCGCGCTGGAGCTCGTCGATCTCCAGGGGGGAGGAGTCGATCTCCATGCGCAGCCGGGACATGGACTCGTCGACGAGGTCGATGGCCTTGTCGGGCAGGAAGCGGGAGGTGATGTACCGGTCGGAGAGGGTCGCCGCGGCGACCAGCGCGCTGTCGTTGATGACGACCTTGTGGTGGGCCTCGTAGCGGCCCTTGAGCCCGCGCAGGATCGCGATGGTGTCCTCGACGGACGGCTCGGCGACCAGCACCTGCTGGAAGCGCCGCTCCAGCGCCGGGTCCTTCTCGATCCGCTCGCGGTACTCGTCGAGCGTGGTCGCGCCCACCATGCGCAGCTCGCCGCGGGCCAGCATGGGCTTGAGCATGTTGCCCGCGTCCATGGCCGAATCGCCGCCGGCGCCCGCGCCGACGACCGTGTGCAGCTCGTCGATGAAGGTGATGATCTGGCCGTCGCTCGACTTGATCTCCGCGAGGACGGTCTTCAGCCGCTCCTCGAACTCACCCCGGTACTTCGCGCCGGCGACCATCGCGCCGAGGTCCAGGGCGACGAGGCGCTTGTTCTTCAGCGACTCGGGGACGTCGCCCTTGACGATGCGCTGGGCCAGGCCCTCGACGACGGCCGTCTTGCCGACGCCGGGCTCGCCGATGAGCACCGGGTTGTTCTTCGTACGGCGCGAGAGCACCTGGACGACGCGCCGGATCTCCTGGTCACGGCCGATGACCGGGTCGAGCTTGCCCTCACGGGCGGCTGCCGTGAAGTCCGTGCCGAACTTCTCCAGGGCCTTGTACTGGCCCTCGGGGTCGGGGGTGGTCACCCGCCGTCCTCCTCGTGCGTTCTCGAAGGCGGCCAGCAGCTTCTTCGCCGTCGCGCCCTGTGCGGAAAGGAGCTCACCGGCCGCGCCGCCCTTGGCGGCCACGGCGATGAGCAGGTGTTCGGTGGAAAGGTAGTCGTCGCCGAGCTTCCCGGCCTGACCGTCGGCCTCGGCGAGGACGGCGAGCAGCTCCCGGGTGGGCTGCGGGGGCGCCACGGTGGAGCCGGTGACGCTGGGCAGCGCGGCGAGCAGCCGGTCCGCGCCCGCGCGTACGGCGGCCAGGTCGGCGTCGGTGGCGACCAGCAGGTCGATGACGTTCTCGTTGTCCTCGCCGGCGAGCAGGGCCAGCAGCAGGTGCGCGGGGGTCAGGTCCGCGTGCCCGTCCTTGACGGCGCGGCTGGTGGCCGCGTTCAGCGCGTCCCGGCTCTTGTTGGTCAGCTCGGCATCCACGGGTGACTCTCCTCTCCCCGAGGGGGAACCATGACATGGTCAGCGTATGCAAAGTTGAGTCTATTCCACTCAAGGAAGTTCAGGCGCCGGACCCGCGGCCGGTCTCGGTGCCGTGGACCGTACGCTCGGTCCCATGTCCCCTGACGTACTCAACCCGACGCCCGAGTACCTCGCCTTCTGGCGGGAGCGGCACGTCTGCACGCTGACCACCCCCCGCCCGGACGGCACGCCCCACGTGGTGCCGGTGGGCGTGACGTACGACCCGGAGGCCGGACGGGCCCGGGTGATCAGCAACAAGCACAGCAAGAAGGTCCGCAACGTCCTGGCGGCCCAGGCCGCGCGGCCGGGCGGGGCCCGGGTCGCGGTGTGCCAGATGGAGGGGCGCCGCTGGGCCACCCTGGAGGGGCACGCGGTGATCCGCACGGACGAGGCGTCGGTCGCCGACGCGGTGGCGCGCTACGCGGAGCGGTACGGGCGGACGCCCTCGCCCAATCCGGACCGGGTGGTCATCGAGATCACCCTGGACCGGGCCATGGGGCGCGCCTGAGGCCCGGGGCGGTCCGGGTCCCGGCGGTCCGGGCCGAAAACAGTTCAGCTTTCATCTTGTCCGGTTCGGCTACTGGACGCGGACATCACAACGGCGCCATCGTGGTCAGGTCCACGATGGCGCCGTTGTGTGGGGGAAGCACCTGAGCGATCTGCGACGACGGGGGAATCGCTTCAGGCACTGCGGGGGGTGGCGGTGGTGATATCGGGTTCGAAGAGCTGGTGGTCGCGCTGATCGAGATTGACGAAGACCATTCCGTAGCGCACCTCGCAGCGGACGGGCTGCGGTGCGCCCCGCGGGCGGCGCAGGCACCGGTAGGCACGTACGTCCTCGTCCTCCTCGCGCACGACGACGATCGGCTGGCCGAACAGGGTGACCATGAGCGAGTCACCGGAGTGGGGAATGGCCGTGGCGAGGTCGATGAACTGCCAGCCGGAGCGGTAGGCAGAGGCCATTTCGCGGCGGAAGCCGCGGTCGTCGGGGGTCACGCGGACACCGTCGCCGGCGCCGTCGTCCAACCGGTGTCGGACTTCCCGTTCAGTGGACCGCTCGTCCAGCCGGTATCCGCGTACTTGTCCACGGGCCCGATGGTCCAGCCCGTGTCGGACGCCTTGCCCATCAGCTCGGTGCCCTGATTGCCCCTAGCGCTCCCCGCGTCACTTTCGACGGCGCTGACTGCCCAAAAAACCGCAACGGCGGAGAAAACTATGGCAAGCACCGAGCGAAGCATTCTCTTGTACATGGTCGGCTTCGTCCTCACTTGATGGAATCCTCTCCCCCGCGTGACAGACGATGGCTCATTCAGGCACGTCAATGCCACAGGGACGATGCATCATGTTCTTGCATGTTCAGGACCCTGGGGGGTGGAGATTTGACGCGAAACGACACAAAACCGACACATCCCCACCCCGTCACGTCCATGTGTGACGAGGGAACGCGGCTCTACGCGGCGGCACTGAGCACTGGCCGCATCGCCCGGGGCGAGATCCAGAATGCCCCCTGCCTGCTTGAATTCGCTCTTCTGCAGCCCGACCCGGATGACGCGAACCAACTGCGTCCGGTTCCCCCATCCGTCGCTTTGGCCCAACGGCTCCATCCGATTGAACGCGAGATCCAGGACCGCCGGCGCAGCGCTGTAGATCTGACCGATACTTTCGAGCCGTTCCTGGCCATCAGTGCGCAGAACCCGGCCAACACCCACGCCATCACGGTGCTGGAAGGTTTCGAACGGATCAACGCCGCCCTGAACCTCGCGACCGCCGAATGCCACACCGAGGTCCTGACGGTCCAGCCGGGAGGGGCGCGGCCCTCGGTCGCCCTCACCCAGGCCCTGGAGCGGGACGAGCCGCTGATCGACCGCGGGGTCAGCATACGGACCCTCTACCAGCACACGGCGCGGCACAGCCAGGGAACCCTCGCCTACGTGGACCGGATCTCCACGGGGAAGGTGGAGATCCGCACCCTGGAGGAACTGATCGAGCGCCTCATCATCTTCGACCGCACCGTGGCCTTCATCCCGGCGAGCGACGACCGCCGGGTGGCCCTGGAGCTGCGCCACCCCGGGCTGGTGGACTACCTCATCAAGGTGTTCGAGCAGCTGTGGCACCGCGCCGTGCCCCTCCAGGAGGAAGTGACGTACCGCAGCACCCCCGGCGGGATCTCGGGCGTGCAGCGGAGCATCGCGCAGCTCCTCATCGAGGGCCACGTCGACGAGGCCATAGCGCGCCGCCTCGGTATGAACGTCCGCACCTGCCGGGCCCACATCGCCAAGCTCGCCACCACCCTCGGCAGCGGCAGCCGCGCCCAACTGGGCTACCTCATCGCCCAGTCCGGCATCCTCGGCCGGCCCTCGGACCCGTCCCCGGCCCCGGCCCCGGAACGGCACCTCTGACCGCCCCCTGCCGCGCCGCGGCCCCAGGCCCCCGCCCCGCCGCGGGCGGCCACCGACAGGGCGCAGGCAGGGCCGCAGAGGCCGCCCACGGCACGCACGCAGGGACGCCGGGAGCGCCGGGACCCCGGGACCCCGGAACACCGCGAAGGCCCCGCCCGGGCATACCGGGCAGGGCCTTCTTCGCAGTCAGCGGGCGGATCAGTCCAACGGGCGCTTGGGGCGCCAGACGACCAGGGCACTGCCCGGCTGCGGCGGCGAGTACGGGACCAGGTCCCGCCGGTACGAGGCGTGCACCTGGGCCTCGCGGGCCTGAAGGGTGGCCGCCGCACCGTCCACCGCCGCGGAGAGCTCGGCCACGCGCTGCTGGAGCGCGGCGACCTGGTTCTCCAGCTCGATGATCCGCTTGATGCCCGCCAGGTTGATGCCCTCGTCCTGCGACAGCGCCTGCACCGTGCGGAGCAGCTCGATGTCACGGGCCGAGTAGCGCCGGCCGCGGCCGGCCGTACGGTCCGGGGAGACCAGGCCGAGACGGTCGTACTGGCGGAGGGTCTGCGGATGCAGACCCGAGAGCTGGGCGGCCACCGAGATCACGTAGACCGGGGTCTCGTCAGTGAGTTGGTAAGCCCCGTTGCCGAAACGGGGCTGGTTGCGGCGGCCGTCCATGTCAGGCTCCCTTCGCGGACTCGAACAGCGCGGAGCGGGGGTCCTCGGACTCCGTCGCCTCGCGGTACATCTCCAGCGCCTCACGTGCCTTGTCCGTCAGCTCCGTGGGGACGGTCACCTCCACCGTCACCAGCAGGTCGCCGCGGGTGCCGTCCTTGCGGACCGCGCCCTTGCCGCGGGCCCGCATCGTCCGGCCGCCGGGCGTGCCCGGCGGAAGCTTCAGCGTCACCGAGGGGCCGTTCAAGGTCGGGACCTTGATCTCGGCACCCAGCGCCGCCTCCGCGAAGGTCACCGGCACGGTCACCGTGAGGTTGTCGTCCTTGCGGCCGAACACCGGGTGCGCGTCCACGTGCACGACGACGTAGAGGTCACCGGCCGGACCGCCGCGCTCGCCCGGCGCGCCCTTCCCGCGCAGCCGGATCCGCTGGCCGTCGGAGACGCCCGCCGGGATCCGGACCTGCATGGTGCGGGAACTGCGTGCCCGGCCACTGCCCTTGCAGACGTCGCACGGGGTCTCCGCGATCAGGCCGCGGCCCTTGCAGTCGGCGCAGGGGTCCGTCAGCGAGAAGCCGCCGCCACTGCCCCGCGAGACCTGGCCGGTGCCGACGCAGGTCGGGCACACCCGGGGGGTGCCGTTCTTGTCGCCGGTGCCCGAACAGGCCTTGCAGGGTGCCTGGGAGGACATCCGGAGCGGAACCGTGGCCCCGTCCACCGCCTCCGTGAAGGAGAGGGTGACCTCCGACTCGACGTCCTGGCCGCGGCGCGGCTGGACACGGGTACCCGCGCCCGCGCCGGCGCCGCGGTTGAACAGGCCGCCGAAGACGTCGCCCAGACCGCCGCCGAAGCCGCCGCCCGGACCGCCCTGCTGCTGCCCGCCGAAGAGGTCGCCCAGGTCGAAGTTGAAGGACCCGCCGCCCCCGCCCGGACCGGGGCGGAAGCCCCCGTTGCCGAACAGGGCGCGGGCCTCGTCGTACTCCTTGCGCCGCTTCGGGTCTCCGACGACGTCGTTCGCCTCGGAGATCTCCTTGAAGCGCTCCTCGGCGGAGGCGTCGCCCTTGTTGGCGTCCGGGTGGAACTCGCGCGCGAGCTTCCGGTACGCCTTCTTGATCTCGGCCTCGGTTGCGTCCTTCGGGACACCGAGGACCTTGTAGTAGTCCTTCTCGACGAAGTCCTTGGTGCTCATCCCCGGTGTCCCTCCTCTCGTGCCGCTACGTGTGGTGCGTCAGCCCTTGTCGGGGGCATCCGCGTCCTTGTCCGACGGCGCTTCGCCTTCCGCCGACTCGGACTTGGGGGCCGCGCCCGGCTGGGGCTCGGCCACCGCGACCCGCGCGGGGCGGATCGTACGCTCGCCGATCCGGTACCCCGGCTGCAGGATCGCCACGCAGGTCGTCTCGGTGACGTCCGGCGCGTACGAGTGCATCAGGGCCTCGTGGATCGTCGGGTCGAAGGGCTCGCCCTCCTTGCCGAACTGCTGCAGACCCATCTTGGCCGCGGCGGTCTCGAGCGATTCGGCCACCGACTTGAAGCCGCCGACCAGCTCGCCATGCTCCCGCGCCCGGCCGATGTCGTCCAGGGTCGGGAGCAGTTCCGTCAGGAGGGACGCGACCGCGATCTCCTTGACGGCGATCCGGTCCCGCTCCACCCGGCGGCGGTAGTTCTGGTACTCCGCCTGGAGCCGCTGGAGGTCCGCGGTGCGCTCGGCGAGCGCCGTACGGGCCTGGTCAAGCTGCGCCAGAAGAGCTACGTCCTGAGCTGCTGCTGCGGAGTCCCCGGCCGGGGCCGCCTCCCCCTCCTCGGAGGAGTCGGCGGCCTTCGGCTCGGCGTCGTCAGGCGTGGCGCCGGTGGGGACTTCGGGCTTCTCGTCAAAACCCGGGGTCTCCTCCGACATCAGGCCGCGCCACCCTTCGGCTTCTCGTCGTCGACGATCTCGGCGTCGACGACGTCGTCGTCGGCCTTGGCCTGGCCACCCTCGGCGCCCGCGGCACCGGCGGCGCCCTGAGCGGCCTGGGCGTCGGCGTAGATCGCCTGGCCCAGCTTCTGGCTGACCGCGGCGAGCTTCTCGGTCGCGGTGCGGATCTCGGCGGTGTCCTCGCCCTTGAGCTTCTCCTGAAGCTCGGCGATGGCCGCCTCGACCTCGGTGCGGACCTCGGCCGGGACCTTGTCCTCGTTGTCCTTGACGAACTTCTCCGTCTGGTAGACGAGCTGCTCGCCCTGGTTGCGGGACTCGGCGGCCTCGCGGCGACGGTGGTCCTCGTCCGCGTACTGCTCCGCCTCCTGGCGCATGCGGTCGACCTCGTCCTTGCCGAGCGAAGAGCCGCCGGTGACGGTCATCTTCTGCTCCTTGCCCGTGCCGAGGTCCTTCGCGGTCACGTGCATGATGCCGTTCGCGTCGATGTCGAAGGAGACCTCGATCTGCGGGACGCCACGCGGGGCCGGCGGCAGGCCGGTCAGCTCGAACATGCCGAGCTTCTTGTTGTACGCCGCGATCTCGCGCTCGCCCTGGTAGACCTGGATCTGCACGGACGGCTGGTTGTCCTCGGCCGTCGTGAAGATCTCCGACCGCTTGGTCGGGATGGTCGTGTTGCGCTCGATCAGCTTGGTCATGATGCCGCCCTTGGTTTCGATACCGAGGGACAGCGGGGTCACGTCGAGGAGCAGGACGTCCTTGACCTCACCCTTGAGGACACCGGCCTGGAGGGTCGCGCCGATGGCGACGACCTCGTCCGGGTTGACGCCCTTGTTCGCGTCCTGGCCGCCGGTCAGCTCCTTGACGAGCTCGGCGACGGCCGGCATGCGGGTGGAGCCGCCGACCAGGACCACGTGGTCGATCTCGGACAGCTGGATGCGCGCGTCCTTGATGACGTTGTGGAACGGGGCCTTGCAGCGGTCGAGCAGGTCGGCGGTGAGCTGCTGGAACTGGGCGCGCGTGAGCTTCTCGTCCAGGTGCAGCGGGCCCTCGGCGGAGGCCGTGATGTACGGCAGGTTGATCGTGGTCTCCGTGGAGGAGGAGAGCTCGATCTTCGCCTTCTCGGCCGCCTCGCGCAGACGCTGGAGCGCCATCTTGTCCTTGCCCAGGTCGACGCCGTGGCCGTTCTGGAACTGCTTCACCAGGTAGTCGACGACGCGCTGGTCCCAGTCGTCGCCACCGAGGTGGTTGTCACCGTTGGTGGCCTTGACCTCGACGACGCCCTCGCCGATCTCCAGCAGCGACACGTCGAAGGTGCCGCCACCGAGGTCGAAGACGAGAATGGTCTGGTCGTCCTTGTCGAGACCGTAGGCCAGGGCGGCGGCCGTCGGCTCGTTGACGATGCGCAGGACGTTCAGACCGGCGATCTCGCCGGCCTCCTTCGTCGCCTGGCGCTCGGAGTCGTTGAAGTAGGCCGGGACGGTGATGACCGCGTCCGTGACCTTCTCACCCAGGTAGGCCTCGGCGTCGCGCTTCAGCTTCTGCAGGATGAAGGCGCTCATCTGCTGCGGGTTGAAGTCCTTGCCGTCCAGGTTGATCTTCCAGTCGGTGCCCATGTGGCGCTTCACCGAGCGGATGGTCCGGTCCACGTTCGTGACCGCCTGGCGCTTGGCCACCTCGCCGACGAGGACCTCGCCGTTCTTGGCGAAGGCGACGACGGACGGCGTGGTCCTGGCGCCTTCGGCGTTGGTGATGACGGTGGGCTCTCCGCCTTCCAGAACGCTGACGACGGAGTTAGTGGTGCCCAGGTCGATGCCGACCGCACGTGCCATTTCGATTCCTCCAGCTGACTTGAGTGGAACAGGCTCAAGGATGCCGTACCGCTGCGCTGGCGTCAACAGAACTGAGCCGAGGGGACTCAACCTTTAGCCGCCCCTTACGCGCAACCTTCGCCCAAACGCCGGCGAGGCTGGATTTCAGCCCCGCCGGCGTTTGAGGCGCGGGGTCCGGGGCGGAACGCCGGCAACGGCGCCGCACCCGAACGGGTCACCGTGGCCGCGCGGCACCCCGACCCCGCCGGAGGCGTACGGCACGGTGCTGACATGCCTCTGCTGCTGCCGCTGACCCTCCCCGCCCGGCCAGGGCTACGGCCGCCGGCCAAGCGGGTGCTCGACCTCGCCGCCTCACTGGTCCTGCTCGCCGTGTGCGCCGTGCCACTGCTGCTGGCCGCCGGACTGCTGTACGCGGCCGGGGGCGGGCGGGTCCTCGTACGGGAGCAGGCCGCCGGGCTGGCCGGGCGGCCGTTCCGCACCTGGCGCCTGCGCACGGACGGCGCGGGGCGGATCGGGGCCGCCGTGGAGCGCTGCGCCCTCGACGGCCTGCCCCAGCTGCTCAATGTGGTGCGGGGCGAGATGTCGCTGGTCGGACCGTGCCCGGGAGCCCGTACGGACCGGCCCGAGCGGCTCCTCGTACGACCCGGGATGACCGGGCTGTGGCAGGTGAGCGCGCGCTCGGACCTGCCCTGGGAGGAGATGGCGCTGCTGGACCGGCATTATGTGGAGAACCACTGGCTCGGGATGGACCTCGCGATCCTGGCGCAGACCCCTCGGGCGGCCTATCGGCAAAGGCATGCCTGAGCGACACAGATCACCGCATGCTCAGCTACATTGCGGCGTCGGGAATGGGTAACCTCAAGCCTTGACTTCATAAGTTACCGCTTAGTAAGTGCCGCCCGAGGAGCCCGCCCATGCAACTCGCCGCGATCATCGTGTCGCTGGTTCTGACCGTGGTCGGCGTCGCGCTGATCACCCGAGCCGGGGCGCAGATCTACCGGTTCGTCAAGATCGGCCAGCCCGTGCCGGCCGGCAGTCGCACGGACGACTGGAAGGCCCGAAGCCTCACCCTGGCCAAGGAGTTCGTCGGCCACACGCGCATGAACCGGTGGGGGATCATCGGCTTCGCGCACTGGTTCGTCGCCGTCGGCTTCCTGACGCTCGGCCTGACGATCGTCACCGCGTACGGCCAGCTGTTCAAGGCCGACTGGGTGCTCCCCGTGGTGGGCGGCTGGCTGCCGTACGAGGTCTACACCGAGTTCATCACGATGATGACGACCGTCGGCATCGTGACCCTGATCGTGATCCGGCTGATGAACCTGCCCTCGCGGGCCGGCCGCAAGTCGCGCTTCACGGGCTCGAAGGCCGGGCAGGCGTACTTCGTCGAGTACGTCATCCTCACCATCGGCATCTGCATCACGGCGCTGCGCGCGCTGGAGGCCAACCTCCACCACGTCGAGAGCTACGAAGCCGCGTACTTCTTCTCGTACCCGCTCGCGCTGGTCTTCGACGGCCTGAGCCTGGGCACGCTGCAGAACCTCGTGTACTTCTTCGCCGGGCTCAAGCTCAGCGTCACGATGATCTGGGCGATCACCCTCGGCCTCAACACCAACATGGGTGTGGCCTGGCACCGCTTCCTGGCCTTCCCGAACATCTGGTTCAAGCGCAACGCGGACGGCGCGGTCGCTCTCGGCGCTCTCCAGCCGATGACCAGCGGCGGCAAGGAGATCGACTTCGAGGACCCGGGCGAGGACGATGTCTTCGGCGTCTCCCAGGTCGAGCAGTTCTCCTGGAAGGGCATCCTCGACTTCTCCACCTGCACGGAGTGCGGCCGCTGCCAGTCGCAGTGCCCCGCCTGGAACACCGGCAAGCCGCTGTCCCCGAAGCTCCTGATCATGTCCCTGCGCGACCACGCGCACGCCAAGGCCCCGTACCTGCTGGCCGGCGGCGGCAAGGACATGGAGGGCAACGAGAAGGCCACGGCGGAGCAGCTGAAGGACGTCCCGGCCGCCGCCCTCGCCGAGGCCGAGCGCCCGCTGATCGGCACCGCCGAGGAGAACGGCGTCATCGACCCGGACGTGCTGTGGTCCTGCACGAGCTGCGGCGCGTGCGTCGAGCAGTGCCCGGTCGACATCGAGCACATCGACCACATCGTCGACATGCGCCGCTACCAGGTGATGATCGAGAGCGCGTTCCCGTCGGAGGCGGGCACGATGCTCAAGAACCTGGAGAAGAAGGGCAACCCCTGGGGCCTGGCCAAGAAGCAGCGCGTGGAGTGGACGAAGGAGGTCGACTTCGAGGTCCCGATCATCGGGAAGGACGCGGAGGACCTCTCGGAGTTCGACTACCTGTACTGGGTCGGCTGCGCGGGCGCCCTGGAGGACCGGGCCAAGAAGACCACGAAGGCCTTCGCGGAGCTGCTGAACATCGCGGGCGTCAAGTTCGCGATCATGGGCGGCGACGAGAAGTGCACCGGCGACTCCCCGCGCCGCCTGGGCAACGAGCCGCTGTTCCAGCAGCTCGCCCAGGAGAACGTGGCCATGCTGAACATGGCCTTCGGTGAGGACGACGAGGACCCGGAGACGAAGAAGCCGAAGACGGCGAAGCGGATCGTCTCCACCTGCCCGCACTGCTTCAACACCATCGCGAACGAGTACCCGCAGCTGGGCGGCGAGTACGAGGTCATCCACCACACGCAGCTGCTCCAGCACCTGATCGACGAGGGCCGGCTGACGCCGGTCACGCCGGTCGACGGCCTGATCACCTACCACGACCCGTGCTACCTGGGCCGCCACAACAAGGTCTACACGCCGCCGCGCGAGATCATGTCGGCCGTGCCGGGGCTGCGCCAGCAGGAGATGCACCGCCACAAGGAGCGGGGCTTCTGCTGCGGCGCCGGTGGCGCGCGGATGTGGATGGAAGAGCGGATCGGCAAGCGCATCAACAACGAGCGTGTCGAGGAGGCGCTGTCCCTCAACCCGGACATCGTTTCGACGGCGTGCCCGTTCTGCCTGGTGATGCTGACCGACTCGGTGAACGGCAAGAAGAACGACGGCCAGGCGAAGGAGTCCGTCCAGGTCGTGGACGTGGCGCAGCTGCTGCTGGAGTCCGTGAAGACCCCGGAGCCGACGGAGGCGGAGCTCGCGGCCGCCGCGGCGGAAGCGGAAGCGGAGGCCGCTGCGGCTGCTGCTGCGGCCGAGGCGGAAGCCGAAGCCAAGGCCGCCACGGAGGCCGAGGCGAAGGCCGAAGCCGAAGCCAAGGCCGAGGCCGAGGCCAAGGCCGCCGAGGAAACTGCCGTCGAGGCGGCGCCGGAGGCGGAGACGCAGCCTGAGGCGAAGCCCGAGGCCGAGACTCCGGCCGAGCCTGAGGCGGAGCCCAAGGCGGAGCCCAAGGCAGCCGAGACGAAGCCCGAGGACGCCAAGTAGGTCATCCCGCAGCACGCCGCAGCGGCCGGTCCCCCCACCCCGGGGGACCGGCCGCTGCGGCGTTTCCGGGCCCGTCAGGGCCGGGGCCGGGGTCAGCCCTCGTCCCCCGCGCGGTGGCGGCGGAGCAGCGCGAAGCCGAGGCCCGCGGCGCCGACCGCGGCCATACCGCCGCCCGCGGCGACCAGTACCGGCGTGTCGCCCTTCGCCGGGGTGACCCCCTCGGCGCCGGCCTGCACGCCGCCCTTCGGCACGACCTTCCCGACGGCCGGCTGGTCGGCGGGCCGGACATCCTTCTGGACGTCCTGGACGTCCTTCTGGACGTCCTTGACGTCCTTCTTGCCGGTGTCCACCAGGTACTCCTCGAGCAGCTTGCCGCTGAAGTCGTACACCCAGCTGTTCCCGCCGCTCTTGCCGTCGATGACGACGAACTTCACGCGCTTGCCGTCCTGGACGAGCTTGTACGTCCAGCCGTCCTTGTACACGGCCGGGTGCTTCAGGTCGATCGTGCCGAGCGGGTTGCCGTTCGGCAGGGAGACCTCCACGCGCTTGCCGTCCGGGCCGTCCACCAGCTTGGCGATCCGCCCGTCGGCTATGGCGATCCGGACCGAGGTCACCTTCTTGACCTCGGGCTTGACCTGCGGCTTCGGCTTCTCGACCGGCGGCTTCGGCTTGGGCGCGCCCTCGACCCACGAGGTCACGGTGCCGTTCGGCTGGAGCACGACGTGCAGTCCGTTGTTCTGGCCGTACGCCGCCGCGCCGCCCTTGCTGACCAGTGTGTCCAGCTTCGTGGGACCGGCGTAGATGTCAGCCTCGAAGTGCTGGTCGCCGATCTTGTAGACCTTGGCGATCGAACCGTCCGCCAGCTTCACGGTGGTGACGTACGCCCGGAGGCCCGGCTTCGGCTTGACCGGAGGAGTCGTGGGCGGGTTGGTCCGGTCGGCCTTCGGCTCGACGGAGGGATCGACCTGCGGCTCGACGGACGGGTCCACCTTCGGCTCGACCGACGGCTCGACCGAGGGGTCCACCTTCGGCCCGACCGGCGGCTGTTCGATGCCGGGCAGCACCTGCGGCTCCGGGACGGCGGGGGAATCCGCGAAGGCGGACCCGACGGGGAGCGCCAGGACTGCGGCCGCGCCGGCGACGACGGCGGTGCTGCGGAGGGTGGTGCGGCGGGTGCTGCGCATGATGAGGGCTCTTCTCGTGCTCGTTCTGGCTCGTTCGTGCGTCGGTCGTGCGTCGGTCGTTCGTGCTGCGTGGCGTCGACAGGAACGAAGCTACGGGCCCGATATGTGCGTAATCCTTCGGCAATGTAACGAAGCGCCACAGAATGCCGCGCAGCCAGGTAAACCGGACAAACCATCGGGGTGGGGTGGACCCCCCGGGGTACCCCTAGGGGATGTCACAGGTCAGCCGCAAAGGCGGCCGGTTCCGGCAGCCCGGCCACCCGGGCCCGCCGGAGCAGGTACTTTCGATCACGTGGCTGGATTCAGGATCGGACGCGGCCGGGACAACAACCGCACCCCGCAACAACCCCCGCGGCAGCAGCCGTACGGTCAGCAGCAACCGCCGCCGTACGGCTCGCAGCCCTACCCACCCGCCGGGCCACCGCCCCCGCAGCAGCAGTGGCCCCAGCAGGGGGCCCCAGGGGGCCCCGGCGAGCCCGAGTACTTCGACCCGTACGGACAGCAGCCGCAGGCGCAGCCTCCGTACGGCCCCGGACCGGCGTACACGAACGACAACCCGGGGCACACCCAGGTCTTCGCGTTCGGCGAGGACCCGTACAACCAGGGCGCGACGTACCACGCCGGGGCTGCCGCGGCCGCCCCGGTGGGCCCGCGGCTGCCGTGGAAGGAGCTGCTCCGCGGCATCGTGACCCGCCCGGGGCAGACGTTCCTCCAGATGCGCGACTACGCCGTCTGGGGTCCCGCGCTGATCGTGACCTTCCTCTACGGGCTGCTCGCGGTCTTCGGCCTCGACGACGCCCGCGAGGACGCGATCAACGCGACGCTGATGAACGCCGTCCCGGTCGTCCTGTCGGCCGGCGTGGCCTTCGTCATCTGCGGCCTGCTCCTGGGCGCCGTCACGCACACCCTGGCCCGCCAGCTGGGCGGCGACGGCGCGTGGCAGCCGACCGTGGGCCTGTCGATGCTGGTCATGTCCATCACGGACGCCCCGCGCCTGCTCTTCGCCGTGTTCCTCGGCGGCGACAACATGGTCGTGCAGGTGCTCGGCTGGGCCACCTGGGTGGCCGCGGGCGCGCTCTTCACCTCGCTGATCAGCAAGTCGCACGACCTGCCGTGGCCGAAGGCCCTGGGCGCGTCCGCGATCCAGCTGGTCGCCCTGCTGTCGATCATCAAGCTCGGCACGCTGTAGCCGTACCCAGCACCCCGTAACCCGTACCCCGTACGCACGGGAAGGGCCCGCCACGCAGTCGCTGCGCGGCGGGCCCTTCGTGCACCGGGGGGTGCGTCGTGGATCAGGCGTCGTGGATCAGGCGTCGAGGACCTGACCCTCCCGCTTCACCACGGGCGGCTCCACCGACCACGGGAAATTGATCCACTCGTCGGTCTTCTTCCACACGTACTCGCACTTCACGAGTGAGTGGGACTTCTCGTAGATGACGGCGGACCGCACCTCGGCGACGTGGCCGAGGCAGAAGTCGTGCACCAGCTTGAGCGTCTTGCCGGTGTCGGCGACGTCGTCGGCGATCAGCACCTTCTTGTCGGTGAAGTCGATCGCCTCGGGCACGGGCGCCAGCATGACCGGCATCTCCAGGGTGGTGCCGACACCCGTGTAGAACTCCACATTCACCAGGTGGATGTTCTTGCAGTCGAGCGCGTAGGCCAGCCCGCCCGCGACGAAGACCCCGCCCCGGGCGATGCTCAGGATGATGTCGGGCTCGTAGCCGTCGTCGGCGATGGTCTGCGCGAGCTCGCGCACGGCCCGGCCGAATCCCTCGTAGTCGAGGTTCTCGCGTACTCCGTCAGTCATGCCTCGTGCCTCACCTGGGTGCGGTGGAAATTCTGGAAGGAGCGCGAGGCGGTCGGCCCGCGCTGCCCCTGGTACCGGGACCCGTACCGCTCACTGCCGTACGGGAACTCCGCGGGCGAGCTGAGCCGGAACAGGCACAGCTGCCCGATCTTCATGCCCGGCCACAGCTTGATCGGCAGCGTGGCGAGGTTCGACAACTCGAGGGTCACGTGGCCCGAGAACCCGGGGTCGATGAACCCGGCGGTCGAATGCGTCACCAGCCCCAGGCGGCCCAGGCTGGACTTCCCCTCCAGCCTGGAGGCGATGTCGTCGGGCAGCGAGATGACCTCGTACGTCGAGGCCAGCACGAACTCACCCGGATGCAGAATGAACGCCTCGTCCCCTTCGGGCTCGACCATGCGGGTCAGGTCGGACTGCTCGACCGCGGGATCGATGTGGGCGTAGCGGTGATTCTCGAACACCCGGAAGAACCGGTCGAGACGTACATCGATGCTGGAGGGCTGCACCATCGACTCCTCGAACGGGTCGATGCGAACCCGTCCGCTGTCGATCTCGGCCCGGATGTCTTTGTCAGAGAGAAGCACGTCCCGAGGATACGCAGAGCGCGCGGGCCACCCCCAATCGAGAGCGGATGCCCGCGCGCCCGGCCCAGCCTCTACCGCTGCCTACCGCTTCACGCCACCCACGGGCACGGCGTGCCTCAGCCGCGCGCACCGCGGACACCTCAGCAGCCGCCCGGGTCCGATCCGGCCGGCACCGAGGTGCTGCAGCGGGAAGGAGGCGGTACTGAAAACGTGCCCTTCGGCACAGCGGACGACGGTGTGCTCCATCGAGTCCCTTTCCCCAACAAGCCGTACTGCGACGAATCGCCACATTAGGGGATGATCGGGACCCACTCCAGCCGCCGCTCCGCACTCACACGGTACGCCCCAACTCCCGCCCCCACACGCCTCGGTGTACGCCGCACATGACAACGACCCCGCGGAAATTCACCGGGGGTCGATCATGGGGTAGAGTGAGGCACGATACGGCTCCAGGCAACTGGCACGCTGTGCGGATGTAGTTTAATGGTAGAACATGAGCTTCCCAAGCTTATAGCGCGGGTTCGATTCCCGTCATCCGCTCTTACAAGAAGGCCCAGGTCAGCTACCTGGGCCTTCTTCGTTGTCTGAACCTTTCCCTGCCCGCGTGCCATGCGCGTGCCATAACTGCCCTGATGGCGCTCCAGATTGCTCGCCGAGTCGCTGCCGGCTTCGCGGGGGAGGGCGTCCGCGCGTTACGCGGGCACCCCGTTTCGACGCGGCCGCCCTCCCCGCCGCTCTGGACTTCTTCGCCTCGGCGCAGAAGCAGGACGTCGGCTGGGCCTGCACTGCTCCACTCGAATCCGACAACGACACCACCGGCAACACCCTGCTCGCGCTGGCCGGAGCCGACCGGGCGGACCGGGCCTCTCCGACTGGTACCTCCCGCCGTCCTACGGCGCCGCCGAGACCGGGTCGGCGCTTGCCCCGCACCGTGCCAGCCGCACCGCCACCCCGGCACTCCTGGCTTCCCAGCGGCCGACGGCGGCTGGCCCCGTATCCCGGACGAGCCCTACTCCAGCCCGACGGCCACCGGCCTGGCCCTCACCGCCGGCGGACTCGGCCCGCAGGACACCCGTCTCACACGGGCTGCGCTTATCCGCGCTGGTCAGCAGCCTGTACCAGGACCCCGCCCTGCTCGCCTTCCTCACCACCGTGCTGGGCAGCGAGGTCAGCACGGTGCGGGACCCCGTCGAGCGGCATGTCTTGAACATCCTCCACCGGGAGGGCGACACCCATGGCGCCCACACCGACGACCACCTCCTCGCCCTGGTCCTCTTCTCGAATCCCCACCCCACCCCGACGACGGCGGCCTGCTGGAATTCCACCCCGGACACCCTGGCCTCGACGACCTGGACAGCGCAGCTTCCCGGCGCGCACACCGCCGTCCGGGCGAGGGCTACCCGAGTGACACTCCAGCCGACCGCCGAGGGGGGGCGTGCCCCATCCGTGCCTTCAGAGCGGTGAACATGCCGAGGGTGATGAGTGGGCAGGGGATGGCTTCGCGTGCGTGAGGCGTGGACCAGTGGCGATGTCGCTGCGCCGGGTCCTGAAGTCCCACAACAGTCGCTGTGACGGCACTAGTTCGGCCCTCAGTGCGGGCCCTGGCAGGACTACGAGTGGAGCTGGTGGGGTGATGAGCCGCCGTCGCACTCCCCGGTGTTCGTCATGACCCACCGCCGGCGTCCTTCGTTCACACTGAACCGCAGTTGTTCCGGCGGGCCGGAGGCCGGCTCGGGGAGCGGCCGGTGCACGACCGCACCTAGCTCGCGAGCGCCTTGAACAGGCCGCGGATCTCGTCCTCGTCCGCGATCACCGGCAGGGTGTCGAAGTAGAGCTCCCACTCGCCCTTCGGGCCAATGCGCTCGACGATCCCGAAGGGGATGCCGGTGCCCTTGGGGTCGGTGCCGTTGGGGTCGGTCATCGTGCCATGCCACTCGATGTAGGTGGTGGTGCGGCCGAAGGCGACCTGGCCCGCCTTGAACTCGACGTCGGCGTTCTCGAACAGCCGCTGCAGGTAGGCGGTCTTGCCCCCCTGGGTGGTCAGCGACCGGTCCAGACCGGGCCCGGCCAGCTTGGCGTTGCCGGTACGGGCGGCCAGCGCGGCAGCGTCCCCGCTGTTCCAGGCGGCGAGGCGGGCGGGGACTTCCTGGGCGTGGAACCGGTCGGGGGCCGCTCCGCGCGGGCCGGGGCCGGCCGGGTCGGCGATGCCGGCGAAGAGGGGGCGGGGCCGCTGAGACTCGGGCAAGACCTGGAACAGCTCGTAGCGGTCGTAGTAGCGGCGGGCCTGGATGGTCTTGCCGTCATCGCCGAGGACGTTGCGGGCGATCTGCGGGTAGCTGACCTTGTGGCCCTTGAGGGTGACCGTGTTCTGCTGGCCGAACATCATCACGGCGCCGTCGGCGACCACGTTCGTGCCGCGGTAGCGGAGGTCCGGCACAAGGCGGAGTGAGTTGCTGATCGAAGCGCCGATCACTTCGTGGCCGCGCTGGGGCTTGCCGCCGGCCTCCCAGAGGCTGGCCTCCTCGTCGAAGATGTCCAGGTAGGTCTGGAGGCTGGGGGCCTCGCCGAAGACGATCTGCCGCTTCATGAAGGCGCAGGCGTTCGGGGTGATCCGCCCTTCGAGCCGGTCTACCTTCTCGCGGACCTCGGCGCACTCGCCGCCCTCGGCGGTGGCGGTGGCCGGCGCGGCACCGATGGTGAGGCCTGCGAGGAGAGTGGCCGCCGCGAACACTCCGGTGCGCATGTACCGCCGCATGTTCATGTCATTCCCCGTTCGTGATCGCTTGATCGCTTCGATGGATCAAGCTTCTTCGAGGGCGCCAGAGAAAACGATTACCTCAGGGGTAATGACGGGCAGTTGACAGTGCGGATGACGACCGACCACGGATGACAGGCACTGGCACGGACCAGGTTCCGGTAGGCGCGTCCAGGCCGAGCCGACCCGCCGACCCGCCGGGCGACCCGCACAACTTCTGGTGGAGACCGGGGCCGGCCAGGCCTTCTGGCTGCGCGGACTCGGTGACCAAGAAGGCTGGGACCCCATGGCCCGGTCGACGAGCCCATGCGGCTGACCGGTTGCGGAAGCAATCCGGGGGCGACAGCCGCCGACCCGCGGCGCCGACTCGTAGGCACTCCGGGCGACTCGGCCCGCTCGTGGCCACCATCATGGGGGTGTGCCCCAACCGTGCCCTTAGGAGCGGTCAACAGCGGTCAGAACCGGAGCGGGCAGAGGCTCCAGAAGACGCTCGGCAGGGATGATTTACACAGGTCAGAACCCATACGAACAATTTCCGCGCCATAGATTCCCAAGCTTATAGCGCGGGTTCGATTCCCGTCATCCGCTCTCTGACGAAGGCCCAGGTCAACGACCTGGGCCTTCTTCGTTGCCCGGGCCTCTCGAGGGTCTCGCGCCATTCGCGTGCCATAAGTGCCCTACTGCTGCGTCACATTGGGAAGCCCACGCTTTCGACTGTCCCAGAACGGTGATCGGAGCGAGTCACATCCCTGCCCCGACCGGCGAGCTCGGGGCGAGCGCACGCATGGCGACCGCGCCACTGTTCTGCGCCGCCTTCGCGCACCGACGGCGCACATCGGCGTCGATGTCCGCAGCGAGCTTGCGCCGATGCCCGCGGTGGAGTGCCGATGGATGAGCTGCACCGCTCCCGCGACTGGCTGGCTGGCTGGCTGGCATGGACCCGGTAGCAGGCGACGCCCGCCTCTCCGGTCGCCCGACGCGCGGCGTGATGACCAGGCCGCACTTCACTAAGCCCTGCCTCAGCGCGGACCTCATGCGGCCGGCACGTCTCGTCAGCGCCGGAGGGTGCATGCAACCTGTCGCACATGCCACAACTATCAGAGTTGATGTACGTTGGGAGGCATGGAGACGAAGACGTACACGACCATCGACCTTCGCAAGGGCATGGGCGAGATCCTCGACAGGACCCGCCTCGCTGGCGAGCACGCCGTCATCACTCGGAAGGGGAAGCCCTTGGCCTACCTGGTCCCCGCCGAGTGGTACGAGCAGATGACCAGCCAGCAGCAGATGACCGAAGATGAACAACAGGACGCCGCCGCCTGATCCACCGCCACCAGCAACTCCAGGAGTCAGCACATGAGCGCCCAGCCCATCCATTTCGACGGGTTCGAGGGGGAACCCCGATACCTTCCACCAATGCCTGAGCGCACTCCGCAGGCACTCCGGCTCGCGATTCAGGAGCACGCCCCACAGCTTCTGCCCGACTTTGAGGCCCACTGGAAGCGCGCCATCGGGGACACCTTCAACGTCACCCCGCTACCGGCCTTCATGCGACTGTGGTGGACGCAGTACGCCATAGCCCGTGACCCCGAACTCGACGCCCACATGCGAGACCTCGAAGCCCGTGCGGCGAAGTCTGAGGACCCCGAGGAATCCATGGCGCTGCTGGAGGAGTACAGCCGCCTGCGCCACGAAGCGGCAGACAGGAAGCCCGGCCGGTGACCGACGAACCGCCCCGGCCGCCCTGGCAAATGGACTGGACGAAAAACGCGTGGGACGACTTCCAAAACATGCCCGCAGAAGGCCGTGACCTGGTCACCGCCGCCCGCGCCGAGCTGATCACCGTGGAAGACCCCTACTTTCGCGGCATCGACGCCGACGCAGGACTTCCCCACTGGATAGCCGTCCGCCCGCTGGCCTCCACCAACCCCGGCGGCCCCCACATCGCCGATCTCGCCGGCGGACGCGGATGGCTGATCTACACCTTCACCCGCCGCCACGCCGAACCGCAGGTCGTCGTCACAGAAGCCTTCTGGGCCTGACCCACCCCCACGCACGACAACGCCCCGCGTTCCCTGCGGGGTGCTGCGACGCCCGGCGCGGCCGTCACTGCGAGTGCCAGTCGGCCGACCCGCACCCTGCGCGGCGTCCGCCCAGGGGAGCCGTGCATCCCGAAGCGAGTCGCCCCGACTGCGGCCACCCGGTCTCACCCGCTTGATACGGACACATTCTCGGCCGTTCCTGCGGGCAGCCGGCGACCGTCGTTTGCCCGATGTTCGCAGTGGGGTAACTGTCGGGGCATGCGTGATCCACTGCGGGAGCAGTACTACCGTCATCGTGCCCCGGTCTACGACGTGACCAGCTATCGCGGCGACGACGTGGTGAACGCGGGGCTGGACCAGGAGACGGCCGATATCGGGAAGCTGCTCGCTGCCCTGCCCGAGGGGCGGGCTCTGGACGTGGGCTGCGGGACGGGTGTGTGGACCCAGTTCCTGCGCGGCCCAGTGATCGCCTTGGACCAGAGCGCCGAAATGCTGGGACTGACCCGTGCTCGAGTGCCACATGCACAACCGGTGCAGGGGCTGTTCCCTCCGCTGCCGTTCGTCGACGGTGCATTCGACCGGATCGTCACCGCGAACTTCTACGGGTTGTTGCGACCTGCCGAGCGCACGGCGTTCCTCGCGGAGGCGCGCCGAACGGCAGGCGAGCTTGTTGTGATCGACCTGCGAAGTGACGGCGACCTTCACGAGGAGAAGATCGAATTGAGGACCGTGGCCGAGACCACGTATCCGATTTTCCGGCGCCGGTTCACGCCCGAGAGTCTGCGTGCGGAACTGGTCGGCGAGTTGATGTACTGCGGGCGGTACTTTCTGGCAGTCCGCGTCTGACGGCAGCCGGGGCTCCCCGGCCGGTCGCTGGTCGGGGAGACCCGCTAGGTCATGCCAGGGTGGTCTCCAGCGTGAGCAGGTGCGCGTCGCCCGCTGATGCGCCGTCGTCCGGTACGGCGAACATACGCAGGACGCTGCCGTCGGTCTCCAGGTGAACGGCGTTGTACGTGACCACCCGGCCAGCTGGCGACAGTTCGGTCATCGGTGCTTCGTGCTCGATCCGTCCGGAATCGACATCGACAACCGCGATGCCACCAAGGCTGAAAACACCGGCGCCAGGGACCGGGTACTCGGCGATGCCGGTGCACACCATGTGACCGCCGCCGACGCTGACGCAGGTCTGGTAGTCGACGAAGTGGCTCTTGTTGTCGACCCGGTGGGTGAGACGGCCGTCAGGCGTGAAGGTGAGGAGGCTCCTGGAGCCCCAGGTCACGGCATGCAGCAGGCCGCTCTGCCGGTCACGGACGACCCCGCCGATGTGGTCGTCGAAGCGGAACGCCTCACGGACTTCGAGGGTGTCCGGGTCCACCCGGTAGACGATGGACCGCGAGTGGGGCCGGTACTCCGCAGCCGGCACCCACACGGATTCGCCGTCGAAGTCGATCCCCCCGGGGTGGTAGACCGCATCCTCTCCTACGGTCACATGACCGAGCGCGCCACCATCGGGATCGGTGACGAACAAGTGCCCAATGCCTTGGCCAGGGGTTCGGTCGAAACCGTCCACGGGGCTGCCGTAGAACCTTGTCGGCTCAATGATCTCCGCGGACGACAGGTACAGCCGGCGGTCGGAGCCGCGGACCACTCCCTGAGGATGGTGAGCAGGAAACTCGAGCGGCACCCGGTTGATCACGCTCCAGGCGGTTCCCCGGGTGAGCTGCCGGACTGCCGCGATGACAGCCTCATTCGAGTCGTCGCAGACACCAACGACAGAAGGACCATAAGGAAGGCTCATGATCCGTCAACGACGCGTTCGCGGGTGCGTCACGGTCAGATCGGGCTGCCTCTGCTCGGGTGGCTCCGTAGCCGCGTTCTGCACGACCATGGCTGATCACCGGCGGGGCTGCGCTGCTGTGCATCGCCCCGGTACTACCTCTACCACCCGCAAGGAACACCCCCGGGGCACCATGTGCGGCCTGATGCGCCGCACATGCCACCGCGAGGAATTCCGGTCCGCGACACTCGTTCCCTACCCGTGCCCCATCCGTGCCCTTCGGAGCGGTGAACAACGGTCAATACGGGTACGGACGGACCCTTGCGGCAGGCCCTACGGTCGGCTCTTTTCGCAGGTCATGGCCCATGTGGATGCCCTGCGCATCATAGATTCCCAAGCTTATAGCGCGGGTTCAATTCCCGTCATCCGCTCTTGAGAGAGGCCCAGGTCAGCGACCTGGGCCTTCTTTTTTGTCCAGGCCTTCCTGGCGCCGCGCACGACCCCCGCACCATCTGCTCTTCGCCTGTCAGAGCAGGTGCGGCGGCGGTACGACCAGGACCACGGCCAGGAGGCGCGGCCTCATCCGCGGGAGCGCCTGGGTCTCGAACCATCGCCGGAGGGGAGCGTGTGACGGCGAGCCGTACCGGGGGTGGGGTCGCCGAGTTCGGACGGGTCGATGCCGAGGTTGGCCAGTTCGACGATCTGGTCGGCGACGGCCTTCACTTCGTCGCGCACAATTTTCGGGTAGCCCGCCTCGTCCTCGGCGTGGAAGGCGTACTCCCACACCCAACGGTCATCGGTCACCGGGCGGCCTCACCAGCGGTACGGAGGCCGGCCTCGGCGGCGGCGGCGTTGCGGATGCGGCTGATCTCGGCGGCGATGTCACGGGCCTCGCCAAGGTCGGTGACCTCTCCGGCGCGGGCCTCAAGCACGTGGAGTCGGGCGGCTGCCTCCGGGTGTCGGGCAATGGCCACCTCAACGGCCCACGCCTCCGTGAAGGTGCGGAGCGGAATGGCGGAAACCTCGGTGCGCGCGCGGGCGGTGCTGGCTGCGCGGTCGCGGTCGAAGTCGGCGAGCAGCTGCGGGGCTACCTGGGCGAGGGCGGCGCGGATCGCCTCGGGCTGGGCGGGCGGCTGTGGGACAGCGGACGGCTGGGGCGCGGTGCTCATGCGGCTTCGGTCCTCTCCTCCTGGTCAAGTTCGCCCGCACGGTAGGCGTTGGCAAGGGTGGTGACGTGCTGGCGGGACCAGCCGACGCGGCGGCCTACCGCAGCTTTCTGCCCGTAGCGGTCGGCGGAGCCGATCCGGCCCACCGTGCGGTTGAGGTGCGCCTGCGCCCGCGCAAGGGCCTGCTCGGCCCGGCGGACGGCCTTGAGGGCGTGGTCCAGGTCGGTCTTCTCGTCGTCGGTCAGGGGTTCACTTGCGGCTCGCACAACCCGAGCATAAACCGTCACCATGACTTGACACTATGGGGCTCTCCCGCTGGAGGACAGACAGGAGCCGCGCGAAGCCGCCGGCCGTGCCACAACGTGCCAGTAGAGGCGGTAAGCAGCGGTCACCAGAGGGCCCGACGGGGCCGCTCCCACGCCACCCCCGGCCACCATCTCAGCAGGTCAGAGGCTATGCAGGCCTTGAGTACCGGGTGACTCCCAAGCTTATAGCGCGGGTTCGATTTCCCGTCATCCGCTCCACGACAAAGCCCCAGGTCAGCGACCTGGGGCTTTCTCATTTGTCTCAACGCATCGGGCTTCGCCATGTCCCTCCGTTCCTCCCCGCCCAGCGCACTGATGGCAGCTCGGCCCGTGCAGGGCATCGTGGGGGCGCCGTCGTGCCCGCCTTCCTGCGCCGCATCCCGTTGCCGCGGGTCACCTCAAGGCGACACCTCCTGTGGCTGGTCGCACAGTTGTGGGTCTGGCGTGGCCGTGGCCGGTTCTGCGATGCTTCCGTCCGACAAGCGACGGCGGAACGAGGAAGCCGGTGAGATTCCGGCACGGTACCGCCACTGTGTAGGGGGAGCGACTCCGCCATGGCCACCGCCCCGTCCGGGGGCGGGAAGGCCGGAGAAGCGTTGATCCCGAGTCAGGAGACTCACGCCGTCGCACCTCGATGTACGGGGCGGATTTCCCCAGGAGAGGCGGTGGCACCCGTGTGCCTGCGTACCCATGGCGGCAGCTCTGCGCTGCCCGTGGCCCTGCGGGGCCGGCCTGCCCGGCTCGACGCACGGGCGCGTTCCCTCAGGTTCTGACGACCTCCTTCCTCAGCGGGTCCCTTCCCGTACGCCGCATCACGCGCGCCCCGGAGTGCCGGTGCGCGCTGTCCACGCATGCCACCAGGAGTCACCGTGTCCGTACGATCCGTTACACCCGGCCGCCGTCAGGCCGCTGCGGCAGCCTTCCTCGCTGTCGCCCTCACGCTCACCGCGTGCGGCAGTGACTCCGGCCCACCGGCCGACGCCAAGGCCCAAGCCGCCGGCGAGGGCTGCATCAAGGACTTCGACCCGGCCAAGGACTACTTCCCGGTCAAGTCGACGGTGAAGCACGCCAAGAACTTCACGCTCCGGTACGAGAAGAGCTACCAGGTCCTCACCGTCAACGAGCCCTTCCCCAAGGGCAAGCCGGAGTCGTACGTGCTGGTCAAGTGCGGCGCGCCGAAGCCGGAACTGTCCGGTGAACTGGCGTCCGCGCAGCAGGTCACGGTTCCGGTCAAGAGCCTGTACTCCGCGTCCACCACCCACCTGCCGCTGCTGACCGAGACCGGCACCCTGGACGTCCTGACGGGTGTCGCGAGCACCGCGAACATCTCCTCCGCGCAGGTGATCGAACGGGTGAAGGCGGGCAAGGTCACCGAGTACGCCACGGACCGCACCCTCAATGCCGAGACCGTCATCGGCGCCAAGCCGGATGTCCTGATGACCCAGGGCACCGACGAACCGCAGTACCCGAAGCTGCGTCAGGCCGGCATCGCCGTGGTCGCCAACGCCGAGTGGCTGGAGTCCAGTCCGCTCGGCCGCGCCGAGTGGGTCAAGGCGATGGCCGCGCTCACGGGTGCGGAACAGCGTGCGGGCGAGGTGTTCGACACCGTCGAGGGCGACTACCGGAAGGTCGCCGAGAAGGGCGCGCAGGCGGTCAAGGCGGGCAAGCCCGTCGAGGTGCTGCCCGGCACGATGCACCAGGGCACCTGGTTCATGCCCGCCGGCGACAGCTACGCCGCCCAGCTGATCAAGGACGCGGGCGGCACCTACCCCTGGGCCGGTGAGGCGGGTACCGGCAACCTCCAGCTGAACTTCGAGGCCGTGTACGCCAAGGGCGGCGAGGCCCCGGTCTGGATCGCCGACCAGAAGTGGAAGTCCACCGCCGACGCGGTGAAGGCCGACAGCCGGTACGGGCAGTTGAAGGCCCTCACCGGCGGTGCGGTCTGGACGAACACGAAGGCGCTCGGCCCCGGCGGCGGCAACGACTACTTCGAGCGCGGCGTGCTGCGCCCCGACCTGGTCCTGGCCGACCTCTTCGCGCTCGTCCACCCGGACCAGGCGAAGGACCACACCTTCACCTTCTACACGCAGGTGCCCAAGGCGTGACGACCCACATGGCAACCGCGCCGACCGCCGCCCCGGACGCCCCGCGGGCGCTGCGGCCGGGGCGGCGGCGCCTCGCCGTCGTCTTCGCCCTCGCAGCCGGTACCGCCGCGCTGTTCGTTCTCACCATCGCGACCGGCTCCCACCGGGTGCCGGTCGCGGACGTGGTCCGGGTCCTGTTCGGCGGCACCGCCGACGACCCGCGATGGACGGTGATCGTCGAGCAGGTCAGGCTGCCGCGCGCGCTGACCGCCACCGCCGTCGGCGCCGCCCTCGCGGTGGCCGGCGTACAGATGCAGACGCTGTTCCGCAACGCGCTGGCCGATCCGTTCTCCCTCGGGGTGAGTTCGGGCGCCAGCATGGGCGTCGCCGCCGTGGTCGTCGGCACCGGCGGGGTCGCCGGAAGCTTCACCGGAAACCTGGCCGGCCTGGGGCGCCTGGGCGTCGTCCTCGCCGCCTCGCTCGGCGCCGCCGCCGTACTGGCCCTTGTCCTGCTCCTCTCGCGGTGGGTGCAGTCGGCCGTCACCCTGCTCGTCATCGGAGTCATGATCGGCTCGGCGGCCACCGCGGTGGTCGGAGTGATGCTCGTCTACGCCCGGCCCGAGCGCGCCCAGCAGTTCGTCATGTGGGGCCTGGGCAGCTTCAGCGCCACGACCTGGCCCGACCTCCAGGTCATGCTGCCCGTCATCGGCGCGGGCCTGCTGACCGCGCTGCTGACCGCCAAACGCCTCAACGCCCTGCTGCTCGGAGAGGACTACGCCCGCACCATGGGCCTGAACGTACGCCGCAGCCGAGATCTGGCGCTGCTCGGCACCTCGCTGCTCGCGGGCGCGGCGACCGCGTTCTGCGGCCCGGTCGCCTTCCTGGGCCTGGCCGTCCCGCATCTGACGCGCGTGGCGCTGGGGACCTCGGACCACCGGGCGCTGATCCCGGCGTCGATGCTCGCGGGAGCGTTCCTCGCCCTGGCGTGCGCGCTGCTGAGCCAGCCGCCCGGCACGGACTCCGTACTGCCGCTCAACGCCATCACCTCGCTGTTCGGCGCGCCCGTCGTCATCGCGTTCCTGATCCGCAGCCGCCGCGGCGTACAAGGAGTGGCCTCGTGACCGACACCATGACCGAACCCGTCAAGGACACGGCCGGCGGACCGGACCACCCCGGCGGCCTGGCCACCCAGGGGCTCGCCGTCGGCTACCGCACCCGGTCACCGCGCCGACGGGGAGCCGGCCGGGCCGTGCTGTCGGGGCTCGACCTGGAGGCGCGGGCCGGCGAACTGACCGTACTGCTCGGGCCCAACGGCGCGGGCAAGTCCACGCTGCTGCGGACCCTGTGCGGGCTCCTGCCGCCGCTCGACGGCCGGATACGCATCGGCGGGGCCGACCTGGCGCACCAGCCGCCGGCCTCTCTCGCCCGACGGCTGGCCGTCGTCCTGACCGACCGGGTGGACCCCGGGCTGCTGTCCGTACGGGAATTGGCCGGGCTCGGCCGCCACCCGCACACCGGCTTCACCGGTCGCCTCACGGCCGCGGACCACGCCGCCGTCGACTGGTCGCTGAAGGCGGTGGGCGCGGAACATCTGGCGGACCGGCCGGCCGCCGAACTCTCCGACGGCGAACGCCAGCGCGTCCTGACCGCACGAGCCCTCGCCCAGGAGCCCGAGGTCGTCCTCCTCGACGAGCCGACCGCCTTCCTCGACGTGCCCTCACGCGTGGCCCTCACCGTGCTGCTGCGCGACCTCGCCCGGGACAAGGGCCTCACTGTCGTGGTCAGCACCCACGACCTGGAGCTGGCCCTGCGCGTGGCCGACGCCGTCTGGCTCGTCGACCGCGGCTCCCGCGTCCACGCGGGAGCGCCCGAGGACCTGATCCGCAGCGGCGCCGTCGCCGCCGCCTTCGACGCCGACCACCTCGCCTTCGACCCGGTCTCCGGCAGCTTCGGACTGCGCCGCACCGCGCGGGCCGCCGTAGCGGTGGACGCGGCACCCGATGTGCTCCCGCTCCTCGAACGGGCCCTGGCCCGGGAAGGACTGGCCGTCGCGGACCCGGGCGACCCGGACGCGCCCACACGGGTGAGCTGCGACGGAGGGGACCGGCTCACCCTCACCGGTCCGGACGGGCAGGTCGTCCACACCCGCAGCTTCCACGAGCTGACACGGACGGTACGGACATGGTGACCGCGGTCATCACCCCCAGCGTCCTGGCGCGGGTCTCCGGCATCGGACCGTACTTCGCCGTGGCCACCGGGGCCCGCCCTGTGGGCGGCGGTTTCCGGCGGCTGGCGGAGCTGTACGGCGACTCGGACGCGCTGGCGGAGTGCCTACGGGTCGTCGCCGGGCGGCTGGGCACCGACCAGCCCCGGGTGGCCGCGTCCACCCTGCACCTGGGCACCGCCTCCCGGCTCTGGTCGATCGCCCTGGCCTGCGCAACGCTCACGGGCCGCGTACCCGATCTGGGGCCCGACCGCCTGTGGTGGCGCCTGCCCGCCTCCGGCCCCTTCGACCTGTGGTTGCCCGACCCGCGGGAGGTGGGCCAGGAGCCGCTCCCGGCCTTGCACCACACCGTCGCCGTCCAGAACCTCACCCCATGGGCCGAGGCCGTACGCCGCGTCTCCGGCGTCTCCCCGCACACCCTGCGCGGCAACGCCGCATCCGCGCTGATCGGAGCCCACCGCGTCCTGCTCGCCAGGGAGCCGCTCACCCCGTTCCCCGTAATCCCCCTCGTCCGCGGACTGCTGGACCGCCCGCCACTGGCGGGCGCCGGCACCTGCCGCACCACCCCCGCCGGACCGCTCGCCTTCCGTCGCCGCAGCTGCTGCCTGTACTACCGCGTGCCGGGCGCGGGCACCTGCGGCGACTGCGTCCTCAACCCCAAGGAGAAGACCTCATGACCACCACCGAGCCGACCGTCATCGAGACCCCCGGCGGTGGCACCCAGCACGTCTGGCCCCTCCCGGTCGACGAGGCCACCCTCCTCGACCTCGTCACCACCGTCTTCACCGACCACTGGCAGCACATCCACTTCGGGCCCATCATCGAAGGCGCCGCCTGGGAGGTCGGCGCCCCCTGCGCCCCCACCGCCATCACCATGAACGACGGGTACGCCACCGTCGACTTCGGCGCCTGGCACTTCCACCTGTGCATCGGCGAGCACACCGCCTCCGGCCCCGAACTCGGCCGCATCCGCCGCTGCTCCCGCGCCGAGCTCTACCGCAGCCTCGGCTCCGACGGCGCCCCCGTCAGCTGGGGAACCCGCCTGTTCAACGGCCGCGACGAGCAGATGATGACCGTCCTGCTGCCCAACCCGTTTCTCACCGACCGCCAGGACATTCTCGACGCCCCTGACTTCACCCGCCTCGCCGCCTGGGACGCCCTCCGCGACCGCTTCCTCGGTCTCTCGCCCGACCCCCTCGACCGCACCGGCAAGGGCTTCCGGCACAGCGGCTGACGTGCGGGACGGCTCCCGCTTGCGACCGCGAAAGCATGAACTCGCACCCCGGACCAGGCAGCAGGATGGCGTCGCCCCGCAGCTCCGGACGGCCCTGTCCGGCCGAAGCCGGCGCGCGTGCCCCGACCGTGCCCTTACCAGCGGGGAACAGCGGTCAACACGGGTACGGGGGGAGCGTCCGAACAGATCGCCCAACAGATAGTTTTCGCAGGTCAGACACCACTTAGGTACCCTGCGCGGCATAGATTCCCAAGCTTATGGCGCGGGTTCGATTCCCGTCATCCGCTCTTGTAAGAAGGCCCAGGTCAGCGACCTGGGCCTTCTTCGTCGTATGTCATGGTCAGCGCGCCAACTCGGCCAGGGCCCGGACGCCTTCGAGCACCTCGGCAGCGGTGGGGGCACTGGAGGGGTCGCTGAGGCACTGGAGCATCACACCCGACACGAGCGCCAACTGCACGGCGCCGAGGGTGCGGACGGAGGCGTCCGACACTTCCTCCTCGCGGACGCCGTCCAGGATGGCCGCCATGCCACGCCGCCCCTGAGCGGTGCCCCCGGCCAGAGCGGCGCGCAGCTCCTGCTGCCGCTGGGCCTGCATGAACAGTTCCACCGAGGCGAGCCAGAGGTCGGGGTGCGCACCGAAGTCCTCGATCAGGCTCTCCCAGATGCGCTCGAAGTGCGCTCTGGAGGAGCCGTCGGCGTCGGGGACCAGCGCCCGGCCCATCGCGTCGCCCCACTCGTCGAGGATCTCGAACAGGGCCTGGTTGAGCAGTGCCTCGCGTGAGCCGTAGTGGTAGCCGACGGCGGCCGTGCTCACTGCGGCGGCCGTGGCGATGTCACGCACAGAGGTGCGGTCGTATCCCTTTTCCCGCAGGCAGGCTTTGGCGCCGATGAGCAGGGCTTCGCGGTTTCCCATGCTCACGAGCCTAGCGCCCGTGTGACACGAACGACTCATACGATCGAGTTAGACAGACGTATTGCACGATCGTGCAAACCTGCGTAGCGTTCGGGCCATGAGACAAACCAGGTACGTTTCCAAGGGGTTCGTCGCCGCCGCCCTCACGCTGGGCATGGGGCTGGGCATGGGCGTCGGGCCGGCCACCCCCGCGCGAGCGGCAGCAGGCAGCACCACCGGCACGGTCGTCGGCACCACCGGCGGCACCGTGCGTGGCACCGCCGACAGCGACGGCCTGCGCAGCTTCCAGGGCATCCCGTACGCCGCCCCGCCGGTGGGCGACCTGCGCTGGGCCTCGCCGCAGCCCGCCGCCGCCTGGGCCGGGGTGCGTGAGGCGACCGCACCCGGAGCCCCCTGCGCGCAGCCGAAGGGGCTGCCCATCGGAGTCCCCAGCGAGTCCGAGGACTGCCTGTACCTGAACGTCACCACCCCTGCACAGCAGACCGGCAAGCGGCCGGTGATCGTGTGGATCCACGGCGGCAGCCTGATGTTCGGCAGCGGCGACCTCTACGGCCCCGAGCGGCTGGCCGCCGAGGGCGCCGTCGTCGTGTCGGTCAACTACCGGCTCGGTGTCATGGGCTTCCTGTCCGACCCGGCGCTGGGGACCTCCGGCGGCCTCGGCCTGGAGGACCAGCAGGCCGCGCTGCGCTGGGTCCGTGCCAACGCGGGCGCCTTCGGGGGCGATCCCGGCAACGTGACGATCATGGGTGAGTCCGGCGGCGGGTACAGCGTCTGCGGCCACCTCGCCTCGCCGAAGTCGGCCGGACTGTTCGACCGCGCCATCGTGCAGAGCGCGCCCTGCGCCACGGGTGGCTCCCGCACCCGGGAGGAAGCCGAGGCCGAGGCCAAGGCCACGCTCGCCAAGCTCAAGGAGCTGAAGTCCAAGGAGGGCAAGGACTGCAATGATGCGGAGTCCTGCCTGCGCGGCACGGACGCGGCCACGCTCATGAAGGCGTACGGGACCTGGAACGAACCCCGCCCGATCGCCGGTACGGACCTCATGCCACTGGCCCCGGCCGAGGCGCTGCGCACGGGCAAGTTCAACCGCGTCCCGGTCCTCATCGGGGTCAACCACGACGAGGAGCGCGGCCGGATCCTCGGCCAGGAGCTGGCGGGCGATCCCATGCCGCCCGAGGCGTACGAGCCCGAAATCCGCAAGGAGTTCGGCGCCCAGGCCGACGCGGTACTGGCCCGCTACCCGCTGAGCCGCTTCAGCTCCGCCGGCGAGGCCCTGGCCACGGTCCTGACCGACCGCACCTGGTCGGTTCCGACGCTGGACACCGCCCGGCTGCTGTCGCAGTGGACGCCGACCCGGATGTTCGAGTTCAGCGAGCGCGAGACGCCCTCATGGGCAGGCGACCCGAAGCTCAGCTTCGAGCTCCGCGCCTCGCACATGTCGGAGCTGCCCTACCTCTTCGACCTCAAGCTGCCCCTGTTCGAGAAGCTGACCGAGAAGCAGGAACGCCTCGCCAAGCGAATGACGGACACCTGGGTGGACTTCGCCGAGTCCGGGAAGACAGACTGGCCGACCTTCCGCAGCGGCGGCTACGTGCAGTCGCTGGCCTCGGGACCGTGGAAGCGCACGGAGTTCACCAAGGACCACAACCATGCGTTCTGGAAGAACCTCCGCTGACGCCAAGCGTCGTCCCGCCGACCGAGGTACCTTCGATTCCCGTCATCCGCTCCATGACAAAGCCCCAGGTCGCAGACCTGGGGCTTGTTTTTGCTGTCCAGATCTCTCTGGGCTCTCATGCCGTTCGCGTGCCACAAGTGCCCTCGTGGGGCGTCGTCCGTGTGCCTCGCTTCGCAGTCGACATGATGCAGACCGTCGCTGTGCGTGTCAGCGTGATCCGAGAGGAATCCGCCCGCCACGGTGGCACCGCGCTGTCGGCTCGACCGCTGAGGATTCGGGTTCAGCCTGCCGCATCGGCGGCGCTGTCCTCAGGTTCGGGTGTGGTGGCGATGAGGATCTGAGCGGCCTCGGTGATGTTGTCGGCGCGGACAGCGCGGGCCATCGCTTGGCGGGCGGCGTCGGCTGTGGTGTCCGGGGGAACCACCAGCAGGGCGAAGTGGTCGTTGTGGCCGCGGGTGATGAGGACGGTGTCGTCGCCGACCGGGTCGGAGTCGAGGTGCACGACCTGGTCGTCGATGACCAGGCGGGTGGGGAGGCCGTTCCAGGCGGACGCGTCCACGCCGACCCGGGTGATGGGCCCGAGATGCTCGGTCAACGTGCTGATCAGCGCGGGCAGCTCGGTCTCGATGTCGCGCGTGCGGGGCCACCACGCGCCGTCCAGGAGCCCCTCCCGGGACCTCGTGGTCTCCAGCCGAAGCAGCGCCGTGCCAGGTTTGACCGCCTGGTGGATCGCATCCGGCAGGAGCAGTGGGGGCCTGTGGGGGGTGTCGGAGTCAGCCATGTGGGTCCGCCCGTCTACGGGGTGCGGCCGCTCCTGTCGCAGGTCGGCACCGGCGCCGAGCTGCGACGTACGCGAGCGCGCCGTCGTTTCACGGTACTCCCGCCGCCCGCACCGCCGCTCTCCACAGCGCCTCCGTCGGGAAATACCTGGTCACACCGGTCATTGCCCATTGAACAGGCGTACAGTGAAAGCACCGGAAGTACTTCGCGCACCCGCTTTCACGCGGGTGTCATTTCCGGCGATCGCCAAAAAACCGGACTGCCGACGGGCAGTCCGGGGGCAGGTCCGCATCATGACCACGAACCTCGACCGGACCGCGCCCCGCAACCTCGTCGCAGAGCTCCCGGCACGCTTGTCCCTCACCCCGAAGACCACGCTCGCCAGCCAGCTGGACGGGGCCTGGTGGCCCTACTCCCGCGACCTCGAAGCCGAGCTCCCACCGCTCGCCGCCGCCCTGGAGGAGCCCTGGGGGCGCGTCACCCGCGTCACCGTGAACCCGACCCGCTGGCCCGTCGTACCGCACACGGTTGCCGTGCACGGGCGCACGCTGCACGTGGGCTGGTTCGCCGAACAGGACCCCGACAAGCTCATCCTGCTCTCCTACACCGTGGGGCGCTCGGACCTCCTCGTCATCCCGCCCGAGACCGAGCCCGCCGCCGCGGCCCGCCTGATGGCCGCCGCCGCGATCCCCGGCAGCGTCCTCACCGCCGGCGTCCTGATGGCCAACGAAGCCGCCGTCGGGCGCGGCATCCGCGACGCCGGCCGCCGGGAAGCCACCTGGGAGGGCGAAGGCGGGGCCTGCATGTCCCCCTTCGGGAACCCGATGGAACGAAGCGCCCTCCCCCTGCCCGGAAACGGCTGGAGGTGAGCTCCGTGGAGACCCTCGTCCTCACCGCGGTGATCGTCCTCGCGATCGGCATCGGAATGCGCCTGATCCACCTGCTCAACGCCCAGCACGACGCACGGATCGCGGCCCACCACTTCAGCGACCCCCTGCCGAGACCTCCCGGCCTGCCGGACGACACCAGTCGTCGAGCCCACCGCACGGATGCCGACCGGTGAGGAACAGACCTTCCTCCGACCGGGGGCAGCGGGCGGGGCGCCACGGCGCCCCGCCCCGCCGGCTTCTCGCCCACTCCGAAAGGGAACACGCCCACGTGAAGTACATCGAGACCCAGACGCTGCCGTCGCTCGGACACGCCGAGATACGGATCATCGCGCACACGCCCGAAGCCGCCCGAGCGGTCGCGGAGGCGCTTCGCCACTGCTTCGCGGGCACGGAACAGCGCAGCTATCCCGGCCTCGACGGCAACACCCGCCTCCACCTCACCGTGGACACGGCAACACCCGCCGGCCCCGCCCGCTCCTGGCTGGCCGCCAGCAGGACGTCCGCCGGCACCGGCGCCCACTCCGACGAGACCTGAGAGCCCCGACGGGCCCCGGAGCCCACTCCCGCACACGAGAGGACGCGGTCATGGCGACACTGCACGAACGCAAGACCTACCGCGAACAGGTGCTCCGTGTCCTGTACGAAGCCGTCGAGGGCAACCGACTCCTCGGCATCACCGGAGCACAGCTGCGGCGCGACCTCCACGTGCCGGAACAGGATCTGGCCGCCGCCTGCACCTACCTGGCGGGCGAAGGCCTGATCACCGTCGACTGGGAACCGGGCAACACCCCCGCGATGGTCACCCTCACCCACGCGGGAATCCGGCGCATGGAGGCCGAGGAGGAAGAGCGCGGCTGAGCCCGCGTACCGACCGGTACGCGGGCAGTCAAGGCTTCGCGCCGCGTGGCACGACCATGTCCGTCAGCCGGGCGGCACCAGGTTCAAGGGTCGACCAGGGCCCCGGCACGCGCAGCACGGCGATCGCGGATGTCGGGAACTTCGTACGGGTCTGCTCCAGCGCGTAGCCGTCCGTCTCACCGGCAAGCAGCAGGACCAGCTCCTGCACGCCGGGGTTGTGCCCGATCAACATCAGCGTCCGTACGTGCGCGGGGATCTCTCGTACGACGTCGAGCAACTCCCCGGCACTCCCCCCGTAGATGCGTTCCTCGTGGATCACCGCAATGCCGGCGCCGAACTCGGCCGCGACGAGGTCCCACGTCTGGCGAGTGCGACGGGCGGGGGAACACACGACGAGGTCCGGAACACAGTCGGCCTCACGCAGCCAGCGGCCGGCTGCCGGGGCGTCGCGGCGGCCGCGCGGGGCGAGTGGCCGCTCGGAGTCCTCCACGTCCTGCGGCCAGGCGGACTTGGCGTGGCGCAGGACGACCAGGCGCCGCAAGGTGCCCGGAGTCATGGCGTCGCCGGGTGCTGGTGGCCGACCTCGCGCGCGAGGTCCAGCCCGAGGACGCGGTCGAGAAAGGCGAACGTCTCGAACTTGGCACCGGCCGGCACGTCGGCGCGCTTCACCACGCTGACCAGCATGTCCAGGACAGCGGGGACGCCGAGATCATCGGCGAGCGCGGCATGGGCCTGTCGCAGCACGTCGGCGGGGATCGGCCTGGACGGCTCCTGCGCCCAGTCGGCCACCTGCTGCCGCCAGTGCCTCAGCATCCGCCGGGCCTCGGCGAGCGCGGCACTGGTGAGCGTGACCGGCGTGCGGTAGGCGTGGCCGAGCAACAGCATCCTCACAGCCAGCGGGTCGGTCCCCTCCGGGGCGAATGCGTCCGTGAGATCCGAGGCGAGGAGGTGGCCACGGTCCGGGGCGTCCCCGTCCGGGGGTGCCGGGCTGACCTGACCCACGTCGATCCGGACCCCGCCGACGGCGTCCTGCACGGCGGTGCCGTACGCGAGCACGTGCACGTCGGCAGCGGCGCACATCGCCTCGGTCAGACGGTGAACGCCTACGGTGGCAGGCGGGTGGATGCCGAGAACAGCCATGGCCTGTTCGAGCGTCTGGGCCGGCTCAGGCGGCAGGTCCGGCGCAGTGAGGACCGTGACGGACTGCAGCCCATGGAGCTCCGCTGTGCGCGCCAGTACGTCACCGACCAGAGGCGCCCGCACGTGCACCGTGCCGATCCCGGTGTCGATGACCGGCAGGTGGACGCAGATGCGCAGCAGGTGGCGGTGTGCGGAAGGGATCTCCACGAGGCGGCCGGTGCGAGTGTCGGCGATACGCAGCATGATGCGGAGGCTAGTCGTGGAAACCTCCGGTACGGGGGAGGACCTGACCAGGACGCCAACGTTGTGGAATACCGCGCGTCGCACGGTCGTAGGGCGTGGGCCCCATCCGTGCCCTTGGGCGGAAGCGTCGCTACGGGCGCGCTACTGCCAGGATTCTCACGGCGATAGGTGGCCTGTACCGCCGCGAAACATCACTGGTGCCGGGGAAGCGCCAGGGGCATACCATGATGAATGGGTCGGTGCACTCTCACGTGCAGCGCCCGGAAGGGCGGCCCCGGCGTGTGAATGTGCCGGGGCCGTTGTGTCACCCTCGTCGCGCCGCAAGGAGCGGGGCATGATCCATTCAGCCGATATCCGCGAGTGGCGCGACTGCGACGTCGTCGACCCAAAAGGACACAGGATCGGCTCGCTGGAAGCGATCTACGTGCACACCGCTACCGACGAACCGGCCATGGCCACCGTCCTCACCGGCTTGCCCACCCGCCGGCGCCTGGTCTTCGTTCCTCTCGACGAGGCGATCGTGGGACCCGGCTACGTCAAGGTCGCGCACGCCAAGGCAGTCGTGAAGAAGGCCCCGGCCATCGGCACTGATGACATCCTGCCCGCCGAGCAGGAAGAAGCGATCTTCAAGCACTACGAGATGGCCTACCAGCCCGGCGCCCACGGCGAACGGAAGCTCGCGCGCCGCTGACCGCCCCGAGCCCCGTGCCGGAGGAGGTGCTCGCAATGGCGATCTTCCTGCTCCTGCCTTCTCGTGGTCGTCATCCTGGGACTCAGTGATGAGGTGCCTTCGCTGCCTCTGATCCTCTTGCTGTCCGGAAGCCTGCGGGCTGGGTGAACTCCGCTGTCCCCGGGCGTGGCTTGGGTGCGGAGGCCACGCTGCGGCTGGTGCTCGCCTACACCGGCGCTGCCATCGTGGAATCGGCCTGCACCAGCATTCCGGTGGCCTCTCAGATGATCGGCACAGACGGACTCATCGCCGATCCGGGGGTGCGCGAGCAGATCGGCAAGGTGCTCGCCCTGCTGGCGGAAGCCTACGAAGAGGTCACAGGGCTCGACCGGGGACAGCGTCCGTAGGTCCGTTCCGGAGCCGGAGTCGGATGACTGCGCGCCCGGGACCGGCCACGCACCCCCGGCGTGCTGCCCGTCAGCCGAGCGCGGCGAACTGGCCCGTTCCCACGACCTTCAGGAGGGCCAGGCGTTCGGCGGTGTCGCTGCCGACGGGCGGGGTGTACAGGACAACGCGCTGGTCGCCTTCCGGGGCGAGGAGGACCTGGCAGTCCAGGTCGACCGGGCCGATCAGCGGGTGCAGGACGCGCATGCGTGAGGCCCGGCGTACGGCGACCTCGTGCAGGCCCCACAGGGCGGTGAACTCCGCGCTGGCCGCACCCAGCCGGTCCACCAGTCGTGTCGCGGCGGGGTCACCCGCACGCCGGCCCACGGCAGCCCGTAGATCGGCCACGTGCAGCCGACTGAAGTGGTCGTGCTCCGCGGCCGGGTAGGCGGTGCGCTGGGCCGGGTCGGTGAACCAGCGCCAGACCACGTTGCGCCCGTGCTCCGACACCGAGCACACCCCGCCCAGCAGGGCCTCGGCCATCGCGTTCTGGGCCAGGACGTCACCGAGATCGCTGATCACCTGCACCGGCGTGGCCGGCAGCTGGTCCAGCAGGTGCAGCAGTCCCGGGCTCACGTGGTCGCCGGCCGTCCGGGCGGCGGGCGGGCGCCGTCCGGCGAGGAGGTGGAGGTGGTCGCGTTCGTCGTCGGACAGGCGCAGGGCGCGGGCCAAGGCGGCGAGCATCTCCGGTGACGGCTGCGGGCCGCGGGCCTGTTCGAGGCGGATGTAGTAGTCGGCCGACATGCCGGCGAGCTGGGCCACCTCCTCGCGGCGCAGACCCGGGGTGCGGCGGCGGGGGCCGACGGGCAGGCCGGCGTCCTGTGGCCGCACCCGGTCGCGGGAGCGGCGCAGGAAATCGGCGAGTGCCTCACGGTCGATCTTCATGACGGTCATCCTGCCGGACGCCCCGGGGCTCATCCAGGGACTGCCGATCCCAGGGTCGAGAAGGCTCTCCCCCTCCCCGCACCGCAGCGGCACTGTGGGTCTCACCGGAGCACGAACGCCCCGGTCACCCAGTCGCAGGGAGCACACCATGGCCACCATCACCGTCGGCAACGCCCAGGTCCACTACGAGAAGACCGGCTCGGGACCCTCGCTCGTCCTGGTCCACGGCACCGGATCAGCGGGCGCCGCCGTCAACTGGGGCCGGACCGCCCCCCGGTTCACCCCGCACCGCACGGTGATCACCCCCGACCTTTCCGGCACCGAGGCGACCCTCGACGACGGCGCTCCGCTGACCGCCGAGGGACTCGCCGCCCAGGTCATCGCCGTCATCGAGGACGCGGCGGACGGGCCGGTGGACCTGCTCGGCTTCTCCATGGGCTCGACCGTTGCCGCCACCGTCGCAGCGCTCCGCCCCGACCTCGTAAGGCGGTTGATCCTGGTCGCCGGCTGGGCCCACACCGACAGCGACGAATACCTGCGCAGCCTCTTCACCCTCTGGCAGAACCTCGGCACGAGCGACCCCACGTCCTTCGGCCGCGCCGTGGCCATGACAGGCTTCAGCCGCGGCTTCCTCAACGCCATCGGCCGCGCCGAGTTCGAGGCCCTGATCCCCAACATGCCTCCCACTCCAGGCACTCTGCGCCACATCGCCTACGACCTTCAGGTGGACATCCGCCCCCTGCTCCCGCGCATCCAGGCCCCCACCCTCGTCATCGGCGGCACCCAGGACATCACGGTCCCCATCGAGCACAGCCGCGCCCTGCACGTCGCGATCCCGCACAGCGACTACGCCGAGATCGACGCAGGCCACGTGCTGTTCTTCGAGCAGGAGGACGCCTTCGTCAAGCTCGTGACCGAGTTCCTGGGCATTCTTTCTAGTAGGTGACCGGAGCCGGCGACTGCTTCAGGCCGAGGGGGCGGTCGGCGAATGCGTTCTCCGAGTCGACCTCGTAGCAAACGTTGATGCTCGCGTCCCCGAGAGTCGTGTCGACGAATCCCTGGACGTCCCCGACGGACTTCGTCTCCCAGAGGCACGTCACGACGGATCCGTCGACGTGCGGGTAGAACTGCAGCACCCGGGTGCCATCGGGCGCTCCGGTGCCGGCCATCAGGGCCTGGCCGCGGGGAAACGCGGTCTGTGGGTTCAAGATCTTGTGCTGGACCACGACGTACATGTCGGCCTCCTCGTTCGAAGCGGTGCCGCTCGAACGATTCGATGCTAGGTGTGCGGAGGCGAGCTCCACATCGCGCAGATTCACCAAACCGTGCCGGACCGCAGTGGTCATTCCTGACCAGGCAGCTCACACGAGGCCGTGCTCCAACGCGAAGGTGCTCGCCGCCGTCCGCGAGGAGACACCCAATTTGGCGAAGATGTTCTGCAGGTGCCGGGCAACAGTGTGCTCGCTGATCACCAGGGCGGCGGCGATCTGCCGGTTGCTCGCGCCGCCGACGACCTCGCGGAGCACCTCCAGCTCACGTTCCGAGAGACCGTAGGTGTCCGTGCCCGGCCCGCCACGGGCGAGAGCAGCGACCTGAGCGAGGTCCGGCCCGGCCTCCAGCTCCGCAAACACCGCGCGAGCCGCATGGAGCTCCAGGTCGGCGGTGTCGTCGTCACCGAGCGAGCGGCAGGCAAGGGCCACGGCGATGCGCGCCCGGGCGGCTTCGTACGGCGCTTCGAGGTCCTGCCACGCGTGCCACGCCCGCCGTCCCTCGGTGAGACCGGCGGTGGTGTCGCCCTTGGCCAACGCCACGGAGGCAAGACCGTACGCAGCCCTCGCGCGGAGCACGTAGCTGTCCTGGTGCTCCGCGATCGCCGAGAGCTGATCGGCGGCCGCGGCCGCGTCGTCGACGTCGCCCCCGGCCAGCATGATCTCGACGTACGCCGCAAGGAGGCCCGCCCGCTCCAACTCGCGGGTGTGCTCGGCCACGGCACGCCGGATCGTCGCCGCCGCGGCCCCGGCATTGCCCTGGGCCAGCCGCAACAGCGCGAACCCGGGCTGAGGCTCGAACCCACAGCGGTTGGCCTCGCGGTAGGCGTCCTCGGCCTCGGCCGGACGGCCCTGCAACCGATGGATCTCGCCCTGCCGGTAGAACGCCTGGCCGCGGGCGATCTGGTTCAGCACACCCTGGGTGCGGCGTTCGGAGGCTTGGCGCGCATCATCCAGTGCGGCGGTCCAGGCGCCGCCGTACTGCAGCACTTCGGCCCGGTGCACCAGGCACAGACCGTTGTGCGCGACCATCTGCGGCTGACGGTCGCACCACCGGGTCAGAGCGTCCGTCCACTCACGCTCGTGACGCAGGTCGTACAGGTCGCGGCAGAAGGCGATGGTGTTGCAGTAGACGATGCCGCTGACGATCGGCGAAAGCGCACCGGACTCGACGATCACGAGCGCCTCGTCCACCAGCCGGAGGCCCTCGTGCACACGACCCAGGTTCACCAGGGCCCGGCCTTGCTCGTCGCGTGCCAGCCACACCAGGTCCGCGTCGGCGAACCGCTCGCCGACCTCGGCGGCCTCGGCCGCCGTTGCGTGGCCGAACTGCCAGTCGCCACCGCCCATCTGGCTCAGCCACAAGGGGATGAGCAGATATCCCCGTTCGACGCAATCCCGCCCGTCGTCCTTCAGGAGGCGCTCACCGAGCGAGAACCAGCCGCTCGCCCGGACGTGGTGACCCCGGAACAGCATGCTGTGGCCGATCCAGAACGCGCAGCGGACGGCGCGGGGTACGTCGCCGGCATCCAGCCACCTCCCATGTGCGCGCTCCAGCCCGGCCACGTACTCCTCGTCGCGCCCGAGCATGTAGGCGGACCTGGCCAGTAGCTCCAAGTCCTCGGGCCCCATCGGTGTCGCTCCGTCGGCGGCACTCAGGCGCTCGAAAGCCTCGAACCAGGCCTCGGCGGCGTAGCACGCACGGCCTCGGGCAAGATCGGTGTCCTTGTCCACGAGGCGATTATCGACTCGCCACGCGGGACAGTGGCCGAGGCGCTCCAACGGCTGCCTGATCACGCGAGCGACCGTCAAGCGCCGCGCCCGCGCGCCTACCGGACCCGGTTAGGCTCCGTTGACAGGACAGGACAGGACAGGACAGGACAGGGCGGGGCCGGTCCGGTCGGGGCAGGTCGTGGTGGAGCAGGACGGAGAGGGATACGTGACGCAGGGCGCGGCCGCTGGCGGGGAGCGCGCGGCGAAGGGGCAGGCGCTGTACCGGAGGGTGGCGGCGGACCTGGGCCGGGCCATCGGCGAGGGCCGGTACGGCTCGGGCGGGCGGCTGCCCGCAGAGGGGGAGCTCGCCGAGCAGTACGGCGTCTCCCGGGGCACGGTCCGCCAGGCGATGGCCCTCCTGCGGGCCGAGGGACTCGTCGCCTCGCGGCGCGGCACCCGGAGGGTCGTGATCGGGACGTCCCGGCCGCAGAGCTTCGGCGAGCTGCTCAGTTTCACCCGCTGGGCACGCTCCACCGGCGAGGAGCCCGGCGGCCTGGTCGTCTCCTCGGGCACCCGGCCCGCCGACGCGGCCGAGCGCGCGCACCTGCGGCTGCCCGAGGGAGCCGAGGTCCACCAGGTGCGGCGCCTTCGCACGCTGTCGGGGCGCCCGGCGATGGTGGAGCGCACCGTCTACCCGCCGGCCATCGGCGAGCTCATCGCCGGGCTGCCGCACGACACGGTGTCGTACACCCTCGGCCTGGAGAAACGGGGTGTGCTGTTCGCGGACGCCCAGCACACCATCGATCTGTGCCGGGCCGATGCGGAGGACGCCCGGCTGCTCGGCTGCCGGCCCGGCGACCCGCTGCTGCGCGAACGGCGGTGCAGCACGGATCCGGCAGGCATCCCGATCGAGTGGTCCGAGGACCGGTACCTGCCGGAGACCGTGGCGTTCACGGTCCACAGTTCGGCCGCCGCCGGCTCGCTGGCCCGCCGCCCGGCCGACCAGGACTGATCTTCAGACGGTCCTGAGCAGGGCAGCGAGCAGCGGCCGGAAGTGCGCGAAGCCGGGGGCCGACACCTCGGGGTCCTTGCCCTCGTCGTCCCAGCGGCGCACCGCCACCCCGTCCGCCGCGTACGGGTCCGCCTCGTACGCGGCGGCCTCGGGCGCGGACATCGGACCGCCCTGCACCTGGAGGGTGTACACCGAGGCCTCGGAGAGCCGCCCGAGGTACTCGGGCTCCACCGCGCAGAGATAGCGCTTGGCCGCCACGTGCAGCCGGACCGGCTCGGTGACCTCGGGGCCGAACCAGTCGGCCAGCCGGTCCGCCCCGGTGTGGCTGTGCCGGTTGTCGGTGCCGGCCATCAACTCCGCGCCGCTGACCGGCCCCTGGAAGTGGCCGACGTCGTGCAGCAGCGCGGCGGCCACCAGTGCGTCGGGCGCGCCCGCCCGCTCGGCTCGCGCCGCGGTCTGGAGCATGTGCTCCGCCATGGTCACCCGCTCGCCCAGGTAGGCCCCCGCGCCCTCGCCCGCGAACAGCTCCGCCAGCCGGTCCAGGAACTCCCCTCCGGCCGCGGCCCGTTCGCGCCGGAGTACGGCGAGCGTGCCGGCCAGGGCGTCGAGGTCGGCGTACGCGCCTTGCAGGTGGCGGGCGCCGCTCTCCTCGAAGGCGGTACGCGCGTGCAGCAGGCGGACGTTGTCGAAGATCAGGCAGTCGCCGGGCGAGAGCCGGAAGTCCAGCTGGAGCTCGGGGCGCAGGATGATCCCGGCGAAGGTGCGGTAGGCCCGGTAGAAGGCGTCCAGTTCGCCGGCGGGCAGCCGGAGGGTGGAGATCGAGCGGTTGTTGAAGCGCACCTCGCGGATCCGGCCGTACGCGTCCACGTCGATCAGCGGCCGGTCCGCCGCCAGCACGGTCCGGGCGTCGTCGAAGCGGAACGGTACGGGGGTGCGGGTCAGCACCGCGAACGCCTCCGGGTCCTCGGCACGCAGAGTCGCCGCGGCCCGGAACCCGTCCACCAGACCGGAGTCGCCGCCGGCCGCCTCGTTGGACAGGCAGTGCAGCAGTTGGAGGGTGGGCACCGGGTCGCGGTACGGGTTGTCGGTGTGCGGGGTGATCCGCGCGCCGGTGAAGGCCAGGTTGTTGGGATCCGGCTCGACCCGTACGTCGAAGAGCCGCCCGTAGTTGGTCTCGCGGACGTACCCGAAGGTCTGCGCCACGTCGAGGACCTGGCCCTCACGGCACGGTACGTCGCGCAGCAGGGCGAAGCCGAGTCCGATGACGGACTCCAGCACCCGCGCCTTGACCTCCGGGTCGCCGAGGTACTCCGCCCAGCCCGCCTCGGGCAGCCGGCCGTGCAGATCGGCCGCGGTCCACAGCGTCTTGCCGGTCTCGGAGCGCCGGTCCCCGGGGCCCGGTGCGCCGGGCCGGCTGGCGGCCAGCCACTGCGCGGAGTAAACCGACCGGTGCCCGTCGGGTGCCCAGTCCACCTCGACCCCGTCGGCTGTCCGCCGGACGGCCCCGAGCGCGAGGTCGGCGGGCAGTTCGGTGATCTGGAACAGCTTCTGCCCGTTGCGCGGGTCCCGGCACCGGGGGCAGGGGCAGTTGTCCCGCAGCCACATGACGGGCAGGTCCTGGACGGAAGGCGGCTCGACCATCACTCACTCCTAAGTTGTATAGCCAACTTTTCAGAGGGAAGGTCTCAGCCGCAGATGACCCTCAGGTGAAGTCGAGCGTTCCCGTCCATGTCCGCTTGGGTTCGACATGTGGCTGTGCGGAGGCGGCAAACCGGCCGCCGGCCCTGCGTGACAAGATCGACTAACTGCTGACGCCTCCCGACCGCACTGCCCACCGCATGCCTTCCAAGGAGCTGCCGTGAACGTCTCCACCTCCACCCTCTCGCTGACCGTCGCCGACGTGGACGCCTCCCGTGACTTCTTCTGCACCCATCTCGGCTACCAAGTGGCCATGGCCGACGACGGCTTCGCCTCCCTGACCCGCAAGGACGACGCCGTCGACATCGTCCTGCTCCGAAAAGGCACCGAAGTCCTGCCCGCCGAGCAGCGGGACCGGGAGGCGGGCGGCCTGATCCTCGCGCTCACCGTCACCGGTCTCGATGCCGAGGAGGCCCGTCTGCGCGCGGCGGGCGCCCCCATCACCATGCCGCTCCGCGAAGAGCCCTGGGGCGAGCGGCTGTTCCAGATGACCGACCCCAACGGGGTCGTCGTCCAGCTCGTCGAATGGGTCGCGCGCTAGTGCTGTGGCCCATCACCGGCCGAGGCCGGCATCCAAGGAAATGAGAGTCGCTCAATGCGTGTGTTGTTGATGGCGTACGGGTCGCGTGGAGACGTCGAGCCGATGGTGGCACTCGCAGTGAGTCTGCGGGCGCTCGGCGCGGAGGTGCAGGTGTGCGCGCCGCCGGACTTCGCGGAGCTGCTGGAGACCGTAGACCTCCCGCTGGTGCCGATCGGCCGGCCGTTGCGGCCGGTCGTGAAGGCAGTGGTGACCGGGACGGCGCCGACAGCGGCGGAGGGTCTGGCCCAGCGCACGGCCGCATTGCTCGCCTCCGCGTACGACGCTGTCGCCGCGGCCGCCGAGGGCTGTGACGCTGTGGTGGCAACCGGCCTGATCCCGGCCGCGGCCGCCGCGCGGTCGGTGGCCGAGCAACTGGGCATCCCTTACGTGTCCGTGGCCTACTACCCGGCCTCGTTGCCGTCGCCGCACCACCCGCCGCTCGCGTGGCCGGGCCGGCCGGTCCCACCCGAGGTGACCGACAACCGGGTGCTGTGGGAGCTGAACACGGAAAGCCTGAACGCCTTGTTCGGCGAGGCGATCAACACGCACCGGGCATCGATCGGCCTGCCGCCGGTGGACAACGTCCGCGACCACGTCCTCACCGACCGGCCGCTGCTGGCAGCCGACCCTGCCCTGTGCCCGTGGCTGGAACCTGCCGACCTCGACGTGGTGCAGACCGGCGCGTGGATCCGACCGGACGAACGCCCGCTCACGGCCGAGCTGGAGGCGTTCCTGAACGAGGGCACACCGCCGGTGTACGTGGGCTTCGGCAGCATTCCCGTGCGTGACGCGCAGGGCGTCACCCGGGCGGCCATCGAGGCCGTCCGCGCCCAGGGCCGCCGGGTACTCCTCTCCCGCGGCTGGGCCGACCTGGAACCGGCCGACGACAAGGACGACTGCTTCGCCGTCGGCGAGGTCAACCAGCAGGCACTCTTCCGCCGGGTGGCCGCCGTCGTGCACCACGGCGGTGCGGGCACCACGACGACGGCCGCCCGGGCCGGGGCGCCCCAGGTCGTGGTCCCCCAGATGGCGGACCAGCCCTATTGGGCCGGCCGGGTGGCCGAGCTGGGCATCGGCGCGGCACACGACGGTCCGACGCTGACCGCCGAGTCCCTGTCGACCGCGCTCAAGGCGGCCCTGACCCCCGAGACCCGCGCACGAGCCGCCGCCGTGGCCGCCACGATCCGCACCGACGGGGCGACGGCGGCCGCGAGGCTGGTGCTCGACAGGGTCGGCCGGTAAGGGCCCGCCGAACCTGCGTGAACCACGCGGGACCGTCGAGCCGGGGACAGTGCCCGGCTCGACGATCGGCATGTTCAGCCGGACGTCGGGCGCAGGACCAGGCAGACGAAGCCGAAGGCGTCCCGGTAGACGCGCAGCCATTCGTCGCGGTGAGTAGTGGCTGTTGCCAGCGCCTGGGAACTGTCCGGATCGGCGGGGTGGTCCAGAGCCCATGAGGCCAGCGACCCCGTCCAGGCCCATTCGTAGTCGTCGAGCTCTCGGCGGGTACTGATGTGCCCGTGGACGGGTGTCCAACCGTCAGCGATGACACGGTCCATGGCGGTCGGCAGGTCGGTGAGGTCCCCGAGCATCTCAACGGCCTCGGGGGAGGGCTCGCCCGCCCAGAACGCGTCACCGATCAGGACGCGTCCGCCGGGAGTCAGGTGCTTGCGTGCCGCGGCCAGGGTGGGGAGCAGGCCACCGAAGGCGTGGGTGGCCCCGACGCTGACCACCAGGTCGAACGCGTGGGGGGCGGCGAAGCCCGCGGCGTCCTCCTGGTGGAGGTCGAGGCGCCCGTCAACGCCGAGGATGCGCGCGGTCTTACGGGCATGCTCCAGCGAGCTCTCCGAGGTGTCGACGCCCTCGGCCCGCACCTTCGGATGCGTGGTCAGGGCACGCAGGAGCCACTCTCCGCCGCCGCAGCCGAGGTCGAGTACGCGCTCGTCGCCGCGTGTGATGCCGCGTTCCAGCAGCCGGCGTACCGAGTCGTCGTCGAGCGGGGCCGCAATCGGATGATCGGCATGGGCAAGCCTGGAGATCTGTTCACGGTTCACCGGCGGAGCCTGACATGGCCAGAGGCCGCACGCACCCGCTTTTCCACCTCGTCGACCGCCACCTCCTCGCCCAGTGGGCCGCCGGCTCCCGCCCCCTGTGGGAACTCCTCCGCGTCGGCGCTACCGGGACGGGGGCCTCGGCGGCGGTTCGGGCACCGGTTCCGGTCCGGGGACGGGCCTCGGGACCGGCCTCGGCGTGTGGGGGTCGGCGGGGAAGGGGTGCGTGGGAGGTACCGGGCCCGGCTCCGACGGGAGCGGGTGGGTCGGCGTCCCCTGCATGCGTTCACCCGTATGCGTGTACGTATGCGCGTACCCGTACGTGTGGCTGCAGCTGTAGCTGTGCGTGTGCATGAGCATGTGCGTCATGGCGGATCCGGCCTTCGCAGACGGCGTTCTCACTCCCGCCCCTGCCCGCTCCCGTCCGGCCGAATCCCCTACACGCTCCGCCGCGCGGGTGCACGTCCGCCGTGTCGTCGCGGGCACGGCCCGGCCGCGGTACGAGGATGTGGCCGACGTTCCCCGACTCGGCAGGAGCCTTCCCGTGCTCGAACGCAAGCGCCGCAAAGGCGGCAAGGACCACACGGAGATCACCTTCGTTCTGCCGGCGGACACCCCGCCCGGGCCGGTCAGTGTCGTGGGCGACTTCAACGACTGGCAGCCGGGCACGCACGAGCTGCAGCCGCGCAAGGACGGCACCCGAGCGGTCACCGTAGCCCTGCCCGGGAAGGGCACGCACGCCTTCCGCTACCTGGCGGCGGGCGACTACTGGTTCAACGAGGAGGGCGCCGACGCCGTCGACGGCTCCAACAGCCTCCTCCGTACCTGACCGTCCGCGTCCGGTCGCCTACGCACCGTCTCCGGGAGCGCCCCACGAGTTACCGTGGGAGGGGCGCTCCCGGAGCGCACCAGCGGATGGGGTTGAGAGTCGTGTCGACATCGAGCCACGAAACCTTCGGCGCGCCCTGCTGGGTCAGTCTGATGGCCCGCGACCTCCGCTCGGCACAGGAGTTCTACGGTGCGGTCCTCGGCTGGGATTTCGGGACCGCCCGTCTCGGCGAGGGGTTCTCCGTGGCCTTCCGCGACGGGGTCCCGGTGGCCGGCCTCGGCGCCCTGCCCCCGACGGTCGCGGGCCCCGTCGCCTGGACCCCGTACTTCGCCGCGGACGACGCCGACGGCACGGTGGCGCGCATCCTCGAACGCAGCGGAACCGTCGCCGTCGGCCCCCTGCCCTTCGGCACCGGACGGGCGGCGCTCGCCGCCGACCTCGACGGGGCGGTCTTCGGGATCTGGCAGGGCGACGCCATCCCCGACTGGGACATGGGCGGCGAAGCCGCTCCGGCCTGGCTCGAACTGCGCACCAGGAACGCCTTCGACGCCGCCATCTTCTACGGCGAAGTCCTGGAGTGGGCCTGTGACCACGCCGGCTGCTGCGAGGTCGCCTACGTGGAGGAGGACAACCGCATCCTGCTCCGCCACGCGGGCCGGACGGTGGCCCACCTGCACGGCGGGACGCTCGCGCAGGCCCCCGACCCGCATCTGCGGCCGCGCTGGCACGTCACCTTCCGGGTGCCCGACCTCGAAACCGCGGTGAAGGCGGCCACCGGACTGGGCGGCAGCACCCTCTCCGTGACGGGCTCCGGTCCCTTCCCCCGCGAGATCACCCTGCGGGACCCCGACGGCGCACTGTTCGGCATCGTCGGCCCGGCCGGACCCGGCCCCTTCTGACCCGTTGCCGCGGCAGCACACGCAGGCCGTCAGACGGCCTGCGTGTGCTGCCGGGACGAGCGCGTCAGGGCCGCGATGCCGACGGCCAGCGCCCAGTAGACGATCAGCGCGGCGGTCATGGCGGTGTTGCCCCAGCCGACGGCGCTGTAGAAGTCGCCCGCGTCCGTCCCGTAGAACAGCGACGGCACGAAGGCGAGGTTGATCACCGCGACGGCGTAGGCAAGGTGCCCGGTCCAGCGCGGCAGCACCCCGCTGCGCAGGATCGCGTAGCCGGCGGCCGTCAGCAGGATCGCCGTGAGGAGGCGGGCGACCGACCCGTGCAGGAGCATGTTCGCGTGGGCCAGCGTGCCGTCGACGGTCGGGTCGAGCGTCCCGGTGGGGTGTTCGAGGACCGTTCCCGCCTCGATCGACGCGGCGACCAGAGTGACGGTGACGTAGGCGACTCCGGAGCCGAACAGCAGGCTCGCCGGCCAGTCGAACCCGGCACCGGCGCTCCGGATCAGGTGGCGCAGCCCCGTCAGGAAGACCAGGAGCGCACCGCAGGTCAGGATGTTCAGCAGGATCCTGGTGAGTACGTTCGAGGCCGGCGGCGCTCCGGAATACACGAAGTAGAGCGGGACACCGACCGCGGCGAGTAACCCGGCGGCGATGCCGCAGACCGCCATCAGTCGTCGTATGCACAGGTCATCCATGTCGTTCTTCCTTCCGTCGGGCGGACTGGGATGCGACTTCGGCCTCGATCCCGTCGAGCAGGTACCGCACTCCGTGACGGACGATCGGAGCGACGTCACCGTCCTCCTCCTCGTCGAGCCCCTCCCCGCCCGCGAGCGAGCACAGGGTGGGGAACCGCTGCGGGTCCAGACGCTGGGCCAGGACCTCGCCGTAGGCGGCGGCGCCCGCCGGATCGAGTTCGGTGGCCACCCGCGCCAGGTCGCGCACGGCGCTGGAGAGGAAGGTCGCGACCGGAATCAGCCTCCCCCGGTCGAGACCGGCGCGGAGGAGCGGGTTCAGCAGGGCCTCGAACCAGGCCAGTTCGTTCGGGCCGACCGGGGCACTCAGCGTGGGCGCCCGGAGCATCCACCGGTGGCTGAGATAGAGGCCCCACAGGGCTTCCACCCAGGACTCGATCTCCACGCGCCACTGCGCGGCCGGCGAGGGGGGTGTGGGCGGGCGGCCGGTGGCGGCGTCGGTCATCGCCGCGATGAGCTGCTCCTTGCCCGGGATGTGCCGGTAGAGCGCCATCGCGGTACAGCCCAGCTCCGAGGCGACGCGCTGCATCGACAGGGCGTCCAGCCCCTCGGCATCGGCGACGGCCACCGCGGCCGCCACGATCCGGCCGGCGCTGAGCCGGGGACGGGGCTCCTCATCGTGTTCGGCGTCGGTGCGCCACAGGAGGTCTGCGACGTCCGACAGGTCGGACGTGCCGCTGGGACGGCCGGTGCGGTCTGCGCGAGGCATGGACGCCCCTCCTGGTAGGCAGGTTTACACGATATACAAGGTATATCGTGTAAACAAGAGGACCGGGCCCTCGGTCAGAGGGCCCGGTCACCGGGGTTCAGCGCAGGGTGAGCGGGGTCTCGGATGCGACGTGGGACAGCTTCTCCGGGTTGCGGACGAAGTAGAGGCCGGTGATGCGGGCGTCCTCGGCATGGATCGCGATGACGCCGTCGATCTCCCCGTCCAGGCGTACGACGAGTGCCGGGCTGCCGTTGACCACGGTGGGGCAGAGGGCGACGACCACGCTTCCGGCCCTGCCGGCCATGCCGGCGAAGAGGCGGGCCACCTTGCCGGCGCCGATGACCGGCCGCACCGCAGCGTGCTTGACGCCGCCGCCGTCGCCCATATAGACGACCTCGGGGGCGAGGACGTCGAGGAGGCCCTGAAGATCCCCGGTTTCGAACGCGCGCTGGAACGACTCCAGGGCCACCCGGGTCTGGCTCGGGGAGACCGCCTGGCGAGGGCGGCGGGCATCGACGTGCCGGCGGGCGCGGTGCGCGATCTGGCGGACGGCCGCAGGGCTCTTGTCGACGGCGGCCGCGATCTCCTCGTAGCCGATGTCGAAGACCTCGCGCAGCACGAAGACGGCGCGCTCGGTCGGCGACAGCGTCTCCAGGACGAGCATCATCGCCATCGACACGCTCTCGGCGAGCTCCACGTCGTCGGCCACGTCCGGCGCGGTGAGCAGCGGCTCGGGCAGCCAGGGGCCGACGTACGCCTCCTTGCGGCGGGTCAGGGTGCGCAGCCGGTTGAGCGCCTGCCGGGTCGTGATCCGGACCAGGTACGCGCGCTGGTCGCGCACCTGCTCCAGGTCGACCTTGACCCAGCGCAGCCAGGTCTCCTGGAGGACGTCCTCGGCGTCGGCCGCCGATCCGAGCATCTCGTAGGCGACGGTGAAGAGGAGGTTGCGGTGGGCGACGAAGGTCTCGGTCGCCGGGTCGGTGGCGTGGTCGGTCGCCGGGTCGGTGGCGTGGTTGGTGGCGTGGTTGGTGGCGCGGTCGGTCATCTGCCGACCCCTCTCCTGCGCGGCCGGGCCCGGTCTCCGACCGCCTTCAAGCGTGCATCCACAGCAACGTCCCTTTCGTCGTCAGCCGTTGGCGGCAGTTCGATCTTGGCTAGGATGCCCGGTCAGCGGTGGCCGGTACCTCGTCGCGCCTGGCCTGCAGCAGCTCCTGGCGCTTGGTGCCTCCTGAGACGCGGTGCAAGCGGTACGAACCGGGCTTGCCCGCCTCGTCCGCCAGATGCTTGACGGTGCCCGTGCACACGAACTCCTTGAGCTTCGCGCCGAGGCCACCGTCGATGTGGAACCACAGCGCGACGTCGTACTTGTGGGCGAACTGGAAGATGCCGCCGCGCCGGCCCAGGCTGATGCACTGGCCGGCGAACGCCTGGTTGAGGGTCGAGGGCTGCTCGCCGTCCATCCGGCTGAGCACCGTGTCGGCGGCCCGCGCGCCCAGCGGCATCGCGGCCTGGCAGCTCATGCGCAGCGGCAGGTCCGACGGCGCCGCCGAGTCCCCGGCCGCGACGACGTGCGCGTCGTCCACGCTCGTCAGGGTCTCGTCCGTGAGCAGGCGGCCCAGGGCGTCGGTGCTCAGCCCGCTTCGGGCGGCCAGGTCCGGCACGCCGAAGCCGGCGGTCCAGATGGTCACCTCGCTCGGCAGCTCGCGGCCGCCACCGAGCCGCACGGCATCGCGGGTCACGGCCGTCACCTTCGCGTCGGGGCCTTCGAGCACGGTCACACCGAGGCCGGCCAGCCGCTTGGCCACCGAGCGCCGGCCCCGGGGGTGCAGGTACGGGCCGAGCACCTCGCCGCAGACCAGGGTCACGGTACGGCCCTGCTCAGCCAGTTCGGCGGCGGTCTCGATGCCGGTCGGACCGCCGCCGACCACGGTCACCGCGGCCGTCGCGGGCGCGGCGTCGAGGACCGGCCGCAGCCGCTGCGCCTCCTCCAGGTCGGCGATCGGGTATGCGAACTCGGCCGCTCCGGGCACGCGCGGGTCGGCGCTGCCGCTGCCCACCGCGTAGACCAGGTAGTCGTAACCGACCGTGCCTCCGGTCGCCAACGCCACGCTGCGCCCGGCCGTGTCGATCCGTGTCACGGTGTCGACCACCAGATCGACGCCCTCGGCCAGGACCTGCCGGTAGTCGACGACCGCGTCGTGCGAGCCGCCCACCAGCTGGTGCAGCCGGATCCGCTCGACGAAGTCCGGGCGCGGGTTGATCAGCGTCACTGTCACGTCTTCGCGCTGCGTCAGGCGATTGGCGGCCATGACTCCGGCGTATCCGCCGCCGATCACGACCACATCGGTGTGCCTGGTCATGGTGTCTCCTTCGTCGTTCCAAGGGGTTCGACCTCAAGACACCGCGTGACCGACCGCTGTGACAGCGTGTGAGGCAGGTCACTTCGGTCGGCGTCGGCCCGGCGCCCGGACAGGCCGCCCCCACCCCCTCCCGGGACACTTTCGTGGTACCGGCGTATCAACATCATGGTACGGTCGTACCACGAAGAATGGATCTTCCCGGAGGTGCCCAGTGCCCGAGAACACGACCCGTGTGCGCCGCGACATCGGCCGCTATGTGAACGACACCTTGCGCGACCGGTACTTCGCCGCCTGCGACGCGCTCTTCGCGATGGGCGCGCCCATACGCTCCGAGACGGACGTCGAGACCAGCTTCGGCACCACGCACGTCTACCGCTACGGGCCGGCGGACCCCGCCGCCGAGTCCCGCACGCCGGTCGTGCTGATCCACGGCTCCGGCGGCTGCTCGGCCATGTGGTACCCCAACACCCGCGCGCTCAGCGCCGACCGCCCCGTCTACGCGCTCGACACCCCCGGCGACCCCGGCCGCAGCATCCACCGCGAACCGATGTGGCAGCCCGAGCGGGCCGCCCAGTGGATGGACGAGGCCCTCGACGCGCTCGGCCTCGACCGGGTCCACCTCGTCGGCTCCTCCTACGGCGGCTGGCTGGTCATCAACCAGGCACACCGCCGGCCCGGCCGGCTCGCCTCGGTCACCGCCCTCGACCCCGGCGGCCTGGAGAAGGTCGGCCTGCGCTTCTTCGTCTGGATCTTCGCGAGCCTCTTCGCCACCTACGCGCCCAAGGCCCTGCGCCCGCGCCTGGCCGCCTGGCTGGAACAGCCGGTCATTACCGTTCCCGAGCTGCGTACGTGGATCCAGGCCGGCGTCCGGGCCTTCCGCATCCGCCGCCCCGCACCGCTGCCACTGGCCGAGGACGCACTGCGCTCCATCCGGACGCCGTTCTACCTGATCATGGGCAAGCGCAGCCTTCTCGTGCACCCGCAGCGGCAGTCGGAGCGCGTACCGCGGCTGATCCCCGGAGCCCGCGCCGAGATCATCGCCGCGACGGGCCACGGGCCGCAGATCGACCATCCCGACGTGGTCAACGCCCGAATGCTGGGCTTCATGGAGGACGTCGACTCCCTCCACCCGGCCGGGGCCGACGGCGTGGTCGACGCGTAGGACCTGCGGCCGGGCACACCGGTGCGCCGGACGGACCGGCGCGCCCGGCGGACCGGCGTCAGGAGAAGGGGCCCGCCTCAGCCCGCTCCGGCACCGAGCAGCAGCGCCCTCGCGCGCTCGGTGCGGCGCCGCAGCAGGTAGGCGTACGGAGACGCGCCGTAGGCGAGCCGGAACTGGCGGCTGAGGTGCCCGGCCGGCATGTCCACACTGCGGGCGAGCGCCACGACGTCCAGCGGTCGCGCGTACTCCCGGTCGATCCGGTCCCGGACGCGGCGCAGCCGCGCGAGGCCCTTCAGGCGCTGCGCCTCGACCAGTGCGCGCCTCCACTCGGGATGACACATGGGAGAGCTCCCTTCATCGATCCATCGATGCCCGTGCGTACTCGGGGTGCGGAACGGCTCAGCGGAGCTCCTGGACGCGGACCAGGTTGCCCGCGGGGTCGCGGAAGGCGCAGTCGCGGATGCCGTACGGCTGCTCGGTCGGCTCCTGGACGATCTCGGCGTCGCCGGACTGCAGCTTCTCGAAGGTGCCGTCGAGGTCCTTGGTGGCCAGCAGGATCCAGCCGTACGTGCCCTTGGCCATCATCTCGGCGATGGTGCGGCGCTCGGCTTCGGTGATGCCGGGGTCGGCGGCCGACGGCGCCAGGAGAATCGACGTGTCCGGCTGGCCGGCGGGGCCGACGGTGATCCAGCGCATGTTTCCCTGCCCTACGTCGCTGCGGACCTCGAAGCCGAGGACGTCGCGGTAGAAGACCAGGGCGGCGTCCGGATCGTCGTGCGGGAGGGTGCTCATGTGAATGGAGATGTCCATGTCCACCACGCTAACTGCGGTCCGGTGGACGGTGCTTCTCGAATCCTGACCGGTCCGGCCACCTGCCTCGCCCGTGGACCACCGCCCGGCAGTACTTAGGATTCCGCCGTGAACGACACCACACACGGCATGCGGATCAGACCCGGCGGCCCGGCCGACGCACCGGCCATTCTGGAGATGCTCGACTCCGCGGTGGCCTGGATGAACGCGCGCGGCAACACCGAGCAGTGGGGCACGACACCGTACTCGCAGAAGCCCGGCGGGGCGGCGCGGGTCGAGCGGTACACGACCGAGAACGCCCCGTACATCGCGGAGTTGGACGGAACACCGGTCGGAGCCCTGGTCCTGGACTCCGGGCCCAGCCCGCAACTGCCGATCGCGCCGGCCGGCGAGCCCGAACGGTACGTCCGGCTGCTGGTCTCCGACCGGCGGTACGCCGGTCGGGGCGTCGGGGCGGCGCTGCTGGCCCGTGCCGCCGAGGAGGCCCGCAGGGCCGGCGTGGAGCTGCTGCGGGTCGACTGCTGGGCGGGCGGCGGCGGCGAACTGGTCGCGTTCTACGAGCGCAACGGCTTCACCCCCACCGAGCGCTACCTGTCCGACACCTGGCCGGGACAGGTACTGGCCAGACGGGTCCGGTAAGGACTCGCGGCGCCGACCGCGGAGGCGACCCTGCGCGTGAGTCAATATCTGTGCCCGCGAGATGAGAATTTGACCGACCGCGCGCTGAGAGTTTTTACGGCACCGAAGGGATTGGAAGCGTTTATCACACACGGTCCGTCGGGGCATGCTACTGTCGATACCAGTTGCAGTTGTGGTTCCCAAAACTTCAAGCACCCGGTCGGATTTTATGCCGCCAGGCTGCTTGCGCATTTCCGGTCGTTTTTCCGGTGGGGTAATCATCGCGGCGACACGAGGTCCGCACGGTGCGGATCCCGTTGTACTGCCCCAAAGGAGATATGACATGGCTACTGGTACCGTGAAGTGGTTCAACGCGGAAAAGGGTTTCGGCTTCATCGAGCAGGACGGTGGCGGCGCTGACGTGTTCGCCCACTACTCGAACATCGCCGCCCAGGGCTTCCGCGAGCTGCAGGAAGGCCAGAAGGTCAGCTTCGACATCGCGCAGGGCCAGAAGGGCCCGACGGCCGAGAACATCGTTCCCGCCTGACGCTGACGCGTACTTCGTAGCTGGGGCCCGCATCCCTCGGGGTGCGGGCCTCAGCTGCACGCATTTTCCCCGCAGTGGGTTCACCTGCGGGACGACCCGAGGATTCCACGGTCCCCTCGTACGGGGATCCCTCACTCGGGGAGCGGATCACCTCCGCACCGTGTCACCCATTCCAGCACCTGCGCCCGCATTTTGATGTGCGCCGGCCAGGTTCGCTTTCGCGTTCCATTCGGCCATTCTTGCAATTCTCCATGCCGCTCATCGCTGCGGGAATTCCTTGATATGCGCCGCATCGAGGAAGGTTCCGCATGAACCGCACACGTACGAACAATCGCTCCTCCCGCACGGTCGGAGGCCGCTCCGACGGCTCCGCGCGCGGAGCCCGCTTCGGCGCGCCGGCCCCCAGCCGTTCCGGCGGGCAGTCCCGTTCCGGCGGCCAGTCCCGTTCCGGCGGCTACGGCCGCCGCCCCGCAGCCGTGCAGGGTGAGTTCGCCCTGCCCAAGACGATCACCCCCGGGCTGCCCGCCGTCGAGGCGTTCGCCGATCTCGACATGCCCGGCCAGCTCCTCGCCGCGCTCGGCACCGAGGGTGTGAGCGTCCCCTTCCCGATCCAGGCCGCGACCCTGCCGAACACCCTCGCGGGCCGCGACGTACTCGGTCGCGGGCGCACCGGGTCCGGCAAGACCCTCGCCTTCGGCCTCGCCCTGCTGGCCCGTACCGCCGGCCGGCGGGCCGAGCCCCGGCAGCCGCTGGCCCTGGTGCTCGTCCCCACCCGCGAGCTCGCCCAGCAGGTGACCGACGCCCTCACGCCGTACGCCCGCTCCGTGAAGCTGCGGCTGACCACGGTCGTGGGCGGTATGTCGATCGCCAAGCAGGCCGGCGCCCTGCGCGGTGGTGCGGAGGTGGTCGTCGCGACCCCCGGGCGCCTCGCCGACCTGATCGAGCGCGGCGACTGCCGGCTCGGCCAGGTGGAGATCACCGTGCTCGACGAGGCCGACCAGATGGCCGACATGGGCTTCATGCCGCAGGTCACGGCCCTGCTCGACCAGGTACGCCCGGAGGGGCAGCGCATGCTGTTCTCGGCGACCCTCGACCGCAACGTCGACCTGCTCGTGCGCCGCTACCTCAGCGATCCCGTCGTCCACTCCGTCGACCCCTCGGCCGGCGCGGTGACCACGATGGAACACCACGTACTGCACGTCCACGGCGCCGACAAGCACGCCACGACCACGCAGATCGCCGCCCGCGACGGCCGCGTGATCATGTTCCTGGACACCAAGCACGCCGTCGACCGGCTGACCCAGGACCTCCTCAACAGCGGAGTACGGGCCGCCGCCCTGCACGGCGGCAAGTCCCAGCCCCAGCGCACCCGCACCCTGGCCCAGTTCAAGACCGGGCACGTGACGGTGCTGGTCGCCACCAACGTCGCCGCCCGCGGCATCCACGTCGACAACCTGGACCTCGTGGTCAACGTGGACCCGCCCACCGACCACAAGGACTACCTCCACCGCGGCGGACGCACCGCCCGCGCCGGCGAGTCCGGCAGCGTCGTCACCCTCGTCACGCCCAACCAGCGCCGCGACATGAGCCGTCTCATGGTTGCCGCCGGGATCGTCCCGCAGACCACCCAGGTCCGCTCCGGCGAGGCCGAACTGCACCGCATCACCGGCGCCCAGGCCCCCTCCGGCATCCCCGTCGTCATCACGGCACCGGTGAGCGAGCGCCCCAAGCGCAGCGCCGCCTCACGCGGCCGGCGCGGCCGGCCCTCGCAGGCAGCGCGCCGTAACACCCAGCGGCAGCCGGCACTGGGCACGGCCGCCTGAAGCACCTCCCCCAGGTCGACCACTCTCCCCTTCTCCCTGTGAGGCAATCATGCGCTGTGTCATCGCCCGATTCCCGTTCGACCTCACCAAGAGCGGCGTGCTGGAATCGATGAAGGGCGTCAAGCCCGAACCCGTCGTCGGCGAGTCCGTGATCATCGGCCGCCGCGTCTACCCGGTCAAGCAGGTCGGCCAGGTCATCACCCGCCAGGACCGCCGCGACTTCAGCGCCGGCGAAGTCGTCCGGGCCATGACCCAGCTCGGCTTCACCTGCCGCGGACTGCCCGAGGCCCCCGCCCCCGCGCGCGGCATCGACCCGCTCCAGCGGGCGTCCGCGCTCCTCGGCTCCCCCGTGTCCGTCTGAGCGACGGGCCGGGCCGCCCAGCGGCACCGCAACGACACCGAGGGCCCCGACCGGCACACGCCGGCCGGGGCCCTCGTCGCGTACGGAACGCGGTGCCCGGTCAGGTCGGCCAGCGCCGGGAGCGGCCGATGGTGTTGAATTTCCTCCGGGGCCCCGGGTGCCGTTCGGCGCCGGGGCCCCCGACGCGTTCCCAAGAGGAGGTGCAGATGACAGCGGATGACTCGCTCGGCGGCCGACTGGACGACGACGACTACCCCGCCTACACGATGGGCAGGGCCGCCGAGCTGCTCGGCACCACCCCCGGCTTCCTCCGGGCCATCGGAGAAGCCCGCCTGATCACACCGCTGCGCTCCGAAGGCGGACACCGCCGCTACTCCCGCTACCAGCTGCGCATCGCGGCCCGCGCCAGGGAACTCGTCGACCAGGGCATGCAGGTCGAGGCCGCCTGCCGCATCGTCATCCTGGAGGACCAGCTCGAAGAGGCACAGCGGCTCAACGCCGAATTCCGCCGTGCCGCGGGATCACCGCCCGACACCTCTGCCTGACTCCGGTCTGCCTGTCCCCAGGTCTGCCTGACTCCCGGTCTGCCTGACTCCCGGTCTGCCTGGCTGAGGGCGGGCGCCACGCCACTGCCGCCCGCCGACTGGGCCCGGCCGACGGTCAGGAAGGCGTGAAGATGCGGTCCAGGTGGTGGCGGAGCACCGCGACGGCCGAATCGGGGGTGCGCTGGCCCACGAGGATGCTGGTGCCCATGGTCGCCGTCATCGCGAGCAGGCTGATCGCCTCCGTGCGCGCGTCGGCACGGCGGTCGGCCAGGCCGGATTCCTGGGCCTGCCGGAACAGGCCGGTCAGGGCGTTCTCCGCGGCGTCGGGGTTGTCGATGAAGGGCTGGGCGGCCAGCGCCTCGTCGGTCACGGACAGGATCGCGTAGGAGCTGTAGAGGAGATGGAAGGTGCGGCTCTCCTCGTCGGTCGGCAGGGAGGCCAGCAGCAGCGCCTCCACGGTCGCGCGGGCACCGGGGTCCGGTCCGGCGGCGGCGAGACGGGCGCCCACCCGCGCGGTGAAGCGGTCGGTGAGGTGCTGGAGCCCGTAGAAGAGCAGCTTCTCCTTGGTCTGGAAGTAGTACTGGACGAGCCGCAGGGACACGCCCGCCTCGGCTGCCACGTCCCGCATCCCGACCGCGTGCAGTCCCTGCCGGCCGGCGACGCGGATGAGCGCCTCGGCGATCTGGGTCCGCCGTTCCTCGTGGTCAACGCGCTTGGGCATGTACCGGGTCTCCGCCGTCGGTGGTGGGTTCGCGGTCCGGTCCGCCCGGACAGGTTCATGGTACCGACGTATCAACGAATGCGGGCCCCGCCCGGGAGGGGCGGGGCCCGCGGGTCCCGGTGCGGGGGACTTCAGGCCAGGATCTTGGCCTTGGCCCGGTCGAATTCCTCCTGGGTGATATCACCCTTGTCCTTCAGCGCGGAGAGCTTGTGCAGCTCGTCCGCCGAACCGCCGCCCGACCCGGCCGCTTTCTGGACGTACGTCTTGAAGGCCTCGTCCTGCTCCTTGAGCTGTTTCACGTCCCGCTGGCTCATGCTCTTGCCTCGGGCGATGACGTAGATGAAGACGCCGATGAACGGCAGCAGCAGGACGAGGACGAGCCAGCCCGCCTTCCCCCAGCCCCCGAGCTCGTGGTCACGGAAGATGTCCGTCACGACCTTGAAGAGGAGGAAGAACCACATGATCCACAGGAAGAGCCACAACATCGTCCAGAAGAGGTTGAGAAGCGGATAGTCATCCATGCTCGGCTCCGATCATGAAGGCGGTTCTTCATTCATACAGTCGGTGCACGAGGTCCGCATTCCGAGCGGACGGCGGAAGCGGTCCACGAGCCCGTGCTCCGGTCGCGCTACGCCTTCCGCCGTCTTCTCCTGAAGCCATGGACCACACCGCATCCGAATGGGGGGACCCGGCCGGCCCGACCGACCGGGGGCACGGTCGCCTGCTCGTCGGATGCCTGCTCCGCTCGACCGCCTCGATCGTCCTGCTCACCGCGCTCTACTACCTCGCCCCGCTGGACGACGGATTCGGCGTCCTCGCGGTCGTCCTGCTGGTGCTCGGCCTGCTGCTCTTCGGCGGGGTGGTCGTCCACCAGGCCGCCGCCATCACCCGTGCGGAGCATCCGAGGCTGCGCGCCGTCGAGGCGCTGGCCACCGCCGTCCCGCTGTTCCTGGTGCTCTTCGCCGCGACGTACTTCATGCTCGCCGTGGAAATTCCGCAGACGTTCTCGGAGCGGCTGAACCGGACCGACGCGCTGTACTTCACCGTCACCGTGTTCACGACCGTCGGATTCGGGGACATCGTGCCCCTCACGGAGACCGGCCGCGCGCTGGCCACCGTGCAGATGGTCGCCGACCTGATCGTGCTGGGCGTGATCGTCAAGGCCCTCGTCGGCGCGGTCAGGATCGGGATACGCAGGCGCGGGAGCCCGCTCCCGCCGCTGGAGGACGAGCCGTGAACGGCCGCGGCCGCGGCCCGGCCGGTCCCGGCGGCGGAGGCCTCCGTCCGGGTGGACCATCGAGGGGAAAGGGAGGTGCCCCATGACGGAGCCGCGCCCTCGGTCCGACCCCCCGCCCATCGGGACCGGGCCGCAGGAGGCCCTGGTCCTGCGGGACATGCTCCGCAACCCCGGCTACCTCAAAGTGCTCGCCTTCTGCGGCCTGATCGGCATCCCGGTGTCCCTCGCCGCCTTCTGGTTCCTCGTCCTGCTGCACGAACTGGAGCACACCCTGTGGGCGGACCTCCCCCGGGCGCTGGGCTGGGACGCCCCGCCGTGGTGGTGGCCGCTCCCCCTGCTGCTCGTCGCCGGAACCGTGGTCGGCCTGGTCGTCACCCACCTGCCCGGTGGGGGCGGCCACGTGCCCGCCGCCGGACTGCACACGGTGGGCACCTCTCCCGCGGTCCTGCCCGGGGTCGTCATCGCGGCGCTGGCCAGCCTTCCGCTCGGCGCGACCCTGGGTCCGGAGGCCCCGCTGATCGCCCTGGGCGGCGGCCTGGCCGTGCTGTTCCGGAACCTCGCGCAGGCGCCGGCGACCCCGCAGAGCACCGCGCTCCTGGGGGCGGCCGGCGCCGCGGCCGCGATCTCCGCCATCTTCGGCAACCCGCTGATCGCCGCGGTGCTGCTGATCGAGGTGGCGGGTGTGGGCGGGCCGCAGCTGTTCGCCGTCATGCTGCCCTCCCTGCTGTCCAGCGGCATCGGATACCTGGTGTTCACCGGACTCGGACGCTGGACCGGGCTGTCGACCGGGGACCTGTCGCTGGGCTCGGCCCTCCCGGAGGCCCACCTGGACGTGGGGGACGTGCTCTGGGCGCTGGCCATCGCCGTGGTCCTCGCCCTCGTCCTGCACCCCGTACTGACCTGGGCCCGGGCGGTCGCCACGTACGTCACGGGACGGCCCCTCGTCCGGACCGTCCTGTGCGCCCTCGGCGCCGCGGCCTGCGCCGCCCTCTACGCGCTGATCACCGGCCGTTCCCCCGCCGAGGTCGCCTCCTCCGGCCAGGCCGCGACCGCCGCGCTGGCCACCGACCCGCACGCCTGGGGCATCGGGGCGCTGCTCGCCGTCCTGCTGTTCAAGGGCGTCGCCTACACGCTCTGCCTCGGCGGCCTGCGCGGCGGCCCCGTCTTCCCCGCGCTCTTCCTCGGGGCCGCGGCGGGCGTGCTCCTGTCGTCCCTGCCGGGCCTGGGCGTCGTACCGGGGTTCGCGGCGGGCATGGCCGCGGCGCTGGCGGCCGTGATGCGGCTGCCGGTGAGCAGCGTGGTCCTGGTGACCCTGATCCTCGACACCTCGGCCATGATGCCCGTCGTGATCCTCGCGGCCGTGGTCTCCTTCGTCGTCAGCGAGCTGCTGCCGCCCCACGGGCACGCGGAGGAGAAGGCGGAGAGGGCGGTGGCCGGGGCCCCGTAACCCCGGCCGCCGGAGGGCCTGTCAGCAGGCTGTCAGCACCGGAGGCCGGTGGACGCGGCGGTCGTGGCCTCGTCCAGCTTCTGGACCTGCGGCTGGAGCTGGGTGAGCGCCTGCTGGCCGGTCGTGTCCCCCGGGAGGCCCTCGTAGCCCTTCTTCAGGTCCTCGGCGGCCGCCTTGACCGCGGCCTGCTCCGACTCCCTCAGCTTGGACAGGTTCTCCTTGACGTTGTCCCAGTCGCTCTGGACCGCGTCGTACGCCTCCTTGATCTGGTCCTTGGTCGCCGTCGCCGGATTCAGGGCCTTCAGTTTCGCGTTGTCGGCCTTGAGCGCGCCCAGGTCGGTGCACAGGTCGGCGGCGGCCTTGGTGGCCTCTTCGGCGGGCGAACTGTCGTCGGAGCACGCGGCGAGACCGAATGCCGCGCTGACGCAGAGCACACCGATCACCGGGAATCGCTTCATGGACGGGCCTTCCTCAACGGGAGTGGACTGACGAGTGGGAACCTTTCGGGCATACACGACAAAATATGCATATCCGAGCGCATCCCGCACGCGCTCCTCCCCCCGTCGGCCGACCGGGGCGGGCCGCCCACCCGCGCGGCCGAGGGGCCGGCCCGTACCGCCGGACCGGTGACCCGCAGGGGCCCGGAAACCTGAACACTCATACGACTTTCTGACGTACATATCCACTGCCGCACCTGCGGAAATGCGGACGGGGCGCTTCAGAAATTTGATGGCGCGCCGGGCTCCGGGACGGGAAAGTTTCCCCGCCGGCCGGTTCCCCCCGTGCTACTGTGATCTCAGTTGCAGTTGTGGTTCCCAAAAAACTTACAAGTGCTCTCACCAGCTTTTTCGGTGAGCGCACTTTTTATTTGCCGGTGCATTTCCGGCCGGGGCGACAATCTCAGCGACTCCGGTTTCGCACGGTGCGATTCCGGGCAATGCCCCGAAGGAGAATTCATATGGCATCTGGCACCGTGAAGTGGTTCAACGCGGAAAAGGGCTTCGGCTTCATCGAGCAGGAGGGTGGCGGCGCGGACGTGTTCGCCCACTACTCGAACATCGCCTCTTCCGGCTTCCGTGAGCTTCAGGAAGGCCAGAAGGTCACCTTCGACGTCACGCAGGGCCAGAAGGGCCCGCAGGCCGAGAACATCGTTCCTGCCTGACGCTGACGCGTACTCCGCGGCTGGGGCCCGCACCCTCTTGGGTGCGGGCCCCAGCCCGTCGCGTTCCGGGCCCTCGTCCGCCCGCGCTTGCTAGAGTCACTGCCCATGTCGATTCCTGACGACCTGCTCCTCGACATCGCCTCCATGGTCGAGTCGGAGCAGACCAATCAGATGTCCCTGACCGTCGTGGTGCACGGCGCCGTCGTCACCGGCCGGCTGGCCCCCGAGAGCGTGTGGCGCCAGCGCGTGGCCGAGGTCCTGGAGGACTCCGACCAACTGGGCCCGTTCGCAGGCATCTTCAGGGAACCCGAACAGGGCGGCCGTACCCGGCCCGCGGCCGGACCACCCTCTCACCTGCACTTCCACGTGGCCCGCATCCTCCAGGGAACCCTGGGGATCCCGGAGACCGGCGGGATGTACCGGATCGCCGTCAAGGACGTCAGTGCCTGGACGGTCGGGGACTTCAGCTACTCCGACAAGTAGGCCGTCCCGCACGGCCGAAGGCGGGCCGGACCCCGCTGCTCGGCGAGACCCCCTATGGCCTCTGGCGCGCGGGAGTCCGGATGTGTTCGCGCTCGGGTACACGGACACTTGGATTCCGCTCGCGTCCCACGGGCGAAAGCCAGGGGTACGACCGGTGCCCGGGCCGGTCTCCGCTCAGTCGGCGGACCGCTGGTCGGGCGGTGTTTCACGTGAAACACCCGGTCCGGGAGGCCGGTTGGCCCGGTGCGGCGCCCCCGCGCGGGAGCCCGGCGGGCGCCGCCGGGCAGTTCAACCCAGTCGATCGCCTCAGGACCCGGCGGGCCGCTTGCTCCTACTGTCTTGGCCATGGACAACAACTCTGTGACCGCCACAGCGACCACCGCGCAGAAGCTGCGGATCGCCGTCATCGTCGGCTCCACCCGCGAGGGCCGCTTCGGACCCACCGTCCGCGACTGGTTCGTTCCGCTCGCGGAGCAGCACGGTGACTTCGAGGTCGACGTCATCGACGTCGCCGGGCTGGAACTGCCCGCCGTACAGCCGGGTTGGCGCACCGCCCCGACCCCCGAGCTGAGCGAGCTGTCCGCACGGGTGGGCGCCGCCGACGGATTCGTCGTCATCACCCCCGAGTACAACCACAGCTTCCCCGGGCACCTGAAGCTCTTCATCGACCTGCACCGCGACGAGTGGAAGGCCAAGGCCGTCGCCTTCGTGTCCTACGGCGGCGTCGGCGGCGGGCTGCGCTCGGTCGAGCACCTGCGTCAGGTCTTCGGCGAGCTGCACTGCGCCCCGATGCGCGACGGGGTCAGCTTCCACGGCGCCTGGGACCACTTCGGCGAAGGCGGCCGGGCGCACGACGCGCAGGGCGCGACCGGTGCCGCCAAGACCATGCTCGACCAGCTCGCCTGGTGGTCCCAGACCCTGCGCGACGGCCGCACCTCCCGTCCGTACAGCGTCTAGACCGGTCGGGCCCTCGCGACAGGACGTACGCACATGACCACGATGCAGGATCCCGCCCCGCCGGGTGCCCCGGCGCGGCCCGGCTCCTCGGCCGTCGCGATCACCATGGTGGTGATCGCGGGCTCGTTCATGACCGTCCTCGACACCACCATCCTCGGTGTCGCGCTGGACGGCCTCTCCCAGCACTTCCACTCCCCGCTCGCCACCATCCAGTGGACGGCCACGGGCTACATGCTGGCCCTCGCCGCCGTCATCCCGCTCACCGCCTGGGCGGCGGGCAGGTTCGGGAGCAAGCACCTGTACATCGTCTCCGTCAGCCTGTTCACGGCCGGTTCGGCCCTGGCCGGCGCTGCCTGGAGCACCGAGTCGCTGATCTTCTTCCGCGTCCTGCAGGGGCTCGGCGGGGGCATGGTCGTCCCGCTGGGGATGGCCATAGTGATCAACGCCGCCGCGCCGGAGCACAAGGGCCGGATGATGGGGCTGCTGGGCATCCCCGTCCTGGTCGGGCCGCTCGTCGGCCCGGTCCTCGGCGGCTGGCTGGTCGACGCGGCGTCCTGGCGCTGGATCTTCCTCATCAACGTGCCGATCGGCGTGCTGACGGTGGTGCTGGCCGTGCTGATCCTCCCCCGGGACACCGTGCGGGCATCCCACCGGCTCGATGTGACCGGCCTGCTGACGCTGTCTCCGGGACTGGCCGCGCTGATCTACGGTCTCGCCACGGGCGGCGAGTCCGGTGACTTCGCTTCGGCCAAGGTGCTGGTCCCCACGCTCGGCGGCGCGGCGCTGGTGGTTGCCTTCGTCGTACGGGCCCTCACCGCCTCCGCCCCGCTGCTGGACCTGCGCCTCCTGCGGGTACGGGCCTTCGCGGCGGGGATCGGCACCATGGCGCTGTTCGCCGGGGCGTATTTCGGGGCCCTGATGCTGGTGCCGATGTACTACCAGCTCGTACGGGGCGAGAGCGCGACCATGTCCGGGCTGCTGGGCGTGCCCCAGGTGCTCGCCACCGGGATCACCCTGCAGATCGCGAGCCGTCTGACGGACCGGGTCCCGGCGGGGCGGATCGTGCCGATCGGCGTCACCCTGGCGGTCATCGGCTACGGGACGTTCACGGCCCAACTCGGCCCGGACGCCCCGTACTGGCGGCTGATCGTCTCGCTGACCGTGGCCGGGGCGGGGGTCGGGATGACGATGATGCCGACCGTCACCGGCGCGACCCGCGGCTTCGCACCGCCACAGGTGCCGGCCGCCAGCACGCTGATCAACATCAACTCGCAGGTCGCGGGATCGATCGGTACCGCGCTGCTGTCGGTGCTGCTGACCACGGCCGCGGCGGAGCACGGCGGGCTGGCCGCTGCCCAGGGGCTGGACGCGGCGGCCCGCGCCGAACTGGCCCCCTCGCTGGCCGATGCCTTCCAGCACACCTATGTGTGGGTGGTCGTCCTGATGGCCGCCTCCATGATCCCGGCCCTCTGCCAGCCGCGGAAGAAGTACGCGTGACCGTGCGGGGAGCCCGGGATCCCGGGCTCCCCGCGCTTCCCTCGACCTCCGCTAGCGCGGCAGGCCTTCGAGGAAGTCCCGCTGGTCGGCGAGGAGCCCCGGCGGGAAGACGGCGCGCGGGGCGAACACGGCCGTCAGGGTCAGCCGCCAGGGGGAACGCTCGACGGGGGTGCGGAGCAGGGCGTGCGTCGCGGCCGGATAGCGGCGGACGGTGAGGGTCCCGGGCGTGAGCAGGGCCCGGTAGACGGCCTCGGTCTCCGCCCCGTCGACGTTCAGGTCGTCGGCGCCCGAGATCAGCAGCACCGGGACGGCCCCCGCGGCCCGCATCGCCCGCAGGTCCCCGGTCGCGTCCGCGGTGTGGTTCCGGCTGATGAACGACCAGCGCTCCGCGGTGAGTTCCGGGTCGGCGCCCGGACTCGCGCGGTACTCCTCGTACGACGCCCCGCGCCGCAGCAGCGCCAGGGTGGACTCCCGGGTGCGCAGGGCCGCCGCCGTGCGGTCGGCGTCGGCCCCGGCCGCGCGGAGTCCGGCGCGCAGGTGGTACTCCCCCTGGCGCTGCCAGTTCACGGCGGTGCCGACCGCGATGACGAAGCGGATGCCCGGCGCGGGGGCCTGCGCCACCACCTTGGGCAGCACCCATCCGGCCTGGCTGGCACCCCACAGGCCGATCCGGTCGGCGTCGATCCCGGGCCGGGTACGGGCCCAGGCGATGGCGTCGGTGGTCTCGCGGGCCCGGTCGTCCATGGACTGGGCGAGCCAGTCGGCGGGCTTGTCGAGGGAGAGCGAGGCGTATCCGGCGCGGGCGAAGGCCTCCCAGTAGGGCCGGTAGAACCCGTCGTGGGTGGCGTCGGTCTCGCCGTCCCCGTGCACGAAGACCACGAGCGGGAAGGGGCCGGGCCCCTTACCGGCGGGGGTGGCCAGCACGCCGGGCAGGGCGCGGCCGGCGGCCGGGACGGTGACCCGCTCCTCGTGCAGGTCGTAGGCGTGCTGCCACAGGACGACGCCGGTGAGGGCGGCGGCCGACAGGACCACGGTGGCGAGGGCGAGGAGGAGGGCGGTGCGCAGGGGGCGGCGGGCCTTGCGGTGGGGCTCGGTCATGAGGGGCTCCCATTTCGCTCGTTTCATAAACGATCGTAGCTTGCATGAACGTATTAAGCTTGTGCGTATGACGACGGAGAGCGTGGAGCTGCGACGCGGAGTGCCCGAAGGGGCCGGGGCGCGCGTCGCCGAGCTGTACTGGGAGGCCTTCGGGGGCAAGCTGGGCGCAGCGCTCGGCCCCGCGGCGGCCGGGCGCCGGTTCATCGCCTCGCACCTGCACGCGGACCGGGCCGTGACCGCGCTGTCCGGCGGCCCGGACGGCCGGGTCGTGGGCGTGGCGGGCTACCAGCTCGCCGGGCGCGGCCTGGTCGGCGGGGACGCGGCCGCGGTCAGGGCGGCGTACGGGCGGGTCAGGGGCCTGTACCGGGTGTTCCTGCTGGCGCTGCTGGAGCGGACACCGGTCCGGGACGAGCTGGTCATGGACGGCATCGCCGTGGACCCCGCCGAGCGGGGCCGGGGCATCGGCGGGCTGCTGCTGCGGGAGATCGAGGCGATCGCCGTGGAGCAGGGCTGCCGGCGGATCCGGCTCGACGTGGTCGCGGACAACCCGCGGGCGCGGGCCCTGTACGAACGGCACGGGTTCCGGGCGGTGAAGGTACGGCGGACGCCGTGGCTGCGGGACGTACTGGGATTCGGGGCCGTGACGACGATGCACAAGGCGGTACGGCGATGAGCGGCACGAGCCCGGCGGACGGCGCGGGACCGGCGGACGGGACGAGCCCGGCGGGGGCGGGACCGGCGGCGCCTGCGGTCCCCACGCGGATGGTCGTGCACGCGCTGGTCCGGGAGGACGGCACGGTGGACGGGGCCGAGCTGTACGAGGTCGCGGGGCTCCTCGGCATGACCGACCAGCAGGTGCGGCTGTGCGTGAAGCGGCTGGTGGCGGAGGGACGGTTCGGGCTGGAGGGGCGGGGGCGGCGGTCCGTACTGCGGCTGACGGGTACGGGCGCCGGGGCGGGGGCCGTAGCCGGGGCGGGGCCGGAGCTGGCGGCGCTCGTACCCGAGGTGGGGTTCGTACGGCACGCGTACCGGCAGGACCGGGGCCTGGAGCCGTGGGACGGGGTCTGGCACGCCTTCGCCTTCGCCGTCCCGGAGTCCGCGCGGGCGGCTCGCGATGCCCTGCGGGACGCGCTGACCGGGCTCGGGGCGGCCCCGGTGCAGGGCGGGCTGTACGTCACGCCGAACGCGATCGGGCCGTACGTACGGGCCCGCGCGGCGGAGCTGGGGGTGGAGCGGGCGCTGACCTGCCTGAGCACCCGGGACCTCGCGGTGGGCGGGATCACCGACCCGGTGGCCCTGGCGGCCCGGCTGTGGCCGCTCCCGGAAATCGCGGACCGGTACGAGGCCCTGCGCGCCCTCGCGGCTTCCGCAGCCGAACCGTGGGGTGGGGACACGCCGGAGGGTCCCCGCAGGACGAGCGCGCAACCCGGGCCGCACGTCCGTAGCGGAACCTCCGTGCGCGAGCCGAGGAGATCCTCCGGCGGGGCACCGCCCCACACCGACCACGCCCAAGCCCCCGCAGGGGCAACCACACCGCCCTGCGCCCCGAACCCGGCCAAGCCCCCCGCAGGGGCAACGGCAACCGCTCAAGCCATCGCCCTCGCCGCCGCCCTGTCCGACGCGATGGTTCCGGACCCGCTGCTCCCGCCGGAACTGCTGCCCCAGCCGTGGCCGGGGACAGTGGCCCGGGCCGCCGCGGCCCGGGCCTGGGCCAGGCTCCGCGAAACCGCCCCCGCCGGAGGCCCGCGGCTGTTCCGCCTGTACGGGGACGCGCTGACCGGGCTCGGACCTGGAGGTTTGTAGGGGTACCGTGTATTTGGCCCGGGTATATCCCCTGAGACAGCGCGACGACGACTCCGGCACCGCCGGGGCCCCACGGTCGGAGGAGCGCAGGCCATGCACCGTACAGAGCTCACAGACGTCGCAACCCACGAGGCCAGGATCCTGTCCGTGTCCCTGTTCCGGAGACTGGCCGAGCTGGAGCAGGGCAGCGCCGAGTACTCGTACGTCCGCAACACCCTCGTCGAGCTGAACCTCAGCCTCGTGAAGTACGCCGCCCGCCGGTTCCGTGGCCGGAGCGAGCCGATGGAGGACATCGTCCAGGTCGGCACGGTCGGCCTGATCAAGGCCATCAACCGGTTCGACCCGGACCGCGGGGTGGAGTTCACCTCCTTCGCGATGCCGACGATCAGCGGCGAGATCAAGCGGTTCTTCCGGGACACGAGCTGGGCCGTCAAGGTCCCGCGACGGCTCCAGGAGCTGCGGATCGACGCGGCCAAGGCGCACGACGCCCTGGAGCAGGACCTCGGCCGCGCGCCCACGGACGTCGAGCTGGCGGAGCACCTGCACGTCACCCCCGCCGAGCTGGCGGAGGGCCGCAAGGCGGCGCACGCGTACTCCGCGCGCTCCCTGGACGCGCCGGTGCAGGAGGACGGCGGCGACCGGGACGCCTACGCGGGACAGCCCTCGCTCGGCGAGGAGGAGGCGGCGTACGACCGGATCGAGTGCCTGGAGTCGCTCAAGCCGATACTGGCCGGGCTCCCCGACCGTGAGCGCACCCTGCTCGCGCTGCGGTTCGGGCAGGAGCTCACGCAGTCCGAGATAGGCGACCGGCTGGGCCTGTCCCAGATGCACGTGTCGCGACTGCTGACCCGGACCCTGGCACGGCTGCGCACGGGCCTGCTGAGCGACGACGACGAACCGGCGGGCGAACCGGCCGGCGAACCGCCGGACGAACCCGCCCCCGAGGGGACGGCTACGGCAGCGGATCCCGCGCCCGAGCCCCGTCCGGCCGCCGGCTCCGCGCCGGAACCTCCAGCCAGACCGTCTTGCCGGGCCGCCCGTCCCCGGACGGCACCGAGCCCCAGTTCCGCGCGAGCCGTTCCAGCACGATCAGCCCGTGCCCTCCCGGCAACGCACGGTCGCCGGGCAGGCGACGGCGCGGAGACTCGGGGCTGTCGTCGCTGACCTCGACGCGCAGGCGTTCCGGGGTGTGCCGCAGGATCAGCTCGCGCGGGCCGCCGGCGTGCAGGCAGGCGTTGGTCACCACCTCGGAGACCAGGAGGAGCACGTCCTCCACGGCCTCGGGCCGCGCCTGCCACTGCCAGTCGGCCAGCGCCTGCCGGGTGAAGTCCCGGCACCGGCTCACGACCCCGGCCGTGGCACCGCCCAGGACCAGCCGCCGCGTCTGCTCGGTCACAGGGCCTCCTGTCTCCGCGCCGCGCTTACCCCCGTCAAAGGAAGCCAATCCTAGGTCGTGTCATCACCGGTCGCTCCAGGATCGCCCGACAGCGACCCCTCGCGCGGGAAGCCGCCCCGGAGTGCCGGCGGAGGCGCCCCGGAGTTCCCGGCGGAGCCGCCCCGAGGTTCCCTGCGGAGCCGCCCCGGGGTCCACATCCTGGACAACTACGCTCGTTTCATGAACGCAGCAGCCGATGACCTCGCCGCCGTGAAAGACGCCGACCGGAAGCACGTCTTCCACTCCTGGTCGGCGCAGGAGCTGATCGACCCGCTCGCCGTCGCCGGGGCCGAGGGCTCGTACTTCTGGGACTACCAGGGCCATCGCTACCTCGACTTCTCCAGCGCCCTCGTCTACACGAACATCGGCTACCAGCACCCCAAGGTCACCGCTGCCATCCAGGAGCAGGCGGCCCGGCTGTGCACCGTCGCGCCCGGCTTCGCCGTGGACGTCCGCTCCGAGGCGGCCCGGCTGATCGCCGAGCGGACCCCGGGCGACCTGGACAAGATCTTCTTCACCAACGCGGGCGCCGAGGCCGTGGAGAACGCCGTCCGCATGGCCCGGCTGCACACCGGCCGCCCGAAGGTGCTGTCCGCGTACCGCTCGTACCACGGGGCCACCTCCACCGCGATCAACCTGACCGGTGACGCCCGCCGCTTCGGCAACGACACCGCGACCGCCGGTGTCGTGCACTTCTGGGGGCCCTTCGCCTACCGCTCGCCCTTCTACGCGGCCACCGAGGCCGAGGAGTGCGAGCGGGCCCTGCGCCACCTCGAGGAAACCATCGTCTTCGAGGGCCCGCAGTCCATCGCCGCGATCATCCTGGAGACCGTCGGCGGCGCCCCGGGCGTCCTGGTCCACCCGGACGGCTACCTCGCCGGTGTGCGCGCGCTCTGCGACCGCTTCGGCATCGTGTTCGTCCTCGACGAGATCATGGTCGGCTTCGGGCGCACCGGTAAGTGGTTCGCCTCCGAGCACTGGGACGTCGTCCCCGACCTGATCTGCTTCGCCAAGGGCGTGACCAGCGGCTACGTGCCGCTCGGCGGGGTGGCCATCTCGGCCGCCATCGCCCAGACCTTCGCCCGCCGGCCCTACCCGGGCGGGCTGACGTACTCCGGGCACGTACTGGCCTGCGCGGCCGCCGTCGCCACCATCAACGTCATGGAGGAGGAGGGCATCGTCGAGCAGTCCGCCCGCACGGGCGCGGAGCTCCTCGGCCCCGGCCTGCGCGCGCTCGCCGAGCGGCACCCCTCCGTCGGGGAGGTCCGGGGCCTGGGCACCTTCTGGGCCCTGGAGCTCGTACGCGACCGCCGGACGCGTGAGCCGCTGGTGCCGTACAACGCCTCCGGGGCGGACAACGCGCCGATGGCGGAGTTCGGGGCCGCCTGCAAGAAGGGCGGGCTGTGGCCGCTGACCGCCGGGAACCGCATCCACGTCGCACCGGCCTGCAACATCTCGCCGCAGGACGTCGCCAAGGGTCTGGAGATCCTCGACGGGGCCCTCTCGGTCGCGGATGCGCACATGCTCTGACCTGCGGATCTGTGGAGTCGCCCAAGCCGCGGGTGCGGGTGTTCGGATGATCCGTGCGGTGGTCAACCCCCCGCATACATGCTGCAATCCGTGCAGGCCCGGATGCATGCACCGCGGGCCGAGCACCAAGCACCTACGGACCGGGATGCACGTCAGTCCCGGGGCGGCCCTTCGGGGCCGAACGGCGGGGAGCGGGCCGACCGCTGGACGCCGGGCGTACGGGATCCAGACAACCGGACTCCGTGTTCCCGAGTACCCGAAGGAAGACACCATGAGCAAGCACGTCCTGGCGCAGAACCAGTACGGCAAGGCCGAGAACCGCATCGTCAAGGTCACCCGCAAGGGCAACGACGGTTCCTGGCACGAGATCCGCGACCTCAACGTCTCGGTCGCGCTCCGCGGCGAGTTCCGCGACGTCCACCTGAGCGGCGACAACGGCAACTGCCTGCCGACCGACACCACCAAGAACACGGTGTACGCCTTCGGCAAGGAACACGGCATCGAGTCCCCCGAGGCCTTCGGCATCCTGCTCGCCAAGCACTTCGTCTCCTCCCAGCAGCCGATCCGCGAGGCGCAGATCCGCATCGAGGAGTACGTGTGGGACCGCATCCCGGTCCCGACGCGCAAGGAGCAGCACTCCTTCGTCCGCAAGGGCCAGGAGGTGCGCACCGCGCAGATCACCTACAGCGAGACCACCGGGCTCCAGGTCATCTCGGGTCTGAAGGACCTGACGGTGATGAACTCGACCAACTCCGAGTTCCACGGCTACATCAAGGACAAGTACACGACCCTCCAGGAGGCGTACGACCGCATCCTGGCGACCAAGGTGACCGCGCGCTGGGCCCACTCGGCGCTCGCGGGCGACGACGCCGCGTACGACTGGGACCGGTCGTACAAGAAGGTCCGCAAGCACATGCTGGAAGCCTTCGCGGAGACGTACTCGTACTCGCTCCAGCAGACCCTGAACCAGATGGCCGAGCGGGTGCTCGACAACTGTCCCAAGGTCAACGAGGTGCGCCTCAACCTCCCCAACAAGCACCACTTCCTCGTCGACCTGGAGCCCTTCGGCCTCAAGAACGACAACGAGGTGTACTTCGCCGCGGACCGGATGTACGGCCTGATCGAGGGCACCGTCCACCGCGACGGCGTGCAGCCGGTGATCGCCACCTCCGACTGGATCGTGGCCTGAGCCTCACGCCCTAGACCTCTTCGGGGACCTCGTTCCCCAGCCGGAGGTTCCACCGCCCCGCGCGCCCGCTGAGTTCGGTGAGCGTGCGGGGTCGTGCGTCCAGCCGCCAGAAGGCGTGCGGCGGCAGTTCCAGCGCGTGCACCACGGCCGCCCGGACGAAGGCCTGCTCGGCGGTGACCCGGTGGGTGCCGGGTTCCAGGCCGTCCAGCCAGCTCCCGGCGCGGGCGACGAGCGCGAGGACGGACTCCCCGCCGGGCGGGGCGTACGCGGGGTCCGTCAGCCAGCCGCGCACCGCGGCCGGGTCCTCGGCGGCCACCTCGTCCAGCGTCCGCCCGGCCCACTGACCGGTGTCGAGGCCGTACGGTCCGCCGGACCCGAAGCGGTGCCCGCGCAGCGCGGGGTCGAGGCCCGGGGTAACGAGGTGAACTCGTACCGATGAGGGGTTCATAAGGGGAGCGTAAGCGCGGTACGGTCGCGGACGACACAACTGAATGACGACGGTACGACGGAAGAACCGGTGGGAATCCGGCACGGTCGCGCCACTGTGAACCCTCCCGGCCGGGGGGCAAGTCAGACCCGCAACCGTCGTCGCGAGCACCACTGACCGGGACGCGTGTTCCCTCTGGAGGTACCTGCCATGGCCCACTCCGCCGTGCCCACGACGCCTGTCGCCGTCGCACCCATCTCACTCTCCGCGCTCGCCCCCTGGGCGGTCTTCGTCGCCGTCCTCACCCTCGTCCTGCTGTACTTCGTCGGCGTCGAACAGGGCGCCACCGCGCTCTTCGAGGGCGAAACCATCCACGAATGGCTGCACGACGGCCGCCACCTGCTCGGCTTCCCCTGCCACTGATCCCCGACTCGCACAAGGGAACCGAAGCACATGACTTCCGCTCAGAGCACCGCCTCCCCGCACACCCTCTCCCCACGCACCCTGCTCGTCCGGGGCATGCTGGCCGGCCTGCTGGCCGGTCTGGCCGCCTTCCTCGTCGCCTACCTCCTCGGAGAGTCCAAGGTGGACGCGGCGATCGCCATCGAGGAGGCCGCCGCGCACGGCCACGACCACGGCGAGGAGGCCCCGGTCAGCCGGGCCCTCCAGGCCACCGCCGGCCTCGGCACCGGCGTCCTGCTGTACGGGGTCGCGCTCGGCGGCATCGCCGCGCTCGTCTACTGCTACGCCCTGGGCCGCATCGGCCGCTTCGGCCCGCGGGCCACGGCCGCGCTGGTCACCGGGGCCCTGTTCGTCACCGTGACCCTGGTGCCGTTCCTCAAGTACCCCGCCAACCCGCCTGCCGTCGGAGACCCCGAGACGGCCGCCCGCCGGACCACCCTCTACCTCCTGATGATCGCCCTGAGCGCGCTGCTGGCCGCGGGCGCCCTCATCCTGGGACGGCGCCTCGCGCCGGGCCTGGGCAACTGGAACGCGAGCACGGTCGCCGGCGTGGGCTTCGTGGCCGCGGTCGGCATCTCGTACGCCCTGCTCCCCGGGATCAACGAGGTCCCGGCGGGCTTCCCGGCCGCGCTGATCTGGGACTTCCGGCTCGCGTCCCTGGCCATCCAGACCGCCCTGTGGGCGACTTTCGGCCTGACCTTCGGTTATCTAGCCGAACGTGCCCTTGTGCCCGCCTCCGCACCCAAGGAGGCTGTGCAGCCCACGAGTTGACGATGAAGGGGCCGGTAGTACATGCCGACGGCGATCTGGCGGTGGCGGGGCTGGACGGGCGCGGCCCCGTTCTGGCTGAACTCCCTCCTGCTGCTCCTGGCCCCTTTCACCGCCGTCACCCTCTTCGCGCAACTGGGCCTCATCACCGCCCTGGCCGCACTCGGCGGGCTGGCCCGCCACCTCTGGTTCGGTGACTACGGACACCCGGCCATCCACCTCGCCGCCGCGCTGATGGGCGCGGCGGCGGCGACCCTCGTGGTGGTCTGAGCCCCGGCCACGGCGACCCGCGGGCCATCTGACCCGCGTCCCGCACCGCGCGGTGTCTGCCGTGCGGGGGTGTCTTCGTCCCCCGGTCGGAGGCTTCTGCGGGCACTTCGGGGAACGTCCCGGCGTGTCGGGGCACACCCCTCGCATGAGCGGGACGCAATGCGTGCGGACGACACGGCGGGTGCTGACCCAGGCCCTGACCGTGGCCTGCGTCGTCCTGCTGTGCGTGTTCGGCGCCGGCCCGGCGGGCGCGACGGCCGCCGAGCCCCGCACGAGCTCCTCAGCACCCGCGGAGCCCACCGAGGGCCAGTCCGATCCGGCCGCGGATCCCGAAGCACGGGCCGCCGTACGGCCCTCCTCGCGCGGATTGGCCGGCGTACAGCGGATGCCGCTGCCGGTGTTTCACGTGAAACATCCGGCCGTTCCGACCTGCCGCCCGGCGTCCGGGCCGGCCGAAGCGACGCTGTCCCCGCGGGCCGTGCGGAGTGTGGTCCTGCGCTGCTGACGGTTCCGGCCCGACCACCGGTCAGGCACTCGCAGCGCGTACCCCCCACACCCCCGAGCACCGCGAGGTTCCGCCATGCCCATCGACCCCTACGCCGCCCTGAACGCCATGCTCCGCGCCGAAGCCGCCCGTTTCACCCCGCCGGTCCGCCAGGCCGAGCCCGCCACGGCCAAGACGCCGGCCGCCGCCGAGTCCGATAGCGAACCGCAGCCCGCCGCCGAGCCGGCCGCGTAGCAGCTCCCCGCAGGGCGGAGAGGCGCCCGGCCGAAAGTACGGCCGGGCGCCGATCCCGTACTCAGTCCTCGCGCATGTAGTAGCGGTAGAAGGCGGTCACGCCGACACCGATGCCCACGAACAGGCCGACGACGGTGGCCCGGAGCACGGAGGAGTTGGTGAGACTGTGCAGATAGCCCGCGGCGACGCCCGTGAAGACGCCGTACGCGGCGGCGCGCGCCTCCCGCTTCAGCCGGGGGCCGACGCGGTGGAGCGCGAACATGCAGGCGGCGAAGAGCGCACCGCACAGGATCCCGTAGAAGACGTTGCCCGCGTCGACCGGGCCCATCTGGCGCTGGATGAAGGCGGCCCAGACTCCGTAGACGAGTCCGGCGAGCAGGGCGCGCGTGAGGGCGTTCCTCTCGCGGTGGTCGGTGGCCGCCGTCGAGCGGTAGTGGTGCCGCCGGGAGGCGGTGGGTGCCGCATGTGCCATGACGGGCTCCTCTCTCCCATCCTCCAGGGCACACCCGCCGCCTGCGACCGGCAACTCGGAGAGCAGCGTCCGCGATCTCGCCCGCACGGGGGAATCGGCGCACCCGCCCGCAGCAATGCCGCTCGCGTCCGGCCCCTCGTCCGCTTTCCCTGGTGACGTGCGCACCATCTTGTCGGCGGTACTCATCGTGCTCGTGGCCCTCCTGGTGCCCGCGAGCGCCGTCGCGTACTGGGCCGACCGCGAGCTGGGCGACGCCGACCGCTACACCGCCGCCATGTCCCCACTCGCCGCGGACCCGGCCGTCCAGGGCGTGGTCGTCACCCAGGTCACCCGGGCCCTCGCCGGGCAGATCGACGCGGGCCCCTTCCAGGGCGGCGTCGAAGCCCTCCTCGGCGAGGCCATGCACTCCTTCACCGGCACCCCCGCCTACCGGACCGCTTGGGACGCGGCGAACCGCGCCGCCCACGCCGCCTTCCTGGAGGCGCTCACCACCGGCCACGGCGACGCCGTCACCATCGACCTCGCGCCCGTCATCGCCCAGGTCAAGGGCGAACTCGTCGCCGACGGTGTGCCCTTCGCCGACCGCATCCCGGAGACCCACGTCTCCGTGAAGGTGATGGAGTACGACGGACTCGGCGCGCTCCGGAAGGGCTTCCGCATGCTCCAGGTCGCCGGCATCTGGCTCCCCCTGCTGACCCTCGTCCTGGCCGCCGCGGCCATCGCCGTCGCCGTCCACCGGCGGCGCGCCGTGGTGGCCACCGGGCTGGGGCTCGCCGCCGGAGCCGTACTGCTGTGGATCGCGGTGGCCCTGTGCCGCCGCCTCACCCTGGACGACCTGCCGGCCGACATCGACCGGGCGGCCGCAGGAGCGGTGTACGACGCCCTCACCGCGTTCCTGCGCACCACCGCCTGGGTGGTCCTCGCGGTCGGGCTCGTCGCCGCACTGGCCGCCTGGCTGACCGGGAGGCTACGCCGCACCCCATAAGCTCGGAAGGTACCCAACGTAGGCAGAACGACGCAGAATAGCCCAGAAGAACCGATTCGCGAGCGGCGGCACGGAAACGGGAATGAGCACCGAACGCACCGAACAGATAGCGGCCGGGCGCTCCCGGCACCATCCGCTGGCCCCGCCCGCCTGGCTGCTCAACGGACTGCGCCCGGCCCCCGCCCCGATCCCCTGGGCCGCCGTGGTGCGCGCCGCCGTCGCACTGGCCGCGCCGCTCGCCGTCGGCTTCGCCCTGGACGAGCCCGAGTACGGCGCGCTCGTCTCGATGGGCGCCCTCTCCGGAGTCATCAGCGACACCGCCGACGCCTACCGGATGCGGATCCTGAACATCGCCGTCCCGCAGCTCTTCGGAGCCGTGGGCGTGGCACTGGGCACCCTGGTCTTCGGACACGGCTGGCTGGCCGTCGGCGTCCTCACCCTCGTCGCCCTGATCTCCGGGATGATCTCCTCCATCGGCACGGTCGCCTCCGTGTCCGGGCTGCTGCTCCTGCTCAACGCCGTGATCGGCGCCGGGCTGCCGCTGCCGCAGCCCTGGTGGACCGCCCCCCTGCTGCTGAGCGCGGGCGGACTGTTCGTCCTCGCGCTGACCCTGCTGGGCTGGCCGCTGCGCGGCCGCCGGCCCGAGCGCACCGCCGTCGCCGCCACCTACCGGGCCCTGGCCGACTCCCTGGAGGCCGCCGGCGGACCCGGCGAGGCCTACGAGGAGCGCCGCCAACAGGTCACCCAGTCCCTGAACCAGGCCTACGACCTGGTGCTGGGCCGACGGGCCCGGGTGCACGGGCGCAGCCCCTCGCTGGTGCGGATGCTGGCCCAGCTCAACGTGGTGATCCCGCTGGTGGAGGCCGCGCCCGCGGCCCACCTGCGCGGCCGGCCGCTGCCGCCGCAGATCCCGGCCGCCGTCCGGGATCTGGCCGCGGCCGTCGAGGAGGGCCGCACCGGCACCCCCGTACTCGACCTGCCCGAGCCGCACACCCCGGCGGAACGGGCCATGGACTCCGCCCTGCGGCACGCGGCGGCCGTCGTGCACCTGGCCGAGCAGGACGCCTACTCCACGGTGGCCAACGTCGACGACAAGCTCGGCCGGCCCGCCGCCCTCGGCGTCCGGGCCCGCCGCGCGGTGCGCGACATGATGCTCTCCGGGGCCTCCTGGCGGTACGGGCTGCGGCTCGCGGTGTGCATCGGGCTCGCGCAGTCACTCGTCTCGCTGATCGAGGTCGAGCGGTCCTACTGGGTCGCGCTGACCGTCACCTTCGTCCTCAAGCCCGACTTCGGCTCGGTGTTCTCCCGGGCCGTGCTGCGCGCGCTGGGCACCGCGGCCGGGCTGGTCATCGCCGCCGCCGTGCTCGCCGAAGTACCGCGCGGCTGGTGGGACGTGCCCGTGATCGCGGTGCTCGGCGCGCTGATCCCGGCCTTCTCCGCCAAGGGGTACGCCTTCCAGACCGCCGCGATCACCCCGGTGATCCTGCTGCTCTCGGACCAGCTCAACCACCAGGGCTTCGACCTGATCCGGCCCCGGCTGATGGACAGCCTGATCGGCTGCGCCATCGCGCTCGTCGCCGGCTACCTGCTGTGGCCCGAGAGCTGGCACACCCGGATCGGGGACCGGCTCGCCGACACCGTGTACGACGCCGCCCGCTACCTGGAACGGGCCTTCGCCCCCGTGGCGGACGAGGCCGCCCGCAGGGAGGCGCGCACCGTCCGCCTCCAGGCCAGGCGGCGGATCTACCGGGACCTGTCGGCCGTACGGAGCGAGTTCCAGCGGGCGCTGACGGAGCCGCCGCCGACCGGGGCGCGGGCCGCCGCGTGGTGGCCGCTGGTGGTCGCCGTCGAGCGGATCGTGGACGCGACCACAGCGGCCCGGGTCCGGGTCGACCACGGGGCCGTGCCGCCTGCGGCGAGCGAGGTCGAGGGCATCGCGCGCCAGCTGCGCGAACTGGCCGAACGGGTGCGCAGCAGCAAGATCCCGGTACGGGTCGAGGCAGAGCCGGCGGGCGACGAGTCGAGCGTCCTGGCCCCGGTCCACCAGGAGCTCGCGGCGGCCCGGGCGCTGACCCATGCGGAAAGCTGAGCGGGGCCGTTGCCCCTGCGGGGGGGGCTTGGCTGGGTGCGGCGCCGTTGCCCCTGCGGGGGGCTTGACCGGGTGCGGCACCGCTGCCCCTGCGGGGGCGGGGGCGGCTTGCCGGGTGCGGCGCCGTTGCTGGGGCTCTGCCCCAGGCCCCGCGCCTCAATCGCCGGCGGGGCTGGGTTTTGCTTCGGGTGTGGGTCGGGGTCGCTCCGGAGTGTCTCCTCGGCTCGCGCGCTGAGGCTCGGCTACGCATGTGCGGCCCGGGTTGCGCGCTCGTCCTGCGGGGACACTCCTGCGCGACCCCGCCCCACGGCCGGGCTTCGGAAGGCGGGGGTTCACCTGGATGGGTCTGTGTCCGGGCCGGAGGCCGCCCGGCGGGGGAGCATCGGTACATGCACCGCACCCCGGCCGTGATGCTCCTCGCCGCCGCTCTGGCGGCCTCGGCCGGATGCGCCGACGTGGAGGGCCTGCGGAGCGAAGGCGACCTCGGCACGGTGCACGCCCCCCGGACCCTGTGGAAGAACATCCGTCCCGCCCCGCCCGAGCCGGGCCAGCAGCCCGGGGCCGCCGCCGTGGTGCCGGGGCTCCCCAAGGTTGCGGACCTGAGCATGCGCGGCGTGGACACGCTGGACGTCGTACGGGCCGACATCACCGCCGCCACCGCCCAGGACGGCGGGACAGGGCGGCTCGTCGACCCCCGGGCGGTCCAGCGGCTCGCGCTGTGCACACAGGCTGTGGACGGAGGCCCCGACTGCCCGGTGCGCCCCCGCGTCCTGCACGACCTGACGGGCGACGGCCGGGAGGAGCTGATCACCGCCCTGGACATCGACGGGCGCCTCAGCGAACTGCGCGTCTACACCGTCCGGGACGACGGCAGCATCGCCCGGGTCCTGTCCCGGCGCGCCGTGCTGGAGGGCGTGGAGGTGGCCGCCGAGCACCTGGCGGTCCGCGAGCCCAGCTCGAACCCGGAGTACGTCGCCGTCTCCGACTACGTGTGGGACCACGATGCCGGGAGCATGAGCCTGGAACAGCTCACGCTCGACGAGTGCCGGGCGGTCCCGGACGCCCCCCTGAGCGGGGACCGGTCGCCGTGCGCGCGCTGAGCAGCCTGCGCTGGAAGATCGCCCTGACCACCACGACGGTCTGCTGCATGGTGGCCGCCGTGCTGGGGATCCTGGTGCACAACGTGGTGTCCCGCCAGATCGTCGGCGAGGTCCGCAAGGAGGCGGACGCGGATCTGGACCACGCCCTGGGCCACTACGAGTACGGCACCACGCACGGCGACGTGAACGTCGCCCTGGACCCGCCCGACCTGCCGGAGCGGCTGCGCCAGCTCGTCGCCCGCGGGAGGACCGGCAGCATGGTGGGCGAACACGCGGGCAAGCCCGTCATGTGGGCGGCCGGACCCGCCGACGACAAGGCCCTCGCCGTCTGGATCCCGTACGAGGGCACCCGGGCCCGGCTGCGGGACATCGACACCGCCATCCTCGCCTCCTCGGCGCTCGCCGCCGGAGTGGTCGCGCTGGCGGGGCTCTTCCTGGCCAACCGGATCAGCCGGCGCCTCACGGCCACGGCCGCCGTGGCCCGCAGGATCAGCGCCGGGGACCTGGACGCGCGGGTGGACTTCCCGGCCGACGGGGCCGACGGAGCCGAGGAGGCGGACGCGGACGGCCGGCGGACCCCCGGGTCCCGGGACGAGGTACAGGACGTGGCGCAGGCACTCGACTCGATGGCCGGGGCGCTCCAGGAGCGGCTGGAGGCGGAGAAACGCTTCACCGCGGACGTCGCCCACGAGCTGCGCACCCCGCTCACCGGTTCACTCGCCGCGGCGGCCCTGCTCCCGGAGGGCCGCCCCAAAGAGATGATCAACGACCGGCTCCGGGCCATGCACCTGCTCACCGAGGACCTGCTGGAGATCTCCCGGCTGGACTCGGGCGTGGAGCACGCCGACCTGGCCCGCGTGGAGCTCGGCCGGGCGGTGGAACGGGCCGTCGCGGGAACCCGGGTGGCCGCTTCCGTACAGGTCGTCCGGGATGCGGTGGTCCTCACCGACCGGCGCCGCCTGGACCGGATCCTGACCAACCTGCTGGCCAACGCGGACAGGCACGGCAGGCCGCCGGTCGAGGTGACGGTGGAGGGGCCGGTGGTGGTCGTGCGCGACCACGGGCCCGGCTACCCGCCCGAGCTGATCGAGCAGGGACCCCAGCGGTTCCGCACCGGTGATCCCGGACGGGGGCGCGGCCACGGGCTGGGCCTGACGATCGTGGCCGGCCAGGCGGCGGTCCTGGAGATCTCCCTCGGCTTCGCCAACGCGCCCGACGGGGGTGCGGTGACCACGCTCCGGCTGCCCGTCGGGCGCCTGCCGGAGGCGGACCCGCCCGCGGGAGGCGACACCCCCTAACGGCGGCGGGCCGTGTTCCGCGTGGCACGAGGTGCACGCGGAACACGGCCCGCCAGGTGGTGCGAGCGGTCAACGGGACCGGTCAGACACCGATGTTGCGGCCGTCCTTGCGCCAGACGGACACGACCGCCGGACGGACGATCTTGCCGGGGCCGTCGGGCCACACGGACTGCGGCTTCTCGACGGACGCGCCGTCGAGCTCGCCCGGGTGCTGCACGGCGACCAGGACGCGCTTGTCCTGGATGATCGGGCCGCAGGTCTCGGCGCCTCGCGGGACCGTCAGGAACTGCTTCAGCTCACCGCGGCGCTCACCGGCCGTCGCGACACCGAACAGGCCGTCGTGGGAACCGAGCTGGTTGCCGTCCGTGGAGATCCACAGGTTGCCGTGCGGGTCGAAGGCCACGTTGTCCGGGCAGGAGATCGGGCTGACCTTGTCCTTCGGGAAGCCCGCGAAGTAGGTCGCCGGGTCGTTCGGGTCACCGGCCACCAGGAACAGGCGCCAGGCGAAGCCGTCACCGGCCGGGTCGTCGAAGTTCTCGGCGAGCTCCAGGATCTGGCCGTGCTTGTTCTGGTTGCGCGGGTTCGCCTCGGTCGCCCCCTCCGCCTTGCCGGGCTTACCGCGGTCGGTGTTGTTGGTCAGCGCGATGTAGACGCGGCCGGTGCGCGGGGAGGGCTCGACGTCCTCGGGGCGGTCCATCTTGGTGGCGCCCACCTTGTCGGCGGCCAGGCGCGTGAAGACGTACACCTCCTCGGCGGTCATGCCCTCGACGTGCGAGACGTTGCCGGTGGCCAGCTTGATCCACACGCCGGAGCCGTCGAACTCGCCGTCGGAGGGGAGCTTGCCGGTGCCGTCGAGCTCCGCGGCCGGGGTGTCACCGGTGAGCTTGGCGACGTAGAGGGTGCCCTCGTCGAGCAGCGTGAGGTTGTGCTCCTTCGCCGCGCGCGAGTTGCCCTTCTTCATCTGCTTCGACGAGACGAACTTGTAGAAGTAGTCGAAGCGCTCGTCGTCGCCCATGTAGACGACCGGACGGCCGTCCTCGGTCAGGCGGGGCTGGGCGGCCTCGTGCTTGAAGCGGCCGAGCGCGGTGCGCTTACGCGGGACGGAGTTCACGTCGTACGGGTCCAGCTCGACGACCCAGCCGTGGCGGTGCGACTCGTTGGGCTCCTGCGCCACGTCGAAGCGCTTGTCGAACCGCTCCCACTTGCGCTCGGTGGCACCGGTGGTCACGCCGTAGCGCTTCAGGCGGGCGGCCTGGGCGGGGTCGGTGACCTGGCCGGCGTTGGCGAAGTACTGGTTGAAGTTCTCCTCGCCGTGGAGGGTGGTGCCCCACGGAGTGGTGCCGCCGGCGCAGTTGTTGAGGGTGCCCAGCACCTTGGTGCCGGTCGGGTCCACGGAGGTCTTCAGCAGGGCGCCGCCCGCGGCCGGGCCGGTCATCCTGAACTCGCTGGTGGCGGTCAGGCGGCGGTTGAGCTGGTGGCGGGAGACGGCCGTCAGCTTGCCGCTGCGGTGGTCCTCCTGGACGACGACCACGGACAGGCCGTGCGCGGCCCAGGCGATCTCGACCTGCTCGCGGGTGGGGTTCGCCGGGTCGTAACCCTTGAACATGAGGATCTCGTCCGTGTACTCGTGGTTGGCCACGAGCAGCTGCTGGCGCTCGTAGTCGCCACCGAGCGGGAGCAGGCTCAGGAAGTCGTTGTTGTAGCCGAACTGACCGGCCTGTGCGGCGGCGGTCTGCTGGTCGGGGTTGAAGCCCGGGGCACCCTTGATGATCGGGTCGCCCCAGCGGATGACCACGTTCTGCTCGTGGCCCTCGGGGATGGTGACCTTGTCGTCGGTGTTCGGCGCGACCGGCTTGAAGCGCAGGCCGCGGGCCGCCTCGCCGCTCTTGCCGGCGCGGGCGGCCTCGGCCTCGCCGGCGGGGGTGGCGTTGGCGGTCTGGCCCGGGCCGCTGAGGGCCACGGCGGTGCCGGCGGCCGTGGCGACCGTGACGACGGCCGCCGTGCGCAGCATCGAGCGACGGGAGTAGGCGCGGGCTATGACGTCGCCCGCGTACTCGTTGTCGCTCGTGTTGGGCACCTCGTGGAAGCAGGCGTCGCCGCAACGGTAGCGACAGGTGAGAGCGGAACGGCCGCCCCCATGCGGGTTGCCGATGAGCGGCAGGAGCTTGCGCACGAGTGTCCTCCGAGTAGCTGCGTGGGCGCCGACAACGTGTCGGAACGATCCAGCCGTGACGGTAGGCGCGGGTTGCGCCGAAGCGGCGGCGCGGGGATGAACGGTCGGTGAACCCGGCACGTCGGAGCGACAGTTCGGGATTGGGTGCGGGATGGGTGAGGGGGCGCCCGGGGCCCGGACACCACGAAAGGTGCCCCTGCCGAAGATCCAGCCAGGCGGCCGATAACCTTACGTGTCCACTCTGGGCAGGGATCATCCGCGCAGCACGGACAAATGACGCACGCACTCATGCGAAAGGCCTGGCCCATGGGTATTCGGAGCTTGTTGCGCAAGGTGTTCGGACGGTCTGAGGAACCGGTTCCGGAGACTTCGGACGCCCCTTCCGCTGGCCTGCCGAGCCAGGCGGAACGCACCCCGCTGGACGTGGCCGCCGAACTGGTGGCGGCCTCCTTCGACAACCCGACGGTTCCGCCGCAGTCGGCGCCGCGGGACCGCGAGCCGGGGACGGTCCTCACCGCCCCCGCTCCGGCCACGAACCCGGACCCGACGGTCCCGGAGGCCCGCCGCGCGCCTGCGCCTGCGCCTGCGGCGAAGCCGGACCCGTCGCCGGTGGCGGAGCCCGTGGCCGCGCCGGAGCCGGTGGCCGAGGCCGTCGCCGAGGCCGAGCCCGTAGCCGAGCCGGTGGCCGCCGAGGTGGCGGAGCCGGTGGCCGAGGTCGAGGTCGTGGCCGTCGAGGCTGAGGCCGTTGCCGAGCCGGCCTTGGCTGTCGAGGCCGAGGCCGAGCCCGTCGCGGAGCCCGTCGCCGAGGCACCCGTCGCCGAGGCGGAACCCGTTGCCGAAGTCGAGGCCGAGCCCGCCGCCGTTGCGGCGGAGCCCGTTGCCGAAGTCGAGCCCGTCGCGGCCGAGGCCGTTGCCGAGCCGGCCGTGGCTGTAGAGGCCGAGGCGGAGCCCGTGGCCGTCGAGGCCGAAGCGGAGCCCGTGGCCGTCGAGGCCGAAGCGGTGGTCGAAGCCGAGGCCGTTGTCGAGCCGGTGGCCGCCGAGGTGGCCGAGGCCGTTGCGGAGCCCGTCGCCGAGGCACCCGCCCCCGAGGCGGAGCCCGTTGCGGTGGCCGCCGAGACGGTCGAGCCGGTTGCCGTCGAGGTCGAGCCCGTTGCCGAGGTCGAGCCGGTGGCCGCCGAGGCGGAGCCCGAGCCCGTGGCCGCCGAGGCCGAGCCCGTGACCATCGAAGCCGAGCCCCTCGCAGAGAAGCCGGCCGAGCCCCTCGCAGAGGCCCCCGCGTACGCGCTGGCCGCCGTGCGGCGGGAGGCGCCCGCGCTGGCCGGGGCGTACAAGGCCGCCGGGCAGGTGCTGCGGGGCAAGGGCAAGGCCGGGGCGCGGGCCAAGGTGTACCTCGTCCTGGACCGGTCGGGCTCGATGCGCGGGTTCTACAAGGACGGCAGCGCCCAGTACCTCGCCGACCACGCCCTGGCCCTGGCCGCGCACCTCGACGAGCAGGCGACCGTCCACACGGTGTTCTTCTCGACGGAGCTGGACGGCACCGCCGACCTGACCCTCGAGGGCCACGACGACGCCTGGGTCGAGGCCCGGCACGCCGAACTCGGCCGGATGGGGCGCACCAGCTACCACGTGGCCGTGGAAGCGGTCGTCGAGCGCTACCAGAAGGACGGCGGCGAGGGCCCGGCCCTGGTCGTCTTCCAGACGGACGGCGCGCCCGACAACGTCCGCCCCGCCCGCCAGGCGATCACCGAGGCGGCCACCGCCGCCCCGGACGTCCACTGGCAGTTCGTCGCCTTCGGTGACCACGACGCCAAGGCCTTCGACTTCCTGCGCAAGCTGGACGCCGAGAACGCCGGCTTCTTCCACGCCGGCCCCGCCCCGACCGAGCTGACCTCCGCCGCCCTCCTCAAGGGTGTCCTGGAGCGGTTCTAGTCCGGATACGGCCGAAGGGCCCGGGATCCACTGGATCCCGGGCCCTTCGTCACATGCGGCCCGACTAGTGCTGTGGCCGGAAAGGTTTGCCGGGGCGCGTCGTCCGGTGCGGTGCATCGCAAGGCGGAGGGCCGCGACCCGTACTGGACGTACGGGCGTGGTCCGACAACGCGGCGAGGTGCCGTACCGGGCGGCGCGCCCCGGTGAACCTTGCCGGTCACAGCACTAGCGCGCGGCGTCCGGGTGGACGGCCTCGGCGACCGGCTTGGACTCCGCCGGCTTCGTCTCGACCGGCTTGCGCAGGGCGATGTTCAGCTCGCGCAGGCGGGTCTCCTCCAGCACCGTCGGCGCGCCCATCATCAGGTCCTGCGCGTTGCCGTTGAGCGGGAAGGCGATGGTCTCGCGGATGTTCGGCTCGTCGGCCAGCAGCATCACGATGCGGTCGACTCCCGGGGCGATGCCGCCGTGCGGCGGAGCGCCGAGGCGGAACGCGCGCAGCATGCCGGCGAACTCGCGCTCGACGGTCTCGGCCTCGTAACCGGCGATCTCGAAGGCCTTGAGCATGACCTCGGGCTCGTGGTTGCGGATGGCGCCGGAGGACAGCTCGATGCCGTTGCAGACGATGTCGTACTGCCAGGCCAGGATGTCGAGCGGGTCCTTCTCCTCCAGGTCCTTCATGCCGCCCTGCGGCATGGAGAAGGGGTTGTGGGAGAAGTCGATCTTGCCGGTCTCCTCGTCCTTCTCGTACATCGGGAAGTCGACGATCCAGCAGAAGCGGAAGACGTTCTCCTCGAACTGGCCGGCGCGCTTGGCGGCCTCGACGCGGACGCCCGACATGATCTTGGAGACCTCGTCGAACTCGCCCGCGCCGAAGAACACGGCGTGGCCGGGGACCAGGCCCAGGCGCTCGGTGAGGACCTTGACGTTCTCCTCGGTGAGGAACTTGGCGATCGGGCCGGTCAAGGCACCGTCCTCGCCGACGCGGACCCAGGCCAGGCCCTTCGCGCCGAGGGAGATCGCGTACTCGCCGAGGCCGTCGAAGAACTTGCGCGGCTGCGCGGCGGTGTCCGGGACGGCCAGCGCACGCACGTGCTTGCCGGCGAAGGCCTTGAACTCCGAGCCCTCGAACACGTCGGTGATGTCGACGAGTTCCAGCTTGGCGCGCAGGTCGGGCTTGTCGTTGCCGTACTTGAGCATCGACTCGCGGAAGGGGATCCGCGGGAAGGGGGAGGTGACCTCGCGGCCCTTGCCGAACTCCGTGAAGATCTCCGTCATCAGGCGCTCGATCGGCTGGAAGACGTCCTCCTGCTCGACGAAGGACATCTCCACGTCGAGCTGGTAGAACTCGCCCGGCGAGCGGTCGGCGCGGGCGTCCTCGTCGCGGAAGCAGGGCGCGATCTGGAAGTACCGGTCGAAGCCGGAGATCATCAGCAGCTGCTTGAACTGCTGCGGGGCCTGCGGCAGGGCGTAGAACTTGCCCGGGTTCAGGCGGGACGGGACGACGAAGTCACGGGCGCCCTCGGGGGAGGTCGCGGTGAGGATCGGGGTCGCCATCTCGTTGAAGCCGAGGGCCACCATCTTGGAGCGGATGGAGGCGATGACGGCGGAGCGCAGCATGATGTTGCGGTGCATGCGCTCGCGGCGCAGGTCCAGGAAGCGGTACTCCAGGCGCCGCTCCTCGTTCACCCCGTCGTCGGTGTTGATGGTGAAGGGCAGCGGGGCGGCCGCGCCGAGCACCTCGACCTCGGCGGCCTCGATCTCGATCTCGCCGGTGGGCAGCTCGCCGTTGATGTTCTCGGCACCGCGCGACACGACCTTGCCGTCGACCCGGACCACGGTCTCCTTGGAGAGCTTGTCCAGGACGGCGGCGGCAGCGGTGCCGGGCCGGGCGACGAGCTGCGTGATGCCGTAGTGGTCACGCAGATCGATGAAGAGGATGCCGCCCAGGTCTCGACGGTTGTGCAGCCAGCCGCTCAGCCGGACGTCGGTGTTGACGTCAGAGGCGCGGAGCTCGCCGCAGGTGTGGGACCTGTACCGATGCATCAGTCATCCAGTTCTTCGCGATACCAGGGTGGGATTCAACCCTCACAAGGTTACCGTCCGGGCGGGGGGCCGGTCGGGCACGCCCGGCGGGCCCGCTGAAGAGGCATGCCGGTGGGATGACCTGTAAAGATGGCCAGGTGCGCACCGAGGACGTCCTGGCCGCCATCGCGACGGGCCTGTGGCGGTGGGACAACGCCTCCGGGACGGTCACCCTCGACGGCGAGGCCGCCCGGCTGCTCGGGCTGCCCGCGGAGTCCGTGGTGCTGCCGGAGGTCGCCGTACGCTCCCGCTTCCACCCGGTGGACTGGAACGAGATCAACGGGATCGTCAACCTCGCCGTGGCCGAGGGCACCCTCGCCGAGGCCCGGCTGCGGATCATGGACGAGGACGGACGGGTCCTGCGGACCGTACGCAGCCGCTCGAAGCCGCGGGAGAACCGGACGGCCGACGGGCGCGTGGACTACGAGCTGATCGGCACGATCCAGGAGATCGCCGAACCGCAGCCGGGGACCACGGCCGTGCACACCCCGATCACCGGCGACTGGCGGCGCTCCCGCGAGGCGTTCCTGCTGGACGCGGGCCGGGCCCTGGCGGAGGCCCGGTCCACGACCGAGGTGCTGCGGGTCGCGGCCTCCCTGTCCATGCCCGGCTTCAGCCCCGACGGGCTGGCCGTCTTCGGGGTCGCCGGGGACCGGCTGTCGATCATCGGGCACCACGGGCACGGCCCCGGGGACGAGGCGCCCTTCTCGGACATGCGGCTGGACACGGTCTACCCGGCCACGGAGGTCGTCCGGACGGGCCGGGCGATCTACCTGCCCTCCCCCGAGGACTACAAACGGCGCTTCCCGGCCACCTGGCCGCTCGCCCAGCGCTTCGGGCGGGTGTCCTGGGCCTTCCTGCCGCTCATCGTGGCCGGGCGGACCATGGGCGCCTGGATGGCCGCCTTCAAGCACCCGGTGTCGTTCTCCCCCGACGAGCGGTCCGTCCTGACGACGGTGGCCCGGATGCTGGCCCAGGCCCTCCAGCGGGCCGGGGTGGCCGAATCCGAGCGGGAGCTCACCAGCGGCCTGCAGCGCTCGATGATGCCGCAGCTCGGCCCGGAGATCCCGGGCATGACGATCGCCGCCCGGTACGTCCCGACGGGCGGCGGCCTCCAGGTCGGCGGCGACTGGTACGACATGATCCCGCTGCCCTCCGGCCGGTTCGCCCTGGTCATCGGGGACGTACAGGGCCACGACGTGCGGGCGGCGGGGCTGATGGGGCAGCTGCGGATCGCGGTCCGCGCGTACGCCTCGGAGGGCCACCGCCCCGACGCGGTGCTCTCCCGTGCCTCCCGTTTCCTCGCCGGACTCTGCTCCTCGCAGGAGAGCGACGCGTACGGGAGCGGAGGCGGGAGCGGGGGCAAGGGCGCGGGCCCGGACGCGGACGCGGACTCCCTGAGCCCCCGCTTCGCCACCTGCCTGTACGTGGAGTGCGACCCGCAGACCGGGGTCCTGGAGGTGGCCCGCGCCGGCCATCCCGACCCCGCGGTGCGGATGACGGACGGCACCGTCCTGATGCGCCCCACCTCGGGCGGGCTCCCCCTCGGGATCGTCCCGGACACCGACTACCCCACGACCCGGTTCACCCTGGAACCCGGCGAGACGATGATGCTGTGCACCGACGGGCTCATCGAGACCGGCGGGCACGACCTGGACACGGGCTGGGCCCGGCTGCGCGCCATCCTGGAGGCCGAGACCCCCGCCCCGGCGAGCCCGGGGCCCGGCCACGGCGAGCCGGGGCACGCCGAATCCACCCTGCCCGAGCCCGGCCACCTGGAGAAGCTGGCCGACCTCCTGGTCCAGGCCGTGCACGGGCCCTCCTCGCACCACACCACCGGCCCGCTCGCCGACCGGCGCGAGGACGACATAGCTGTGGTCCTGCTGTGGCGCGAGAGCGAGGACTGCGGCTGCGGCACCGCGCGCCGCCCCTCCCGCCCGGCGCGCCGCACCATGCTGACCGTGGCCCAGGCGGAGCCGGAACGGATCTCGGGCGCCCGGCAGCAGATCCGCGAGCTGCTGCACGACTGGGCGGACGCCGAGCAGGTGGACTCGGCGGTGCTCATGGTCTCCGAGATGGTGACGAACGTGCTGATGCACACGGACGGCGACGCGCTGCTGGTGGCCGAGGCCGTGGGCGAGCTGGGAGGGCGGCGGCTGCGCATCGAGGTGGCGGACGCGAGCGACGAGCTCCCGCACAGGCGGCAGCCGGGCGAGATGGCCTCCAGCGGCCGCGGCGTCCTGCTGATGGAGATGCTCGCCGACACCTGGGGCGTCGATCCGCGCGGTGAGGGCAAGTCCATCTGGTTCGAGCTCGCCGAGCAGTCGAAACCGGATCCCGACCCGCTGGACTGAGCCTCCGGACGGGCGGGGACGGCAACCGTGCTTGGATACAGCCGTGTCGACTCCCCTGCTGCCCGAGCCCGTGCGGCGATTCGCCGCCTGGTGCGCCGTCGCCCTCCTCGTCACCGCCGTGCTGGCCGTCGTCGTGTGGCTGTGCGGGGTGTTCCGGACGGTCGTCACGCCCGTCCTGCTCGCCGTGCTCGGCACGGCGCTGCTCGGGCCGCTGCACCGGCGGCTGGTCCGCCTGAAGGTCAACCGGTCGCTCGCCGCGGCCCTCACCTGCCTCGCCGTGGTCGCCGTCGTCGGCGGGGCCTCGTACATCGTCGTCCTCGCGCTCATCGAGACGGGCGACGAGATCGTCGACGCCCTGCGGCGGGCCGGCCAGAGCCTCGCGGAGCACTTCGGGGCGCTGGGCACCTCGGTGGAGGACGTCGCGAAGAACTCCAAGGACCTGCTCGCCAAGTTCGGCGGTACGGCCGCCTCGGGGGTGGTCGCCGGGCTCAGCGTGATAGGGACGATGGTCGCGACGGCGCTGCTGGCGCTCGTGCTGATCTTCTTCTTCCTCCGCGACTCCGACCGGGCGGTGGGCACGCTGCGCGCGCTCGTCCCGAGCCGTTCGGGCGACCTGATGGAGGCCATGGGCCGGCGGGCCTTCGAGGCCGTCGAGGGCTTCATGCGCGGGACCACCTTCGTGGCCCTGGTCGACGCCGTGCTGATCGGCGCCGGTCTGCTGGTGCTCGACGTGCCGGGCGCGCTGGGGCTGGCCGCCCTGGTGTTCGTAACCGCGTACATCCCGTACCTGGGCGCCATCCTCTCCGGCGCCGTGGCGGTCCTCGTCGCCTTCGCCGACCGGGGCTGGGTCATCGGCCTGTGGACGCTCGGCGTGGTGCTGGCGGTCCAGATGATCGAGGGGTACGTGCTCCAGCCGATGGTGCAGAGCCGCACCGTCCAGATGCACCCGGCGGTGGTCATGCTGGCCATCACGGCCGGCGCGAGCGTCGCCGGGATCCTCGGCATGCTGCTCGCGGTACCGCTGACCGCCGCCGCCTTCGGGGTGTTCTCGGAACTGCGGGCCCGGTACGGCACCCCGGCGAGCGGTCCTCTCGATACGTAACAGCAGGTCAGACACATGGTCCTGACGCCCTGTCGGTTCCCGCACTACCATGTGAGCTGTCTCATGTTCCGAGACTTTGCTCTCCCGTTACCGGATGCTTACGATCGCATTTCGAACAGTCCATCGGGGGAGAGTGACTGCTTTGCACACCATGGAGTCCCATCGTGCGTCCATCGCCGTCCGAGTGCCTGACCAGCACCCGGAACTGGCGGACTTGGACGCCCACAGCGCGGGCACCTGCGACTGCGCACTGCTGCGCGGCGCCGTCAACGATCCACGGGGGATCGGGACACTGACCGGGCGTGAGCGACAGGTGCTCACACTGCTCGGCCATGGCATGCCCAACCGGCTCATCGCCCGGCGGCTGGGCATCGTCGAGCGGACCGCGAAGGCCCATGTGGCCAGCATCGTGGACAAGCTCGGCGTCAGCTCCCGGCTCGAAGCCGCGCTGATGGCCCATCTGCACCATCCGCTCATCTGCACCGGGGACATTGTCCCAAGGGACACCTCACCAAGGGCCAATATCCGTACCACAGCGCACGGTTGTTGACTGGGACACGTCCGCCGGAACCAGAGGCGGACGTTTCCAAAGATCTGGAGAGCACAATGCAGAAGATCGAGAACGTCAACATCATGGAGCTCGTCGGTGGCTTCGAGGCCTACGCCGACGCCGCCGAGCTGAACTTCGAGGCGTCGGCCGACGCCCCGGCGATCACGCCGACCATCACCACCATCGCCTACACCAAGGTGAGCGTCGCCGCCGGCACCGCTTCCTGGAAGTACAGCTGCTGATCCAGCAGTAGGGGCGGCCGGTAACGGCTGAACCGAGCGGTCCTGGGCGCGGGCAAGGCGCCCAGGACCGCCACAGCCCCGCGCCCCGGGTCCGACCCGGGCCGGGCACCGCCCATTCTTTCGTGCCTTCGTGCCGTGCCTTCGTCCCTTCCTGCCCTTCCTCTTCCGCGACTCCCGGAGGTCCGGCGATGAGCCGCAGTGTCTCTGTTCTCCTGCCCATCGTTCCGACCCGCGCGGAGCAGGCGGCACCGTTCGCCGCGTTCGTGCAGTGGCGGGGAGCGCGGGCGCTGTGGCAGGGACAGGTGCTCCTCAACGAACAGCACCAGATCCTCGCGCAGTTGAGCGGAATGGGCCTGCGCGTCCCGTTCGGGATCGGTGTCTCGCTGATGCCGCTGCGCCATCCCGTCCAGGCCGCCATCGAGGCCCGCACCCTCGCCGCGGCCTCCGGTCACCCCGTCACCGCCGGATTCGGGCCCGGTGCGCGCGTCTTCCAGGCGATGGCGCTCGGCGAGCCCTACAAGAGCCCGCTGACGGCCTGCCGCGAATACCTGAACATCGTCCGCGGACTGCTCGACGGCGACGAGGTCGACCAGCGCGGCACCTACTTCTCCTACAGCGGCTCCATCCCCCGCTCGCCCGCACCCCCCGTCGAGGTGGGACTCGGGGTGCTGCGCCCCGGCATGGCCCGGATCGCCGGGGAGACCGCCGACGTGGCGATCACCTGGCTCACCCCGCCGGCGTACGTGCGCGACGTCATCGTCCCCGCGCTGCGCGAAGGAGCCGAGGCCGCGGGCCGGCCCGTGCCGCGCGTCGTGTCCATCGTCCCCATGGCCGCCGCGGCCGACGGCAGGAACCCCCTGACCGTCCTCGCCACCGGCAGCTCCGACCACTTCTCCGCGTCGCACTACCAGGACATGCTGACCCGCGCCGGCGTGCGGGTCGACGGCGAGGACCCGACGGCCACAGCCAAGAGCCTGCTCGCCGCCGGGGGAGCCCTCACCGGCGACCCCGCGGAACTGGCCGCGGGCATCGCCGCGTACCACGCGGCGGGCGTCGACGAGGTGGTCCTCAACAACGTGGGAGTGGGCATGCTGGAGGGACCGCGGGCCGTACTGCGCGACCTGGAAGTGCTGTTCACCGGGAACGGCTGGTAGCCGCCGTGACCCACCCCACCGAGCGCACCGAGCACATCACCGACACCGCTCCCGCCGCAGGCACCGAGCCCGCAGGGCTCGGTTTCACCCGGCTCCTCTTCATCGCCACCGGCTCCGTCTCCGCCGCCGAACTGCCCTCCTGGATCGCCTGGCTGCGCTCCACCCACCCCGCTCTGGAGATCCAGACCGTCCTCACCCGCAGCGCCCAGCGGTTCGTCACGCGCGAGGCCCTCAACCTGCTCACCGGCCGCCGCACCCTGGTGGACGCCTGGCCGGACGAGCCCGTGCTGCGCGCCCCGCACGTCGACCTGACCGCCTGGGCCGAGGCCGTACTCGTCTACCCCTCGACGTTCTCGTACACCGCCCGCCTCGCGCTCGGCCTCGCCGACAGCCCCTCGCTGCTCACCGCGCAGTGCACGGCGGCGCCCGTCGCCGTCGCCCCCGCGCTGCCGCCCGGCGGCGCCCAGAGCCATGCCTACCGCCGCCACGCCGAGGCCCTCGCGGAGCGCCCCAACTGCGTCGTCGTGCCGCCCGTGCCCGCGCTCAGCCTGACCACCGGGCGCACCGACAGCTGGGCCCCGGCCCCGCTCCCCGATGTGGTGGACGGCCTCGCCGCGCTGCACCGCAGCATCACGGCGGAGCCGACGCCATGAGCGCCGTCGTGGTCGACGCCTACGCGACAGGCCTGCTCTCCACCACCGTCACCGCCCTGCCCGACGGCGGCCACCGCTGGCTGCGCCGACCCGGTGCGGGGGCTCCGGAGGCCTTCGCACCGCTCACCGCCCGCCTGCGCGAGCTCGTCGAGCAGACCTCCCCCGGCCCTGGTACCCGCCTGCTGACCGGGGATCCCGCGCCGGACGGCGCCCGGACGTACGCCGCCCCCGGTCCGTACTCCGTGGCCCACTGGCTCATCACCGGGGGTGGACCGCATGCCGTCCCCGGCGGCCACCGCGCGCTCACCGAAACCCTCAGGGAGGTCGGCGCGCTGCTCGCCGTACTCCACGCCCGGCCCGTCCCCGAGGAGGCCCGGCGGCCCGCGCGCGCGGTCGTACGGCTGCACGCCTGGCTGTCGGGCCGTACGACCGCCGGCGGAGCCACCGCCGCGGACCTGCTGGGCGAGGCGGCCGTGGCCCCCCTGCTCGCCTGGGTGGCGCAAGCCCTCGGCCCCGCGGACGGCCACGTCCTGTCGCACGGCGCGCCGGGCCTCGGCTCGCTCCTCCCCGCCGCCGGAGCCGCACCGGCGGTGCTGCTGACGGGCGAGGACCTGTGCGCCGCCCCGCCCCATTTCGACCTGGGCTGGCTCGCCGGGGAACTCCTGGAGTTCCGCTGGCTGCTGGGCGCCGCCGCCGACCCGCAGGTCTGGCAGCAGCTGCTGGACGCCCTCTTCGACGGCTACGGCGGCGACGCCGCGGCCGCGCGTGAGGGCCACCTGCACGGCACCGCCCTGCGCGTTGCGCTGCACGCGCACGACACGGCCGCGTACATCCCGGCCTCGACCGGCCAGGCCCGCCTGTACGGCGTGCTCGCCGCCACGCTCACCGAGGGGGCCGCCGGATGACCGGCCGCACGGGCATACGCAGGCTGACCCTCGCCAACGGGCTGCGCGTACTGATCGACACGACGGCCGCGGGCGGGCTGACGGCGGTCGCCGTCCACTACGGCGTCGGCTTCCGCTCGGAGCCCGAGGGCCGCGCCGGCCTCGCGCACCTGCTGGAACACATGATGTTCGAGGGCAGCGAACGCTTCCCCGACCGCGCCTACTTCGCCGGCCTCATGGCCGACGGCGGATCCGCCGAGGGCACCACCCACCAGGACTACACGGACTACGTCCACGTCGTTCCCACCGCGGCGCTGGAACGCGCGCTGGCCGCCGAGGCCGACCGGATGCGCGCCCCCCGCTTCACCCCGGACTCCCTCGCCGAGCAACTCACCGGCGTCGAGGCCGAGATCAAGGCCGCCGTGTACGACGCACCGCTCGGCGGGCTGCCCTGGCCCCTGCTGCCCGGACTGCTGTACGACCGCTGGGCCAACACCCACGACGGCTACGGCGACCTGCCCGACCTGGCCCGACTGACCCCCGAGGACTGCGCCGCCTTCTTCCGCGAGCACTACGCCCCGGGCAACGCCGTACTCACGGTGAGCGGCGGGGACGACCCCGAACAGGTCGCCGCCCTCGTCACCCGGTACTTCGCCGCGGTTCCGGCCGGGCCCGCCCGGCCCGACGCCGCGCGCCGCCCGGTCCTGGCCGAACCCCCGCTCACCGCGGACCGGGTGAGCGTACGGACCGTGCCCGGCGGCGGAGCCGTCTGCCTCGGCTACCGGCTGCCCGACCCGGCCGCCGACCTCGACGGCTACCTCGCCCGGCTCGTGGCAGCCCGGCTGCTGGCCGTGCCGCCGGTCGACGCGGGCTGCGGATTCTTCGGCCCGCTGGACGCGCTCGACCCCGACAGCCTCGTCATCACCCTGCCCGCCGCCGACGAGGACGGGGTACGGGCCGCGCTGCACCGGGTCGACGGGGCCCTGCGCGCCATCGCCGATGCCGACGAGGTCGCCGACGCCGAGGTCCGGCAGGCGGCCCGGCGGCTCGCCGACGACCACCTGCGCGCCCATCACGGGCCGGGCCCCCGGGCCCGCGCGCTCGGCCGGCTGGAGATCCTCTTCGGCGAGCCCGCCCTCCTGGACGAGCTGCCCGCCCGCCTGCGGGCCCTCGCCGCGGGGCGGGTCCGCGCGGCCGCCGGCGCGCTGGCCGACGATCCTCGGGCGGTGCTGGCGCTGCTCCCGGGCGGCGAACCGGTCCCCTTCCGGGGCCTGGGAGCACCGGTCCGGTCCGCCGCGCCGATGCCCGCCGCCTCTTCGGACTCCCGCGGCTCTTCGGTGTCTTCGGCGTCCCCCACCTCCCCCATCTCTTCGAGCTCCCCCGCCTCCTCCGCCTCTGCGACGTCTCCGGCCGCTCTCGGCGCCTCCGCCTCTTCGGCGTCTCCGACCTCCCCTATCTCCTCCGCCTCCACGGCATCTCCGGCCGCCCCGGCCCCTACGGCCGGTCCCGGCGCCCCGAACCCGGCCCCGGCCCTGCGGTCGGCCGCCCCGACGACCCCAGCCCCGGCCCTGCCGTCGGCCGCCCCGGCCGCCCCGGCCGCGCTGCGGCTGCCCGCCTTCGCCGAGACCGGCCCCGGGCCCGCCGCAGGCCGCCCGGGCGAGCCCGCCGTGGCCGCCGTACGCGACACCCGCGCCCCCCTCGTCGAACTCCGGCTGCGCCTGCCCGCGCCCCCCGCGGCCGCGCCCGCCGACCGCGAACGGCTCGCCCTGGTCCTCGCCGACCGCTGGACGGCCCGGTTCCCGGCCCGCGGGGCCGTGTCCACGACCGTGGAGAGCGGCGCCGTCCTGCTCGACGCCTGGCTGCCCGCGCCCGCCCCCGACCCGGTGCTGTTCGCCGACCTGCTCGGCGCCCCGCCGACGGCCGACGAACTCGCCGCCGTGGAACCGCGGGCCCGCGCCCGCATGGGAACCCGGGTGAGCTGCCCGGCCTGGCTCGTCGAACAGGCCCTGTGCCGGCGGCTCCTGGCCGGCCGGCCCGGCCCGGGCGCCGGCCCGACGGCCCTCACGGCCCCCCTGCACGCGGGCGGCATCGAGCTCACCGCCGTCGGCGACCTGGATCCCGAGGCCTGGGCCGCGGCGGCGACCGCCGCCCTGCGCCCGCTGACCTCGGCCCTCGACGCGCCGCCCGGCGCGCACGCGCCGCTCCCGGCCGCCGGTGAAGGCCTCGCGCTGCTGAGCCTGCCCCCGGCCCTGCCCGCGACTGCCGCCCACCTGCTGTGGGCCACTCCCGAGCCGCCCCCGGCCGGGTCGTTCGCCGCCCGCTGGCTGGCGGTGGCCGTGCTCGGCGGCGGCCAGCCCGGGGCCCGGCTCGCCGCGCTGCGCACGCCGCAGGCCCCGTACGGCTTCACCTCGTACGCGGGCCGCTTCGGCGACCACGCGGGCACCGGGGCGCTCGTCCAGGTCCACGCCCAGCTGCCACCCGCCGGCGCCGTCGAGGCCGCCGCCGTGATCCGCGACGAGCTGCGGCGCGCCGGCGCCGAACCGCCCGGCGGCGCCGAGGTGGACGCCGCCCGGCGGTACTGCGCGGGCCAGTTCGCCCTCGCGCCGCAGACCCAGGGCTCGCTCGCCGACGCGCTGAGCGCCTGGCTCGCGGCCGGGCGCCGGACCGCCGAGCTCGTCGGCTTCCCCGAGGCCCTGTACGAGGCCCCGGCCGCCGAGGTGGCCCGCGACTGCGCGCACCTGTTCGCCCAGCCCGCCTATGCCGGAGTGCTCGCCACGCCGGCGGCCGACCCGGCCGAGGAGACGCCGTGACCCGCACCACCGCCGCCCGCACCGAGCTCCGGTTCCAGCCCGTCGACCTCGACACCGCGCCCGAGGTCGACGCCCTGCTGCGGCGCATCGGCACGGGCCCCTTCGACCGCGCGGACCTCACCGCGCTGCAGGGCCGCAACGACACCTGGGCCGGCCGCACGACCGGCGGCGCCCGCGTCTTCGTCAAGCGGCTGACCGGTCCGCCGGAGGACGTACGGGCCCGGATGGACCGCGCGCTCGGCTACGAACGTCTGGTGGCGGACGCCCCGGCCGGCGTACTGCGCGGACCCGCGCTGCTGGGCAGCGACCCGGACGCCGGGCTGCTCGCCTTCGAGTACCTCCACGACGCCCGCAGCGGCGCCGAACTGATGGCCGACCAGGAGTTCACACCGGAACTCGCCCACCGCTCCGGCGCCGCCCTCGGGCGGCTGCACGCCTGCCCTGCCGGGCAGCAGGACCAGCTTGAGCGCAGCACTCCCGCCATGCCCTCGCCGGAGCTGCTGGAGGCGCTGCCCGCCGCCGCGTTCGAGGAGTTCAGCGGGGCGGAGCTGGAGACCTGGCGGCTGCTGCAGAACGACGCGCAGCTGATCGGGGCGGTGCACCGGCTGCTCGCCGCCGAACGGGCGGCGCCGCGCGTGCCCGCCCACTGCGACCTGCGGATGGACCAGTTCCTGATCACCGGACACCCCGGGGCGGACAGCCGGCTGCACGTGGCCGACTGGGAGGAGTTCCGCCTCGCCGACCCGGCCCGCGACGTGGGCGGGTTCGCCGGCGAATGGCTGCACCGCGCGGTGCACGACATCGTCACCTCCCGGGGCGACGCCGACACCGCCGCCTTCGCCGGGCTGTCCATGACGCGCGAGACCGTGCTCGCCCGCGGCGCGGAGAAGCTCGCCCGGCTGCGCCCGGTCGTCCAGGAGTTCTGGCGCGGCTACCGCGACGCGCGGCCCGACGCCGATCCGGGCCTGGCCGAGCGCGCAACCGCCTTCGCGGGCTGGCACCTGCTGGACCGGCTGCTCGCCGGGGCCATGCGCTCCAACCGCCTGCTCGGCATCGAGCGGGCCGCCGCCGGCATCGGCCGCACGGCCCTGCTCGACCCCGCCCGCTTCACCCACGTCGTCGGACTCGGAGACGCCTCGTGACCACCGCCGCAGCCCCCACCGAGCCGCTCACCCCCGGACCGGCCACCGCCGAACCGGCGCCGGCCTCCCTCCTGGCCCCCGACCTCGCCCCCGACCTCGCCGACGCCCTGGCGCGGATCCACCTCTCCGCCGACGGCCTCACCGCCACCGTCGGGCCCCGCACCATCGAGGGCGAATCCGCCCGCGAACTCCAGCAGCGGCTGGGGGCGGCGCTGTACGAGGTGTTCCACACGGGCCGCGCCGAGGCGGACACCCGCCGCCGGAGCATGGCCCCGCGGGACCGCGGCTTCGAGCGGGAGCTGGCGGCGGCGCTGCCGCACCGCGAGATCCAGCGCACCGGTGTCCTGCTCCGGGCCCCGCAGGAACCGGGCGGCGGTGAGGCGCTCGTCTCCTGGGACGGCGTACGCGTCCGGGTGCCCGTGGACCGGCTGACCGCGGACGGCCCGCTCGTCGCCGGCACGGAGGTACGCTCCCCCGCCTCCCCGGCCCGCCCCGCGCTCTCGCCCGGGTTCTTCTACGCCATGGGCTCCCGCGAGCCGCGCTTCGACGACCAACTGCTCCGTGTCTACGTCCACATCACCGACCCCGGGCGCGCCCCGATGATCTGGGGGACCGTACTGGAGCACCTGGAGGCGGCGGGGGCCGGCTACCACGCCAAGGTGCTGTCGGGTCCGGCCGACTACCCGCGCCGCGACGCCCTCGTCGTCTACCTGGGCAGCGAGTCCTGGGGCGCCTGCCACACGGTCGCCGACGCCGTCCGCGACCTGCCCGGCACCGCCCCGGACACCTCGGTCTTCGCCCACCGGCTCGGGCCCGGCACGGCCGTGGCCTGGGAGCCGGACGACCCCCGGCCCGGCGCGGGCGGGCTGAGCTTCGGCCAGCACCGCGCCTCGGCGCTGGCCGAGGCGGCCGTACGGGCCACGACCGGCTCCGAGAGCGCGCACGAGGCGTTCAGCAGCGCGGGCATCGACCCGGGCGCCCCCTACCGGAACCTGGCCTCACCGGACCTCCCCGCCCGCTGAGCGGGCCGGCCCGCGCCGAACGGGCCCCGTAGGCCTCCCATCCCCCCACCCCCCACCCAGGCGGAAGGCAGCACCATGCAACACCCCCCCGAAGGAGACGCGGTCCCGGCGGCCGTGGAAGTGCGCGGGCTCCGCAAGGAATTCGACGACAAGGTCGCCGTCGACGGAGTCGACCTCACCGTCCCTCGGGGCAGCTTCTACGGCCTCGTCGGCCCCAACGGCGCCGGCAAGACCACCAGCCTGTCCATGATCACCGGCCTGCTCCGGCCCGACGCGGGCACCGTGACGGTCGCCGGGTACGACGTCTGGCAGGACCCGTACGAGGCCAAGCACCGCATCGGCATCCTGCCCGACGGCCTGCGCCTGTTCGAGCGGCTGTCGGGACGGGAACTGCTGCGCTACACCGGACGGCTGCGGGAGCTCCCCGCCGCCGACACCGAGGCGCGCGCCGAGGAGCTGCTCGACGTGCTCGGGCTCTCCGAGGCCGGCGACAAGCTGGTCGTCGACTACTCCACCGGCATGCGCAAGAAGATCGGCCTGGCGGCCGCGCTGCTGCACAACCCGCCGGTCCTCTTCCTCGACGAACCCTTCGAGAGCGTCGACCCGGTGTCGGCCGAGACGATCCGCGAGGTGCTGCGCCAGTACACCGCCACCGGCTCGACGGTGGTCTTCTCCAGCCATGTCATGGAGCTCGTGGCCGCGCTGTGCACCCACGTCGCCATCCTGGCCAAGGGGCGCGTGGTCGCCGACGGCACGCTCGACGAGGTACGGGCCGGCCGGAGCCTGAACGAGCGCTTCATGGAACTGGTCGGTGCCCCGGCCGGGAAGGCGAAGGGAGGGAGCCTCGCATGGTTGGGGTCTTCGTCGGGCTGAAACTCGCCCTCCTGCGCAGCAGTCTGCGCCGCAGTACCGCCCGCGCCGTGGGCTTCGTGGCCGGCGCGGGCATCAGCCTGGCCGGGGCCTGCTACGCGGCCGTCGGCCTGGCCCTGGCCCAAGGCGAGCCGGACGCGCCCGACTTCGCCGTCCTGGCCTTCACCGGGCTGGCCGTCGCCTGGCTGGCGCTGCCGCTGTCCTTCGGCGCGGGCGGCGACGAGAGCTCCGATCCGACCCGGCTCGCCGTACTGCCCGTCCGGCCGCGCCGGCTGATCGCCGGGGCCACCGCCTCCGCGCTCATCGGCCCGGGGCCGCTGTGCACCCTCGTCCTCATCACCGGAGCGGTCGTCGGCGCCGCCGAGGGCGCGTTCAGCAGCTTCCCCGCCGCGGCCGTCACCGTCCTCGCCGTACCGCTGATGCTGCTGCTGTGCGTGGTCGCCTCCCGCGCCGTACTGGCCTCCTTCGCCCGGGCGCTGACCGGCCGACGCGGCAAGGACGCCGCCGCCCTCGGCGGCGTACTGACCGCGGTCGGCGGCTACGCCGCCTACCTGCTGCTGACCACCGCCGGCTCGGGGCTCGCCCTGCCGTCCCTCGTCGTACGGATCCTGCGCTGGACCCCGCCGGGGTGGCCGGCCGACGCGATCCGGGCCGCCGCCGACGGCAGGACCGGCACCGCCCTGCTCGAACTGGGCGGGACCGCCGCCCTGATCGCCCTGCTGATGGTGTGGTGGCACGGCTCCCTGACCCGGCTGATGACCACGACGGACGCCTCCACGGCCCAGGCCGTCAAGGTCCGGGCGGGCCGGACGACAGGCCTGCGGGCCCGGCTGCTCACCTCCAGCCGGACCCTGCTCGTCGCCCACCACCAGTTCAGCGCCTTCGCACGGTCGCCGAGGCACCGGATGACGATGATCGCGGCGCTGGCGTACGCGCTGCTGTTCCCGGTCGTGATGGCGGCGGCCAACATGCGGACCCCGTACGCCGCCGTCGGCGGCGCCTGGGTCTTCGGACTGACCGTCCCCGGAGTGCTGTTCGCCCTCGACGGCTCCGCGATCTGGAGCAACGTCGCCACGCTGCGCACCGTGGCGCAGGCCCGCGCCGAACTCGTCGGCCGGCTGCTCCCCCAGCTGGTGGTCATCGCGCCCTGGCTCACCGCCGTCGCCACCGGCGTCGCCCTCGTCAACGGGCGCACCGACCAGCTCGCGGCCGCGCTCGGCGTCAGCTTCGCGCTGCTCGGGGTGACCTTCGCGATGGGCATGGCCATCAGCGTGTTCCACCCCTACCCGTACCCCGAGGACCCGTGGAGCGTGAGTGCGCCCGGCCAGAGCGGCGGCTACCACCTGGCGAACTTCCTCAGCTCCTTCCTCGGAGTGGTGGCGATCGCCCCGGTGATCGCGGGCGCGATCGCCCTGAACGGCTCCGCCCTCGCGTGGCTGCTGCTGCCGCTGGGTACGGCGTACGGCCTGCTGGCCGTGCTGGTCACCCTGCGGACCATGGGACAGCGGCTGTTCGACAAGGCGCCCGAGATCCTCACCACCCTGCGGATGTCCTGACCCAACCGACCGGACGAAGGAACCCACGACGATGAAAGACTCGGCCACCCGCTCCCTGCTCGGGCACGCCCGCCCGCACCGCAAGGCCCTGATCGCAGGCGCGGCACTGAGCGCGCTCGGCGGGGTCGCCGGCCTCGCCCAGCCGCTCGTGGCGAAGTCGTTCGTCGAGGCCCTGGCCGTCGACGAGCCGGTCTCCCGCCAGGTGCTGCTCCTCGCCCTGCTGATCGTGGGCGGGGCGCTGGCCAGTGCGTTCGGCATGTACGCCGTCGAACGGGCGGCCGAGAGCGTGGTACTGGGCGCCCGCAAGCGGCTCATCTCACGGCTGCCCCGGCTGCGGGTCGCGGACCTGGACCGGCGCCCGCCCGGCGATCTGATCTCCCGGGTGACGGCCGACACCACCCTGCTCCGCGAGGCGGCGACCAACAACCTCGTCGACACGCTCATCGGCTCCGTCACGCTGCTCGGCATGCTCGTCCTGATGGCCTGGCTCGACGTGGTCCTCTTCGTCGCGGTGCTCGGCGTCGTCCTCGCCATCGGCGGGTGCACGGCCCTGGTCATGCCCCGCATCTCCCGGGCGAGCAAGGAGGCCCAGGAAGCCCTCGGCGAGCTGGGCTCGGGGCTGGAGCGGCTGCTCGGAGCGATCCGTACGGTCAAGGCGAGCGGCGCCGAACAGCGGGAGAGCGCCGCCCTGGAGGGTTCGGCGCACGGTGCCTGGCAGGCGGGCCTGCGGGCCGCCCGCTGGGGTGCGGTGGCCGGCACCTCCAGCGGCCTGGTGGTGCAGCTGGCGTTCCTGACCGTGCTGGGCCTGGGCGGGGCACGGGTCGCGAACGGCTCGATGAGCGTCGCCTCGCTGATCGGCTTCCTGCTGTACCTGTTCTACCTCGTGGGGCCGGTCGCGCAGCTGGCGAGCGGGATCAGCGGCCTCCAGGTGGGCACCGCCGCCGTCGGGCGCATCCACGAGGTGCTGGAACTCGCCCCCGAGGAGGGCGGGGAGGGCGATGAGCCGGCCGGGTCCGGCGACGCGGCCGCCCCGGCCGCGGGCGACGGGGGCGCCGAGATCGTCTTCCGGGACGTGGTCTTCCGCTACCGCGAGGACGGCAGGCCCGTCCTGGACGGGGCCGGCTTCGAGATAAGCCCCGGCGGGCTGACCGCCGTCGTCGGGCCCTCGGGCACCGGCAAGAGCACGCTGTTCGCCCTGCTGGAGCGCTTCTACGACGTAGAGGGCGGCAGCATCACCGTCGACGGGCGCGACCTGCGCGACTGGAACCCGGCCGAGCTGCGCCGGACCATCGGCTACGTCGAGCAGGACGCCCCCGTGCTGGCGGGCACCCTGCGCGACAACCTGATGCTCGCCGCCCCCGGCGCCAGCCCGGACGAACTCCACCGCGTACTGGAGCAGGTACGGCTCACCGCCCTGGTCGACAGCCTGCCGCAGGGCCTCGACACGGAGGTCGGCCACCGCGGCACGGCCCTGTCCGGCGGCCAGCGCCAGCGCATCGCCATCGCCCGGGCGCTGCTGCGACGGCCCCGGCTCCTGCTGCTCGACGAGGCCACCTCGCAGCTCGACGCGCTCAACGAGAGCGAGCTGCGCGAGGTCATCGCGGAGATCGCCCGCACCACCACCGTCCTGGTGATCGCCCACCGCCTGTCCACGGTGACCGGCGCCCGGCGCATCCTGGTCCTGGAAGGCGGCCGCGTACGGGCCGCCGGCACGCACGCCGAACTCCTGCGGGAGGGCGGGCTGTACGCGCGGCTGGCCGCGACGCAGACGCTCGGCACCGCCCGGGCGGAGCCGGCGGTGGCCACCGACTGACCGGGAGACCTCGCAGCCACTGATGAATTCATGACAAATATCAATATGTGCCGCGAGGGCCCGGTGGAACGCTGGCTGGTATGCACTTCGAATGCCGATTGACGATGGTTCCGCCGTCCGGACCGGAGCGGGTGGCCGGATGAGCGCAGGGACGGGGCATCGGATCATCCGCGTGCTCCTAGCGGCCGACGGACACCTCATGCGCAGGACGCTGGGTGACCTGCTGGGCCTGGAGGGCGACCTGCGGGTGGTCGCGGAGGCGGAGTCGGGTCCGCAGGCGCTGGCGATGGCCCGGGCCCACCGTCCGGACGTGGCCGTCCTCGACATCGGGGACACCGGGTCACCGGGACCGGACGGAGTCCACGTGGCCGCGGCCCTGCGGGAAGCCCTGCCCGACTGCCGCACCGTGATCATCACGGAGAGCGGCCGGTCGGGGCGGCTGAAGCAGTGTCTCGCCGCGGGGGCGCGGGGCGTCGTGCCGAAGTCCGCGCCGGCCGGACAACTGGTGGCGGCGATCCGCATCGTGCACTCCGGCGGACGGTACGTGCATCCGGAGGTGGTCGCGGAAGCCATCGCCCCGGAGGGCGCGATCTGACGCCCTGCCACAGCACTAGGCCCCGCACAGCGGGACGGGCTCCCGGCCGGGAGCCCGTCGGGCCGGTCAGTCCTCGTCCGCCTCGCCGGCGCCTCGGTGGCCGAGCCCGGTGCGCGCGGTGGTGGGGATGGTCCCCAGCCGGCCCGCCTGGAAGTCGTCGAAGGCCTGCTGGAGTTCGTGCTTGCTGTTCATGACGAACGGCCCGTAGTGCGCCATCGGCTCCCGGATCGGACGCCCGCCGAGGAGGACGACCTCCAGGTCCGGGGTGTTCGAGTCCTGCGAGGCGTCCGCCCGCACCGTCAGCGAGCCGCCCTCGCCGAAAACGGCCGTCTGCCCGGTGTGGATGGGCCTGCGGTCCTCGCCGACCGATCCGCGCCCGGCCAGGACGTAGACCAGGGCGTTGAAGTCCTCCCGCCACGGCAGGGTGATCTGCGCGCCCGGCGTGACGGTCGCGTGGACCATCGTGATCGGGGTGTGGGTGATGCCCGGGCCCTGGTGGCCGTCGAGTTCACCGGCGATCACGCGGAGCAGGGAGCCGCCGTCCGGGGTGGACAGCAACTGGACCTGGCCGCCGCCGATGTCCTGGTAGCGCGGGGGCATCATCTTGTCGGAGGCCGGGAGGTTCACCCACAGCTGGAGGCCGTGGAAGAGCCCGCCGGACACGACGAGGGACTCCGGCGGGGCCTCTATGTGCAGGAGGCCCGAACCGGCTGTCATCCATTGGGTGTCGCCGCCGTTGATGACTCCGCCGCCGCCGTTGCTGTCCTGGTGGACGAAGGTTCCGTCGATCAGGTAGGTGACGGTCTCGAAGCCGCGGTGCGGATGCCAGGGAGTTCCCTTCGGCTCACCCGGCGCGTACTCCACCTCGCCCATCTGGTCCATCATGATGAACGGGTCGAGGTACTGGTAGTTGATCCCGGCGAACGCGCGGCGCACCGGGAATCCCTCACCCTCGAACCCACCGGGAGCGGTGGTGACGGCCAGCACCTTGCGCGGGACGGCTGCCTGCGGCTCGGCCACGCGGGGGAGCGTCAACGGGTTCTCAACAGTCACTGCGGGCATGGTCAGGACCTCCTTCTGCGTCGAGTTTAGTTGAAACTCGAACTTTCTGCCACACCTGCGCTCAACGGAGAACCCCCCGCGGTAATTCCCCCCGGGACCCAACCTCCGTGCGCGGCCCCGCGTCCTACCCGGCGTGATGGACATGATCAGCTTCAACGACGCCGTGGACGGCGACGAACAGACGGAAACCCCCAGGCAGGGACCCCTTTGGCGGCACGCACTGTGGTCCGTGGCCGTCACCGCGTGCGGGCTCGGCCTCGGCTGGGCCGCCTCGGTCTTCCGTCTCGGGCCGCCCGAGTACGGCATCCCCAGCGCCGCTCCCGGCTTCCCCTGGGCCCTGCTCGCCGCCTGCGGCGCCGCCGGGCTGGTCGCAGCCGCACTGCTGCGCGGGACCGCGGCGCGGATCCCCGTCTACGCACCCACCCGGGTCGGCTTCGTCCTCGTCTTCCTGGGGACCCGGCTGGCGCTCGGCTTCCGCCCCGAGCCGGCCCCGCTGGCCGCGGCGGCGGGCGCCGCCGTACTGGCCTCCGCGGCCTATTGCGGGTACGCCGCCTGGACCCACCACCGCCTGACGGCCTGCGGCCAGGCTCAGCGGTGTCCCGGCAAGGCTTGACGGGGTGTGCGGCGCCGTTGCACGGGGCTCTGCCCCGGACCCCGCGCCTCAATCGCCGGCGGGGCTGGGTTTGGCTTTGGCTTCGCCCCTGTGGGGGCTTGGCGGGGTGTGGGTCGGGGCCGCTCCGGAGCGTCTCCTCGGCTCGCGCACTTAGTCCCGGCTACGCATGTCCGGCCCAGGTTGCGCGCTCGTCCTGCGGGGACCCTCCTGCGCGACCCCGCCCCACGCCCGGGCTTCGGAAGCGCAGCCTGGCGCCAGTGGGCGTCGGCGTAGCCGTGGTGGAGGGGAGTGGGGACGCGCAGGGGTGTCCCCGCAGGACGAGCGCGCAACCCGGGCCGATGGCGTCGGATCGGGCTCAGTGCGCGAGCCGAGGAGACAGCCCGGAGCGGCCCCGCGCACCGACCCCACCGACCAGGCCCCGGCCGAGCCGCCCGCAGGGCACCCGGCGAAGCCAGGGCCAAATCCAGCCCCGCCGGCGATTGAGGCGCGGGGTCTGGGGCGGAGCCCCAGCAACGGCGCCGCACCCAGGCGAGCCGACCGCAGGGCAGAACGCGTCAGCCGTACATGCGGCGCATGGCGTAGTCGACCATCTGCTCGACCGCCTTCGCGTCGAAGACCATGCGGTGGTCGCCCTCCATGTCGAGGACGAAGCCGTAGCCGGTCGGCAGCAGGTCGATCACCTCGGCACCGGTGATCACGAAGTACTTGGACTCCTTGCCGGCGTACCGGCGCAGCTCCTTGAGCGTGGTGAACATGGGGATGACCGGCTGCTGCGTGTTGTGCAGGGCCAGGAATCCCGGCGTCTCGCCGCGCGGGCAGTAGACCTTCGAGGTGGCGAAGATCTGCTGGAAGTCCTCCGCGGACAGCGACCCGGTGGTGAACGCCCGTACCGCGTCGGCGAGCGACGGCGGCGAGGGCTCGGGGTACAGCGGCTGCTCGCCGTACCCGCCTGCCATCTGCTGCGGGGCCGCGTACTGCTGCCCTGCGCTCACGTTCTGGTCGTAGCCGTACATGGGACGAAGACTACCGACCGGGCCCGGTCCCCCGGGCACGCAATCGCGCCACGCTTGACCCTGGTCACAGTTGCCCGGCAAGGGTTGCCCTTATTACCGGTGGGTAGCATCATTACGTTACCGATTGGTATGTACGAGGAACCTGTCTCCCCGAGCCTTAACGGAGCCGTCGCCATGGGGCACTACAAGTCGAATCTCCGCGACATCGAGTTCAACCTCTTCGAGGTGCTCGGCCGCGACAAGCTGTACGGCACCGGTCCCTTCGAGGAGATGGACACCGAGACCGCCAAGAGCGTCCTGTCCGAGCTGGCCCGCCTCGCCGAGAACGAGCTGGCCGCCTCCTTCGAGGACGCCGACCGCAACCCGCCGGTCTTCGACCCGGCCACCAACACCGCGCCGGTCCCGGCCTCCTTCAAGAAGAGCTACGAAGCCTTCATGGACTCGGAGTACTGGCGCCTGGGCCTGCCCGAGGAGATCGGCGGCACCACCTCGCCCCGCTCCCTCATCTGGGGCTACGCGGAGCTGCTGCTCGGCTCGAACCCGGCCATCTGGATGTACTCCTCCGGCCCGGCCTTCGCCGGCATCCTCCACGAGGAGGGCAACGAGGCGCAGAAGAAGGTCGCGCAGATCGCCGTGGAGAAGCGCTGGGGCTCCACCATGGTCCTCACCGAGCCGGACGCCGGCTCGGACGTGGGCGCCGGCCGCACCAAGGCGATCCAGCAGGCCGACGGCTCCTGGCACATAGAAGGCGTGAAGCGCTTCATCACCTCCGGTGAGCACGACATGGAGGAGAACATCCTCCACTACGTCCTCGCCCGTCCCGAGGGCCACGGCCCGGGCACCAAGGGCCTGTCCCTCTTCCTCGTCCCGAAGTTCCACTTCGACTGGGAGACCGGCGAGCTGGGCGAGCGCAACGGCGTGTACGCCACCAACGTCGAGCACAAGATGGGCCTCAAGGCCTCCAACACGTGCGAGATGACCTTCGGCGACCAGCACCCCGCCACGGGCTGGCTGATCGGCGACAAGCACGACGGCATCCGCCAGATGTTCATGATCATCGAGTTCGCCCGGATGATGGTCGGCACGAAGGCCATCGCCACCCTCTCCACCGGCTACCTCAACGCGCTGGAGTACGCCAAGGAGCGCGTGCAGGGCACCGACCTGGCGAACTTCATGGACAAGACGGCGCCCAAGGTCACCATCACGCACCACCCCGACGTGCGCCGCTCGCTCATGACGCAGAAGGCGTACGCCGAGGGCATGCGCGCCCTCGTCCTGTACACCGCCTCCGTCCAGGACGAGATCCAGGTCAAGCAGGCCGCGGGCGAGGACGCCTCCTCCCTCATCGGCCTGAACGACCTGCTCCTGCCGATCGTCAAGGGCTACGGCTCGGAGAAGTCCTACGAGCAGCTCGCCCAGTCCCTGCAGACCTTCGGTGGCTCCGGCTACCTGCAGGAGTACCCGATCGAGCAGTACATCCGCGACGCCAAGATCGACACCCTCTACGAGGGCACCACGGCCATCCAGGGCCAGGACTTCTTCTTCCGGAAGATCGTCCGCGACCAGGGCGCCTCCCTGAACGTCCTCTCCGAGACGATCAAGAAGTTCCTGGCCGAGGCGGCCGGCGGCGACGACCTCGCCCCGGCGCGCGACGCGCTCGCCAAGGCGGCCGTCGACCTCGAGGCCATCGTCGGCCAGATGATCGTCGACCTCACCGCCACCGGCGAGGACGTGAAGAACATCTACAAGGTCGGGCAGAACACCACCCGCCTGCTGATGGCCTCCGGCGACGTGGTCGTCGGATACCTGCTGCTCAAGGGCGCCGCCGTGGCCGCCGAGAAGCTGGCCACCGCCTCCGCGAAGGACGTGCCCTTCTACACCGGCAAGATCGCCGCCGCGAAGTTCTTCGCGTCGCAGGTCCTGCCGGGCGTCGCGGTCCAGCGCCAGCTGGCCGAGGTCGTCGACAACTCCCTCATGGAGCTCGACGAGGCCGCCTTCTAGGCTGCGCGCCGACGCGCCACCCCGCCGTACGCGGTGTAGTACGCAATCAGCGGCCGGGCCCTCCGCACGGGGGCCCGGCCGCTGACGTACAAGCCCCTGTACTGCGGTTTTCCCCGTTGTCAGCCGTTCATGGGACGCTCGTACGCATGAGTCCACAGGATCAGCACGGCAGCAGGGGGTACTCCGTCCCGACCGGGCGGCCGTACGCCCTCAAGGAGCTGCAGGCGAGCCTGGGCAGCCTCGGCGACCACCTGCGGGAGCTGTACGACGGCGCCCACCCCGCCGAGTACGACGGCATCGCCGACGCCCTCTACGTGGCCTTCCAGACCGCCGCCGGCCTCGCCCCCGCCAAGAGCTACACCGGCTGCTCTCAGCACCCCAACGGGGCCCTCGACCCCGAGGCCCCCGACGGCTGGGGCCGCTGCCTCCTGTGCAACGACCGGCGCCGCCTCGGACTGCGCGGCCACGGCGCCCGCAAGGCCGCCGCACCGCCCGCCGGGGAGCAGCGCCGGCTCGGCTACCCCGTACCGGAGCCCCCGTACACCCTCGACGTGCTGCGCACCTGGCTGCGTACCGTCGAGGACCAGCGCTTCCACCTGGGGCTGTCCTCGGCCGCCGAGGACTTCGTCCGCATCGCCGACGACCTGCACCGCGCCTTCATAGTCGCCCGCGAACTCTCCCGGCCGCGCAACGCCTCGGGATGCTCCGAGCACCCCGGAGCGCCCATCGACCCGGACGCGCCCCCCGGCGAGGCCTGTATCTTCTGCGCCGGACGCAAGAGGCGCGCGCAGCGCTCCGAGCAGACCCCGGAAATGCTCCCGCGCATCCGCCGGGGCGAGCGCAGGCAGTTGCAGCGCAGATTCGAACGTCCGCCGGGCTGAGAGTCGACGGGACCGCAGATCACCAACCGCGGGACCGGACTCCGGCCATCCGCCGCAGTCCGGCCATGACGAACACGACTGTCGTTAAGGTGAACCACTTGGCTTCCTCCCCTCCCCTAGGGGGAGGGGAGTCCCACCCGCACGGGTGGGGTTTCCTGCTTCACCACGGACCGCCCCGACCGAGAGGAGGACTCCCGATGAGGTCTTACACCCGCTCCACAGGCAGCAACCGCCAGCCCGGCGGCCAGAAGATTGATCGCGGCGTTCCCGTCCCGGTCGTGGGTGGTCCCGCAGTTCTCGCACGTCCACTCGCGGACGTTCAGGGGCATCGCCTCGGCGATCGCCCCGCAGGCCGAGCACAGTTTGGAGCTGGGGAACCACCGGTCCACGGCGATCAGCTCGCGACCGTACCAGGCTGTCTTGTACTCCAGCATCGACCGCAGCTCACGCCAGGCGGCGTCGCTGATGGCGCGGGCCAGCTTGCGGTTCTTGAGCATGTTGGTGACCGTCAGGTCCTCGATCACGAGCGTTTGGTTTTCACGCACGAGACGAGTCGTCAGCTGATGCAGGAAGTCCCGGCGACGGTCGGCGATCCGAGCATGGATCCGGGCTGCGTACCAGCAACCGGCGTTGTCACACGAGACCGTGACCGTGGACGGCTCCACCCCCTCCGGCAAGGGACGGGACCACACGATGTCCAACGGCTCGCCCATCTTCGCCAGCTGCAACCGGCCCTCCGCGTAGCGAAACCCGCTGCGGGTGTACTCGGCCGAGGCACGCGACTTCCGCTTCGACTTGAACCGTGGGTGCTGCGACCGCTTCTCCCAGAACCCCACGAACGCCGACTGCAGGTGGCGCAACGCCTGTTGCAGCGGTACCGAGGACACCGCCGCCAAGAAGGCCAGTTCCTCGGTCTTCTTCCACGCGGTGAGCATGGCCGACGTCTCCCCGTAGCCCATCCGCTCCCGGCTCGCTTTCCAGGCCTCAGCGCGGGCGGCGAGAGCCAGGTTGTAGACCTTCCGCACACACCCGAACGTCCGCGACAGCTCCACAGCCTGCGCGTCCGTCGGATAGAAACGGTACTTGAACGACCGCTTCACGGAAGGAATCCCCACACCCCGGACGCTAGGGGCGGTCACGATCCGAACACAAGCACAGGTCACAGCCTCACGCCGCGGCACTCCGCCGCAGCGAGGCTCCGAGCCGGAAATGCGTTTCCTCATCCGGCTGAAGCCGGGGGCTTCCACACAAGGGAAATACGATGAGCTCTCCCGCCCGCTTCGACCGCGGCCACACCGACGATCTGATGACCTTTTTGACGGCCAGTCCGTCGCCGTACCACGCCGTGGCCAATGCGGCCGAGCGGCTGGAGAAGGCAGGCTTCAGGCAGTTGTCGGAGAAGGACGCCTGGGATGCGGGAACCGGGGGCAAGTTCGTGCTCCGCGGCGGCGCACTCATCGCCTGGTACGTCCCGGAGGGCGCGGCCGCGCACACCCCCTTCCGGATCGTCGGAGCGCACACCGACTCCCCCAACCTGCGCGTCAAGCCGCTGCCGGACACCGGCTCGCAGGGCTGGCGCCAGATCGCCGTCGAGATCTACGGCGGCACCCTGCTGAACACCTGGCTGGACCGCGACCTCGGCCTGGCCGGGCGGCTGACCCTGCGGGACGGCAGCGAACGCCTGGTCAACGTGGACCGCGCCCTGCTGCGCGTCCCCCAACTGGCCGTGCACCTGGACCGGTCGGTGAACACCGACGGCCTCAAGCTGGACAAGCAGCGGCACATGCAGCCGATCTGGGGCCTGGGCGAGGTGCAGGAGGGCGACCTGATCGCGTTCCTGGAGGAGGAAGAGGGCCTGCCCCAGGGGTCGGTGGCCGGCTGGGACCTGATGGTCCACTCCATCGAGCCGCCCGCGTACCTGGGCCGCGACCGCGAGCTGCTGGCCGGCCCCCGCATGGACAACCTGCTGTCGGTGCACGCCGGCATCGCGGCCCTGGCGGCCGTCGCGTCCGGGTCCGGGGCCGGGAAGCTCGACCACATCCCGGTGCTGGCCGCCTTCGACCACGAGGAGAACGGCTCGCAGTCGGACACCGGCGCGGACGGCCCCCTGCTGGGCAACGTGCTGGAACGTTCAGTCTTCTCGCGCGGCGGCTCCTACGAGGACCGCGCGCGGGCCTTCGCCGGCACCGTCTGCCTCTCCTCGGACACCGGCCACGCCGTGCACCCCAACTACGCGGAGCGCCACGACCCCTCGCACCACCCCCGGGCCAACGGCGGCCCGATCCTGAAGGTCAACGTCAACCAGCGGTACGCCACGGACGGCAGCGGGCGCGCGGTGTTCGCGAACGCCTGCGAGCGGGCCGGCGTGCCGTGGCAGACCTTCGTCTCCAACAACGCCATGCCGTGCGGTACGACGATCGGCCCGATCACCGCCGCCCGCCACGGCATCCAGACCGTGGACATCGGCGTCGCGATCCTCTCCATGCACAGCGCGCGCGAACTGTGCGGCGCGGACGACCCGTTCCTGCTGGCGAACGCCCTGGTCGCCTTCCTGGAGGGCTGAGCCGCAACCGCGGGGCCCTGCTCCGGACCTCTGTCCGGGGCAGGACCCCGCGTCGTACGGCCGTCCTACCCGGCGGCGTCCATGCCCGCGAGGACCAGCGGCAGGCGGTTCGCCCCGGCCGCGGTGACCGTCACCGGAACACCCCAGTCCTGCTGGTGGACGTGGCAGGCCGGGTACTCGTTTTCGGGGTCGTCGTCGCAGGACGCCGCCATCGCCGAGACGTGCAGCACGCCCTCGGTGAGCTCCGGGTTCAGCGCCAGCTCCCGGAACAGGTCCGTCCCGGCGCCCTCCCCCGCCACGAGCAGCTCGGGCGGGGTCGAGGACACCAGCAGCCGCGTCGAGGGCCCGTACCGGGTGTCGAGCTTCTGCCCGCTCGGGGCCTGGAACACCACGTCCAGCCGGAGCGGGCCGGGCCCCACCTCGGTGGCGGCCCGCTGCGTACGGTGCGCCACGGAATCCACCCGCACCGCCTCCTCCGGCAGCCGCAGCCGGGTCAGCCGGTGCCGCGCGGACTCGACCACCACGATGTCCTCACCCACCAGCACGGCGTCGCTCGGCTCGCGCAGATCGGTGGCGAGGGTCGAGACCTGCCCGGTGGCGGGGTCGTAGCGGCGCAGCGCGTGGTTGTACGTGTCGCACACCGCGACCGAGCCGTCGGGCAGGGCGGTCACCCCGAGCGGGTGCTGGAGCAGGGCCTGGCCCGCGTCCCCGTCCCGGTGGCCGAAGTCGAACAGCCCGGTCCCGACGGCGGTCGTGACGGCGTAGCCGTCATCCGTGGCGTGGACGTACCGCAGGGCGCTGGTCTCGGAGTCGGCGACCCACAGCCGGTCCCCGGCCGCCGCGAGCCCGGACGGCTGCGCGAACCAGGCCTCGGCGGCCGGCCCGTCGTGGAGCCCCTCGTTGGTGGTCCCGGCGGCCGCCTGGACGGTCCCGGCCTCGGGATCCCAGGTCCACAGCTGGTGGACGCCGGCCATCGCGATCCACACCTTGCCCTGCCACCAGGCCACGTCCCACGGCGAGGACAGGTCCACCTCCAGCGCGGGCCCGGAGGTCGGCGACCCCTGCCACCACTGGCGCCCCGTACCGGCGACGGTCTCGACGGCCCCGCTCTCCAGGTCGAGGACGCGCAGCGCGTGATTGACGGTGTCGGCGACCACGACCCTCCCGTCGGGCAGCAGCGCCAGCCCCTGCGGCTCGCTGAAACTGTCCGCGGTGAACCCGCGCTCCCCGCTGCCGACGCGCCGTACGACGCTCTCCCCGTCGGCGGCCAGCTCCACGAGCTGGTGCCGCGTGGAGTCCGACACCAGGAAGGTCCCTCCGGGCAGGGCGAGCGCCTTCCCGGGGAACCGCAGGTCGGTCGCGACCGGCTCGGGCGCCACGTACGGCCCGTCCCCGCGCCGCAGGGTCCCCTTGGCCTCGTGCTCGGCCTCCAGCTCCTCGACGAGCCGCGCGATGGCGTGCGCGTGCCCCTCACCGGCGTGCTGCGCCACGATGTACCCCTCGGGGTCGATCACGACGAGCGTGGGCCAGGCGCGTACGGCGTACTGCTTCCAGGTCGCCAGCTCGGGATCGTCCAGCACGGGGTGGTGCACCTCGTACCGCTCGACGGCATCGACGACGGCGGCGTGCTCGGCCTCGTGCACGAACTTCGGCGAGTGCACGCCGACGATCACGACGGTGTCGCGGTGCTTCTCCTCCAGCTCGCGCAGCTCGTCGAGGACGTGCAGGCAGTTGATGCAGCAGAAGGTCCAAAAATCCAGGATCAATACGCGACCCCGGAAGTCGGCGAGCTTCAGATCCTTCCCGCCGGTGTTGATCCATCCACCCTTGCCGATCAGCTCGGGGGCACGGAGACGGGCATGTCGGCGGGGCGCGGGGGTGTGCGCCGGGGCGGCATCGTTCATGCCCCAAGGGTGCCACCCCCGACCAGGTCCACCCGCGGGGGTGACGACGTGCGGTGGGGGCCAGATCGGGGTCGAGCTCGACACCAGCGGGCTCTGAGACGCTAGGCGGCCACCGGGCCGAAGAGGGCGCTCAGGCGGGGGAGGCGGGTGGCGGTCTCCGCCGTGTCGTCGAAGTCGAAGTCCCAGGACGGGTCCAGGGGCGGGTAGCTGATCGTGAAGGAGTCCGCCGGCAGCTCGTGGCCGGTCGCCGACCGGTAGGCGCTCCAGGCGATCGAGAGGGCCTCCTCGTCCCACAGTTCCAGGCCCTCTGCCGCCGCCTCGCGGACCGCGGGGTGGGAGGCCAGGGAGTCAGGGTCGGCCAGGGACGCCTCGAAGGCCTCCTGGCCCTGGGTGAGGAGCCAGCCCCGGAAGTAGTCGAAGCCGTCGTCCGAGCAGCCGCCGTTGATCACGTAGGCCGCGGCCCAGAGCGGACTGCGGTAGGACTCCGCCAGCAGGTCCCACAACACCTGCTGGGCGGCGGCTATCTCCGCCTCCGGGAGGCCGGCGAGCAGCGCCGACGCGCGCTCCGCCACCCGGTCCGTCTCCGCCTGCTCGCGGGCCGTCTCGATCAGCTTCCAGAACGTCTGCTTGTCCATGGCCCGAGCCTGGCATCCGGGTCTGACATCAGGTGAGGAAGGCGTGGAGAGATCCGGTGAGTGCTGTGACGAAGGCGTCCTGGACCCCGGCCGGGAGCAGGTCCAGGGAGAGGTACGGGTTCAGGTCCTCCAGCTCCACCAGCAGGAGTTCCCCGGACGGCGCCCGGCAGGCGTCAACGCGCTGGATGCCGTGGCCGAGGGTGTTCCAGGCGATGAACGTGCGGGCGAAGGCCAGGTCCGCCTCGGTGGGGGCGTACGGCTGGAGGTCCCAGCGGCGGGCCGGGTCAGGGCCGTAGAGGGCGTACTGGAAGGCGTCGTCGACGAAGTAGAAGGAGACCTCGTACGCGAAGTCCACGCGCGGCTGGATGAGGACCTCCCCCGCCGGGCTGCCGGACGGGTCCGCGGTGAAGGTGAGGCCGATGGAGTCCGCGCCCTGCTTGGGCTTGACCGCGTACTGCGCGGCCCGGGGCAGCTGCGAGAGCCTGGCCGGGTCGTCGACCGTGGGGATGACCGGGTAGCCGGCTGCGGTCAGGTCGAGGAGGTACTGCTTGCCCGCCATGTCGCCGCGGCCGGTGAGCGGGTTGTAGACGCGGGTCCCGGCGGCGAGGGCGGCCGTCCGGAAGGCGTCGTAGGCCCCCTGGTAGTGCAGGACGGGACCGCTGTTGCGGACGATCACCGCGTCGAAGCCCGGCATCAGGGCCTGCGCGTCGCCGGGATGGCACAGGGCCAGCTCGAAGTGGGTCCGCAGGCGGGAGGTGAGGAATATGTCCTCGTCGCAGTAGCGGCGGCCGCGGGCCGGGTACGCCAGGTCGGTCACGTAGAGCAGGGGCATGACGGCAACCTATCGCGGGCAACGATCAGCGCATGAAATACCTCGTTCGGGACAAAGTGCTGGCCATCGGGGACGACTACTGGATCGAGGACGAGGCCGGCCGCCACGCGTTCCTCGTCGACGGGAAGGCGCTGCGGGTCCGCGACACCCTGGAGCTCAAGGATCCGGACGGCCGGATCCTGATCACGCTGCGGGAGAAGGTGTTCAGCTTCCGCGACGCGATGACCCTGGAGCGGGAGCGGGACGGCCGCCGGCTCGCGGTGATCCGCAGGAAGCGGTTCTCGCTGCTGCGCAACCACTACCGGGTGAGCCTGGTGGAGGACACCGAGCTCGACGTCAGCGGGCGGATCCTGGACCGGGAGTTCAAGGTCGAGTACGAGGGGGAGCTGCTCGCCCTGGTCTCGCGGCAGTGGTACCGGATCCGCGAGACCTACGCCGTGGACGTGATCCGCGAGGACGCGGACGCGGCGCTGCTGATCGCGGTGGCCGTGTGCGTGATCCGGATGGCGGAGAAGGAGCGGGAGGACGACCTGTAGGGGACGGGCCTCCGGAGACGCCCCCTAGTGCTGTGGCCGGAAAGGTCCACCCCCTAGCCGCGCGAGGCGACCGCCACGATGGCGTAGACGTACACCACGGCCATCAGCAGGCCGATCAGGCCGGCGAAGCCGGCCCGGACCCGGGCGCCCGCCGGGCTGCGGCGCGGGTCGGCGCCGCGGGCCAGCAGCAGGAGCACGGCCGAGGGGATCAGCAGGAACGCGCCGAGGAGGTACAGGACGACCCCGACGGGCAGCAGGAGGAGAGCCAGGCCCAGGCAGATCCGGCGGAACCTGACGGCCTCGCGGACCACGACGGGGACGACGAGCGCGAGCAGGGGCGGGATGAACAGCCCCGTCGTGCCCACGCCCAGGCTCCAGACGGTCGCGAGCCCGCCCAGCAGCAGCGCGCCGCCCGCTATCGCCCGCTGCGTGCGGTGCGTGCGGTGCACGTCCGGGTCCGGCGGGAGCTCGTACCGCACCTGCATCCGTTCCTGCACGCGGGCGTCCGCCTCGGCCCAGGCCTGCGCCTGTTCCTGCCCCGGGTCCGGTGCCTGCTCCCGCAGCACCGGCGCCTGGTCGGAGCCGCCCGCCCCAGCCATTGCTCTCTCCCCCGTACCCGTCATCCAGCTGAGCCTAGATGAGTGAGTCCGAAGTGGCGTCTGCGGGGAGGTGCCAGGCACGCGCGTCTGCGGGCGGACGACGCCACTTCGGACTCACTCATCTAGACCCCGCCCCGCCGCCGCCTGGGCCCGGCCCAGACGGCGGTCCTTGAGGGCGGGGAACTGGGTGCGGGTGTCGGAGACCTTCGCCGGGTCGAGGTCCACGGTGAGGACGTCCTCGCCCGGGCCCGCCTCGGCCAGGACCTCGCCCCAGGGGTCCACCACCAGGCTGTGCCCGGCCTGTTCGACGCCCGCGTGGGTGCCGGCCAGGCCGCAGGCCAGGACGTACGACTGGTCCTCCACCGCGCGCGCCCGGTTCAGCAGGGTCCAGTGGGACCGGCGGCGGGCGGGCCAGCCCGCCACGACCACCATCGTGGTGGCCCCGGCGTCGACCAGGCCGCGGAACAGCTCGGGGAAGCGCAGGTCGTAGCAGGTGGCGATGCCGAGGGTCTGCTCCGGCAGGGTGACCGTGGTCAGGGAGTCGCCGGGCGACATGAGCACCGCCTCTCCCTGGTCGAAGCCGAAGCGGTGGATCTTGCGGTAGGTGGCGGCCAGCTCGCCCGTCGGGGAGAGCACGAGGGCGGTGTTGTAGAGCGAGCCGTCGCCCGCGCGCTCGACGACCGACCCCGCGTGCAGCCAGACCCCGGCGTCGCGCGCGGCCTTGGACATGGCCTCGAAGGTGGGGCCGTCGAGGGGTTCGGCCTCCGTCTCGAACTGCTCGTAGGCGAAGGCTCCGACGGTCCACAGCTCCGGCAGGACCACGAGGTCGGAGCCGGCCTGCTCCCGTACGAGCTCGGCCGCCCGGGCACGCCGGGAAACCACCGACTCGCCCTCATTCACAGCGATTTGGATCAGCGAGGCGCGCACAGTACCACCGTCCTGGCATTCAAGCCGTCAACTCGGGCCTACGATCGTCACACGAAAGCACTGCCGGGGTGCTCACCGGCAGCGTAGTTTTGGAAGCCGAGTCCGTTGTCCAGATCTTCCAGAACGCGCCACTGAACAGCACCGCGAGGGGTCCCGTTGACCGTCCATCCCAGCCTTCAGCCCTATGCCGACGCGTGGACGCACTCCATCGAGGCGATATCCGAGCTGGTCCTCCCGCTGACGGAGGGCGAGTGGAACCGGGCGACCCCGTGCCCCGGCTGGTCGGTCCGCGACGTCGTGTCCCACATCATCGGCATCGAATGTGAGCAGCTCGGGGACCCGCGGCCGATCCACACCGTCGCGCGGGACCTGCGGCACGTGGTGGACGAGTTCAGCCGGTACATGGAGGTGCAGGTCGACGTACGACGGCACCACACCGCCCCGGAGATGACCTCGGAGCTGGAGTACACCGTCATCCGCCGGTCCCGGCAGCTGCGGAACGAGAAGCGGGATCCGGACACGATGGTGCGCGGCCCGCTGGGCGACCAGGTGACGCTGGAGCACGCGCTGCGGCTGCGCGCCTTCGACGTGTGGATGCACGAACAGGACCTGCGCCAGGCGCTGGGCGTACCCGGGAACTGGGACTCGCCGGGGGCGTACGTGGCGCGGGACATCCTCCTCGCCGGGCTGCCGAAGGTGGTCGCGAAGGGCGCGGGCGCCCCCGCGAACTCGGCGGTGGTCGTGGACGTGCACGGGCCGCTGGAGTTCATGCGGACGGTACGGGTGGACGCGGCGGGCCGCGGGACCCTGGACAAGGCCCCGTCGCTGGGCCCGGCGGTGACGCTGACCCTGGACTGGGAGACGTACGTCCGCCTCGCCGCGGGGCGGGTCCGTGCGCACGTCGTCGCCGATCGGGTGAAGGTGGAGGGCGATGCGGAGTTGGCCGGGGCCATCCTGGCCGCATTCGCCGTTACGCCGTAGCGCCGGCCGGGCGGGTGAGCCCGGCTGCGCCGGGACCTGGGGCTCCGCCCCAGACCCCGCGCCTCAAACGCCGGCGGGGCTGATTATGGCCCCGCGCCTCCGACGCCGGCGGGGCTGGATCTGGCTGATGCCGCCACCGGGGCAGGGACCAGCCGGTCCCGTTCCCGTGACAGGGCCCGGCCCCGCAGGCGGAGGATCTGGGTGATCCCGAGGGCCTCCAGCACGAACACCGTCGAGAAGGCGATGCGGTAGTTGTCGCCGGTGGCGTCGAGCAGGATGCCCACCGCCAGCAGGGTGGTCATCGAGGCGAGGAAGCCGCCCATGTTGGTGATCCCGGACGCGGTGCCCTGCCGCTCCGCCGGGTTGGCGGGGCGGGCGAAGTCGAAGCCGATCATCGAGGCCGGACCGCACGAGCCGAGGACCAGGCACAGCGTGACCAGCAGCCACATCGGGGCCCGGTCCCCCGGGTACACCAGGACCGCCGCCCACAGCAGGGCGGTCAGCCCGACCGTGCCCAGGGCGAGCGGGATCCGCGAGCACTGGCGGCGGCCGACGATCTGGCCGTAGACCAGCCCGAGGGCCATGTTCGAGGCGACCACCAGCGTCAGCAGTCCGCCCGCGGTGGTCCGCGACAGCCCTTGCGCCTCGACCAGGAAGGGCATCCCCCACAGCAGCAGGAACACCATCGCCGGGAACTGCGTCGTGAAGTGCACCCACAGCCCGAGGCGGGTGCCGGGTTCGCTCCAGGACTCCCTGATCTGGCGGCGGACGAAGCCTCCCCCGCCCCGCGGCGGGGAGGCCGGCTCGTGCCCCTCCGGGTGGTCGCGCAGGAACAGCACCAGGGGGACGAGGACCACCAGCCCCGCGACCGCGCTGCCGGCGAACGCCGGCGTCCAGCCGACCCCGTGCAGCACGGGCGCGAGCACCAGCGTGGAGACGAGGTTGCCCGCCATGCCGACGAGCCCGGCCAGCTGGGCCATCAACGGTCCGCGCCGGGCCGGGAACCACCGGGTGCCGAGCCGCAGCACGGAGATGAAGGTCATCGCGTCGCCGCAGCCGAGCAGTGCCCGGGCGGCCAGGGCCATCCCGTACGAGGGGGAGAGGGCGAAGCCGAGCTGTCCGGCGGTGAAGAGCACCGCCCCCAGCGTCAGCACCTTCTTGGTGCCGAGCCGGTCCACCATCAGCCCCACGGGTATCTGCATGCCCGCGTAGACCAGCAGTTGGAGGAGGGAGAAGGTGGCCAGCGCCGAGGCGTTGACGTGGAAGCGGTCGGCGGCGTCGAGTCCGGCGACGCCCAGGCTGGTGCGGAAGATCACCGCCACGAAGTAGACGGCGACGCCGATGCCCCAGACGGCGACGGCCCCGCGCCCGCCCGGAGGGTCCTTGACCGCGGCCGCGGCCGCCGCCCCGGTCATCGGCCCTGCCCCCGGACCAGGGACTCGACCCGGCCGATGTGTCCGCGCACGGCGGCGGCCGCCGCCTCCTCGTCCCCGGCCCGCAGAGCTTCCAGGATCTCGGTGTGCTCGGCCAGCGTCCGCTCCACCCGGTCGGGGTGGCTGTGCAGCAGGGCCACGCCCATCCGCAGCTGCCGGTCGCGGAGCTGGTCGTAGAGGCGGCACAGGATCTGGTTCCCGGCGCCGCGCACGATCTCGGCGTGGAAGGCGCGGTCGGCTGCCATCATCGCGGCGAGGTCGCCCCCGGCCGCGTGCCGGCGCTGCTCCTCCAGCAGGCCGGCGAGCCGCTCCAGCAGTGCGGGCGGCGCGGGCACGGCCCTTCGTACGGTGAACTCCTCGACCAGCAGCCGGGTTTCGAGCACGTCGGTGATCTCCTGCGCGGAGACCGCCTGCACCAGGGCACCCTTCTTCGGGTACAGCTTCAGCAGCCCCTCGGTCTCCAGCCGCAGCAGGGCCTCGCGGACCGGGGTACGGGACACCCCCACGGCTTCGGCGAGTTCGCCTTCGGTGAGGAGGGTGCCGCCTTCGTAGCGGCGGTCGAGGACGCCCTGTTTGACGTGCTGGTAGACCCGGTCGGCGGCGGTCCCGGTACTGGTGGCGGCTGGCATGTGCACAGCATAGATACAACAGGGGTGCAAGCCCCGGCGCCGTCCAGGATGCGGACGACGGCGCCCGCCCGCTGCATCGAAGGATGTACCGCGGCTTCGTCCACCGGCACGACGTGCACCGCCCCGCGGGCCGGGACGCTGAAGTCATGGCCGACACCATGACCACCCTCCCCGTGAACCGTACGACCTCCCGGCTCCCGCTCCTCGACGTCCTGCGCGGCGCCGCCATCCTCGGCACGCTCATGACCAACGTCTGGATCTTCGCCTCGCCCGGCTCGGAGTGGGGCGTGCTCCAGGGCGGCCTCGCCACCCCCGACCCCGTCGCCGACCCCTCCGCCGCGAACCTCGCCGAGAGCGTCTTCCGCTTCCTCGCCGACGGCAAGTTCCTGGCCCTGCTGACGGTCCTGTTCGGCGTGGGCCTGGCCATCCAGTACGACTCCGCCGCCCGTCGCGGCGATCCCTGGCCCGGCCGCTACTGGCGGCGCGCCGCCTTCCTCTTCCTCGAAGGCACCGTCCACTTCCTGCTCGTCTTCGCCTGGGACGTGCTGATGGGCTACGCCGTCACCGCCCTCCTCGTCGCCTGGCTGCTGGCCCGCTCCGAGAAGGTCCGCAGGCGCGCCATGTGGACGGCCGCCGCCGTGCACCTGACCCTGGTCTCCCTGGTGACGCTGGCTTCCGTGACCCAGTCCGGTGACGGCACACCGAAGGGGCCGGACACGGCCGCCGTCGAGCTGTACGCGCACGGCGGCTACCTGTCCCAGATCGCCTTCCGGCTGGAGAACCTCCCCGTGCTGCGCATCGAGCCGGTCTTCTCCTTCGGCCTGCTCGTCTTCCTCTTCCTCCTCGGCGTCCGCCTCCACCGCGCGGGCGCCTTCACCGCCGGCGACGCGGGCCGCCGCATCCGGTCCCGGATGGCCGTCTGGGGCCTCGGCCTCGGCCTGCCCCTGAACACCGCGACCGCCCTCGGCGGCGACGACTTCTTCGCCCTGGGCCGCTACGGCGCCGCGCCGCTCGTCGCCGTCGGCTACATCGGCCTGATCGGCGTCGCCCTGGACCGGCTGTGGATCCCGCGGCCCGTCACCACCGCCCTCAGCTCGGTCGGCCGCACCGCCCTGACCTGCTACGTCACCCAGAACCTGCTCTGCATGCTGCTCTGCTACGGCATCGGGCTGGGCCTGACCCAGCGGCTGGCCGGGACCGGCCCCTGGTGGGTGATGGGGCTGTGGGCCGCAGTGGCCCTGGCCCTGGCCGCCGGGTCGTGGCTGTGGCTGCGCCGCTTCGACCGGGGCCCGCTGGAAGCCGTACAGCGGTGGGCGCTCAGGTGACCTCCACGTCCAGCACGAACTCGTCGTACGGGGCCTCCTGCGGATAGGGCGGCCGGACCTGCGCGAACCGGATCCGGGCCCGCCCTCCCGGGGAGCGGCCCCGGACGGTATACGTCCGCTCCACCGGCGCCCCGGGGACCACCCCGCCGGAACCGGGCTCCGCGGCCTCCTCGGTCACCGCCACCGCGTCCGTGTTCCCGGTGACCTGCCAGGTCCACACGTACCCGCGGGCCCCGCGCCCGGTCAGGCGCAGCGCGTACGACTCCCCCGGGCCGAGCACGACGTTCCGTACCTCCACCTGCCACCGCCCACCTTCGCGCCGGTCCCTCAGACGGGGCCGATGACCGGCCCCTCGTGCCAGCCCGCGCCGTCGCGCCAGTAGTGCTGGAGCCGGCGGTCGGTGCGCAGGACGACGACTTCCAGGTTGAACCCGAAGCTGCCCTGGAGCATCCCGGTGACCGCGAGCACGTCGTGTCCGAAGACGGCGCCACGGCTCCAGGCGCAGCCGGCCGCGTTCCCCCGCCACCAGTGCTCGACCCGCCCGCCGTCGACGGCCACGCACAGCTCGTAGTTCCCGGCGGTGTCCTCGTCCGCGGCGCCGTGCTGCGCCTCGATCAGGCAGGGCGCGGAGGTCGCGGCCGCCGCGCCGCCGAAGACCTCCCCGGCGCGCCAGGCGAAGCCGTCCGGGTCGTCGCGCCACCACAGCTGCATACGGCCGTCCGCGCGGGCGGCGACGAGGTCGAGGCGGCGGCCGCGGGTCTGCACCAGCGCGGGGCCGTAGTGGGCGATGCCGGAGGCGAAGCGGCCGCCGTCGTTCCAGGTCCAGGGGGCGCCGTTGATCCGCCACCAGTGGTTCAGGCGCCCGTCGGCGGTCCGGACGACCACCTCGAAATTGCCCGGCTTGCCGTAGTCGCTCTGGATGAAGGCCGGGGTCGAGCCGACGGCCGCGTCACCCGGACCGAAGGCGCCGCCGTCGCGCCAGGCGCCGCCGGACTGCTCGTAGTACCAGTGGCGCAGCCGGCCGCCGGTGGTGACGTGCAGGGACTCCATGTTCCGGTTGTAGGTGGTCCCGGTGAAGGCGGGCTGGCCGGAGGCGTCGTGCGCGAAGGCGCGGGCGCGGGCCCACGGGAAGGGGGCGTCGCCGTCGCGCCACCAGTGCTGGAGGCGGCCGCCGCCGGTGGTGGCGAGGAGCTCGAAGTTGCGGTGGGCGCGGCCGTTGCCGCTCTCGTAGACGTTGCCCGCGTGCAGGCGGCGCTTGCTCCACGGATCGATGTTGGTGCCGCGCAGGCCGCACTTGGCCCAGTAGTCGATGTTCGCCTCGCCGTAGGCGATCCGCCCGTAGCCGCCGACGTGGTAGCCCGTCCCCCACGAGTTCTTGAACAGCCAGCAGCCGGCCGCGTCGTCGTAGCCGACGACCAGCACGCAGTGGCCGCCCGCGAGACGTTCGCTGGTGCGGTGGTAGACCCCGGAACCCAGGCCGAAGAAGTCCTCGTACACGTCGAAGCAGGCGGTCAGCGGGCCGACCGTGTCCAGCCAGACCTTCTGCTGCTCCACGTCGCCGAGCCGTACGTAGCCGGTGATCCGCACGGTGCGGCCCGAGCGGTCCCAGCTGGGCGTGTACTCGGCGCGCCAGGCGTCGCGGCGCGCGGCGGGCAGACCGGCGGGCGGGACGCTGTACGGCCAGCAGTCCGGGTCGGCGAGCCCGCCGTTCGCCGCGATCCAGTCGAGGGCGGACTCCGGGTCGCCGCCCTGCCCGCAGGGGCACTTCATCCCGTCGTGCACGTCCCCCTCGGACCGCTCGGCCCAGACCCCGTGCTCGATGCGGGCCATGGACTCCACCAGCGCGGCGGCGCCGAAGGCCCAGCAGGAACCGCAGGGGTTCTGGTCCTTCACCTTGGTGATCCAGGGCCGGCCCCAGCGGGCGCGCCAGTCCACGGCCGCGGGCCGGGCCGCGGCGGCCGGCGGGCGGGACGGGGCCTCACCCGCCGGCGCAGGAAGGAAACCGTGCGCCGCCCGGCGCCGGGTGAGGTCCGGATTGGCGCTCTCCCGCCCCAGGAGCGCCCGCAGGTCCACCGGTCCGACCGCGGCGGCCGGCGTCAGGTTCGCCCCGGGCTCCAGACCGAGCGAGGGCCGCGGCACCGGCTCCCCGTCGGCCAGGTGTTCCAGTACCGACCACCGCGCCCCCAGTGCCACGAGCCGCGCCCGTAGCTCCCCCGCGGTCTGGACAGACTCCTCCGGCATGGCGGCCCCCCAGCTGCAACCGTTCGCTTCCGAGCCCCGGGAGCGTCTCCCCGCGGGTGGGGCGCGTCAAGGGGGTCCGGACGGTCGCGTGGTGGCACGGGGGCGTACGGCCGTACCCGGCGCCGTACGGGGCGGGCCGGACCGGTTCCGCCCGGTTGTCCGGTCGGCGGACGGCGGGCCGGGCCGCCCGTATAGGGTCCCCACATGGGGACCTGGATCGCACCGAGCGCCGTCGAGAGAGAGCTGTACGAGGCCAGGAGCGCCGGCGACTGGTCCGCGTACCTCGGCGCCCTCGCCCGGGCCCAGCTCTTCCTGGCGCAGCCCCGCGTGCAGGCCGACGCCGACCCCGACACGGTGCGCTTCTACCCCACCCCGGGCAACGCCCTGGTCGTCCACACCGCCGGGATGCTGCCCGCGCCCGTACCGGAGACGGTCTACGAGTCCCAGAGCCTCGGCTGGTTCGGCAAGGTGTGGACCCCCGCCGATCCCGCCTTCCTGGCCGTGAACCCGGGCACCCCCGCCGAGGCCTACCTCACCACCACCCCCGCCGACCTGGCCCGCTGGCGCGCGCAGGGCGAGGCCGTCGCCTCCCACGGGCTGCCCGAGGGCAAGGTCCACGCCCTCTTCACCGGCGGCCCGCTCCACGGGCCCATCGCCCACGGCCTCGCCATAGGCGGCCATCTCGCCGTGACCAACGGGGAGTTCTGGAACTCCCTCGCCTACCACGGCTCCGGCTACCACCACGAGCGCCGGCGCCTCCACAAGGGCTGGGGCATCACCGACCGGCCCGGCTGGCTCGCCACGCTGGAGCAGCTGCTGAACGCCGGGATGGTCAGCCCCGTCTGGGAGTACGCGCTCCGCGTCCGCCGCGTCCTCGCCTCCGACTTCGCCGGGCCCGTCGACATCGAGCACTGGCGGCACGCGGCCGAGGCCAGCCTGCGCCGCAACGCCGAACGCTCCGCCGAACCGCAGCTGACCCCCGACGGGGTCACCCTCGCGCAGCCGCGCCCGACCGCCGAGGTGGAGGGCGAGATCGCCGGGGTCAAGCGGCTCATCGGCCGGATCACCCGCTACGAGCAGCGCTTCCGGGCCGACGGCCTCCTCCCCGAGGAGGGCTGGGTCCGCTCGGTGGAGGGCTGGGACCACGGCCGGGCCTCGCAAATGGCCCGCTGGGGCCTCGGCACCCGCTACGGCACCCTCCACGAGGCGGAGCGGGCCGTCCTGCGCGCGGGGGAATCGGCCCGTCAGACGTACCGGTCCTGGGCGGAGTTCTCCGCCGGGTACGTCCTCGGCCGGTGCCTGCACTTCGACGAGGAGGAGTTCGGCGAGTGGTACGCGGGCGCCCTCGACGCCCACCTCACGCTGACCACGGACCCCGCCAGCCCCTGGCTCAACATCAGCTGGAAATGACCGACCTCGGGTAGTCGGCGGGCGCGGCCGGAAACCGGCGGCGCTCCCGCGGCCGCCCCGACTAGCCTCGCCGCCATGACTGTTGAGCTGAACGAGACCGTACGCCAGCTGCTCGACGCCCCGCATCCGGCGGTGCTGGCGACCATCAACCCCGACGGCAGTCCCCAGAGTTCGGTGGTCTGGGTCACCCGGGACGGCGGCGACGTGCTGATCTCCACGGAGCAGGGCCGCCGCAAGGAACGCAACATCGTCCGGGACGGACGGGTCGGCCTGACCGTCTTCGACCTCGCCAATCCCTTCCTCTACGCGGAGATCCGCGGAACCGCCACCGTCACCGAGGACGCCGGGCGCGCGGTCGCCGTCCGCATCGCCGAGGAGTACGCGGGCCCGGGCGCGGGCAAGGACTACGCCGCGGCCCCGCCGGAGGACGTCCGCGTGGTCGTCCGCATCACCCCGGTCAAGGTCCTGGGCAACGCGGCCCGCTAGGTCTGCCGGGGGGGCTTGGCCGGGGCTTGGCCTGTGCGGCGCCGTTGCACGGGGCTCCGCCCCGGACCCCGCGCCTCAAACGCCGGCGGGGCTGGGTTCGGCTTCGGGTGTGGGTCGGGGCCGCTCCGGAGCGTCTCCTCGGCTCGCGCACTTAGCCCCGGCTACGCATGTCCGGCCTGGGTTGCGCGCTCGTCCTGCGGGGACTCTCCTGCGCGACCCCGCCCCACGCCCAGGCTCCGGAAGTGAAACCCTGCCAGGCTGGGCAGTTTCGCGGGACTCGTGGTGGAGGGGAGTGGGGACGCGCAGGGGTGTCCCCGCAGGACGAGCGCGCAACCCGGGCCGAGGACGTCGGATCAGGCTCAGTGCGCGAGCCGAGGAGACAACCCGGAGCGGCCCCGCGGACCGACCCCACCAACCAGGCCCCGGCCGAGCCGCCCGCAGGGCACCCGGCGCAGCCAGGGCCAAATCCAGCCCCGCCGGCGTTTGAGGCGCGGGGTCTGGGGCGGAGCCCCAGAGGGCCCGGTTCAGGCAGCCTCCAGGACGAGGCGGATCTCGGTGACCTCGTAGCCGGCCCGGCCGAAGGCGGCGGCCATCGGGACGTTGACGGTGTCCGTGGTCGCCGTGATGCGTTCGGCGCCCCCGGTGGCGTGGAAGCGGGTGATCTCGGCCAGGATCTCGTCGATCAGGCCGCGGCCGCGCTGCTCCGGTACGACGCCCAGGTAGCCGACGTTCCGGTGGTAGGGGGTCGCGGAGGGGAGGGCCAGGCCGGCCAGGGTGCCGTCGGGCAGGTGGGCCAGCCGCCACCAGGAGCGCTCGCCGGGGCAGTCGCGGTAGAAGGCGATGTCGTCCCGGGCCAGTTCCTCGGCGTCCATCGAGCGCAGTTCGGTCCGGGTGTGCTCGTCGAGGCTGCCGTGGGAGAGCCGGACGAAGGCGTCCAGGAACTCCTCGTCGGTGCCCTCGCGGAAGACGAGCCGGCCGGTGGGGGCGGCGGTGCCGGCCGCGGGGGTCCACTCGTAGCGCAGGCGCTCGATCTCGCGCGTCAGCCCGGTCCGGGCCGCGGCCTCCTGGCGCCAGGCGACGGCTTCGGCCAGGTCCGGGCGGGTGCGCCAGTCGCGGGGCAGGGAGAGGTTGTAGAGCGGGAGCGCGCCGAAGGCGGCGTGCCCGGCGGCGAGCAGGCCGGCGGCGAGGCCCGCCGGGTCGGTCACGGAGGCCCGGACCTGGAGGCAGTCGAGGGCGATGGGCCGCTCGCTGTCGGCGCGGCCCCACCACAGGGCACGGGCCAGGACCTCGCCGTCCTCGTCCTCGGCGAACCAGGTCCACTCGGGGCGGAACTGGCCGGCGGCGAGTTCCTCGCGGATCTTCTCGGCGGTCAGGGCGGCGACGGGGCCGTCGGCCGGGTAGGCGGCGGCGCGGTCGAGGTCGGCGGGGTCTGCGGTGGCAGCACGAAAACGCATCCGGCGATGATCACATGAAGTCACATCTCAGGCCATGGATTTCGGTCGGGCCGGAGGTCCCGGGACCTCCGGCCCGACGGCCGACGGCCGGCCCCGTGGTACGGGACCGGCCGTCGGATGGTGCGTCGTACCGCGTCACGACCAGGTGATCAGGCGGCGCGGGTGTTCCAGGACCGCGGCGATGTCGGCCAGGAACCGGGAACCGAGCTCCCCGTCGATGAGACGGTGGTCGAACGACAGGGCCAGGGTGGTGACCTGCCGTGCCTTCACCTTGCCCTTGTGGACCCACGGCTGGAGCTTGATCGCACCGACCGCGAGGATCGCGGACTCGCCGGGGTTCAGGATGGGCGTACCGGTGTCGACGCCGAAGACGCCGACGTTGGTGATGGTGAGGGTGCCATTCTGCATGTCGGCCGGGGAGGTCTTGCCTTCGCGGGCCGTGGCGACCAGCGAGGACAGGGCCTCGGACAGCTCGGGCAGGGTCTTGGCGTGCGCGTCCTTGATGTTCGGGACGATCAGCCCCCTGGGGGTGGCCGCGGCGATGCCCAGGTTGACGTAGTGCTTGAGCACGATCTCCTGGGCCGCCTCGTCCCAGGACGCGTTGACGTCCGGGTTGCGGCGGACGGCCACCAGCACGGCCTTGGCGATGAGGAGCAGCGGGTTGATCCGCAGCCCCGCGAGGTCCGGGTCGGCCTTGAGCTCCTGGACCAGCTTCATCGTGCGGGTCACGTCGAAGGTGATGAACTCGGTGACGTGCGGCGCGGTGAAGGCGGAGCCCACCATGGCCTGGGCGGTGACCTTGCGGACGCCCTTGACCGGGATACGGGTCTCCCGCGCCGCCGGCTCGACCGCGGCGGCCGGAGCCTGCGCGGCCACCGGGGCCGGTGCGGCGGCCGGAGCCGCCTGGGCCGGGGCGGCCACGGTCTGCGGGGCGAGCGCCGCGGCGGCTGCCGCGTGCACGTCCTCGCGGGTCACGATCCCGCCGTCGCCGGTGGGGACCACCGAGGCCAGGTCGATCCCGAGGTCCTTGGCGAGCTTGCGCACCGGCGGCTTGGCCAGCGGACGCTCCTCGACGGCCTGCCCGTTCCCGTTCTGCTGAGCGGGAACAGCGGGGGCCGCCGGGGCCGGTGCGGCGGCCGGAACCGCCGGGGCGGCCGTGCCGTTCTGCGCGGCCGTGCCCGCCGGGGCCTTGCGCGGGCGGCGCTTCGTGGAGGCCGTGGAGACCCCGTAGCCGACCAGCACGGGCTGACGGGCCGCCGGTGCGGGCTCCTCCTCCGCCTCGGCGGCGGCCGGAGCCGCCTCCTGGACCGGGGCCGCCTCGGCGGCGTCTCCCGCCTCGGTCCGGACCGAGATGATGACCTGGCCGACGTCGACCGTGGTGCCCTCCTCGAAGAGGAGTGCGTGCACGACGCCGTCGAAGGGGATCGGCAGCTCCACCGCGGCCTTGGCCGTCTCGACCTCGCAGACGACCTGGCCGTCGGTGACGGTGTCACCCGGCTGGACGTACCACTTGAGGATCTCGGCCTCGGTGAGGCCCTCGCCCACGTCGGGCATCTTGAATTCGCGGATGGTCATGAACGTGGCTCCTCAGTACGCCAGCGAGCGGTCGACGGCGTCGAGCACCCTGTCCAGGCCCGGCAGGTACTCGTCCTCCAGGCGGGCCGGCGGGTACGGGGCGTGGAAACCGCCCACACGCAGCACCGGGGCCTCCAGGTGGTAGAAGCACCGCTCCGTGATGCGAGCGGCGATCTCCGAGCCCATACCGAGGAAGGTCGGCGCCTCGTGGACGACCACGAGCCGGCGGGTCTTCTCCACGGAGGCCTGGATCCCGTCGAAGTCGACCGGGGACATCGACCGCAGGTCGATGACCTCCACCGACTTGCCCTCCTCGGCGGCGGCGGCCGCGGCCTCCAGGCAGACCTTCACCATCGGACCGTAGGCGGCCAGGGTGATGTCGGAGCCCTCGCGCGCCACGCGCGCCTTGTGCAGCTGGTAGGGGATGGCCTCGACGTCCACCTCGCCCTTGTCCCAGTAGCGCCGCTTCGGCTCGAAGAAGATCACCGGGTCGTCGCTGAGGATCGCCTGCTGGAGCATCCAGTACGCGTCGCTCGCGTTCGACGGCGAGACCACCTTGAGGCCCGGCACGTGCGCGAAGAGCGCTTCCGGGGACTCGCTGTGGTGCTCGACCGCGCCGATGCCGCCCGCGTAGGGGATGCGCACGACGACCGGCATCTTGATCTTGCCGAGGGCCCGCGCGTGCATCTTCGCGAGCTGCGTGACGATCTGGTCGTACGCGGGGAAGACGAACCCGTCGAACTGGATCTCGACGACGGGGCGGTAGCCGCGCAGCGCGAGCCCGATCGCCGTACCGACGATGCCGGACTCCGCGAGCGGGGTGTCGATGACCCGCTCCTCGCCGAAGTCCTTCTGCAGGCCGTCGGTGATCCGGAAGACACCGCCCAGCTTGCCCACGTCCTCACCCATGATCAGGACCTTCGGGTCCGTCTCCAGGGCCTTGCGCAAGGACTCGTTGAGCGCCTTCGCGATAGACATCTTCTCGATGGCCATGGTGGTCACTCCCCACCCTCGAAGGACGCGAGGTAGGCGGCGAACTGCGCGCGCTCCTCGTCGACGAGCGCGTGCCCGTCCGCGTAGACGTTCTCGAAGATCGCCATGGTGTCCGGGTCGGGCATGGCGCGTACGGCCTCGCGCACGCGCTTGCCCATCGCCTCGCTCTCCGCCTCCAGCTCCGCGAAGAACGCCTCGTCGGCGCCCCCGGTGGCCAGCAGGTGGGTCTTCAGGCGCAGGATCGGGTCCTTCGCCTCCCAGGCCGCCGTCTCCTCGTCCCGCCGGTACTTCGTCGGGTCGTCGGAGGTGGTGTGCGCGCCCATGCGGTACGTGAACGCCTCGACCAGGGTCGGGCCCTCGCCGCGGCGCGCCCGGTCCAGGGCCCAGCGGGTCACGGCCAGGCAGGCCAGCACGTCGTTGCCGTCCACGCGGACGCCGGGGAAGCCGAAGCCCTGCGCGCGCTGGTACAGCGGCACGCGCATCTGGCGCTCGGTCGGCTCGGAGATCGCCCACTGGTTGTTCTGGCAGAAGAACACCACGGGGGAGTTGTAGACCGCCGAGAAGGTGAACGCCTCGGCGACGTCGCCCTGGCTGGACGCGCCGTCGCCGAAGTAGGCGATGACCGCGCTGTCGGCGCCGTCCTTGGCCACTCCCATGGCGTAACCGGTCGCGTGCAGCGTCTGCGAGCCGATGACGATCGTGTACAGGTGGAAGTTGTTGGTGTTGGGGTCCCAGCCGCCGTGGTTCACACCGCGGAACATGCCGAGCAGGTTGGTCGGGTCGACTCCGCGGCACCAGGCCACACCGTGTTCACGGTAGGTCGGGAAGACGTAGTCGTCGTCGTTCAGGGCCCGGCCGGAGCCGATCTGGGCGGCCTCCTGGCCGAGCAGCGAGGCCCACAGGCCCAGCTCGCCCTGGCGCTGGAGGGCAGTCGCCTCACCGTCGAAACGGCGGGTCAGGACCATGTCGCGGTACAGCCCGCGCAGGTCGTCGGTGGTGATGTCGGCGACGAAGGGGGCGAATTCCGCGTTCTCCGCGCTATCGACCCGGTCCCCTTCGGGCGTCAGCAGCTGTACGAGCTGAGGTTCAGCGTCCTGCGTCTGCGCGGTGGCAGCGGCGGTCTTGCCGGCGCTCGTCGCGCCGGCCGTCCGCTTGGTGCCGCTGCTGCGTCGCGGCTTGCGCGCGGCAGTGCTCTCCACGGTCACGTGTGCTCCTCCGTCGGTCCGGCACCCGGGTTCTCCGGGGTCCAGTGCGGCTCACCCGAATCCGTACCCGCGCACGGGGTGTGTGCGCGTCGCGTACGGGATTCAGGCGTGACAGGTGCCCCGGCGAGTGCCCTGCGCAATGCACGTTACCCAGTGCGCCGCATAACTGCGAAACCCCAGTTGACCTGCACGTTTGCTTGGATTTCCAAGTAAATTCGAGCAGGCGGGAACAACCACTGGTCACAGCCTTGCAGGGGGCCGGAACAACGGCACGTTATCCCGGTCAACTGCGGCAGGGAAGGGGTGAGTGTGTGAAACTGAATCTGTGCGCGAAGACGGAAAAATCAAGGTATTCCTCCTAGACGACCACGAAGTGGTACGTCGGGGCGTCCACGAGCTCTTGTCGGTCGAAGAGGACATCGAGATCGTCGGCGAGGCCGGTACCGCGGCCGACGCACTGGTCCGGATCCCGGCCACCCGCCCTGACGTGGCGGTGCTCGACGTCCGCCTCCCGGACGGCAGCGGGGTGGAGGTCTGCCGCGAGGTGCGCTCCCAGGACGAGGACGTCAAATGCCTGATGCTGACCTCGTTCGTCGACGACGAGGCGCTGTTCGACGCGATCATGGCGGGTGCCTCGGGCTACGTCCTCAAGGCGATCCGCGGCAACGAGCTGCTCAGCGCCGTACGTGACGTCGCGGCCGGCAGGTCGCTGCTGGACCCGGTGGCCACCGCCCGGGTGCTGGAGCGGCTGCGGGACGGCAAGAACGGCAGGGGCGACGACCGCCTCTCGCACCTCACCGAGCAGGAGCGGAAGATCCTCGACCTGATCGGCGAGGGCCTGACCAACCGCGTGATCGGCGAGCGGCTGCACCTGGCGGAGAAGACGATCAAGAACTACGTATCCAGCCTGCTGTCCAAGCTGGGCATGGAGCGCCGCTCGCAGGCCGCCGCGTACGTGGCCCGCCTCCAGGCGGAGAAGCGCTAGCAGCGGCGTCCGGGCACGCGCAGCCCGGACCGGCGGACCGGCGGACCGGCGGACCAGGACCGGTCTTACGCCGTTTTACTCCTACGCCGTTTCATTCGGGACCAACGTCCCAGATCATCGGGGCGGGCTCCTCTTTCCCGGCGCGGTCCCGGCGGCGACAGTGGGGGACATGTCCCCAGAGGAACTCCACGCCATCGAACTGCTGCGCCGGGTGCCGTACGGCCGGGTGGCCACGAGCATGCGCGCGCTGCCCTTCCTCGCGCTCGCCCGCCACATCGTGGTGGACGGCATGGTCGTCCTGAGAATGCACGCGGGATTCGGCTACCACCAGGCGTGCAACGGCAGTGTCGTGGCCTACGGGGCCGACAACTTCAATTCCCGGGACCCGCACCTGTGGTCGGTCCAGTTCACCGGCACCGCGCGCATCGTCGAACCGACCACGGCCGAACTGGAACTCTTCGGGCCTGGTCCGCATTTCGTGGACGGTGCGGTCTTCGACCCCGTCTACATGCGCGTCGAACCCCAGTTCGTCACGGTGCACTCGCTCGCCGGGAATGCGGACCGGCAGTACCAGCACGCACTCTGACGGGAGTTCTTTCACATAAGAACAGCGCGCGTACGGGAACGGGCCCGGCGGAATTGCTTTCCGCCGGGCCCGTCCTGCTGTCTCATTCCTCGTCCGAGAGCCCGACTGGGTCCGTGGGCGGCTTGGTCACCGGCTTGGTCACCGGCGGCGTCGTCTGCGGCGGCGTCGTCGAGGGCTTCGTCGACGGCGAGGAGGACGTCGACGCCGACGGTGACGTGGACGGCGAGGTCGACGGCGAGGTCGACGGGGTGAAGGTCGGCTGCCGGGTGCGGGTCGACGTGGCGGGGGGCTCGCTCCACGTCTGCGTGTTGTCCGGGGTGCGGCTCGCCGGCGTGGTCTCCGGGGCCCCGGGGGTGCTCGGCTGGCCGGTGGGCGCGCTCTGGCTGGTCGAGGGGGTGTCGGTGGGGTCCTTCTGCTTGCCGCCGCCCACCTGGCTGATGGCGTAGGCCGCGCCCGCGGCGACCGCGATGACCGCCAGCACCGCGAACAGCCACATCTTCCAGCGGCTGCTCCCGCCGCCGTTGTCGTAGCCGTCGTACCTGCCGCCGTTGCCGCCGCCCTGGCCGCCGTGACCGCCGCCGCCGGGGAAGGCCGAGCCGTCGTCCGGGTTCAGCGGCGGCACCATCGGCTGCTGGAACTGCGAGGTCGTGGCGTGCGAGGGGTACTGCTGCTGTCCGCCGTTCCCGCCCGCGGGCATGGCCGAGGTCGTGGCGGGGCCGCGCCCGTGCGGCAGGGACATGGTGACCGGGCCGGTGTTCCAGGTGCCCGTGTTCGGACCCTGGTCGTGCAGCATCTGGAGCGCGTACTGGACCAGCCCGCGCATCTCCTCCGCGCTCTGGAACCGGTCGTCCGGGTCCTTGGCGAGGGAGCGCATGACCAGACCGTCGAGCTCCTGCGGGATGTGGTGGCCCTCGGGCAGCTGCGAGGGCGGCACGGGCACGTCCTGGACGTGCTGGTAGACCACCGACAGCGGGGTCTCGCCGGTGAACGGGGGCCGCAGCGCGAGCAGTTCGTACAGCAGGCAGCCGGTCGCGTACAGGTCGGAACGGTGGTCCACGGCCTTGCCGAGGGCCTGTTCGGGCGACAGGTACTGCGGGGTTCCCATGACCATGCCGGTCTGAGTCATCGTCGACTGCACGCCGTGCAGGGCGCGGGCGATGCCGAAGTCCATCACCTTGACGGCGCCGGTCTCGGTGATGATGACGTTCGCTGGCTTGATGTCGCGGTGCACGATGCCGTGCTGGTGCGAGTACGCGAGGGCCTCCAGCACGCCGGAGACGATGATCAGCGCCTGCTCGGGGCCCGGGGCCTCGGCGCTCACCAGCAGTTCGCGGATGGTGCGGCCCTCGACCAGCTCCATCACGATGTACGGCACGGTGTTGGGGCCGACCCGGTCCTCGCCCGAGTCGTACACGGCGACGACGGCGTGGTGGTTCAGCCCGGCGACGGACTGTGCCTCGCGGGTGAAGCGCGCCTTGGAGATTGGGTCCTCGGCGAGGTCGGCGCGCAGCAGCTTCACGGCGACGGTGCGGCCCAGGCGTACGTCCTCGGCGGCGAACACCTCGGCCATGCCGCCACGGCCCAGTCGGTGGGTCAGCCGGTAACGGCCGTCGCCCACCAGGCCGCCGGCGCCCCAGTGCGAAGGGTCCTCGGCCATCCCGGCGCCGCCTGCCTCGGGTTCGGGTGCCATCAGTCCTCGCCGTCGTCTCTCTCGGCCGCCGCTCAGCGGTAGTGCTCTTCGTGGTGTTCCGGTGAACGCTACAGCCTCGGAACCGCTCGCCGTTCGGAGCTGACGCCCGGTGGACCCGTGGTCACGGAAAGGGCACCTGGCTTGACGTGTGCTTGCCCTCCGGCAGACTGGGCCCGACATAAGCATGGCGAGGGGAAGCAAGAGTCATGAGCCAGGACGGCACTCAGGGCCGGTACGCAGGCGGTTCCCTGGCCCGTGGCCGTTACCAGCTACGGGATTTGCTCGGTGAGGGCGGCATGGCCGCCGTGTACCTCGCGTACGACACCGCGCTGGACCGTCAGGTAGCGATCAAAACCCTGCACACCGAACTGGGCCGCGAACAGTCCTTCCGCGAGCGGTTCCGCCGCGAGGCGCAGGCTGTAGCCAAACTGTCGCACACCAACATCGTCTCGGTCTTCGATACGGGTGAGGACGAGTTCGACGGCTCGGTCATGCCGTACATCGTGATGGAGTACGTGGAGGGGCAGCCGCTCGGCTCCGCGCTCCAGGCGGACATCCGGCAGTACGGGGCGATGCCCGCGGAGAAGGCCCTGAAGGTGACGGCCGACGTGCTGGCCGCGCTGGACACCAGCCACGAGATGGGGCTCGTCCACCGCGACATCAAGCCCGGCAACGTCATGATGACCAAGCGCGGCGTGGTCAAGGTGATGGACTTCGGCATCGCCCGCGCCATGCAGTCCGGGGTCACCTCGATGACCCAGACCGGCATGGTCGTCGGCACCCCGCAGTACCTGTCGCCCGAGCAGGCGCTGGGGCGCGGCGTCGACGCCCGTTCCGACCTGTACTCGGTCGGCATCATGCTCTTCCAGCTGCTGACCGGCCGGATCCCGTTCGACGCCGACTCCCCGCTGGCCATCGCCTACGCGCACGTGCAGGAGGAGCCGGTCGCGCCGTCCTCCATCAACCGGTCGGTGACCCCCGCGATGGACGCGCTGGTGGCGCGGGCCCTGCGGAAGAACCCGAACGAGCGCTTCCCGACGGCCGCGGCCATGCGGGACGAGGTCGCGCGGGTGCTTTCGGCCGGGCAGACCGGGGCTCCGGTCATCGTCCAGGGCATCGGGCCGGTGAGCAGCGGGGCGGGCGTGGGCTCGGCCGTGTTCCCGCCCGTGGACTCGGGCTTCCAGGCGCCGCCGCCGCATTCCGTGCAGCAGCCCTACCAGGCCCCGCAGACCCCGGCGCCGTCCCCGTACGCGCCGACGCCCCCGCCGCAGCACCACGCCCAGGGCGGCTACGCCTACCCGCCGCAGCAGCACACCCCCCTGCCGCAGCAGCAGTACGCGCCGCAGACCCCGCCGCCGTACACGATCTCCCCGGCCGCGCACGGCGCGTCCCCCACCATCGCGGGCGGGGGCGGGGGCACGGGCTCGCGGAAGAACACGCCGGTGGTCGTGGGCGCGATCGCGGTGGCGCTGCTGGCCATCGGCGGTCTGATCGCCGCGATCTCGATGAACGGCAACGACAAGGACAAGAAGGACGAGACGGCGGGCCCCGGCGCGTCGGCGTCGGCGCCCGGCTCGGCCCAGCCCAGCCACAAGGGCCCGGACACCACGCGCACGATCGACCCCGCGAAGTGCAAGGACCCGACGAAGGACTTCAACGACGCGACGAAGTACCAGGCGCCGGACTTCCGGTACAAGAACCTGCTCTCCGTGAAGGCCTGCATCCAGGCCTCCGCCGGCAAGTACAAGATCCTGGAGAAGGACGAGGCCGTGTACGGCCAGGACACGGTGCTGGAGCAGTCGCCGGCGCCCGGCGCCAAGATCGACAAAGAGGGCACGGAGTACACGCTGACCGTGTCGACGGGCAACCCGGGCTAGGACGGCCCGGGCCAGGGCGGCGCGGCGCGGCGGGAGCCGTCGACCGCGCGGCCGGCCGAGCCGCCGACTGAGCCAGACCGGCATCCCGGGCACTCTCATGGAGTGCCCGGGATGCCGCATTTGCGCCCTTATGTAAATCTGAGCTCGTACCGCTGTCTCCAGCGCGTACCCGGCCGCTCGGAACGGGAAGGGCTCCCCGTGATCCAAGGCTTCCGCCCGTCGCGCTGGCTGGCCTGTGCCGTACTGGCCGCCGCGGCGCTCACGCCCGCCGCGTCCGCCGTCTCGGCCGCGCCCTCAGCCGCCGTACGGGAAGACGACGACGGGCACCCGGACCTGGCCGGCAGCGCCGCCGGAGCGGGGCGCGAGCGGCCGGGGCGCCCGGCCGCCGAACCCCCGAACCCGGAGGCGGTGGCGGCCGCCCGCCCGCTGCGCCCGCGCCCGCGCACCGAGCCCGTCGCACCGCCCCGCCCGCCGAGCCCCGTACCCACGGCCGTCGCCACGGCGACGGCCACGCCCCGCGCGGTGACCGCGCTCGGGACCGAGCCGAACGAGCGGGCCGCCGACCTGGCCGCGCACATACTGCCCCTCGGCACCGGATTCGCCCTGATGGGAATCGGGCTCGGCTACCTCGGCATGCGGCTGCGCAAGGGCATCTGACCCCGCCCGCGGACCGCCTCGGGGCCACCCTCGGGCTGCCCCGGGACCGCCCCGGGACCACCCCGGGACCACCCCGGGACCGACTCCAGGCGGACGGGGACAGGCTCCTCCCCCTCGGGATGTACGACCGGAGGCGGTTGCCACCAGGGGCATACTCGGTATACATACTGAGTATGTCGATCCGCCACGGCCTTCTCGCCCTGCTGGAACGGGGTCCTCGGTACGGCTCCCAGCTGCGCACCGAGTTCGAATCCCGCACCGGCTCCACCTGGCCGCTCAACGTCGGGCAGGTGTACACCACCCTCGCCCGCCTGGAGCGCGACGGGCTCGTCGCCCCGGGCGGCGAGGACACCGCCGGGCACACCCTCTACGCCATCACCGACCACGGCCGCGCCGAACTGCACCAGTGGTACGAGCGCCCGGTCGACCGCGCCAACCCGCCCCGTGACGAGCTGTCCATCAAGCTCGCCATGGCCGTGGGCGCCCCCGGCGTGGACATCCGCGCCGTCATCCAGTCCCAGCGGCACGCCACGATCAAGGCGATGCAGGACTACACCCGGCTCAAGGCCCAGGCCCTCACCGCGATCGAGAGCGGACAGAGCCGCGAACGCGACGACGTGGCCTGGCTGCTGGTCCTGGAGCAGCTGATCTTCCAGACCGAGGCCGAGGCCCGCTGGCTCGACCACTGCGAAGCCCGGCTCGTCCGGCTCTCCCTGCCGGCCGACCGGAGAGCCGCACCCGGACCGCCCCAGGCCGCCGGAACCGAAGCCGAAGCCGACGACCCCGTCCCGGCCCCTACGACCACCACCCCGCCCCGTACCGCCCGCACGCGGCGGGGCTGAACCACCTTCCCAGGGGGGACCCTTCATGCCTGACCTGCGCCATGCCCAGCAACCCGTGCTCCAGTTGGACCAGCTCGTCCGCACCCACGGCAGCGGTGCCACCGAGGTGAACGCCCTGCGCGGCATCAACCTCTCCGTCTTCCCCGGCGAACTCGTCGCCGTCATGGGCCCCTCCGGCTCCGGCAAGTCCACGCTGCTCACCCTCGCCGGCGGACTGGACACGCCCACCAGCGGCCGGGTCGTCGTCGAGGGCACCGACATCACCACGGCCGGCCGCAAGCAGCTCGCCGCGCTGCGCCGCCGCAGCATCGGGTACGTCTTCCAGGACTACAACCTGATCCCGGCCCTCACCGCCGCCGAGAACGTGGCCCTGCCCCTGGAACTCGACGGCACCTCCGCCCGCAAGGCCCGCACCGCCGCGCTCGCCGCACTGGAGGAGATGGGCCTGGGACAGCTCGCCGACCGCTTCCCCGACGAGATGTCCGGCGGCCAGCAGCAGCGCGTGGCCATCGCCCGCGCCCTCGTCGGCGACCGCCGCCTGGTCCTCGCCGACGAGCCCACCGGCGCCCTCGACTCCGAGACCGGCGAATCCGTCCTCGCCCTGCTGCGCTCCCGCTGCGACGCCGGCGCGGCCGGGGTCCTCGTCACGCACGAGCCGCGCTTCGCCGCCTGGGCGGACCGCGTGGTCTTCCTGCGCGACGGCAGCGTGGTCGACGAGACCCTGCGCAGCCAGGCCGACTCCCTGCTCTCGGGGCGGGCGGCCGGTCAGTGATCTCCTGGTACCACTCCTGGATCGCGGCGATCCGCATAGCCCGCCGCGACGCCTGGCGCGCCAAGGGCCGCAGCATCCTCGTCCTCGCGATGATCGCCCTGCCCATCGTCGGCGTGAGCGCCGCCGACCTCACCATGCGCAGCGCCCAGCTCTCCACCGCCGAGGACCTCGAACGCCGCCTCGGCACCGCCGACGCGGAAGTCAGCGTCTCCTCGCTGGGGGGGCCGATCTACCAGACCCCCAACGGCGACAACTTCGCGCCGGTCGGCGGCTACGAGAAGTACGAGCCGCCCGCCGAGAAGATGCGGGTGGACGTCCCGCAGATGCTCCCGGCCGGCGCCCAGGTCGTCAAGGACAGCATCGGCAGCGCCAAACTCCGCACCACGCACGGTCTCCTGGAGACCGCCCTGCGGGAAGTCGACGTGCGCAGCCCGCTGGTGAAGGGCCGGTTCACGCTCGACCGGGGCCGGCTGCCGGATGCGGCGGGCGAGATCATCGCCACCAATGCCTTCCTGGAGCAGTCCGGCTACTTCGTCGGCTCCCGCGTCTCGGTACGCGGGATGGACGCCTCCTACCGGATCGTCGGCGCCTACGAACTGCCGAACGCGCTGGGAGAGGTACAGGTCATCGCCCCGCCCGGGACGCTGCTCACTCCGGTCGACAAGGCCCTGCGGGCCATCGACGTGCCCGGGGTGCGGGCCGAGCACACGTACCTCGTGACGGTCGGCGGCGACGGTTTCACGTGGAACATGGTCAAGGAGGCCAACGCCAAGGGCGCCATGGTCATCTCCCGCGCGGTCATCCTCGACAAGCCCGCCGACTCCGAGGTGCCGCTGTACGCACAGGAGCCGCAGCGGCCCTCCACGGGCGAGACCCGCACCCTGGAGATGGCGATCCTGGCCACCGTCGTCGGCCTCGCCATGCTGGAGATCTGCCTGCTCGCGGGGCCCGCCTTCGCGGTCGGCGCCCGGCGCTCGCGCCGCCAGCTCGGGCTGGTCGGCGCCAACGGCGGCGACCGGCGGCACATCCGGGCCATCGTGCTCTCCGGCGGCCTGGTCATCGGCGCCGCGGCCGCCGTCGTCGGCACCGTCATCGGCATCGCCCTCACCATGGCCCTGCGGCCGCTGCTGGAGGGGTACCTGGGCCTGCGCTGGGGCGGGTTCGACGTCCGGCCGCTGGAACTGCTGGCCATCGGCCTGCTCGCCGTGGTCACCGGCCTGCTGGCCGCGATCGTCCCGGCCGTCACCGCCTCGCGGCAGACCGTCCTGGCCTCCCTCACCGGCCGCCGCGGCGTCCGGCGCGCCAACCGGGTCCTGCCCGTCATCGGCCTGATCGCCGTCGCGGGCGGCGCCGCCATCGCCCTGTACGGCACCGTCTCCGACATGGGCACGCTGGCCGTCGCGGGTGGCAGCGCCATCGCCGAGCTGGGCGTCGTCGCCCTCACCCCGGTCCTGGTCGGCCTGTTCGGGCGGATCGGACGCTGGATGCCGCTGTCGCCGCGGCTCGCCCTGCGCGACGCCGTGCGCAACCGGGGGCGTACGGCACCCGCCGTGGCCGCCGTGCTGGCCGCCGTGGCCGGCACCGTCGCGGTGGCGACGTACCAGCACAGCAGTGAGATCCAGGCCCGCCACGAGTACACCGCAGACCTGCCCGGCCTGCACGGGATGGTGGCCGTATCCGACAACAGCGCCCACAAGGAGGTCCCCGCCGTACGCGAGGCCCTGTCCAAGGAGTTCTCCCTGTCCGTACGGGCCGACGTGGACCGGATCGTGGTCGGCCGGCCGGGCTGCGACACGTACTCCAGCGACACGGGCTGCGGACGGGCCGAGATCATCCAGCCCAAGGAGCAGCGCTGCCCGCTGTACGACTCCCCGGGCGGGTACGACGACTTCACGCCCGAGCGGGCCAAGGAGCTGCGCAAGGACTGGCGCTGCGCGCAGACCGAGCACTACATGGAGAACACGGTGCTGGTCTCCGACGAGAAACTGCTGACCGCGCTGGCCGTGACCGACCCCGGCGCCGTCTCCGCGCTGAAGTCGGGCAAGGCGGTCTCCTTCAGCAAGCAGAACGTCAAGGACGACAAGGTCACCATCCGGCTCATCACCGACCCCGACGCGGCCGACATCCGCAGCAAGGGTGAGGAGGTTCCGGGCGAGGACAAGGTCCTGCCGGTCTATCAGGCGCCCGACAGCGTCGAGGGCTGGGGCGTTGAGCTGATCCTGCCGCCCACGGCCGCCCGGTCCGCCGGGCTGACGACGGCCGCGTTCGGTTCGTTCTTCGCCCTCGACGGCGCTCCGGACAGCGAGCAGCGCCAGCGGCTGGACGGGGCGCTCGACCAGATGGGCGTGGACGCCAAAATCATGATCGAGCAGGGCTACCAGGGCGACAACAGCATCGAGTTGCTCGCCCTGACCCTCTTCGCGGGCCTGGTCACCATCGGCGCGGCCGGCATCGCCACCGGCCTCGCCCAGGCCGACGCCGAGGCCGACCTGAAGACGCTCGCCGCGGTCGGCGCTCCCCCGCGGGTGCGGCGCACGCTGAGCGGCTTCCAGTGCGGGGTGATCGCCCTGATGGGCGTCATCCTGGGCTCGGCGGCGGGCATCCTGCCGGCGGTCGGACTCCGGCTCGCCACGGCCCGCGAGACGGAACGGTTCCTCGACCGGGCCGTGGCGATGGGGTACGAGGCCGCGGGCCCCGAGGTCTACGTGCCGATCGCGGTTCCGTGGGAGACCCTCGGCGGTCTGCTGATCGTCGTCCCGCTGGGTGCGGCGCTGCTGGCCGCCCTGGTCACCCGGTCCAGCGGAGCGCTGGCGCGGCGGGCGGCCGGCTAGTCCGGGACGGCCCATGCTGGTGCCCCCGTACAGGGTGGATCACGCCTGTACGGGGGCACACCGTGTGAGTACGAAGGTGTGCGAGACAATGACGGCATGGAGATGCCGAGGAGTGAACGGTCGCAGGACAGCCCCCCGAACGTCCTGATCGTGGGACAGGACGGGACGGCGGTCGGCGGCGCCGATGACGAGTCGCGCGAGGTCCCGGTGACGGAGATGGTCGAACAGCCTGCCAAGGTCATGCGGATCGGCAGCATGATCAAGCAACTCCTGGAAGAGGTACGTGCCGCGCCTCTCGACGAGGCGAGCCGGGTCCGGCTCAAGGACATCCACGCCGCGTCGGTGAAGGAGCTGGAGGACGGTCTGGCCCCGGAGCTGGTGGAGGAACTGGAGCGCCTGTCCCTCCCCTTCACCGAGGAGGCCATTCCCTCCGAGGCGGAACTGCGCATCGCCCAGGCGCAGTTGGTGGGCTGGCTGGAAGGCCTCTTCCACGGCATCCAAACGGCCCTGTTCGCGCAGCAGATGGCGGCGCGGGCCCAGCTGGAACAGATGCGCCGCGCCCTCCCGCCCGGCGCCCCCCACGACGACGAGGACGGCGGCCACGGCGCGATCCGCTCGGGCCCCTACCTCTAGCCTCCGGCGGTCAGCCAAAAAAGCGGGCCCGAGCCCACCAGCCCGGGCCCGCCCTCACACCCCAGCCCCGCCGACGCCCAGGCGAAGCCAAACCCAGCCCCGCCGGCGTTTGAGGCGCGGGGCCCGGGGCGGAGCCCCGACAACGACGCCGCACCCGGCACCCCACAACGCCCGGCCTAAGCCGCAGATAAGTAGGGCTCCCCGCAGGGGACATGGCCCCGCATACTCAGGGACATGAGCTACGACGCCATCGTGCTGGCCGGCGGCGCCGCGCAGCGACTCGGCGGGGCGGACAAACCCGCCCTGCGGGTCGGCGGCCGGACCCTCCTCGACAGGGTCCTCGACGCCTGCGCCAACGCCCGGACGACCGTAGTCGTCGGCGGCCGCAGGCCCACCGCCCGCCCGGTGCGATGGGCCCGTGAGGACCCGCCCGGCGGCGGCCCCCTCGCCGCGCTGGACGCCGGGCTGCGCCACACGACGGCCGAGCTGGTCCTCGTACTCTCGGCGGACCTGCCCTTCCTGGACCGGGACACCGTACGGGCCCTGCTGGACGGGGCCGGCCAGGCCGACGGTGCCCTGCTGCGGGACGCCGACGGGCGGGACCAGCCCCTGGTCGCCGCCTACCGGGCCGAGCCCCTGCGCAGGGAGATCGCCCTGCTCGCCACCGAGCACGGCAGCCTCGGCGGGCTCCCCCTGCGCGCCCTCACCGCCGAACTGGGCCTGACCAGGGTGACGGGCGCTGCGCCACTCGCCTCCTTCGACTGCGACACCTGGGACGACCTTGCCGTCGCCCGCGCCCGGATCAGAGAGCATGGAACCGTGTTGGACCAATGGATCACCGCAGTCAAGGCGGAGCTCGGCATCGACCTCACCGTCGACACCAAGACCCTGCTCGACCTGGCCCGTGACGCCGCCCACGGCGTCGCCCGGCCCGCCGCCCCGCTGACCACCTTCCTGGTCGGCTACGCGGCCGCCCAAGCCGAAGCCACCGGCGCCGACCCCGCCCAGGCCGTCGCCGAGGCCTCCCGCAAGGCCGCCGACCTGGCGCTGCGCTGGGCGGCCGAAGCGGAGGCCGACGCCCGAGAGAACGGCTCCGGATGACCCGCACCGACGCCGAGCACGCCCTGGAACAGGCTCTGGCCCTGGTCAGCCGCGCCCCCGAAGGCGGCGGCGGGGCGGGCGGCCACCGCACCGCCTCCTGGCCACGGGCCCGGGAGACGGCCGCCCACGCCGGGGCCGGGGTGCGGGCCCGTACCCACCGGGTCCCGCTCGCGGACGCCCTCGGCGAGGTCCTGACCGCCCCCCTGGAGGCCCTGACCGACCTGCCCTCCTTCGACACCTCCGCCATGGACGGCTGGGCGGTCGCCGGTCCCGGCCCGTGGAGTGTCCGCACCGGCCGGCAGGTCCTCGCCGGCTCCGCCCTGCCCGACCCCCTCGCGGACGGCGAGGCCGTACCGATCGCCACCGGCGCCAGGATCCCCGCCGACGCCACCGCCGTGATCCGCAGCGAGCACTGCCACGAGGCCGGCACCCAGCTCTTCGCCGACCTGCCGGTCCTCACCGGCCAGGACATCCGCCCGCGCGGCCAGGAATGCCGCTCCGGCGACCTGCTGCTGCCCGCCGGCTCCCTGGTCACCCCGGCCGTGCTCGGCCTCGCCGCGGCCGCCGGGTACGACGAGCTGAGCACCCGGCCCCGGCCCCGCGTGGAGATCGTGGTGCTCGGCGACGAACTGCTCACCGAGGGCCGCCCGCACGACGGGCTGATCCGGGACGCCCTGAGCCCCATGCTCGGCCCCTGGCTCACCCGCCTCGGTGCCGAGGTCATCGGCACCCGGCGGCTCGGCGACGACCCCGCCGGAGCCGAAGCCCTGCTGGAGGTGTTCACCACCTCCACGGCCGACGTCGTCGTCACCACCGGCGGCACCGCCTCCGGCCCCGTCGACCACGTCCACCCCGTACTGCGCCGGGCCGGCGCCGACCTGCTGGTCGACGGGGTGGAGGTGCGCCCCGGGCACCCGATGCTGCTGGCCCGCATCGGCAGCCGCCCGGACGGCAGGCACGTCGTGGGCCTGCCGGGGAACCCCCTGGCCGCCGTTTCCGGGCTGCTGACCCTCGCCGACCCGCTGCTGCGCGCCCTCGCCGGCCGCCGCAGGCGCCCCCGGTACACGGCGGCCGTGCAGGGCGACGTACCCGGCCACCCGCAGGACACCCGGCTGGTCCCGGTCCTGCTGACCGACGAGCACGCGGTGCCGCTGCGCTACAACGGTCCCGCGATGCTGCGCGGCGTGGCGGCCGCCGACGCGCTGGCCGTCGTACCGCCGCACGGCGCACGGTCCGGGCAGGAGCTGGAGATCCTGGATCTGCCGTGGGCTTCGGGGGGATGTTTCACGTGAAACTTCACGGCCAGGACGCCATGGCCCGCGACGCCGACGAGAAACTCGTCTCCCGGCGCATCAAACTGCCCAAGCGCGTCGTCGAGCATCCGCTGAAGCAGGTCACCAAGCGCCTGCTGATGGCCCTGTCCGTGCTCTTCCTGACGGTCCTCATCGTCTGGCTCGACCGCGACGGCTATCACGACAACGCCAACGAGACGGTCGATCTCCTCGACTGCTTCTATTACGCCACCGTCACCCTGTCGACGACCGGCTACGGCGACATCGTCCCGTACAGCGACAGTGCGCGGCTGATCAACATCCTGCTGATCACCCCGCTGCGCGTGCTGTTCCTGATCATCCTGGTCGGTACCACCCTGGAAGTCCTCACGGAGCGGACGAGGGAAGAGTGGCGCCTGAAGCGCTGGAGGAAGAACTTGCGTGAGCACACGGTCGTCGTCGGCTTCGGCACCAAGGGCCGCTCGGCCCTGCAGACACTGCTGGCCACCGGCCTCTCCAAGGACCAGGTCGTCATCGTCGACCCCAGCGCCAAGGTCATCGACACGGCCACCGCGGAGGGGTTCACCGGAGTGGTCGGCGACGCCACCCGCTCCGACGTCCTGCTCCGTGCCGAGCTCCAGAAGGCCCGTCAGATCGTCATCGCCACCCAGCGGGACGACACCGCGGTCCTGGTCACCCTGACAGCACGCCAGCTCAACCGCGGGGCGAAGATCGTCGCCGCGGTCCGCGAGGAGGAGAACGCCCCGCTGCTGCGCCAGTCGGGCGCGGACGCGGTCATCACGAGCGCGAGCGCCGCCGGACGGCTGCTGGGCCTCTCGGTCATCAGCCCGAGCGCGGGCACCGTGATGGAGGACCTGATCCAGCAGGGCAGCGGCCTCGACCTCATCGAACGCCCCGTCACCAGGGCGGAGGCCGGCAAATCCGTACGGGAGACCGGCGACCTGGTGGTGAGCGTCCTGCGCGGGCACCGGCTGCTGCCCTACGACGACCCGCACGCCAGCCCGTTGCAGCTGACGGACCGTCTCATCACCATCGTGCGGGCCGTTCCGCCGCATTCGGCGCCGGTCACGCTGGGACCCGCCGAATAGGCGCGAGCGGCGGGAACCGTGGCGGACGCTGTCTTCCGCGGGGCTGCTTCGCGTAGCCTCCGGGCCATGCATGCGATCACCATCGAGCAGCCCGGCGGCCCCGAGGCCCTCGTCTGGACCGACGTACCCGATCCGGTGGCGGGCGAGGGCGAGGTCCTCGTCGAGGTCGCGGCGAGCGCCGTGAACCGCGCCGACATCCTCCAGCGGCAGGGGTTCTACGATCCGCCGCCCGGTGCCTCGCGCCACCCGGGCCTGGAGTGTTCCGGGCGGATCTCCGCCATCGGCCCGGGCGTGGCCGGCTGGTCGGTGGGCGACGAGGTGTGCGCGCTGCTGGCCGGGGGCGGGTACGCGCAGAAGGTGGCGGTCCCCTCGGGTCAGCTGCTGCCGGTTCCGGAGGGCCTGGACCTGGTGACGGCCGCCGCGCTGCCCGAGGTCGTCGCGACGGTGTGGTCGAACGTGTTCATGGTCGCCGGGCTGCGCCCGGGCGAGACCCTGCTGGTGCACGGCGGTTCCAGCGGCATCGGGACGATGGCGATCCAGCTGGGCAAGGCGGTGGGCGCGAGGGTCGCGGTGACGGCGGGCGGCCCGGAGAAGCTGGCCCGGTGCAAGGAGCTGGGCGCCGACATCCTGATCGACTACCGCGAGCAGGACTTCGTGGCGGAGCTGCGGGCGGCGACCGACGGGGCCGGGGCGGACGTGATCCTGGACATCATGGGCGCGAAGTACCTCGCGCGGAACCTGGACGCCCTGGCCGTGAACGGCCGGCTCGCGGTCATCGGGCTGCAGGGCGGGGTCAAGGCCGAACTGAACCTCGGCGCGCTGCTGGCCAAGCGGGCCGCGATCACCGCGACCTCGCTGCGGGCGCGGCCGCTGGAGGAGAAGGCGGCCATCATCGCGGCGGTACGGGAGCACGTGTGGCCCCTGGTGGCAGCGGGCCGGGTGCACCCGGTGGTGCACGCCACCTTCCCGATGGCGCAGGCGGCCGAGGCGCACCGGGTCATGGAGTCGAGCACCCACGTGGGCAAGCTGCTGCTCACGACCTGAGGGCGGCGGCGACCAGCCCTTCCAGTGCGTCCCGTCCGACGGACTCGGCCCCGCGCGGAGGCCGGCTCTCCCACCCCTGGGCGGTGGCGGCCCGCAACCGCGCCCTGCGCCTGGCCCCGTCGGGAGTCACCGTCCGGGCGATCATCAGCCAGAATCCAGCCTCGCCGGCGTTTGAGGCGCGGGTCCGGGCAGAGCCCGGGAAACGGCGAAAGGGCGGGGCGGGGAGCAGGCTCCGCGCAGCGGAACCCGCACACCCGCCCCGCCCCGCCGGACGGCTACAGGCTGCGCAGCAGGACCGCCGGGGACTCCACGCAGTCGGCGACGTACCGGAGGAAGCCGCCCGCCGTGCCGCCGTCGCAGACCCGGTGGTCGAAGGTCAGCGACAGCTGGACGACCTGCCGGACCGCCAGCTCGCCACCGTGCACCCACGGCTTGGTGACGATCCGGCCCACCCCGAGCATGGCCGCCTCCGGGTGGTTGATGATCGGGGTGGAGCCGTCCACCCCGAACACCCCGTAGTTGTTCAGCGTGAACGTGCCGCCCGTCAGATCCGCGGGGGCCAGCTTCCCCGCCCGCGCCAGCTCCGTCAGCCGGGCGAACTCCGCCGACAGGGACTCGGGGCTGCGGTTCTGCGCGTCCCGGACCACCGGGACCATCAGGCCCCGCTCGGTCTGCGCGGCGAAACCGAGGTGGACCGCCGGGAGCCGGACGATCTCGTTCGCCGCCAGGTCCACGGTGGAGTTGAGCTCCGGGTACCGGGCGAGCGCGGCCGTGCAGATCCGGGCCAGCAGGGCGAGCACGGAGATCTTGGGCCCGCCCACGGCGTTCATCGCGGCCCGGGCCGCCATCAGCTCGGTGGCGTCCGCGTCGACCCAGCAGGTGGCGTCGGGGATCTCCCGGCGGCTGCGCGACAGCTTGTCGGCGACCACCCCGCGCAGTCCCTTGAGCGGAATCCGCTCGCCCGCGGCCGCGGCGACAGGTGCCGCGGCCACGAGCGCCGCAACCGGCTCCGGCGCGCGCAGCGCCGCCTCGACGTCCGCCCGCAGGATCAGGCCCTCCGGGCCCGACCCGCGCAGGGCACGCAGGTCGACCCCGTTGTCCTTGGCCAGCTTGCGCACGAGCGGCGAGATCACCGGCACCGGCCCGGCGGGAGCGGCCGGAGCCGCCGCGACGGGAACGGGAGCCGGGGCAGGAGCCAGGGCCGCGGCCGGAGCCGCGACGGGCGCCGACACCGCAGCGGTGACGGGTCGCACCCGTCGCCGTCGCGCCGGGCGCGAGTGGTCCGTGCCGTAACCGATCAGGGGCCGTGGCACGTCGCCGGAGCCTTCGGCTTCGGCCTCCGGGGCCTCCGGCATCGACTCCGCCCCCACCGCCACGGTGATCAGCGGGGCCCCGACCGGAAGCTCCTGCCCCTCCTCCCCGAAGCGGGCGGTGACCACGCCGCCGTACGGGCAGGGCACTTCCACCATCGCCTTGGCCGTCTCGACCTCGACGACAGGCTGGTCGATGGCGACGACATCGCCCACCGCCACCAGCCAGCGCACGATCTCGGCCTCGGTCAGGCCTTCACCGAGATCGGGCAGCTTGAACTCCATGACCTGCGGCATCAGTTCTCCCACTGCAGGCGGGCGACGGTGTCCAGGATCCGCTCCACGCCCGGCAGGTGGTGCTTCTCCAGCATCGGCGGCGGGTACGGGATGTCGAAGCCCGTCACCCGCAGCACCGGAGCCTCCAGGTGGTGGAAGCACCGCTCCGTGACCCGGGCGGCGATCTCCGCGCCCGGTCCGCCGAAGCCGTTCGCCTCGTGGACGACCACCGCGCGCCCGGTCCGGCGTACGGACTCCACGACCGTGTCCTCGTCGAAGGGGACCAGCGAGCGCAGGTCCACGACCTCCAGGTCCCAGCCCTCCTCGCGCGCCGCCTCGGCGGCCTCCAGGCACACCGGGAGCGAGGGCCCGTACGTGATCAGGGTTGCGCTCGTGCCCGCGCGCCGGACCAGCGCCTTCCCGATGCCCGGCACGGCCGTCGGCGCCTCGGCCGACCAGTCGGCCTTCGACCAGTACAGCCGCTTGGGCTCCAGGAAGATCACCGGGTCGTCGCTCGCGATCGACGCGCGCAGCAGACCGTAGGCGTCGTCGACGGTCGCCGGGGTCACCACGTGCAGGCCGGGCGTCGCCACGTAGTACGCCTCGGAGGAGTCGCAGTGGTGCTCCACGCCGCCGATCCCGCCGCCGTACGGCACGCGGATGGTGATCGGCAGGGGCATCGCGCCCCGCGTCCGGTTGCGCATCTTCGCCACGTGCGAGATCAGCTGCTCGAACGCCGGGTACGCGAAGGCGTCGAACTGCATCTCGACCACGGGGCGCAGCCCGTACATGGCCATGCCCACCGCGGCGCCCAGGATCCCGGCCTCCGCGAGCGGCGTGTCCGTGCAGCGCTCCTCGCCGAACTCCTTCGCCAGGCCGTCCGTGATCCGGAAGACCCCGCCCAGCGTGCCGACGTCCTCGCCCATGACGTGGACCGTCGGGTCCTCGGCCATCGCATCGCGCATCGCCCGGGTCAGGGCCTGGGCCATCGTCGCGGGCTTGGCCCCCGACTTCGCCGCCTTAGCTACCACCGTGGTCATGCCTGGGCCTCTGCTTCCAGCTCGGCGCGCAGCTGGGCGGCCTGCTCGCGCAGCTGCTCCGTCTGCTCCGCGTAGACGTGTGCGAAGAGGTCCATGGGGTCCAGCACCGGCTCCGCGTTCATCGCCTCGCGCAGCGATGCGGCCATCGTCTCGGCCGCGTCGCGCGCCTCCTGGATGCCCGCCTCGTCGAGGATCCCGCGCGCGGTCAGTTCGCGCTCCAGCAGTTCCACCGGGTCGTGCGCCTTCCATGCCTCGACCTCGGCGTCCCCGCGGTAGCGGGTCGCGTCGTCGGCGTTCGTGTGGGCCTCCATCCGGTAGGTGACGGCCTCGATGAGGGTCGGACCACCGCCGGCCCGGGCCCGCCGGACCGCCTCGGACAGCACTTCGTGCACCGCGGCGATGTCGTTGCCGTCGACCAGCCGGCCGGGCATCCCGTAGCCCACGGCCTTGTGGGCCAGCGTCGGGGCCGCGGTCTGCTTGGCGAGCGGGACGGATATCGCGAAGCCGTTGTTCTGCACGAGGAAGACCACCGGGGCCTGCCAGACGGCGGCGAAGTTCAGCGCTTCGTGGAAGTCGCCCTCGCTGGTCCCGCCGTCGCCGACCATGGCGAGGGCGACGACCTCGTCGCCGCGCAGCCGGGCCGCGTGCGCCAGGCCCACCGCGTGCGGCAGCTGGGTGGCGAGCGGGGTGCACAGCGGGGCGATCCGGTGCTCGCGCGGGTCGTAGCCGGTGTGCCAGTCGCCGCGCAGCAGGGTCAGCGCCTGTACGGGGTCCAGTCCGCGGGCCACGGCCGCCAGGGTGTCGCGGTAGCTCGGGAACAGCCAGTCCTGCTCTTCCAGCACCATCGCGGCGGCGATCTCGCAGGCCTCCTGGCCCACGGTCGACGGGTAGACGGCGAGCCGCCCCTGCTTCGTCAGCGCGGTGGCCTGGGCGTTGTAGCGGCGGCCGCGCACCAGCTCGGCGTAGCAGCGGCGCATCAGCGCGGGGTCGAGCCGGCCGGCCGCCTCGGTGCCGAGTACCCGGTAGGGCTCGGGGTCCGGGAGCAGCGGGGCGGCATCCGTACGGGGCCTCCAGGCGGGCGGCGGGGTCGGACGGTGGGACGCACCGGCACCGGGCAGCTCTTGGACCGTCATGGCGGCGTACACCTCCTTTTGGGAAGCGGGCAGGAGCGCCCCGGGTGTGAAGCGCCTCACCAACCGATTGTTCGGTTGTCTGCGCAATTTGGCTACAGGCGGCTCCAGGCTGTGGACAAAGTGGCGCCGGGGCCCTGGTATGGATGCAGGACGTCCAGGAGAGGGAGGCATCGGGCAATGCCGGATGAACAAATGGCCGCGGCGGGTTCCGCCCCGGTCCCGCCGGGGAGCGGGCCCGCGGTCCCGCAGGTCCCGCCGGCGCCGCAGGCTCCGCCCGTCCCACAGTCTCCTCCCGTCCCGCAGGGGCCGCCCGTTCCCGCGGTGCCGCCGCGCGCCCTGGACCCGATCGACCGGTCGATCGTGCGGCTGCTCCAGGCGGACGGCCGCGCGTCGATCCGCTCGGTGGCGGAGCAGGTGCACGTGTCGCGGGCGAACGCCTACGCCCGGATCAACCGGCTGATCGACGACGGGGTGATCCGCGGGTTCACGGCCCGCGTCAACCACGAACGCGCAGGCCAGGGCGCATCCGCGTACATCACCTTGAAGATCGTCCAGAACTCCTGGCGGACGGTGCGCGAACAGCTCCGCGAGCTGCCGGGCGCGGCGCACATCGCGCTGGTCAGCGGGGACTTCGACGTCCTCCTGCTGGTCCACACCCCGGACAACCGCACCCTGCGCGAACTGGTCCTGACCCGCCTCCAGTCCATCCCGGAGGTCCTCTCCACGCGCACCCTGCTGGTGTTCGAGGAAACGGACCTCCTGGACCCGGGCCCCGCGGGCGGCCCCGCGCTCACGGAGGACTGACCGGGCCGGTACGGCTGGGCCGGTACAGCTGGGCCGACCGGGTGGCCGTACGCCCTACGGGGTCGCGCGCAGCCCGTCGAAGGCCATGTGGACGACCGCGTCGGCCAGCTGGTCCGGGGTGGTGCCCGGGTGCGGGCGGTACCACTCGACCAGCGAGTTCACCATGCCGAAGAGCAGGCGGGTGGCGAGCCGGATGTCCACGTCGGCCCGCAGGTCGCCGTCGGCCGCGGCGGCCTTGAGCAGGTCGGCGACCTGGTGGTCGAACTCGCGGCGGCGTTCCAGCGCCCAGCGCTCGGTCCGGGTGTTGCCCCGTACCCGCAGCAGCAGGGTCACGTACGGCAGCTCGGCGAGCAGCACCTCCACCGTGCGCCGGGTGACGTACTCGACCCGCTCGACCGCCCGGCCCCGTACCGCACCGGGCTCCTCCAGCACCGCGAAGAGCCCGTCGAGGGCGCGGCTGACAGCCCGGCGCAGCAGTTCCTCCTTGCCGGCGACGTGGTGGTAGATCGAGGACTTGGAGATGCCCGCGGCCTTGGAGAGGTGCTCCATGGAGGTGCCGTCGTAGCCGCGCTCGTTGAAGACCTGGACCGCGACGGTCAGCAGCGTTTCCGGGGTGTAGGTGTCCCGCTTGACCGTGGTCATCCCGTCTCCTCCGCCGCGTCCTCGTCGCCCGCCGCGTAGCCGAGCCGGAACAGCGCCAGCGAGGGCGCGTACCGTCCGCCGGGACAGCGCTCGTCGAGGTGGTGCAGCAGGTCGTACGCCCAGTCCTGGCCGAGCCGGTCGTGCCATTCGGCCGGCCCGAGCGGGTAGTTGACGCCGAGCCGCATCGCGGTGTCGATGTCCTCGGCGCTGGCCGCTCCGCGGGCGACGGCGTCGGCGGTGAGGTCGATCAGCATCGCGACGGTACGGGCGACGATCATGCCGGGGACGTCGCCGATGACGGAGACCTTCTTGCCGAGCTTCTGGAAGAGCCCGACGGCCTCGGCGAGGGTGCGCTCGCTGGTGTCCTCGCTGGCGGAGAGCGCGATCCGGGTGGCGCCGCGGTAGTCGAGCGCGAGGTCGAAGTAGACGACGTCCGCGAACTCGACGGAGGTCTTGCCGTCCGCGAGGACCAGCTGGCCCTCGCCGGGCAGCTGGATGTACGGGCCCCCGTGCTCGGTGGCCGTGACGGCGATCCCGGCTTCCTCCAGCAGGTCGGCGAGGTCCGCGGCGGGGCCGAGGTCGCCCACGACGGTGACCTTGGCCGGGGCCTCCTGCGGGGCGGCGGTGTGCGGCTCGGGCGAGGCGGCGTCCGGGCCGTACGGGAACCAGCCGTGCCCCGTCTTGCGGCCCAGGCGGCCCGACTGGACCAGCCGGCGCTGCGCGAGGGACGGGGTGAACTTGGGGCTCCGGTAGAAGGACTCCCACACGGAGCGGGTCACCGCTTCGTTGACGTCCTGCCCGATCAGGTCGGTCAGCGCGAAGGGGCCCATCTTGAAGCCGCCGCACTCGCGGAGCACCGCGTCGATGGTGGCCGGGTCGGCGCCCTGCTCCTCGTACACCGAGAAGGCCTCGGCGTAGAAGGGGCGGGCGATCCGGTTGACGATGAAGCCGGGGGTGTCGGCGCAGCGGACCGGCGTCTTGCCCCAGCCGAGGACGGTGCGGTACGCACGCTCGGCGGCGGCCGGGCCGGTCGCGAAACCGCTGATCACCTCGACGAGCGGGAGCAGCGGGGCCGGGTTGAAGAAGTGCAGGCCGAGGAAGCGGCCGGGGTGCGCGAGGCCCGCGGCGAGCTCGGTGACGGAGAGGGAGGAGGTGTTGGTGGCCAGCAGCGCGTCCGGCGCGACCACCTCTTCGAGTGCGGCGAAGAGCGCCTGCTTGACGCCGACGTTCTCGACGACCGCCTCGATGACGAGGGCGGCGTCGGCGAGGTCCGCGAGGGTGCCCGCCGCACCGATCCGGCCGATCGCGTCCTCGGCCTCGGCGCGATCCAGGCGGCCCTTGGCGGCCATCCGCTCGACGCGGTCCTGCACCAGGGCGACGCCGTCGGCGGCGAGGGCGGCGTCGATGTCGTAGATCAGCACCCGGTGACCTGCGAGAAGGGCGACCTGGGCGATGCCCTGTCCCATGGTGCCCGCGCCGACGACCGCCACAGTGCGGGACCGCTCGATTGCTGTCATGACCAGATCCTCCCGCACCGACTTATCCACAGGTCTGCCGGGCCCTCTTGTCCCGACCGATCGTTCGGTTACTCTAACTCCAGTCTGCTCTTTCGCACCCTGCCTTGCCTGAACCGCCTGCCGATCCCGCGCGATCCCGCCCGGCTCAACGAGGAGTTGGTCCCTGATGCCCGCCGAGCTCACCGTCCCCCAGCTGTCCGCCAAGCACCGGCCCACCCTGGACCAGGCCCTGTCGGCGATCCGCAGCCGCGCCTACTGGTCCCCGCATCCCGAGCACCCCAAGGCCTACGGCGAGAACGCCCCGGCCGACGGCCTGGCCGCCTTCGAGGCCGTCCGCGGCACCCGGCTGGACCTGGGGCAGCCCGGCACGGACGGCTGGGCCGGCGGCGAGGTGTCCCCGTACGGCCCCGAGCTGGGCGTCGAGTACCCGCACGCCGACATCGAAGTGCTGCTGCCCGCCATGAAGGCCGGCGTGGCCGCCTGGCGCGACGCGGGTCCCGAGACCCGGGCCCTGGTCTCCATCGAGATCCTGTCCCGCATCTCCGCCCGCACCCACGAGTTCGCGCACGCGGTCATGCACACCAGCGGCCAGGCCTTCATGATGGCGTTCCAGGCGGGCGGCCCGCACGCGCAGGACCGCGGCCTGGAGGCGGTGGCCTACGCGTACGAGGAGCAGACCCGCGTCCCGGGCCAGGCCGACTGGTCCAAGCCGCAGGGCAAGAAGGACCCGCTGGAGCTCGGCAAGAGCTTCACGGCCGTCCCGCGCGGCATCGCCCTGGTCATCGGCTGCAACACCTTCCCCACCTGGAACGGCTACCCCGGCCTGTTCGCCTCCCTCGCCACCGGCAACGCGGTGCTGGTCAAGCCGCACCCGCGGGCCGTGCTCCCGCTCGCGCTGACCGTGCAGGTGGCCCGCGAGGTCCTCGCCGAGGCCGGCTTCGACCCGAACCTGGTGGCGCTCGCGGTCGAGCGGCCGGGCGAGGGCATCGCCAAGACCCTGGCGGTCCGGCCCGAGATCAAGCTGATCGACTACACCGGTTCCACGGAGTTCGGCGACTGGCTGGAGGCCAACGCCCGCCAGGCGCAGGTCTACACGGAGAAGGCGGGCGTCAACACCGTCGTCATCGACTCGACCTCCGACTACAAGGGGATGCTGTCCAACCTGGCCTTCTCCCTGTCCCTGTACAGCGGTCAGATGTGCACCACCCCGCAGAACCTGCTGATCCCCCGCGAGGGCATCGACACCGACGCCGGGCACAAGACGTACGACGAGGTCGTCGCCGACCTCGCGGCCTCGGTCGGCGGCCTGCTCGGCGACGACGCCCGGGCCAACGCCCTGCTGGGCGCGCTGGTCAACCCGGGCGTCAAGGCCCGGCTGGAGGCGGCGGGCGCCCTGGGCGAGGTCGCGCTGGCCTCCCGTGAGGTCGTCAACCCGGAGTTCCCCGACGCGGTGGTCCGTACGCCCGTTCTGGTGAAGCTGGACGCCGCCAAGCCCGACCCGGAGGCGGCCTACCTCTCGGAGTGCTTCGGCCCCGTTTCCTTCGCCGTGGCCGTGGACTCCACGGCGGACGCGCTGGAGCTCCTGCGCCGCACGGTCCGCGACAAGGGCGCGATGACGGTGGGCGCGTACACGACCTCCGCGGACACCGAGCGGGCGATCGAGGAGGTCTGCCTGGAGGAGTCCGCGCAGCTCTCCCTGAACCTGACCGGCGGGGTGTACGTCAACCAGACCGCAGCCTTCTCCGACTTCCACGGTTCGGGCGGCAACCCGGCGGCGAACGCCGCGCTGTGCGACGGCGCGTTCGTCGCGAACCGCTTCCGCGTGGTGGAGGTCCGGCGCCAGGCGTAAGGCCTGCTCCCTGATCAGGCCCTGGACGCCTCCTCCCCGAAGGTACGGGCGGAGGCGTCCACCTGGGCCATCCTGCGCAATGCGGCGAAGATCGCGTCGCCCAGCACGGTGCCGACGACCACGGCCTCCACGAGGTCCTCACGGGCCACCCGGCGGGCGGTGTAGTCCAGGTCCGCGCGGCCCACCCGCTCGGCCGCCTCCGCGTATTCGTCGAGCACGTCCACGAAACCGCCGTGCCCCACCCGGGCGAGCGAAGCGAGCGCGGACACCAGTGCCTCGGCGGCCTTGCCGTCGCGTTCGACGCGCCAGCCGCGCTCCTCGATCAGCCGCGCCACCCGCTCCCGGGCCAGCACGGTTTCCGCATCCGCCGCACCGCCGTGGTCGCCGCCGCGGCCATCGCCGAATTCGGGCACCAGGCGCTGGGCGGCCGCGCCCAGCAGCTTGTGCACCGGCCGCTCCTTGTCGTCGATGGCCGCCAGCACCTCGCCGATGGCCGCCACCGACAGTCCGCCGACCTCCAGCAGCGCGCGGACCAGCTGGAGCCGGCGCTCGTGCACCTCCCCGTAGCTGGCCTGGTTGGGGCTGGTCAGCTCGCCCGGCGGGAGCAGCCCCTCCCGGACGTAGTACTTGATCGTCGGCACCGGCACTCCGGTCCGCCGGCTCAACTCTCCGATGCGCACGTGCGTTCACCCTTTTCCGCTTGCCCTGTCCACCTCCATCATAGATAGTGGCACTATCAGATAGCGGCGAGTGCCACTATCCATTCATTACGGGGGTATGAATGATGATGTCCACCTGGCGTACCTGGCACCGCCCGCTGGTGGTGTTCGCCCTGGTGATGGCCGTGTGGGCGCTCGGCTCCGCCGTCGGGCTCCTGGTCGACGACCGCGTGCTGACGGGGGCGCCGATCTGGGCCAAGCCCTTCAAGTTCTCCGTCTCGTTCGTCGCCTACTGCCTCAGCCTGGCCTGGATGATCTCGCTGCTGGGCGAAGCCCGGCCACGGCTGCGCCGGACCGCCTGGTGGGCCGGCACGGTCGTGGTCGCCGCGAGCGCCGGGGAAATGGTGCTGATCACCCTGCAGGCGGTCCGCGGGGTGCGCAGCCACTTCAACAACGCAACGCCCTTCGACGCCCAGGTCTACGCCCTCATGCGCGACACCGTGATCGTGCTGTGGCTCGGCACGCTCGTCGTCGCCATCCTGCTCTCGCGCGCCAGGACCACCGACCGGGCCACGGCCTGGTCGATCCGGATCTCCACGGTCCTCGCGCTGATCGGCGCCGCGCTCGCCGTCCTGATGACCCTGCCCACCGCCGAGCAGCAGCGTCTCGACACCGCCGGCCTCGAGGTCCTGGAGAACGGCGCGCACAGTGTGGGCGTGTCCGACGGCGGCCCCGGAATGTTCCTCACCGGCTGGTCCACCACCGGCGGCGACCTGCGCATCCCGCACTTCTTCGGCATGCACGCCCTGCAGCTGCTCCCACTGCTCGTGCTCGTCCTGGCCGCCCTCGCCCCGCGCTTCGCCCGGCTGCGCGACGAGCGGGTGCGGGTACGGCTGGTCTTCGTGGCCGGTTCGGTCTACGCGGCGGTGCTCGCCCTGCTCACCTGGCAGGCCCTGCGAGGCCAGCCGCTGATCCACCCGGACGGGGCCACGCTGGGCGCGGCCGCCGCGATCCTGCTCACGGCCGGACTCGGTACGGCCGCCGCGCTACTGGGCCGGGCCGCCCCAGTGGAAGAGGGTCATGGCCACGCTGGTGGCCAGGTTGTAGCTGGAGACCTGCGGCCGCATCGGCAGGGAGACCAGGTGGTCCGCCCGGGCGCGTAGCTCAGGTGAAATGCCGTGGCGTTCCGAGCCGAAGGCGAGCAGGGCGTCGTCCGGGAGGGTGAGGGAGCGGATGTCCTCGCCCTCCGGGTCGAGCGCGTACAGCGGCCCGGGCGGGAGGGTGTCGATCTCCAGCCGGTCCACGGTGGTGGCGTAGTGCAGTCCGGCTCCGGCCCGGACCACGTTCGGGTGCCAGGGGTCGAGGTCGCCGCGGGTCACCACGCCGGTGGCGCCGAAGCCGGCAGCGAGGCGGACCACGGCGCCGACGTTGCCGAGGTTGCGGGGGTTGTCCAGCACCACGACGGGCGCGGGGCGCGGCAGCCGCTCCAGCGCCGCGAGGCCCGCCGCACGGTCGGGCCGTACGGCCAGGGCCGCGACCCCGGTGGGGTGCACGCGGGGCAGCAGCCCCTTCAGCTCCGCCGGCCGCACCAGCCGGGCCACCTCGGCCTCGACGTCCGGAGCCAGCTCGCGGGCGAGCGCCCGTACGGCGCCGGGATCCTCGGCGACGACGATCCGCACCTCGGCCCCGAAGCGCAGGGCGTGCTTCAGCGCGTGGAACCCGTCCAGCAGCACCAGCCCCTGCCCAACGCCCTCCTGCCACTGCCGCACGACGTCTCCGACCCTCTGCTCCTGGCTCATACCCCGACCCTACGGTCCACCCCCACCGCCCCCACCGCTGCCGCCGCACGGGGCGATCCCCCGCCCCTTCCCGAAGCCGGGGCGCACCCACTTCGGATCCGGCGCCGGCAAAATCCAGCCCCGCCGGCACTTGGGGCGCGGGGTCCGGGGCGCACCCACTTCGGATCCGGCGCCGGCAAAATCCAGCCCCGCCGGCGTTTGAGGCGCGGGGTCCGGGGCGGAGCCCCGAAAGCCGGCGCAGCCCGGGCCGCTCGCGCAGCGGCGCCGAGCCCTCAGCGCGAAACGGCGCTCGGCTCCGCAGGAGCCAACGGCGGCCCGGCCTCCACGGGGGCGGTAACGCCCCCGCCCACCCCCCGCCGCGGACGCCCGAGCGCAGCGACCCTCGCTCCCAGCCACACCAGGAACACCGTCGGCAGGAACACCGCGTCAGCGGCGATCATCGCCAGCGAGAAGAACGGCAGGCCCAGCAGCACCGCGATCCCCACGTGCTCCAGCATCATCACGGCCAGCAGCACGTTCTTGATCCGCCGGTTGAACAGCGTGAACGGGAACGCCACCTGCACCGCGACGGTCCCGTACGACAGCAGCATCACCAGCGTCCCGCTGCTCGCCACCAGCGCCGACAGCCCCGGCCAGGGCGTGAAGTAGTCCAGCCCGAGGGGGTAGTACAGGGCCGTCCCGTCCTGCCACCGCGATCCCTGGATCTTGTACCAGCCCGCCGTGGCGTAGATCAGGCAGACCTCCGCCATGATCACCAGCATCCCCGCGTTGTGCAGCAGGTTCGCCAGGACGTCCAGGGCCGCCCGGCCCTCCCCGGCCGGCTCGTACCGGTCGGCCATCCACCACAGCCCGGCGACCACCCACAGCGCCGCGAAGGCCACCAGCCAGCCGAGGCCGAACCGCCCGGTCGCCGCGCCGTACGCGAGCACCGCGCCCAGCACCGCCCACAGCACCGGCCCGCCCGCCCCGGCCGTCGCAGAGCCACGCCTGCGGGCCCTGCGCGCGTCCAGCGACCACACCTGCGCGCACCGGGTCAGCACCAGGTAGATCGCCATCAGGTGGATGACGTTGTCCCCGCCGTCGCCCATGAACACGCTGCGGTTCTGGAGCGACAGCACCCCGACCATGAACACCACGGACACCGCCCGGGTGCGCCAGCCGAGCAGCAGCCCGACGCTCGCCAGCACGGACACGGCGTAGACGGTCTCGAACCACAGCGTCGAGTCGGACCACATCAGCACGGTGAAGGCCCGGTTCGAGGCGATCAGCCGCTGCGCCAGCTCCCAGCTCCACGGCCCGTCCGGGCCGTACAGCTCGGCCCGGTGCGGGAACTCCCGCAGCAGGAAGAACAGCCAGGTCCCGGCGAAGCCGATGCGGATCACGGCACTCTGGTACGGGCCCAGGGCCCGCCCGGTGACCTGCGCGAGCACCCGCCCGGCGGCCCGCCGGGCGGGTCTCAGACCGTCCACCACGGCAGCTCCCGGTAGTAGGTCTGGGTGTCGGTCGTCTCCGTGCTCCAGCTGGGCGCGGCCACCGCCGTCGTCGCCGAGCGCAGCTGGACGCGCAGCAGGTGGCCGCCCCGGTGGACGGGGGTCAGCCGGTCCACGGCGATCCGCCGCAGGTACTCCTCGGACAGGGCGCCGCGCTGGCCGTTGGGCTCGTTGTCCTCGTCGTGGGAGCCGGTGAAGAAGTCCCAGGCCCGGCGCAGCTCGTTCTGCTCCGTGTGGCTGGGCAGCAGGCTGTACCGGATGGCCGCGCCGTCCTCGGCGGACAGGTCGCGCCAGTCGCTGGTGACCAGCTCGCCCTCGGCGGTACGTACCTGCGCGCGCGCCTCCACGGCGATGTTCTGCTGGAGCGGGTTGGGGGCGAAGAGCTTCCAGTTCTGTTCGAATTCGGGGTAGATCCAGCCGTCCACGGTCCGCGCGTGCTGCTTGCTGACCGTGTTGGACGGGGCCACGTGCAGGAAGACGAATGCCAGGTGGCCGCAGGCGGCGGCGGCGACGGCCCCGAGTGCCAGGGCGGCCAGGACGCGGTACGGGGTGGACAGACCGGCTATCCCGGGCAGCCGCGGCGGCGGTGGAGCGGCCCGTTCCGCGGCCTCCGCCACGCCCCCTTCCACGGGCTCGTGCTCGTTCGAATCCATCCCGCCCCGATCGTCCGGCGTCCACAGGGTTGACCACAGAGGTTGACACCCTACGGGCCACCGTCCCACCATTGAAGAGGACGAACCGAACGATCGGTCGGTCGGGCAGCCGGAAGGCCGGCCGAGACACTCTGACAGGGGGCCACGATGGTGGCAGTGACTCCGGAGACGGGGCCGGACACGGCCCTCGGGACAGCCGGGCCGGGCATGACGGCTGACCTGGGCGCACAGCTCGCGGCGGCCTTCGACGCCGCCGTGGCGGCGGACGAGCGCGTCGAGCCACGCGACTGGATGCCCGAGGAGTACCGCGCCTCCCTGGTCCGGCAGATGGCCCAGCACGCCCATTCCGAGATCATCGGCATGCAGCCCGAGGCCAACTGGATCACCCGCGCGCCCTCACTGCGCCGCAAGGCCATCCTGATGGCCAAGGTGCAGGACGAGGCCGGCCACGGGCTGTACCTCTACAGCGCCGCCGAGACGCTGGGCACGAGCCGCGACGAGCTGCTCGACAAGCTCCACGCGGGCAAGCAGAAGTACTCCTCGATCTTCAACTACCCCACCTTGACCTGGGCGGACGTCGGCGCAGTCGGCTGGCTCGTGGACGGCGCGGCGATCACCAACCAGGTGCCGATCTGCCGCTGCTCCTACGGCCCGTACGCGCGCGCCATGGTCCGGATCTGCAAGGAGGAGTCCTTCCACCAGCGCCAGGGCTTCGAGCTCCTCATGACCCTGTCCAAGGGCACCGAGGCGCAGCACGCGATGGCGCAGGACGCGGTCGACCGGTGGTGGTGGCCGTCGCTGATGATGTTCGGCCCCCCGGACGACGAGTCGGCGCACTCGGCGCAGTCAATGGCCTGGCGGATCAAGCGCCACTCGAACGACGAGCTGCGCCAGCGGTTCGTGGACATCGCCGTCCCGCAGGCGAAGGCCCTCGGCCTGACCCTGCCCGACCCCGACCTGAAGTGGAACGAGGAGCGCGGGCACCACGACTTCGGCGCCATCGACTGGGCGGAGTTCTGGGACGTGCTCAAGGGCAACGGCCCCTGCAACGAGCAGCGGATCAGCCAGCGCCGCGCGGCGCACGAGGAAGGCGCCTGGGTGCGCGACGCGGCCGCGGCGTATGCGGAGAAGCAGGCGGCACAGCAAGCGGCGCAGCGCGCCGGACAGAACGAGGAGGCACGGGTATGACGCAGAACTGGCCCCTGTGGGAGGTGTTCGTGCGCTCGCGGCGAGGCCTCTCGCACACGCACGCGGGAAGCCTGCACGCCCCCGACGCGGAGATGGCCCTGCGCAATGCCCGTGACCTCTACACGCGGCGCAACGAGGGCGTCTCGATCTGGGTGGTGCCCTCCACGCAGATCACCGCCTCCTCGCCGGACGAGCGGGACCCGTTCTTCGCCCCGTCCGCCGACAAGCCCTACCGGCACCCGACCTTCTACGACATCCCGGAGGGGGTGAGCCACCTGTGACCGGCACCGACACCACCGGCAGCACCGTCGCCACCGCGGCGGCCCTCGCCCTCGGCGACGACGCGCTGATCCTCTCCCACCGCCTCGGCGAGTGGGCGGGCCACGCCCCCGTACTGGAGGAGGAGGTCGCCCTCGCCAACATCGCCCTCGACCTGCTCGGCCAGGCCCGCGTACTGCTGTCCCTGATCGGCGACGAGGACGAGCTGGCCTTCCTGCGCGAGGAGCGGTCCTTCCGCAACCTCCAGCTGGTCGAGCAGCCGAACGGGGACTTCGCCCACACCATCGCCCGGCAGCTCCTCTTCTCCTTCTACCAGCACGAGCTCTACGGGGAACTCGCGCGCGGAGAGGGCCCGTTCGCGCCCCTGGCGGCCAAGGCCGTCAAGGAGACCGCGTACCACCGCGACCACGCCGAGCAGTGGACCCTGCGGCTCGGCGACGGCACCCCGGAGAGCCACGGCCGCATGCAGGCCGGCCTGGACGCGCTGTGGAAGTACACCGGGGAGATGTTCCAGCCGGTGGAAGGGCTCGAGGACCTGGACTGGGCCGCCCTGGAAGGGCGCTGGCTGGCCGAGGTGACCGGCGTACTGGACCGGGCCGGGCTCGCCCTGCCCGCGGGGCCCCGCACCGGGGCCTGGGCGGCCGGCGCCGGGCGCCAGGGCCTGCACACCGAGCCGTTCGGCCTCCTCCTCGCCGAGATGCAGCACCTGCACCGCAGCCACCCGGGGGCGTCATGGTGACCGACACCGGCACGACCCGCCTGGAGGCGGAGCTGGCCGCGCTCGCCGGGTCCGTCCCGGATCCCGAGCTGCCCGTGCTCACCCTCGCCGAGCTCGGCGTGATGCGCGGGGTGCGGATGCACGAGGACGGCCATGCCGAGGTCACCCTCACCCCGACGTACACCGGCTGCCCGGCCATCGAGGCCATGGCCGCCGACATCGAGCAGGTCCTGACCGCCCACGGCATACGTGAGGTGCGGGTGAACACCGTGCTGGCCCCCGCCTGGTCCACGGACGACATCAGCGCCGAGGGCCGCCGCAAGCTCGCCGAGTTCGGCATCGCGCCGCCGCGCCCTCACTCCGCCGGCGGACCGGTCCCGCTGACCCTGTCGGTCCGCTGCCCGAACTGCGGCTCCACCGACACCGAGCTGCTCAGCCGGTTCTCCTCCACCGCGTGCAAGGCGCTGCGCCGCTGCACCTCCTGCCGCGAACCGTTCGACCACTTCAAGGAGCTGTAGATGGCCGTGTCCCCGCCGTCTGTGCCGTCTGCGCCGTCCGCGCCGTCCACTTCCGCGCGCCCCCCGCGCCACGGCGCCTTCCACTCCCTGACGGTGGCGGCGGTCGACCGGCTCACCGACGACGCGGTGGCGCTGACCCTGCGGGTGCCGCCGGAGCTGCGCGCCGAGTACCGGCACGCCCCGGGACAGCACCTCACCCTGCGCCGGTCCACCCCTGAGGGGACCGAGATCCGGCGCACCTACTCGATCTGCTCCCCCGCCCCGGCGGCGGACGGCCCGGGCCCGGAGCTGCTGCGGGTCGGGGTGCGGCTGGTGGAGGGCGGGGAGTTCTCCACGTTCGCGCACAAGGAGATCGCCGCCGGGGACGTGCTGGACGTGATGGTCCCGGCCGGGCGGTTCGTCCTGGACCCGGCGGCCGCCCCCGCCGCCGGGCACTACGCGGCGGTCGTCGGCGGCAGCGGCATCACCCCCGTGCTGTCGATCGCGGCGACTCTGCTCGCCGCCCGCCTCGACGCCCGGTTCTGCCTCGTGCGCAGCGACCGTACGGCGGCGTCGACGATGTTCCTGGAGGAGGTCGCCGACCTGAAGGACCGCTATCCCGCGCGGTTCCAGCTGGTGACGGTCCTCTCCCGGGAGGAGCAGGAAGCCGGGCTGCCGTCCGGCCGGCTCGACGAGGAGCGGCTGGCGGCCCTGCTGCCCGCGCTGCTGCCCGTCGCGGAGGTGACCGGCTGGTTCCTGTGCGGGCCGTACGGCCTGGTGCAGGGCGCGGAGCGGGCGCTGAGCGCGCTCGGCGTCGTACGGACCCGGGTGCACGAGGAGATCTTCCACGTCGAGGACACCGCGGCCCCGGCCCGCCCGGCGACCGCGGCGGCCACCGTCCACGGGCGGGTCACCGCCCGGCTCGACGGGCGCTCGGGCACCTGGCCGGTCCAGGACGGGGAGTCCCTTCTGGACGCGGTGCTGCGCAACCGCGCGGACGCCCCGTACGCCTGCAAGGGCGGGGTGTGCGGTACCTGCCGGGCCTTCCTGGTGACGGGCGAGGTGCGGATGGACCGCAACTTCGCGCTGGAGTCCGAGGAGACGGAGGCCGGGTTCGTGCTGGCCTGCCAGTCGCACCCGGTGACGGAGGAAGTGGAGATCGACTTCGACCGCTGAGCCGGCCGCCCGCCCCACCCCCTGTCCAATTTCAGGAACGTGTTCTATCTTGACGCACCGTCAGGACAGGATCGACCGGGTGTGCGCGGGAGGACAGGCAGTGGACTTCACCTTCACCGAGGAGCAGCGGGCCGCCGTCGAGGCGGCGAAGGCCGTGTTCGCGGACGTCGCACCCGACAGCGTGCCGAGCCCGGCACTCACCCCGGGGGCCGTCGCCGACGACTTCGACCGCCCGCTGTGGGCCAAGCTCGCCGGGTCCGACCTGCTGAGCCTGGTCCTCGCCGAGGAGCACGGCGGCGCGGGCCTGGACGCCATCGCCCTGTGCCTGGTGCTGCGCGAGGCCGCCAAGGTACTGGCCCGGGTGCCGCTGCTGGAGCACTGCGCCACCGCCATGGCCGTCCAGACCCACGGCAGCCCCCAGCTGGCCGCCGCGCTGCTGCCCGGCGCCGGACGCGGGACGCTCGTGCTCACCGCCGCCGCGCACGGCCGCAGCGGGCACGACCCGGCCGAACTCGCCGTCACCGCCCGCCGCGAGAGCCCGGGCGGGGACTGGCTCCTGGACGGCACGCAGACCGCCGTTCCCTGGGCGCAGAGCGCCGACTGGATCGCCGTACCGGCCCACACCGGCGAAGGAGAGGCCGTCCTCGCGCTGGTCCCGCGCACCGCCGGGGGGCTCACCCTCGCCGAGCAGTGCTCCACCACCGGGGAGCGGCTCGCCGAGCTCGCCCTGGACGGCGTACGGGTGCCCGCGACGCACCTCATCGACGCCCCCGGCGCCTGGGACCGGCTCCGCCAGCTCCTCGCCACCGGGACCTGCGCCCTCGCGCTCGGGCTCGGCGAGGGGGTCCTCGCCATGACCAGCCAGTACACGAGCAAGCGCGAGCAGTTCGGCTTCCCCGTCGCCACCTTCCAGGCCGTGGCCATGCAGGCCGCCGACCGCTACATCGACCTGCGCGCCATGGAGGTCACCCTCTGGCAGGCGGCCTGGCGGCTCGACGCCGCCACCGGTGGCGCCGGGGGCCCGCTGCCGAGCGCCGGAGACGTCGCCGTCGCCAAGATCTGGGCCTCGGAGGGCGTGCGCCGGGTCGTGCAGACCGCGCAGCACCTGCACGGCGGCTTCGGCGCAGACACCGACTACCCGCTGCACCGGTACCACGCCTGGGCCAAGCAGCTGGAGCTCCAGCTCGGCCCGGCCGCGGCGCACGAGGAGGCCCTGGGCGACCTGCTGGCCGCCCACCCCCTGGCCTGAGCCCTGGGGGGTGGGCGGTGGATCAAGGTCGGAAAGCCCCTAGAGCACGAAGGCCTGGGTGCCGTTGTCCGTCACCATCGGGCGGCCGGCGCGCTCCCAGGCCTGCATCCCGCCGTCGACGTTCACGGCGTCGATCTCCTGGCGCACCAGGTACTGGGTGACCTGCGCGGAGCGCCCGCCGACCCGGCACATCACGTGCACCCGGCGGCCGTCCTCGACGGCCTCCGTCAGCTCACCGAAGCGGGCCACGAAGTCGCTCATCGGAATGTGCAGGGCGCCCTCGACATGGCCGGCCGCCCACTCGTCGTCCTCGCGGACGTCGAGGACAAGGCCTTCGGAGGGCACCGCGGCGGCGTCCACCGAGGGAAGCAGTCCGAAGTTCATACGTCGCCTTCTCTCATCACAGTTCGGTGACCTCCAACCTATCCGACCCACCCGGCCCCACCGGGCGAGGATCAGCCCCGCCGGCGTTTGAGGCGCGGGGTCCGGGGCGGAGCCCCGAAAGCCGGGCGCAGCCCGGGCCGCTCGCGCAGCGGCGCCGCACCCACCGCCCCAGCCAGCCAGCCCCACCCAGCCCGCCTCACCCAGCGGCAAGCGCCTCGGCCAGCTCCGCCTCGCGCTCGGACACCTGCGCCAGCAGCTGCTCGGCGATCTCCTCCAGCAGCCGGTCCGGGTCCTCGGGGGCCATCCTCAGCATGGACCCGATCGCGCTGTCCTCCAGCTCCCGGGCCACGAGCGACAGCAGCTCCTTGCGCCGCGCCAGCCACTCCAGCCGCGCGTACAGCTCCTCGCTCTCACCGCGCCCCGGCGCCTCCGGCGCCGGACCGGCCGCCCACTCCCCGGCCAGCTCGCGCAGCGACTGCTCATCACCCCGCCCGTACGCGGCGTTGACCCGCGCGATGAACGCGTCGCGCCGCTCGCGCTCCACCTCGTCCTGGGCGAGGTCCGGGTGGGCCTTGCGGACCAGCTCGCGGTAGAGGCGGCGGACCTCCTCCGAGGGCCGCACCCGCTCCGGCGGCCGCACGGGCCGGTCGGTGAGCATCGCGGACGCGTCGTCGGACATCCCGTCGGAGCCGAGCCAGTCGTGGAACAGCTCGTCCACCCCGGGCATCGGCATGACCAGGGCGCGCGCGTCCCGCGCCAGCCGCAGGTCCTCGGGATCGCCGGTACGGGCGGCCTTCGCCTCGGCGATCAGCGCGTCCAGCTCGTCGAGCCGCGAGTACATCGGGCCGAGCTTCTGGTGGTGCAGGCGGGAGAAGTTCTCCACCTCCACCCGGAAGGTCTCCACCGCGATCTCGAACTCGATCAGCGCCTGCTCGGCGGCCCGTACGGCCCGCTCCAGGCGCGCCTCGGGACGCTCCTCGCCAGGGGCGCCGGAGGCGCCGGGGACTGTCTGCTCGGGGTGCTCAGGCTGCTCGGTCTGCTCGCTCACCCGGCCAGCCTACGGCCCGCCGCCCGGGGCGATGTTTCACGTGAAACACCGCCCACCGCGAGAGGGCCGGTCAGACGCCGGTCTCCGCCACGATCCGGCCCGTCCGCACCGCCGCCACCAGGTCGGCGTGGTCGGCCTCGGTCCGGTCGGCGTAGGCCACGGCGAAGTCGGCCATCGCCTCGTCCAGCTCCCCGCTCTTCCCGCAGTACCCGGACAGCAGCCGCGGATCGGCGCTGTGCGCGTGCGCCCGGGCCAGCAGGGCCCCGGTCATCCGCCCGTAGTCGTCGAACTGCTCGGCGGCCAGCGCCGCCGGGTCCACGCTGCCCTTGCGGTTGCGGAACTGCCGCACCTGGAAGGGCCGGCCCTCCACCGTGGTCCAGCCCAGCATGATGTCCGAGACCACCTGCATCTGCTTCTGCCCGGCCACCACCCGGCGCCCCTCGTGCTCCGGCGGCGGCGAGACGAAGCCCAGCGCGGGCAGGTACGGCAGCAGCACCGAGGGCCGCGCCTCCTTCACCTGGAGCACCAGCGACTCGCCCCGGTGGTCCAGCAGCAGCACCACGTACGAGCGGGTGCCGACGCTCCCCGTCCCCACCACGCGGAAGGCCACGTCGTGGATCGCGTACCGGGCCAGCAGCGGCAGCCGGTCGCCCTGGAGCGTGTGCAGGTACGGGCCCAGGGAGGCGGCCACGGCCGCGGCCTCCTCGTCCCCGACCCGGCGCAGCACGGGCAGCGCGTCCACGAAGCGCCGCCCGCCCTCCGGCGTGGGCTCGGTCGACTTGGCGGCGAACCGCGCGGAGGTGTTGTTGCGGGCCTTCTCCATGACCCGTTCCAAGGTGCCGACCAGGTCCCGCACATCGCTGTGCGCGGCCAGCTCCTCGTCGGCGATGGCGTTCCAGGCGTCCATGGAGGGCAGCTTGGACAGCAGCCGCATGGTCCGCCGGTACGCGCCCACCGCGTCCAGCGCCGCCTCCCGGCAGGTGTCCTCGTCCGCGCCCGCCACCCGCCCGGCCAGCACCAGCGAGGTCGCCAGCCGCTTCACGTCCCACTCCCACGGGCCGAAGACGGTCTCGTCGAAGTCGTTCAGGTCGATGACGAGCCGGCCGCGCACGTCCCCGTACAGCCCGAAGTTCGCGGCGTGCGCGTCCCCGCAGAGCTGTGCGCCTATCCCGGTCACCGGCCCGCCGGACAGGTCGTGCGCCATCAGCCCGGCCGCCCCGCGCAGGAACGCGAAGGGGTTCGCGGCCATCCGGCCCACGCGTATCGGCGCCAGCTCGGCGACCCGGCCGACGTTGGACTCCTCGACGGCGCGCACCGCGTCCGGACGCCCGGCCGGGGCCTCGAAGCGGGCGTGAGCCGCCCGCGGCACGGGCACCCGCAGGGCCTTGCCCTCCTGCCTGGGCGAGCCGGCCGCCACCCGTGGCCCGAAGCCCGTCACGTCCGGAATCCGCTGCCCCGTTACCGTCGCCATGGACGCCCGCCCCCACTTGTGGATTGATCACCTGTCGAACGGGGTGACCGTATCTACAGCCCGGCGTCCCTGGCCAGCAGGGCCGCCTGCACCCGGTTCTCGCACCCCAGCTTCGCCAGGATCCGGCTCACGTACGTCTTCACGGTCGCCTCGCTCATGTGGAGCCGCCGGCCCGCGTCCGCGTTGGACAGGCCCTCCCCCAGCAGGGCCAGCACCCCGCGCTCCCGCTCGCTCAGCTCCGCCACCTGCCGCCGGGCCTCCTCGCCGCGCGCCGCGGCCTTACCCGACGCCAGCAGGTCCACCACGTGCCGGGTCGCCGCCGGCGAGAGGTACGCGTCCCCGGCCATGGCCGCGCGGACCGCTCCGATCAGCTCCCCCGGCGCCGAGTCCTTCAGCAGGAACCCCGCACCGCCCTGGCCCAGTGCCCGCAGGACGTTCTCCCGCTCGCCGAAGGTGGTCAGGATCAGCGCCCGTGCCTCCGGCGCCGCCCGCTTCAGCTCCCCGAGCGCGGTCAGCCCGTCCATGACCGGCATCTGGATGTCCAGCAGCACCACGTCCGGGGCGTGCGCGAGAGCCAGATCCACCGCCTCCCGGCCGTTCGCCGCCTCCGCGACGACCTCGATGTCCGACGCCGAGGTCAGGATCATCCTGATCCCGGCCCGGATCAGCGGCTCGTCGTCGGCGATCACCACTCTGATCATTCTGGCCGTCACCCGCGCTCCTACTGCTTGACCACGTAAGCCTGCTTGTCGACGAGCTTGCCGTCCTTGAAGCAGAACCGGAAAACGCCGTCGGTGCTGAACTCCTTCGAGGGCTCCTCCGACAGCAGGGCAAGACACTGCGAACCCTCCGGCCGCTGCGGGCCCTTCCGGTCCAGGCCCGAGGTCAGGATGCTGTCTCCGTCGGGCAGCCGCCCGCGCACCGCCTGCTCGCTCTCGCCGACCTGCACGGCGTCGTAGTCCGCCCGGTCGATCATCGAGTCGTTCACCGAGCCCAGCATCAGCACCACGACCGCCCCGAGCACGACCACCAGGAACACCACCGCCGCCACCGCGATCCCGCAGCCCAGGACGACGCCGCCGGTCCGGCTGCGCCCCCTGACCGCCAGTTCCCGGTCCACCGCGGCCCAGTCCATGGGCGGCGCGCCCTGAAGCGCCAGGGCCTGCGCCCGGGCCTGCTGGCCGAAGTCGTCCGCGACGTCCTCCACCCCGGCCGGCTCGGCCCCGTACGGCAGCACCCCCGCCACCCGGAACCCGCCGCCCTCGGTGGCCCCGGCGTGCACCATCCCGCCGACGAGCCGGGCGCGCTCGCGCAGTCCCGTCAGCCCCTGGCCGCCCGAGACCACCTCGCCGGCACCCGCTCCGGCCGCGGGCCCGTTGGCGATCTCCACCACGAGCGAGTCGTCCTCGTACCGCAGTTCCACCGAGATCGCCGAGCCCGGAGCGTGCTTGTACGCGTTCGTCAGCGCCTCCTGAACGATCCGGTACGCCGCGTGGTCGCAGGCCGCCACCAGCGGCCTCGGCTGCCCCGAACTCGTCAGCCGTACGTCGGTCCCCGCGCCCCGCGCCGCCTCCACGACCCCCGCGATCCCGGCCACCCCGCGCGCCGCCGGCTGCGCCGCCTCCTCCACCGGGAGGGGTGCCTCGACCCCGTCCCGCAGGATCCCGACGACCTCGCGCAGCTCGTGCATGGCCGCCACCGAGGCCTGCCGCAGCACCCCCACGCCCTCGCGCTGACGGTCGGTGAGCTGTGGGTCCACCTCCAGCGCACCGGTGTGCACCGAGATCAGCGCCAGCTGGTGACCGAGGCTGTCGTGCATGTCCTGGGCGATCCGCTGCCGTTCACGCAGCCGGGCCTGGCCCGCGACCATCGCCCGCTCCCGCATCAGCTGCCCGTTGCGCTCCTGGAGCGCGCGCAGCAGCGTACGGCGCTGGTGCCAGTAGCGGCTGGCCAGGCCGGGCATGACCGTCGTCGCCAGGAACATCAGCGTGGTGAACACGATCAGCAGCAGCAGCCGCGTCTCCCCCCACTCCTGCACCAGGCTGGCGCCGATCACCGCCAGGAACGCCGCGACGAAGGCGGCCAGCGCCCGGCCCACCCCCACGATCCGGCGCCCCGCCGACCAGCCCAGCAGGGCCGAGAGCAGGAACGTGCCGGGCAGGAACACCCCCACCGCGGAACCCACGACGAGCGTCGTCGCGGGCAGCCTGCGCCGCAGCAGGGTCAGCACCAGCACGGCCACGGCGCCCGCCGCCATCCGCTGCCCGGAGCCGTTGTCGAGTTCCTCGACGCCCAGGCCGAGCAGGGACAGCACCAAGGCGATCAGCAGGTCCCCGGCCAGCGTCCGCCGCGTCCAGGGCTCCGGCCCCATCAGCCAGACCCGGCCCGCACGCATCTTCGCCGTCGCATCCACCCGACCGACCCTAGACACCCGGCCGCCTCCCGCACTGCCCTCTTTCGTCGCGCCCCGCACGACGAAAGTCGAACACCCGGAAGTCGAACACCCGGGAAGGGAGAGAAACACGAAACGGCCGCCACCGCTTTCGCGATGACGACCGTTTCGTCGATGTGGGCGAGGGGGGATTTGAACCCCCACGTCCCGAAGGACACTGGCACCTGAAGCCAGCGCGTCTGCCGTTCCGCCACTCGCCCGAGCAGCACCCCAGTGGATCTTCCCTTTCGGGCCGTTCCCCTGGCGACGTCGAAACATTAGCACGGCGGACGGGGTGGATTCACATCGCTTTCCCCGCACCCCGCACCCCGGTCACGACTGCCCCTCCCGCACTCCGCCCCCGGTGCGGGACACTGTCCCTGGAGCCCCCCTACGATCGCTTGTGAGGACCAACACTCCTCAGCACGGGACCGATGGGGAACCAGCCGAATCCGCCACGCGTGGATACGATCAGTAAGCAGTACAGGGCGACAACGACGGAGGAGGTGCCCCATGGGAGTCCTGAAGCGGTTCGAGCAGCGACTCGAAGGTCTGGTGAACGGCACCTTCGCCAAGGTGTTCAAGTCCGAGGTCCAGCCGGTCGAGATCGCGGGCGCCCTCCAGCGGGAGTGCGACAACAACGCCACGATCTGGAACCGCGAGCGCACCGTCGTCCCCAACGACTTCATCGTCGAGCTCAGCGCGGGCGACTACGACCGCCTGAGCCCGTACTCCGGCCAGCTCGGCGACGAGCTCGCGGGCCTCGTCCGCGACTACGCCAAGCAGCAGCGCTACAGCTTCATGGGCCCGATCAAGGTCCACCTGGAGAAGGCCGACGACCTCGACACCGGCCTCTACCGGGTCCGGAGCCGTACACTCGCCTCCAGCACCTCCCAGCCGCAGGCGCCGCAAACGGGCCACGGCCAGGCCCCCCAGAACCCGCAGGGCGGATACGGGTACCCCCCGGTCGCCGCCCCGCCCATGCCCGCCGGCCCGCCTCCGGGCGGATCCGCCGGGCGCAGGCCGGCTCCGGCCGGACCCGCACCCGTATCCAGCGCGGGCGCCACCCGGCGCCACTGGATCGAGATCAACGGCACCCGCCACCAGATCTCCCGCCCCACGCTCGTACTCGGCCGAAGCACCGAAGCCGACGTGCGGATCGACGACCCCGGCGTATCGCGCCGGCACTGTGAGATCCGGACCGGAACGCCCTCGACGATCCAGGATCTCGGGTCCACCAACGGCATCGTGGTGGACGGGCAGCACACCACCCGCGCTACGCTCCGCGACGGCTCGCGGATCGTCGTGGGCAGCACCACCATCATTTACCGGCAAGCCGAAGGGTGAAGCGGGGGCAATGTCAGAGCTGACCCTGACGGTCATGCGGTTGGGTTTCCTAGCCGTTCTGTGGCTGTTCGTCATCGTGGCCGTCCAGGTCATCCGTAGTGACCTGTTCGGAACGCGAGTCACCCAGCGCGGCTCCCGCCGCGGCGGTGCGGGCGCAAGTGCCCCGCAGCAGCCGGGGCGCCAGGCCGCCGCGCCACCGCAGCAGCGCCAGCGCCGCGGTGCGCCCACCAAGCTCGTCGTGTCCGAGGGCACCCTCACGGGAACCACGGTGGCCCTCGCCGGCCAGACGATCACGCTGGGCCGGGCCCACGACTCCACGATCGTGCTGGACGACGACTACGCGTCCAGCCGCCATGCCAGGATCTATCCCGACCGTGACGGCCAGTGGATCGTCGAGGATCTCGGGTCCACCAACGGCACGTATCTCGACCGGACCCGGCTGACCACCCCGACGCCCATTCCGCCGGGCGCCCCGATCCGCATCGGCAAGACCGTCATCGAGCTGCGGAAGTAGTACGAGAATGAGCGAGCGGAGCGAGCGAGCCGCGGCGATCCGTCCCACCGAGGACACGGACCCGAGCGCGCTCCCGACCGGAGGGTGGGCAGTGTGGCTCGAGACCGGTTGTACCCGGAGGCAGCAGCGTCGACAGGGCAGGTACACATGAGTCTGTCCCTGCGGTTCGCCGCCGGATCGCACAAAGGCATGATCCGCGAGGGCAACGAGGATTCCGGCTACGCCGGCCCCCGTCTCCTCGCGATCGCCGACGGCATGGGAGGCCAGGCCGCCGGCGAGGTCGCGAGTTCCGAGGTGATCTCCACCCTCGTGCAGCTCGACGACGACGTCCCGGGCTCCGACATCCTCACCTCCCTCGCCACGGCCGTGCAGCGCGCCAACGACCAGCTGCGCGTCATGGTCGAGGAGGACCCCCAGCTCGAAGGCATGGGCACCACCCTGACCGCCCTGCTGTGGACCGGGCAGCGCCTCGGGCTCGTCCACGTCGGCGACTCCCGTGCCTACCTGCTGCGCGACGGCGTCCTCACGCAGATCACCCAGGACCACACCTGGGTGCAGCGGCTCGTCGACGAGGGCCGCATCACCGAAGAGGAAGCCACCACCCACCCGCAGCGCTCCCTGCTGATGCGCGCGCTGGGCAGCGGCGACATCGTCGAGCCCGACCTCTCCATCCGCGAGGTCCGCGCCGGTGACCGCTACCTGATCTGCTCCGACGGGCTGTCCGGCGTCGTCTCCCACCAGACCCTGGAAGAGACCCTCGCCGACTACCACGGCCCCCACGAGACCGTGCAGGCCCTGATCCAGCTCGCCCTGCGCGGCGGCGGCCCCGACAACATCACCTGCATCGTCGCGGACGTCCTCAACACCGACAGCGGCGACACCCTGGCCGCCCAGCTGAACGACACCCCGGTCGTCGTCGGCGCGGTCGCCGAGAACCAGCACCAGCTCTTCGACGGCAACGCCATGCAGACCCCGGCGGGCCGCGCCTCGGGCCTGGGCCGCCAGGCCCCGCCGCCCGCGGGCGCCTTCGGCCCTCCCGGCAGCGGCGAGTCCCCCGGCTACGGCTACGGGGACCAGGGCCAGGGCGGCGGCGGATACGGCGGCTTCGGCGAAGCCGACCCACACGCCTACGACTCCGACGGCGGCTACGAGGACACGTACGACAAGCCCCGAAGGCGCCGCAGCAAAGGGCGCAAGTGGACCACCCGTACGCTGACCCTGCTCCTCGTCGTCGGCGTCGTCGGCGGCGGCCTCTACGCGGGCTGGCGCTGGACCCAGACGCAGTTCTACGTCGGGGTCAAGGGCGAGCACGTGGCGCTCTTCCGCGGCATCAGCCAGAAGCTGGGGCCGCTGGAGCTCTCCAAGGTGGAGACCGACCGCCCCGAGATCGAACTGAAGTACCTGCCGCCCTTCAAGCGCAAGCTCGTCGAGGCCACCATCAGCGAGAGCAGCCTCGACGGGGCCCGCGAGAAGCTCGACGACCTCGGCCTCCAGGTCTCCGCGTGCAAGAAGGACGAGGAACGCCGCAACGCCGAGGCGCAGAACCAGACACCCGGCTCCACTCTGACTCCGCAGGAGCAGCAAGTGGTCAGCCTCTGCGGCAAGCAGTAGACACCCGCGGGCACAGGGGGCCTGCCACACCATGAGCGTTGTCACCAACACGACCACCATCGGCGCCATCGAGCTGCCGAGCCGGCGGAACACCGAGCTGATGCTGCTCGGGTTCGCCGTGGTCATCCCGATGTTCGCCTACGCCAACGTGGGTCTCGCGATCAACGGCAGCCTGCCACCCGGCATGTTCCTGTACGGCCTCGGCTTCGCCGCCCTGGCCGGGGTCGCGCACCTCGTCGTACGCCGGTACGCCAAGTACGCCGACCCGCTGCTGCTGCCGCTGGCCACCCTGCTCAACGGCCTCGGCCTGGTACTCATCTGGCGGCTGGACCAGTCCGAGCGGCTCCAGAACCTCGCCAAGCGCTCGTACGGCGCGTTCTCCCCCTCCGCGCCCAACCAGATGCTCTACACGGCGCTGGCCATCGCCCTGTTCGCCTGCGTCCTGCTGGTCCTCAAGGACCACCGCGTCCTGCAGCGGTTCACCTACATCTCGATGGTCGCGGCCCTGGTGCTGCTCCTCCTGCCGCTCGTCCCCGGGCTCGGCGCGGACGTCTTCGGCGCCAAGATCTGGATCCGCGTCGCCGGATTCTCCATCCAGCCCGGCGAGTTCGCGAAGATCGTCCTCGCGGTGTTCTTCGCCGGCTACCTGATGGTCAAGCGCGACGCCCTGGCCCTGGCCTCCCGCCGGTTCATGGGCCTCTACCTGCCGCGCGGCCGCGACCTCGGCCCGATCCTGGTGATCTGGGCGATGAGCCTGCTCATCCTGATCTTCGAGAACGACCTCGGGTCCTCGCTGCTGTTCTTCGGCATTTTCGTGATCATGCTGTACGTGGCCACCGAGCGGACCAGTTGGATCGTCATCGGCCTGCTGATGTCGGTCGGTGGCGCCGTCGTGGTCGCCTCCTTCTCCAGCCACGTCGGAGCCCGGGTCAGCGCCTGGCTGGACCCCTTCGGCTGCTGGCAGCGCAGGGGCGTCGACGCCGGCGCCTGCGAGCAGATCGCCCAGTCGATCATGAGCTTCGGTTCCGGCGGCGTCCTCGGCGCCGGATGGGGCCAGGGGAATTCCGACCTCATCGGCTTCGCCGCCAACTCCGACTTCATCTTCTCCACCGTCGGCGAGGAACTGGGCCTCACCGGCGTGATGGCCTTCCTGCTGCTCTACGGGCTGATCATCGAGCGGGGTGTCCGCACCGCCCTCGCCGCCCGCGACCCCTTCGGCAAGCTCTTCGCCATCGGCCTCTCGGGCGCCTTCGCCCTCCAGGTCTTCGTCGTCGCCGGCGGAGTCATGGGCCTCATCCCCCTCACCGGCATGACGATGCCCTTCCTCGCCTCCGGCGGTTCCTCCGTCCTCGCGAACTGGATCCTCATCGCCGTACTCATCCGGATCAGCGACACCGCACGCCGACCTGCCCCGGCCCCCGCCCCGTCCCCCGACTCCGAGATGACCCAGGTGGTCCGCCCGTCATGAACAAGCCCCTGCGCCGCATCTCGCTGTTCTGCGGGCTGCTCGTCCTCGCGCTGCTGATCCGGACCAACTGGCTGCAGTACGTCCAGGCCGAGGAACTCAGCACCCGCAAGGAGAACCGCCGGGTCCAGATCGCCCAGTACGCCACCGAGCGCGGCAACATCATCGTCAAGGGCGAGCCGATCACCGGCTCGGCGGTCACCGACGGCAGCGACTACAAGTTCAAGCGGACGTACACCGACGGCCCCCTCTGGGCCCCCGTCACCGGCTACGCCTCGCAGGCCTTCGGTTCCACCCAGCTCGAATCGCTCGAAGACCAGATCCTCACCGGCAACGACGACCGGCTCTTCTTCGACCGCACGATCGGCATGTTCACCGGTGAGAAGAAGCAGGGCGGCAACGTCGTCACCACGCTCAACCCCGCCGCCCAGAAGGCCGCCTTCACCAAGCTCGGCGACAAGAAGGGCGCGGTCGCCGCGATCGACCCGCGCACCGGCGCCATCCTCGCGCTGGTCTCCACCCCCTCGTACGACCCCTCCAGCTTCGCGGGCAACTCCAAGGACGACGAGAAGGCCTGGGTCTCGCTGAAGGACAGCGAGGACAAGAACCTCGTCAACCGGGCCCTGCGCGAGACCTACCCGCCCGGCTCCACCTTCAAGGTGGTCACCGCCGCCGCGGCCCTGGAGCACGGCGTCGTCACCGACATCAACGCGCCGACGGACACCCCCGAGCCGTACCTGCTGCCCGGCACGCAGACCCCGATGGTCAACCACGCGTCCGGCTGCGAGAAGGCCAGCCTCAACGAGGCCATGCGCGTCTCCTGCAACTCCGTCTTCGCGAACCTGGGCGACAAGGTGACCCGCGACAAGATGGTGCAGACCTCCGAGAAGTTCGGCTTCAACAACGACAAGATCGACATTCCGGTCCGCGCCTTCGCCAGCGTCTACGACAAGAAGATGGGCAAGGACGGCAACGCCCAGAGCGCCATCGGGCAGTTCAACACCGCCGCCACCCCGCTCCAGATGGCCATGGTCACCGCCGCGATCGCCAACGACGGCAAGCTGATGAAGCCGTACATGGTCGACCACGTCACCGCCCCGAACCTCGACACGATCGAGAAGCACGACCCGCAGGAGATGGGCCGGCCCCTCTCCGCCGCCAACGCGCAGAAGGTCCAGGAGATGATGGTCAACGTCGTCGAGAAGGGCACCGGCGCCAACGCCAAGATCAAGGGCACCAAGGTCGGCGGCAAGACGGGCACCGCCCAGCACGGCGAGGGCAACAAGAAGCGCCCGTACGCCTGGTTCATCTCCTACGCGGAGAACCCCGACGGCAGCTCGCCCGTCGCCGTCGCCGTCGTGATCGAGGACAGCGGCGCGGACCGCGAGGACATCAGCGGCGGCGGCCTCGCCGCCCCCGTCGCCCAGGCCGTCATGGAAGCCGTACTCAAGAACTAGGGATGCCCGAGGGACCGGAGGTGAGCAGTGAGGCGGCCACGAAGTGACCTGCATCACTGCCCCCGTCCGGATCCGAGCGTACGGTACCGGTCCGGTATCAGGCGGTGGTCGCGAACCGATCACCGACGATCGGCCGGTAGCCTTTGCGCGAACAGCACACCGCCGGACCACACACAGGTGCGGTCGGGACTGACGGAGAGGGCTGCAACGTTATGGAAGAGCCGCGTCGCCTCGGCGGCCGGTACGAGCTGAGCCACGTGCTCGGCCGTGGTGGCATGGCCGAGGTCTACCTCGCCCACGACACCCGGCTCGGCCGTACCGTCGCCGTCAAGACCCTGCGTGCCGACCTCGCCCGTGACCCGTCCTTCCAGGCCCGGTTCCGTCGCGAGGCCCAGTCGGCCGCGTCGCTGAACCACCCGGCGATCGTCGCTGTCTACGACACCGGCGAAGACTACGTCGACAACATCTCCATCCCGTACATCGTGATGGAGTACGTCGACGGCTCCACCCTGCGCGAACTCCTGCACTCCGGCCGCAAGCTGCTGCCCGAGCGGACCCTGGAGATGTGCATCGGCATCCTCCAGGCCCTGGAGTACTCCCACCGCGCCGGCATCGTCCACCGCGACATCAAGCCGGCCAACGTCATGCTGACCCGCACCGGCCAGGTCAAGGTCATGGACTTCGGCATCGCCCGGGCCATGGGCGACTCCGGTATGACCATGACGCAGACCGCGGCCGTCATCGGCACGGCGCAGTACCTCTCCCCCGAGCAGGCCAAGGGCGAACAGGTCGATGCACGCTCCGACCTGTACTCCGCCGGCTGCCTGCTCTACGAGCTCCTCAGCGTCCGGCCCCCGTTCGTCGGCGACTCCCCCGTGGCCGTCGCCTACCAGCACGTACGGGAAGAACCGCAGCCGCCGTCGAACTTCGACCCCGAGATCACGCCCGAGATGGACGCCATCGTCCTCAAGGCCCTGGTCAAGGACCCCGACTACCGCTACCAGTCCGCCGACGAGATGCGCGCCGACATCGAGGCCTGCCTCGACGGCCAGCCCGTCGCCGCCACCGCGTCCATGGGCGCGGCCGGCTACGGCTACCCGGACCAGGGCCACGGCTACGGACACCAGGGCTACGACCAGCCCACCACCGCCCTGCGCACCGCCGACTCGGGCCAGACCTCGATGATGCCGCCCATGCCCTCGGGCGACGGCGGCTACGGGTACGGCGAGCAGGGCCACGGCGGCTACGACCAGGGCCCGCACCGCGGCCAGAAGAAGAGCAAGGCGTCCACGATCCTGCTCGTGGCGGCCGGCATCCTCGTCCTCGTCGGCGCGATCCTGATCGGCCGTTCCCTCTTCAACGGAGGCGCCGACAACCGCCCCGCCGTGCCCAAGTTCGTCGGCCAGACCCTCGAGCAGGCACAGAAGAGCGGCGAGAACGTCGGGATCAAGGTCGCGAAGGAAGCCGACGTCCCCTGCAAGGGCCAGCCCAAGGGCAACGTGTGCTCGCAGGACAAGGAGGCGGGCACCAAGGTCGACGAGGGTGACACGGTCAAGGTGAAGGTCTCCTCCGGCTCGCCCAAGGTGTCGGTCGGTGACGTGCTCACCATGAAGTACGAAGAGGCCGAGAAGCTCCTGAAGGACAAGGGCTTCCAGGTCGAGCGCAAGGCCCAGGAGTCCGAGCGGACCCCCGGGACCGTCATCGACCAGAACCCCAAGAGCGGCACCGAGGCGGAAGAGGGCTCCCTCATCACGCTGACCGTCGCCAAGGAGCAGTCGAAGGCGCAGGTCCCCGACCTGATGGGCAAGACGAAGGAGCAGGCGTCCAAGGCCCTCACCGACGCCAAGCTGAAGCTGGGCAGCACCACGGAGGTCGAGTCCCCCGGGGCCGCCCCGAAGACGGTCATCGCGCAGCAGTTCGCGGCGGGTGAGCAGCTCGAGGTGGGCAAGACGGTCAACATCACGATCGCCAAGGCCGCGCAGCAGACCCAGGTGCCGAACCTGGCCCAGCGGACCGTGGCCCAGGCCAAGCAGGAGCTGGCCGCCAAGGGTCTGGTCTTCGGCCGGGTCGTCTCGGGCCCGTCGGACGACAACGCGGTCGTCATGCTCTCCGACCCGGCCGCGGGCAGCCCGATCGCCGCGGGCGGGACCGTCAACGTCCTCACGGTGGCCGGCGGCGGCCAGCAGGACGGCGGCAACGGCAACGGAGGCAACGGAGGCTTCTTCGGAGGCCTGACCGGCGGCCGCTAGCGCCCGCCCCGCCCACGCGAAAGGCCCGGCACCCCCTGGGGGTGCCGGGCCTTCTGCACGGGCGCCACAGCCGCCCCCAGGGGCCTCCCTGAGCCTTCCGGGACGCCCGGCCGTCCCAGGTCAGCGCAGTTCGGGGGGCAGCGTGCGCTGCGCGTCCACCTTGTCCGTCCGCACCAGCTCGCCCCACACGATGTACCGGTACTTCGAGGTGTACACCGGGGTGCAGGTCGTCAGCGTGATGTACCGGCCCGGAGCCGTCTTGCCCGACTCCTTCGGGACCGGGTTGATCACGTCCACGTTGTACTTGGACGTCTGGCGCAGCTCGGCGAAGACCTTGTACACGTACCAGGTGTCCCGCGTCTCGAAGACGATCGCGTCGCCGTTCTTCACCTTGTCGATGTTGTGGAACTTCGCCCCGTGTCCGTCCCGGTGCGCGGCGAGCGAGAAGTTCCCCTTCTCGTCCCAGGGCAGCGCCGACTTCACCGGCTCCGTGTAGTACCCCGCCACCCCGTCGTCGAGGAGGTCCGGCGCCGTGCCCGCCTTGACCAGCACCTCGCCGTTCTTCATGGCCGGTACGTGCAGGAACCCGACGCCGTCCCGGGTGTCGAGCACCCCCGGCTGCGCGGGCCCGGAGTCCGCGGAGGGCGTCTGCCACTGCTGGCGGACCTGGTCGCCCCGGGCCGACGCGTGCCGGTCGGCGAGCACGTTCGTCCACCACAGGGAGTAGGCCACGAACAGGGCCAGTACCAGGCCCACCGTGATCAGGACCTCGCCCAGCAGGCTCAGGAACCCGGCGAGCACACTGCGGTGGGGAGGCGGCGCGGCGGCGCGGCGGCGGCGGGCACGAGACACTGCTGATTCGTCCTTAGGGCGGCTACGGGCTGTCCAGCGCGGGCGGAGGGCCCTGGCTGCGGGGGCGTTCGTCGGCCATCCTGCCCCATACGATCATCCGATAGGTGCTGGTGAACTCGGGGGTGCAGGTCGTCAGCGTGATGTACCGGCCCGGGGCCGTGAAACCCGACCCCTCCGGCACCGGCCCCAGCACCGCCACGTTGGTCGGCGGGGTCTGCGCCAGCGCCGAGGTCATCTCGTAGGTGTAGTAGGCGTCCCGCGTCTCGACCACGACGGGGTCCCCGGGCACCAGCCGGTTGATGTAGCGGAAGGGTTCACCGTGCGTGTTCCGGTGCCCCGCCACCGCGAAGTTCCCCTGCGGGTCCGCCGGCATCGCGGTCTTCAGCGCACCCTCGCCGTAGTGCCCGACCAGGCCGCGGTCCAGCACCTTCGGCTTGCTGATCCCCTCCGCCACCGGCACCTTCACGTCCAGCTTGGGGATGTGCAGGATCGCGAACCCCTGCCCCGGCTCGAACGCCTCCACCGGCGGCGCGCCCGCAGCGCCGCCCGGGTCGCGCTCCCACGTCTGCTGGAGCGAGCCGGCCGCCCCGTTCGCCGTCCGCTCCGCCACGAAGTTCGTGTACCAGAGCTGGTAGGCGACGAACAGCAGCATCACCAGGCCCAGCGTGATGAACAGTTCCCCGCCCAGCCTGCTCGCGACGACCAGCGGTCCGCCCGACACGGGCCGCCTGCGCCGCCGCCCGCCCCGCCTGCGCGTTCCCCTGGCGGCCCGTTTCGCGGCCTCCTGGGCCGCCCTGCGCCGCGCGGCCCGGCCCTGGGTGGGCGCGGACGGCGCGACCGCCGTCACGCGACGGCCTTGCCCACCACCGGGGCCAGCCCCACCGAGCGCTCCACGGCACCCGCGTCACCGCACCGCACCAGCCAGTTCGCGAGCATCCGGTGGCCCCATTCGGTCAGCACCGACTCGGGGTGGAACTGCACGCCCTCCACGTCGTGCTCCCGGTGGCGCAGCCCCATGATGATCCCGTCCTGCGTCCGCGCCGTGACCTCCAGCACGTCGGGCAGGGTCTGCGGTTCGGCGGCGAGGGAGTGGTACCGGGTCGCGGTGAACGGCGAGGGCAGGCCCTCGAAGACCCCCAGCCCCTCGTGCACCACGGGCGAGGTCTTGCCGTGGAGCAGCTCGGGGGCCCGGCCCACGACCCCTCCGTAGGCCACGGCCATCGACTGCATGCCCAGGCACACGCCGAAGACCGGGACGCCCGTCTCCGCGCAGTGCCGGACCATGTCGACGCAGACGCCCGCCTCTTCCGGCGTGCCCGGGCCCGGGGACAGCAGGACCCCGTCGAAGCCGTCCTGCGCGTGCGAGAGCTCCACCTCGTCGTTGCGCAGCACCTCGCATTCGGCGCCGAGCTGGTAGAGGTACTGGACCAGGTTGAAGACGAAGCTGTCGTAGTTGTCCACAACCAGAATGCGCGCGCTCACGGAGTGACTCCCGATCCCTCGTCCACCGTCACATCGTTGAACGGGAGGAGCGGCTCGGCCCACGGGAAGACGTACTGGAACAGCACGAACACCACCGCGAGGACCAGTACGAGTGAGATCAGCGCGCGCACCCACGCGTTGCCCGGCAGATGCCGCCAGATCCAGCCGTACATTCCGTCTGTTTCCCTTTTCCGTCCACGATCGTTCCCGCACCGCGGGGGCGGTACGCGAACAGACTAAAGGCAGCGGCCCGAGCAGGTGGGTCAGCTCGGCAAACCCTCCGGTCCGCCCCGCGCCGCGGACCGGGTCCCGGTCAGCTCGGCCCAGACGACCAGCCGGTGGCTGTGGCCCCACTCGGGATCGCAGGTCGTCAGCGTCAGGTACCGGCCGGGGGCGGTGAACGGCGATCTCTGCGGAACCGGGTCGACCACGCCGACCTCGGTCGGCAGCGTGCGCAGCGGGCCGCCCCGGATCGTGTACGTGTACCAGGTCGTCGCGTCCTTGAGGATCACCGCGTCGCCCGGGCGCAGCCGGGGGAAGTCCTTGAAGGGGTCTCCGTAGGTCCGCCGGTGGCCCGCGACCGAGAAGTTCCCGGTGGCGCCGAGGCCCGCGGTGCCCTCGTAGTGGCCGAGGCCCTTCTTCAGCAGCTCGGTGCCCGTGCCCTCCAGGACGGGCTTGTTCCAGTCCGGGCCGAAGCGCGGGATGTACATCTCGGCGAAGGCCCGGCCCGCGGGGTACGCCGCCGGCTCCGGCACGGGCTGCGGCTGCGGGGGCGCTGCCTGTGGAGGCGCCGGCTGTGGGGGCGCTGCCTGCGGGGCGGCCGCGGGCGCCGCCGACCAGCGGTCGCGCAGCCGCTCCATCTCCCCGTCCATGGCCCGGTCCGCCTTGACCCCCGTCCACAGCAGGACGTAGGCCACGAACAGCACGATCAGCGTGCCCGCCGTCAGGCACACCTCGCTGAACGTCCGTACCACCAGGCGCAGTACGACGTCAGGGCGTGGGCGTTCAGGGCGTGGCCGCCACCGGCTTCGCATAGTGGAGGTCCACTGTGCCGGAGTAGCCGGGAAGTGTCAGCGCCTTGTGCTCGTCCACTTTCCAGCCGAGCCCGTACGCGTTCACGTACAGCTGGTAGTTCTGCAGGGCCGGGGAGGCGGCGAGGGCCTTGCGCAGTGCGCCCGGGTCGCCGACCGCCGAGACCTTGTACGGGGGCGAGTACACCCGGCCCTGGAGGATCAGGGTGTTGCCCACGCAGCGCACCGCGCTGGTGGAGATGAGCCGCTGGTCCATGACCTGGATGCCCTGGGCGCCGCCCTGCCACAGGGCGTTCACCACGGCCTGGAGGTCCTGCTGGTGGATCACGAGGTCGTTGGGCTGGGGCTCGGGCACGTTGGGGATGCGGGCGGTGGCGTTCGGCGGGGCGTCGTTGAGGGTGACCGTCAACCCCTTGCCGGACAGTTCCTCGGTGCCGGCGGCGGCGCGCAGGGCGGCCATCTTGGCGTCCTCGGCCTTGGTCCGGCCGTCGTCGCGCTCGGCGAGGTCGTCCACCCGGGTGCGGACCGGCCCGAGGCTCTCCTCCAGCTCCGCGTTGCTCTGGCTGCGCTCCTCGATGAGGTCGGACAGCTTGAGGAGTGACGCGTCCGTGCGGATGTTCGTACCCTTGGAGGTGTTGAAACTGGTGACGAAGATGAGGCCCGCCAGGGCGAAGACGGCGGCCGTCAGCAGCCGGACCGGCCTGGCCCGGCGACGGGGACCCGCGGAGGAGTCGTCGGAATCGCTCAACGTACCCTTCTCCTTCAACGCCACAGGTCCACTACGCTAACGGACGCCCGGGGCAGGCAAGGTCCCCAGCGCATCGACAGGAGAGCCCCTCGTGCCGAAGTCACGTATCCGCAAGAAGGACGACTACACGCCGCCGCCGGCGAAGCAGGCCCAGACGATCAGGCTGACGAACCGCAGCTGGGTCGCCCCGGTCATGCTGGCGTTCTTCCTGATCGGTCTCGCCTGGATCGTCGTCTTCTACGTGACCGATACCCAGCTGCCCGTCGAGGCGCTGGGCAATTGGAACATCGTGGTCGGTTTCGGCTTCATCGCGGCGGGATTCGGCGTTTCCACGCAGTGGAAGTAGCACCAACCGACCTCTGACGGAAGCTCTCCCCATGAGTTATCCACAGCGTCATCCACACCTGAGGAAAAGACAGAAGATCTGTGGATAACTCTGTGGAGAGTTGACGCCGGTGTGATCAGGTGAGTGCCGCGAGTTCTGCCGTCCGCGTCGCGATCACCGCCGCCACCAGCAGGAACACCACCGCACAGGTGCCCCACTGGATCAGCGCGCGATTCCTGCCGGCGGCGGGGCGGAGCATGCCCGCACCCACCAGGGCACCGGTGACCAGGCCGCCGACATGGGCCTGCCAGGACACCGTCAGCGCCCCGCCGATCGGCACGAAGGTCAGTACGAGCATCAGTACGACCATGATGACCACCGGCCGCATCTCGTAGTGCAGCCGGCGGGCCAGCACGACGGTGGCGCCGAGCAGCCCGAAGACGGCCCCCGACGCGCCGAGGGTCGGGGTGTTCGGCGCGGTCAGCAGATAGACGAGGGCGCTGCCGCCCAGGCCCGACAGCAGGTAGACGGTGAGGTAGCGGGCGCGGCCCAGCGCCGCTTCCAGCGGGCCGCCGATGACCCACAGGCCGACCATGTTGCCGATGATGTGCCACCACTCGACGTGCAGGAACACCGAGGTCAGCAGTCGGTGGTACTCGCCGGTGGAGACCCCTTCGACGGGGCCGCCGATGAACTCGCGGTAGCGGCCGAGCAGCTCCAGCTGGATCACGACGGCCGGGGCCACCAGCCCCACGAAGAACACCGCGGCGTTGATCCCGATCAGGATCTTGGTGACGAGGTGGGGGTCATCGGCCACCACCCCGCCCGCGAGAGTGCGCGGCGCGTTGGCGGCCGGCCGGTGCCCGGTACCCGAACCCTCCCGGACGCACTCGGGGCACTGGAAGCCCACCGAGGCGCTGATCATGCACTGGGTGCAGATCGGGCGGTCGCAGCGCGTGCAGCTGATGCCCGTGTCGCGGTCCGGGTGGCGGTAGCAGCCCGGCAGACGGTCGGTGTCCATCGGTCCCCTCGGTCGGATCCGGTACGTATCGAGGACGGACGGGCGGGGCGGAAGGTTCCCGGCACCGGACCGGGCCCGGGCGTCAGCGCCTCTCGACGCTCACCGACTGGATGATCACGTCGTCGAGGGGGCGCTCGGTGCGCGGGTTGGTGGGGCTGCCGGCGATGGAGTCCACGACCGTCCGGCCGGCCTTGCCGGTGACCTCGCCGAAGATGGTGTGCTTGCGCGTCAGCCAGGCGGTCGGGGCGACGGTGATGAAGAACTGCGAGCCGTTGGTGCCCGGGCCGGCGTTGGCCATGGCCAGCAGGTAGGGCTTGGTGAAGGCCAGGTCGGGGTGGAACTCGTCGGCGAACGAGTAGCCCGGGCCGCCGGTCCCGTTGCCGAGCGGGTCGCCGCCCTGGATCATGAACCCGCTGATGACGCGGTGGAAGACGGTGCCGTCGTAGAGCGGGTCCGTGGTCTTCTGGCCGTCGGTGGGACGGGTCCACTCGCGGGCGCCGGTGGCGAGCTCGACGAAGTTCCGGACGGTCTTCGGAGCGAAGTTCTCCAGCAGCTCGATCTCGATGTCGCCCTTGTTCGTCTTCAGGGTGGCGTAGAGCTTCTCGGCCACGGATCTGCCTTCCATAGTCATCACTGTCGGTCCAGATCCTCGCACGGAGCGCTGCGACGCACAGAAAATCGTCCACCCGTATGCCCTGTCACGCATGCCCGGCAGCGGTATGGCAGGCATGATCCGACAAAGGGTGGAAAGGTGAACTGTGTCCGCCACCGAGGAGGAGGATCCCGTGACCGGCAAGGACAGCGTGCGCCTGGCAGCCGAGAGCGCCAGGGAGAGTGTGAGGCACGCGGCGGAAGTGGTGGCGCCGTACGCAGAGTCCGCCAAGGATGCCGCGGTGCATTACGCGCATGAGGCGAATGAGCGGCTGGCGCCGAAGATGTCGTACGCGGCCAACGAGGCCGCACGGCAGGCCCGGACGACCTACGACTGCCATGTGCATCCCCGGCTCAAGGCGGCGCGCTCGCACGTGCCGCCGAATGTGGACCGGGCTGCGACGAAGGCGGTGATGCAGACGCGCCAGGCCGCGCGGCAGGCGGCCGAGTACACGCAGCCGCGGCTGGAGAACGCGCTGGCGGCGGCTCAGCCGGTGGCCGAGGAGGCCGCGTCCCGGTCGGCGGCGGCGGTGGCGGCGCTGCGCGGCCAGGTGACGCCGAAGGAGATCCAGCGGCTGGTGCGCCGCCACGAGCGGCGGGCCCGTACGGGACGGCTGCTGAAGGGCGTGGTGCTGGTCGGCCTGGTGGCGGGCGCCGCCTTCGCGGCATGGAAGTGGTGGGACCAGCAGTCGAACCCGGACTGGCTCGTCGAGCCGCCGGCGGCGACCGAGCTGTCGTCGCAGGACGCCGAGCCGGCGAACTTCGACGACGAGCTGGCGGAGAAGGAGCGCGAGACGGGCTCCGGCACGGCCGAGGACAAGCAGCTCTGAGGCGCGCGGCCCGCAGGAGGAGGGGCCCGGATCCGACTGGATCCGGGCCCCTCCTCCGTGTGTCCTAGGGGGTGTCCTCGCGGGAGGCCTAGGGGAGAGTGAGGATCATGCCGGGGCGGATGAGGTCCGGATTGGGGCCGACCACGCGCTGGTTCATGGCGTAGAGCTCGCGCCAGCGGGCCTCGTTGCCGAGCTCGCGGCGGGCGATCGCGGAGAGCGAGTCGCCGGGCTGGACGGTGTACGTGCGCTTCTTCGCGGCGGGCGCGGGCTTGACCGGAGCCGCGGGCACGGCCTTGTGCGCCGCCGAGCCCGGCGTCGGGGTGTGCGCCGCTCCGGGCCGGATGCCGGCTGCGGAGGGCTTCGGCGGCATCCCGGCCGGCCTGGGGGCGGCGGGCACGGCCTTGTGCGCGGCGGACGAGGGGGTCGGCATCGCGGGCGCCGCCCTGGGCGCGGGCTTGGGCGGCGCGGCCGCCGCCATGCGTTCGGCGGCCGCCCGGGTGGCCGAGGCGGCGTCGGCCGCCGGGCTCGCGGGAGGCCTCGCCTTCGCCGACGCCTGCTGCTGGACCTGCTCCTTCACCTTCTCGGCGGCCTCTTGCCGCTTCTGCTTGTCGGACTTGAGGAAGTCGAAGATTCCCATGTCTGTACGCCTCCGGCGTGGTGGTACCCCCTGGCGCGATGCCTTCTCCCACTGTCGGCCACCGGGCCCCGGGCGGCCCAGCGACTGGGCCGTCCGGGGGACCCACCGGCGGGTCACCAGCGGCTCACCGGCCGGTCACCGGGCCGGTCACTGGCGGGCGCGGCGCGCCGGGCGGGGGCTGTCGGAGGGGGTCCCCAGGCCGCCTTCGGCGAGGAGGCCGAGGACGCGGAGCAGGGTGGTGCGGTCGGCGTCGGAGAGGGAGGCGAGGGCGTCGGCGTGCACCTGGTCCACGATCCGGCTGCTCTGCTCCGCGACGGCCGCGCCCTTGTCGGTGACGGCGATGATCCGGGCCCGGCGGTCCTTGGTGGAGGGCCTGCGCTCGGCCAGTCCGGCCTTCTCCAGGGCGTCCACGGTGACGACCATCGTCGTCTTGTCCATGTCGCCGATCTCCGCGAGCTGGATCTGGGTGCGCTCCTCCTCCAGCGCGTGGACCAGGACGCAGTGCATGCGGGCGGTGAGCCCGATCTCGTCCAGCGCGGCTGCCATGCGGGTGCGCAGCACGTGGCTGGTGTGGTCCAGGAGGAAGGAGAGGTCGGGCTCGGTCCGGGTGGGCGCCATGGCGGTCATGACTCCACTCTAATCTTCGATCCGAAGAAAATAGTCTGCAACAAAACTATCTGCTACGGTCACACCAGTCGCCCTCACTGACTGGAGAGACCGATGCCCGCCGCTTCCCCCTCCGCCACCGCAGCCCCTTCAACTCCCGCCGCCCCCGCCCCGGCCGGGCACGGACAGCGCGGACTGCGCTCCCGCTGGACCGCCCTCACCGTGCTCTCCACGGGCATGCTGATGACGATCCTCGACGGCAGCATCGTCACCGTCGCGATGCCCGCCATCCAGAACGACCTGGGCTTCACCCCCGCCGGCCTGAGCTGGGTGGTCAACGCCTACCTGATCGCCTTCGGCAGCCTGCTGCTCCTCGCCGGACGCCTCGGCGACCTGATCGGCCGCAAGCGGATGTTCCTGGCCGGGACCACCGTCTTCACCGCCGCCTCGGTGCTCGCCGGATTCGCCGCCTCCCCCGGCGTCCTGATCGCGGCCCGCTTCCTCCAGGGCCTCGGCAGCGCGATGGCCTCCGCCGTCAGCCTGGGCATCCTGGTCACCTTGTTCACCGCACCCCGCGAACGCGCCAAGGCGATCGCCGTGTTCTCCTTCACCGGCGCGGCCGGGGCCTCCCTCGGCCAGGTCCTCGGCGGAGTCCTCACCGATGCCCTCGACTGGCACTGGATCTTCTTCATCAACCTGCCGATCGGGCTCGCCGCCCTCCTGCTGGCCCAGCCCGCGCTCCCCGCCGACGGCGCCCGCGGCGGACCGGGACCGCGCGCGGGTGCCGACGTACTCGGTGCGGCCCTCGTCACCGCCGGGCTGATGCTGGGCATCTACACCGTGGTCGAGGTGGAGCGGTACGGCTGGACCTCCCCGCACACCCTCGGCCTCGGGGCCCTCGCCTTCGCCCTGCTGGCCGCCTTCACCCTGCGTCAGGCGAAGGCCCGCATCCCGCTGCTGCCGCTGCGGATCTTCCGTTCGAGGACGGTGGTGGGCGCGAACCTCGTCCAGATGCTGATGGTGGCCGCGCTCTTCTCCTTCCAGATCCTGGTCGCCCTCTACCTCCAGAAGGTCAAGGGCTACGGAGCCGCCGAGACGGGCCTGGCCATGCTCCCCGCGGCCCTGGTGATCGGCGCGGTCTCCCTCGGCGTCTCGGCCCGGCTGAACTCCCGCTTCGGCGAACACCGGGTCCTGCTGGCCGGCCTCGCCCTGCTCGCCCTGGCCCTGGGCCTGCTGACCCGGCTGCCGGTGGACGCCGACTACGTCACCGACCTGCTCCCGGTGATGCTCCTGGCGGCCGGCTTCGGCCTGGCCCTGCCCGCCCTCACGACGCTGGGCATGTCCGGCGCCGACCACGAGGACGCAGGACTCGCCTCGGGCCTGTTCAACACCACCCAGCAGATCGGCATGGCCCTCGGCGTCGCCGTCCTCTCCACCCTCGCGGCCTCCCGCACCGAGTCCCTCGCCCGGACCGGCGCCACCCCCGCCGAAGCCCTCACCGGCGGGTACCACCTGGCCTTCGCCCTCGGAGCCGCACTCCTCCTGACGGCGATCGCCCTGACGGCGACCCTGCTGCGGACCGGCGCCCCAACAGCCCGCCGCTGAGCCCCCGATGAGGCCGCCGGACCACCGCACCGCATGAAGCCGCACCTATCAAAAGAATGACCCCCCTGACCGCGTCTACGCAGGTCAGGGGGGTCATTGAAAGTGGAGCCTAGGAGATTCGAACTCCTGACATCTGCCTTGCAAAGGCAGCGCTCTACCAACTGAGCTAAGGCCCCGTGAAACGGGCGTGGCCGTACCCCGGACGGGGAGCGGTCGTTCCGCAGAACAGAGTACCGGGTGTACCCCCTCTTCCCGCAAAATGATAGGGACTCCCGCCGTGCGACCACTCTCCGTAAGATGCTCGCGAGGTTCGCACCAGCGAAGGGGAGTAGTAAGCGTGGACGCAGTACAGCAAGAGGCTACGGCCAGAGCCAGAGAGCTTCAGCGCAGTTGGTACGGGGAGCCGCTCGGAGCGCTCTTCCGCCGGCTCATAGATGATCTCGGTCTGAACCAGGCCCGCCTCGCTGCCGTCCTCGGACTGTCGGCGCCCATGCTGTCCCAGCTGATGAGCGGCCAGCGCGCCAAGATCGGCAATCCTGCCGTGGTCCAGCGCGTCCAGGCCCTCCAGGACCTCGCCGGCCAGGTGGCCGACGGGAGCGTCAGCGCGGCGGAGGCGACCGACCGGATGGACGAGATCAAGAAGACCCAGGGGGGCTCCGTCCTCAGCAACAGCGGACAGACCCCCGCCAGCTCCGGCGCCCCCACCGTCAAGCGCGTCGTCCGCGAGATCCAGTCGCTGCTGCGCTCGGTCTCCGCGGCCGGTGACATCATCGACGCGGCGGACACCCTCGCCCCCAGCCACCCGGAACTGGCAGAGTTCCTCCGGGTGTACGGCGCGGGCCGCACCGCCGACGCGGTCGCCCACTACGAGGCCCACCAGAACTGACACGCACGGCAAGCGGACAACGGGTGACGGGGGACGGGCACAGCGATGGGTGAGGTCTTCGCCGGTCGGTACGAACTGATCGATCCGATCGGGCGCGGTGGCGCGGGCGCCGTCTGGCGTGCCTGGGACCACCGGCGGCGCCGGTACGTGGCCGCCAAGGTCCTCCTGCAGAGCGACGCCCACACGCTCCTGCGCTTCGTGCGGGAGCAAGCCCTGCGCATCGACCACCCGCACGTGCTGGCCCCGGCCAGCTGGGCGGCGGACGACGACAAGGTCCTCTTCACGATGGACCTGGTCGCCGGCGGTTCCCTCGGCCACGTGATCGGGGACTACGGGCCACTGCCGCCCCGTTTCGTGTGCGCGCTGCTCGACCAGCTCCTGTCGGGGCTGGCGGCGGTTCACGCGGAGGGCGTCGTCCACCGCGACATCAAACCGGCCAACATCCTGATGGAGGCCACCGGAAGCGGACGGCCGCACCTGCGGCTGTCCGACTTCGGCATCTCGATGCGCAAGGGCGAGCCCCGGCTGACCGAGACCAACTACGTGGTCGGCACGCCGGGTTATTTCGCCCCCGAACAACTCATGGGCGCCGAACCGGACTTCCCCGCGGACCTCTTCGCCGTCGGACTGGTCGCCCTGTACCTCCTGCACGGCCGCAAGCCCGACTCCCAGGCCCTGGTGGAGCACTTCCTCGCCCACGGCACCCCCGGGGCCCCGGAAGGCGTCCCCGCGCCGCTGTGGGACGTCCTGGCCGGTCTCCTCCAGCCCGACCCCCAGAGCCGGTTCCGTACGGCCACGGGCGCGCGCAAGGCCCTCGCCGAGGCCGTGGAGCTGCTCCCGCCGCCCGCCCCGGGCGAGGACCCGGTGGAGGTGTTCGACCAACTCGGCCCGCTCCCGCCCGGTTTCGGCCCTCAGGGTCCCCAGAGCACGGCCGCCGTGACCCCGGAAGCGCCGACGGCCTCGGTGGTGCCGGGCATGGCCACGGCCCCGGAGACCTCCGCAACGGCGTTCCCGGCCGAGGTCACCCGTACCGATCCGCGCGGCACCGCCGCGACGGCGGCCGCGGGCCCCGGCCTGCTCGCCGCGGGCACCACGGTCCCCATGTACTCGGCCGCCCCCGCCCCGGCGCCTTCGTACGGACCCTCGGAGACGGGCAGTTTCCACCTGCCACCTCCGGTGGCGCCCGCCGTGGTGCCCGCCCCGGCGGCCCCGCTGCCCGAGCCCGTCACCGCAGCGCACCCGGTGGCCCGCACCGGCGGCGTCGCCCCGCCCCCGGCGAAGGTGACGGCCGGGATCCTGGCCCTGGCGCTGCTCTGCTTCGCCGTGGGCACCTGGGCCCTCACCCAGCTGTAGCGCCCCGGCCGCGCCGCGCGAGCAGGGTCCAGCCGCCCAGTACGAGCAGCAGCAGCGTCCCCGCGGAGAACCCGGCCGCGGCCACGACCCGCATCACGGACTGCTCGTCGGCGGCCTCGGCCGCCTCCGGCGCGGTGAGGCCCTCCTTAGCGGCGGCCCGGTCCCGCTCGTCGACCCCGAACCCTCCGGCGGCCGGACTGCCCTTGTACGCGGGCGCCTTGGCGGGGTCGCCGGCGAGGTCCAGCCGCAGGGTCAGCGGCACGGGGACCGCATCCTCGGTGAACTCGGCGACCTTGCCGCCCATCGTCACCGCGACGTAGTACCAGCCGGCGATCCCCACGTGCTTGAGGTCCTGGTCGGTGGAGAAACGGTTCTCGTACGCGACGGGCGGGGTCTTCTCCAGGGTGACCCCGGCCTGCTTGCCGTCGTAGGAGACGTCCTTGTACGAGACCAGGCCGCGGTAGGGGCTGTACAGGGACACGGTGAGCCCGTTGGAGGCGGAGCCGTACTGCTTGGTCAGCTTGGCGGAGGCCAGTTCGGCGCTCAGGCCCAGCTGCTGGCCCCAGTCCAGCGGGACCCGGTAGAAGCGGGTCTGGCCGGGCCGCATCTCGTCGCGCCACACCCCGGCGCCCAGGGCGCGGGCGTCGTTGAAGCCGGTCCCGCCGGTGCGGGCCACCGACTCGGTGCCGGGCAGGGCCGGGGCCCCCGAAGGCCAGGCGCTGGGCGCGGTGGTGGGGGCGCCCGCGCCGCGGCCGGGCTCCCGCTGGACCTTGAGCTCCAGCGGCCAGGGGCTCTGGTCGGAGCCCTTGGCCGCGGTGCGGGTCACCTTGGCGTAGTAGATGCCGGCGGGCGCGCACTCCTCGTCCTCCGTGCCCCAGCGGACACCGGCGGCGCTGATGGGCACCGGGTCGTAGCCGAAGTTCGTCCGGCCGGTGCTGCGCGGGCAGGAGCGGCCGGCGGTGGTCATGATCTCCACCTCGATGCTGTCGCTGCCGGTCACCTTCGCGCCCAGGGCGGGACTGACCACGGCCGAGACGTAGACGTTGGACTCGTCCTTCTCCAGGACGAGCCGGTACACGCGCTCCCCCGGGGCGATCGTGTCCTTGTAGACGCCGCCCGCCTCGATCTGCGGGGCGTCCGCGGTGGAGGGCTTGCCCTCGACCGCCTTCGCGCCGTCCGCGGCGCGGTACGTCGGAACGGGCTGCGGCGCCGCGCCCTCCGCACTCGCCGTCCCCGGCAGAACGGCTGCCAGGCCCAGGGCCGCCGACCCCGCCACGGCCCCCACCCGCACTGACGTCCGTACCCGACCCATCACGCCCACCCCGACTTTGCTAGCGCAAGCCAAATCTTTGCATAACGTAACTTTTTGTCACAGAACAGCACAAAGCCCCGGCCGCAGCGGCAGCCGGGGCTTCATGGGATCAGCCTTGGGTCTCACACACCGGAACCAGAGGGCACGGAGTCAGTTGCCTCCGTCCACAGGTCCTGCTCGGCGCGGTCCGCCTGGATCTGGCGGTACACGAGGAGCCCGCCGATGGCGGCCAGTGCGACCAGGAGCAGCTTCTTCACCGCGCGACCTCGTCTTTCGTTGACGTAGGGGACTTCTGGCGCCCAACAATACACACCGGCCGATACCGATCGGTGACCTGGCGGTCCGCCAACTGGCCCAACGACGAAGACCCCCAGGCCTTGGGCCTGGGGGTCTTCGACACTGTGGGGCTAACAGGATTTGAACCTGTGGCCTCATCCTTATCAGGGATGCGCTCTAACCAACTGAGCTATAGCCCCATCCGCGCTGCGCGCTGACTCCTGAAGGTTAGCGCACGGAGCGGGTCCAGCCAAAATCCGTTCCCAGCCGACGTCCCCGCAGGTCAGTCAGCCGGTCACTCGTCCTCCGCGAGCGTCAGCTCCACACCGCCGACGAAGCCCGCCGACAGGTTGTAGATGAACGCGCCCAGCGTCGCCAGTGCCGTCGCCAGCACCACGTCGATCACCGCGATCACCGACGTGAAGATCAGTACGCGCGGCAGCGACAGGAACGACTGGAGGTCGAAGCCGTTGCTCTCGTTCGACCCGGTCGCCTCGCTGATGGTGCCGCCGACGGTCGAGAAGACGCTCATCGCGTCCATGACCATCCACAGCACCGCCGCGGCCACGACCGTGCAGATGCCCAGCGCGATCGACAGCAGGAAGCTGACCTTCATCACCGACCAGGGGTCCGCCTTGGCCACCCGCAGCCGCGCCTTGCGCGTCCTGGGTGCCGTACGGGCTCCCGTACGCGGCTTGCGCTGCGCGGAGGCCGGGGAGCCGCCGCGCGGCGCCCCCGGGCCCGAGGGGGCCGCGTAGGCCTGCGGCGGCTGGTACGGCTGCGCGGGCCGGTCCTGGTCGGTTTCCGCACCGGCCTGCCGCTGCGGTTCTCGGGTATCCGTCACGGTTCCCCCTTGGGAGTCCGTGGCGGGGCCACGGGCACCATTCGCTCCAGTCCCGGCCGGTCCGGCGCCCGTGGCTCCACTCACGACTTACTCCTCGTGCTCCCCAGCCGAAGGCTGCGTGCCCTCGGCGGCCTCGGCAGCCTGTCCGTCGGCCGCCTCGGTCTCGCTCTCGGTCTCGGTACCGATCTCGTCGGCCTCGACCTCGTCAGCTTCCTGACCGGCCTCGGCGTTACGGGCGATGCCCACCACGGCATCGCGCTTGCCCAGGTTGATCAGCTGGACGCCCATGGTGTCACGGCCGGTCTCCCTGACTTCGTTGACGCGCGTACGAATCACACCACCGCTGAGCGTGATGGCAAGGATTTCGTCCGTTTCGTCCACCACGAGCGCCCCGACGAGGGACCCGCGGTCCTCCACGATCTTGGCGGCCTTGATGCCCAGACCGCCACGGCCCTGGACTCGGTACTCGTCGACCGGCGTCCGCTTGGCGTAGCCGCCGTCGGTCGCGGTGAAGACGAACGTACCGGGCCGGACCACGCTCATGGAGAGCAGTTCGTCACCCTCGCGGAAACTCATGCCCTTCACGCCCGAAGTGGCGCGGCCCATCGGACGCAGCGCGTCGTCGGTCGCCGTGAAGCGGATCGACTGCGCCTTCTTGCTGATGAGCAGCAGGTCGTCCTCTGCGGACACCAGCTCGGCGCCGATCAGCTCGTCGTCGCTGCCGTCCTCCGTCTCACGGAGGTTGATCGCGATGACACCACCCGAACGGGGCGAGTCGTAGTCCTTGAGCGCCGTCTTCTTCACCAGGCCGCCCTTGGTGGCCAGGATCAGGTAGGGCGCGACCTCGTAGTCGCGGACCGCGAGGATCTGCGCGATCTTCTCGTCCGGCTGGAAGGCCAGCAGGTTCGCCACGTGCTGCCCGCGGGCGTCACGGCCGGCGTCCGGGAGCTCGTACGCCTTGGACCGGTAGACCCGGCCCTTGTTCGTGAAGAACAGCAGCCAGTGGTGCGTGGTGGAGACGAAGAAGTGGTCGACGAGGTCGTCCTGCTTCAGCTTCGTGCCGCGCACGCCCTTGCCGCCGCGCTTCTGCGAGCGGTAGTCCTCGGTCTTGGTCCGCTTGACGTAGCCGCCGTGGGTGATCGTGACGACGATGTCCTCTTCGGCGATCAGGTCCTCGATGGACATGTCACCGTCGAAGGGCACCAGCTTGGACCGCCGGTCGTCGCCGAACTTGTCGACGATGGCCGCCAGTTCCTCGCTGACGATGGACCGCTGACGGGCCTCCGAGGCCAGGATGGCGTTGTACTCGTTGATCTTCGCCTGGAGCTCGTCGTGCTCGGCGACGATCTTCTGCCGCTCCAGGGCCGCGAGGCGGCGTAGCTGCATCTCCAGGATGGCGTTCGCCTGGATCTCGTCGATCTCCAGGAGGCCCATCAGGCCCTCGCGCGCGATCTCGACGGTGTTGCTGCGCCGGATCAGCGCGATGACCTCGTCGATCGCGTCCAGCGCCTTGAGCAGGCCGCGCAGGATGTGCGCGCGCTCCTCCGCCTTGCGCAGGCGGAAGCGCGTACGCCGGACGATGACCTCGATCTGGTGCTGCACCCAGTGCCGGATGAAGGCGTCGACGGACAGCGTGCGCGGCACGCCGTCGACGAGCGCCAGCATGTTCGCGCCGAAGTTCGTCTGCAGGTCGGTGTGCTTGTAGAGGTTGTTCAGCACGACCTTGGCGACCGCGTCCCGCTTGAGGACGATGACCAGGCGCTGGCCGGTCCGCGAGGAGGTCTCGTCGCGGACGTCGGCGATGCCGCCGACCTTTCCGTCCTTGACCAGGTCCGCGATCTTCTGCGCGAGGTTGTCGGGGTTGGTCTGGTACGGGAGCTCCGTGACCACCAGGCACTGGCGGTTCTGGATCTCCTCGACCGCCACCACCGCGCGCATCGTGATGGAGCCGCGCCCGGTCCGGTACGCCTCCTCGATGCCCTTGCGGCCCACGACGAGGGCGCCGGACGGGAAGTCGGGGCCCTTGATCCGCTCGAGGAGCGCGTCGAGCAGCTCCTCGTGCGAGGCCTCCGGGTGCTCCAGCGCCCACTGAGCGCCGGCCGCGACCTCGCGGAGGTTGTGCGGCGGGATGTTGGTGGCCATGCCGACCGCGATACCGGCGCTGCCGTTGACCAGCAGGTTCGGGAAGCGGGCCGGCAGGACCGTGGGCTCCTGGTTGCGGCCGTCGTAGTTGTCCGTGAAGTCGACGGTCTCCTCGTCGATGTCCCGGAGCATCTCCATGGCCAGCGGCATCAGCTTGCACTCGGTGTAGCGCATCGCGGCCGCCGGGTCGTTGCCCGGGGAGCCGAAGTTGCCGTTGCTGTCCACCAGCGGCATCCGCATCGACCACGGCTGGGCCAGGCGGACCAGGGCGTCGTAGATCGAGGAGTCACCGTGCGGGTGGTAGGTGCCCATGACGTCACCGACGACACGGGCGCACTTGTAGAAGCCCTTCTCGGGCCGGTAGCCGCCGTCGTACATCGCGTACAGCACGCGCCGGTGGACCGGCTTGAGGCCGTCCCGTACGTCCGGCAGGGCGCGGGACACGATGACGGACATCGCGTAGTCGAGGTAGGAGCGCTGCATCTCCGTCTCGAGCCCGACGGGCTCGATCCGCATGACGGGCTGCTCCTCCGCGGAGTTCTCGGCGGTGGGGGTGGTTTCGTCGGCCATTGCTGGTCAGAAGTCCTTTCAGGCGGTCAGCAGGGACCGACTCAGATGTCGAGGAAGCGAACGTCCTTGGCGTTGCGCTGGATGAAGGAGCGCCGTGCTTCGACGTCCTCACCCATCAGCACCGAGAACAGGTCGTCGGCCTGCGCCGCGTCGTCCAGGGTGACCTGGCCGAGCACGCGGTGGTCGACGTCCATCGTGGTGATGCGCAGCTCCTCGGCGTTCATCTCGCCCAGACCCTTGAAGCGCTGGATCGAGTCTTCCTTGATCCGCTTGCCGTTCTGCTTGCCGAGCTCCACCAGGGCGTCGCGCTCGCGGTCGGAGTACGCGTACTCGAAGTCGTCCCGGCCCCACTTGATCTTGTAGAGCGGGGGACGCGACAGGTACACGTGCCCGGCCTCGACCAGCGGCCGCATGAAGCGGAACAGGAAGGTCAGCAGCAGGGTGTTGATGTGCTGGCCGTCGACGTCGGCGTCCGCCATCAGGATGATCTTGTGATAGCGGAGCTTCTCGATGTCGAAGTCCTCGTGCACACCCGTGCCGAAGGCGCTGATCAGCGCCTGGACCTCGGTGTTCTGGAGGATCTTGTCGATACGGGCCTTCTCGACGTTCAGGATCTTGCCGCGGATCGGCAGGATGGCCTGGTACATCGGGTTGCGGCCGGACTTGGCGGAACCGCCGGCCGAGTCGCCCTCGACGATGAAGATCTCGCACTTCGTCGGGTCGTTCGACTGGCAGTCGCTCAGCTTGCCCGGCAGCGAGGCGCTCTCCAGCAGGCCCTTGCGACGGGTCAGGTCACGGGCCTTGCGGGCCGCGACGCGCGCGGTGGCCGCCTGGATCGACTTGCGGATGATGTCCGCGGCCTCGTTCGGGTTGCGGTCGAACCAGTCGTTGAGGTGCTCGTGCACGACCTTCTGCACGAAGGTCTTGGCCTCCGTGTTGCCCAGCTTGGTCTTGGTCTGGCCCTCGAACTGCGGCTCGCCCAGCTTCACCGAGATGATCGCGGTCAGACCCTCGCGGATGTCCTCACCGGCGAGGTTGTCGTCCTTCTCGCGCAGGAACTTCTTCTCGCGCGCGTAGCGGTTCACCAGACCCGTCATCGCCGCGCGGAAGCCCTCTTCGTGGGTGCCGCCCTCGTGCGTGTGGATCGTGTTCGCGAAGGAGTAGACGCCCTCGGTGTACTGCGAGTTCCACTGCATCGCGATCTCGACCGAGAGCATGCGCTCCTTGTCCTCGGCCTCGACGTCGATGACCGTCGGGTGGATCAGCTCACCCTTGCGCGAGTTCAGGTACTTCACGAAGTCGACGATGCCGCCCTCGTAGTAGTACCGGACCGTGCGCGCCTGGTCCTCGTCGGTCTCCTCGGCCGAGTCGGCGCCCATGGTGGCCTTCGCCGACTCGCGCTCGTCCGTCAGCGAGAGGGTCAGGCCCTTGTTGAGGAAGGCCATCTCCTGGAAGCGGCGCGAGAGCGTCTCGAAGGAGTACTCGGTGGTCTCGAAGATGTCGCCGTCGGCCCAGAAGGTGACCGAGGTGCCGGTCTCGGACGTCTCCTCGTTCTTGGCGAGGGCCGCCGTCGGGACACCGAGCTTGTAGTCCTGGGTCCAGCGGTACCCGTCGGTCTTGACCTCGACCGCGACCTTGGTCGACAGGGCATTCACGACGGACACACCGACGCCGTGCAGACCGCCGGAGACGGCGTAGCCGCCACCGCCGAACTTGCCGCCCGCGTGCAGGACCGTCAGCACGACCTCGACGGCCGGCTTCCCCTCGGACGGCACGATGCCGACCGGGATACCGCGGCCGTTGTCGACCACGCGCACGCCGCCGTCGGCGAGGATCGTCACGTCGATGGTGTCCGCGTGCCCGGCCAGGGCCTCGTCGACGGAGTTGTCGACCACCTCGTAGACGAGGTGGTGGAGCCCGCGCTCACCGGTCGAGCCGATGTACATGCCGGGCCGCTTGCGGACCGCGTCCAGGCCTTCGAGGACCTGGATCGCACTGGCGTCGTACGAGGAGGTGACCTCGCCGTTCTGGCCGACTGTGGACTGGTTGTCGTTGGGGTTGCCGGAATCGGCCACGAAGCGCCCTTTCTGGCACAGCACAGGCCGTACTCCGGGCCAGCAGGCATGCAAGCAGGAGCGGCTGCGTCGATCTGCGTTGTCAGCTTTTGTCAGCGTTACTGAGACTGCGATCCCGCAACTGGGCGGGATTCGCTTCAGTCTACCGGTACCACCGACATGAATGGGGGTTTGCCGGTACCTGAGTCCGCATGTGCCGCCCTGAACCTCCTCTCTCCGACTCCCCATATCCGGGAAGGGGCTCAAAGAGGCTCACACGGGCATCCAGCGCTTCGGCCTGTCAACCTCCCGCTACCGTGAGGGACGCCACCCGCACTCAGCCCCGCCGGCGTCCAAGGCGCACCACCCCAGCCCCGCCGGTGTTTGAGGCGCGGGGTCCGGGGCGGAGCCCCGGGGCCCGGCGGAACCGGGCTTCGCCCGAGGCCGCCGGGCGGCCCCGCAGGGGCACGGCTCAGCCGTACGTGTCCCCCGGCCCCGTGCTCCCCGGCGCCCGCCAGGGCCCGTACCGCTTGGGCTTGCCGCCCGGTCCGTGGACCTTGATCAGCCGGACCGTGCCCTGGCCCAGATCCGCATTCAGCCGCGCGACCAGCTGTGGAGCGAGCAGCTTCAGCTGCGCGGCCCACGCCGAGGAATCGCACCGGACGACCAGTTCACGGTCCTCGTACCGCTCCGGTTCACAGTGCGCCGCGATCTCCGGGCCGACGATCTCCGGCCAGCGCTCCATCACGCCCGCCACCGCCATCGGCATCTCCCAGCCGCGCTCGGTGCGCAGCCGGTCCAGGGCCGCCATCAGCGGCATGGGGTCGCGGCCGTCCGCACGCGCGCCGGAGCGCAGCCCCGGCTGCTGGCGCTTGCGGCCGGCCGCCGCGTTGCCGCGGGCCCGCGCCTGCTCCCGCGCCGCCGCGAGGGCCTGCCGCGCGAGGTCCACTCCGGAGACCTCCGGGGTCTTGCGCGGTTCCTTGTCCTGATCGCTCACAGCCGGGTCACCTCACCACCGGACACCCCGAACCGCGCCCCCGCCAGCACACCCGGGACATCGTCGTCGACAGCCGCCGTCACCAGGACCTGCTCGCCCGGTGCCACCAGCTCCGCCAGCCGCTCCCGGCGCCGCGCGTCCAGCTCCGCGAACACGTCGTCCAGGATCAGCACCGGCTCGCTGCCCTCGGAGCGCAGCAGCTCGTACGAGGCCAGCCGCAGCGCCAGCGCGTACGACCAGGACTCGCCGTGGCTCGCGTACCCCTTCGCCGGCAGCTCGCCCAGCCGCAGCAGTACGTCGTCGCGGTGCGGGCCGACCAGGGTCACGCCCCGCTCGATCTCCTGCTTGCGCACCTCCGACAGGGCCGCCAGCAGCACCTCGTACAGCGCCTCGCGGCCGCGCGCCTCTCCGCTGTCCACCGGCTCGCCCGCCGAGGAGCGGTACGCGAGCCCCAGCGGGCCGCCGCCGGGCGCGAGCTGCTCGTAGGCCTTGTCCGCCAGCGGCAGCAGGGTCGCGATCAGGTCGAGGCGCTGCGCCAGCAGCTCCGCGCCCGTGCGGGCGAGGTGCTGGTCCCACACGTCCAGGGTGGACAGGTCCATGGAGCGGCCGCCGTGCCTGCGGGCCATCGCCGCGGACTTCAGCAGGGTGTTGCGCTGCTTGAGCACCCGCTCGTAATCGGAGCGGACCGCCGCCATCCGGGGCGAGCGCGCCGTGACGAGCTCGTCCAGGAACCGGCGGCGCTCGCCCGGGTCGCCCTTCACCAGGGCCAGGTCCTCCGGCGCGAACAGGACCGTGCGGACTATGCCCAGCACGTCCCTCGGCCGGACCTGCGAGGAGCGGTTGATCCGGGCCCGGTTCGCCCGGCCCGGATTGAGCTCCAGCTCCACCAGCTGCTGGCGCTCGCCCTGGGTGACGGCGGCGCGGATGATCGCCCGGTCCGCGCCCATCCGTACGAGCGGGGCGTCCGAGGAGACCCGGTGGCTGCCCAGCGTCGCCAGGTAGCCGATGGCCTCGACGAGGTTGGTCTTGCCCTGGCCGTTGGGGCCCACGAAAGCCGTGACGCCCGGGTCGAGGGGAACCTCGGCCCGGGCGTACGAGCGGAAGTCGGCCAACGAGAGATGCGAAACGTGCATGCGGCGCCGACCTCCCCCGGCTTCCTTCTTCTTCTCTGCTTCTGTGCTTCAGTACTGCCGCTGCTCCTCCGTACCGCTCCTGCTGCGGGTACGGCCGGTGAGCTGCTGTTTCTTCTCGACTACGCTTTCTCGACCGCGTGGCCGCCGAACTGGTTGCGCAGGGCGGCGATCATCTTCATCTGCGGGGAGTCGTCCTGGCGCGAGGCGAACCGCGCGAACAGCGAGGCGGTGATCGCGGGCAGCGGCACGGCGTTGTCGATCGCCGCCTCCACCGTCCAGCGGCCCTCGCCCGAGTCCTGCGCGAAGCCGCGCAGCTGCTCCAGGTGCTCGTCCTCGTCGAGGGCGTTCACGGCCAGGTCCAGCAGCCAGGAGCGGATGACCGTCCCCTCCTGCCAGGAGCGGAAGACCTCGCGGACGTCGGTGACCGAGTCCACCTTCTCGAGGAGCTCCCAGCCCTCGGCGTAGGCCTGCATCATGGCGTACTCGATGCCGTTGTGGACCATCTTCGCGAAGTGGCCCGCGCCGACCTTGCCCGCGTGAACGGCGCCGAACTCGCCCTCGGGCTTGAGGGCGTCGAAGACCGGCTGGACCCGTGCGACGTGGTCCTTCGCGCCGCCGTACATGAGCGCGTAGCCGTTCTCGAGGCCCCACACGCCGCCGGAGACACCGCAGTCGACGAAGCCGATGCCCTTGGCGGCCAGCTCCGCCGCGTGCTTCTCGTCATCGGTCCAGCGGGAGTTGCCGCCGTCGACGACGATGTCGCCGATCGAGAGCAGCTCCGCGAGCTCGTCGACGGTGGACTGCGTCGCCGCGCCTGCCGGGACCATCACCCACACGACGCGGGGGGCCTGCAGGCTGTCCACAAGTTCCCGCAGGCTGTGGACATCGGCAAGGTCCGGGTTGCGGTCGTATCCGATGACGGTGTGGCCTGCGCGGCGGATGCGCTCGCGCATGTTGCCGCCCATCTTGCCGAGACCGACGAGACCAAGCTCCATCAGGTGGTTCCTTAAGCGTTGTGGCCGTCTTTGCCGGGGTCCCGTGCTTCCCGGGGACACCCCAGGCCCCGAGCCTACGCCCGGCCGTGCGGCACGGCCCCACGGGGCGCGGAATGCCGGCACCTCTTCGGCCGAACGTGCTCAGGCCCGGTCTCGCAGCTGCGAAACCGGGCCTGACCTGCGAAGAATCAACCGGAGAGGCGTACCGGCATGATCAGGTACTTGTAGGCCTCGTCCGCTTCCGCGTCGACCGCCGGGCGGCCGCTGAGCAGCGCCGGCTTGGTGGACGTGGTGAAGCTGAGCTGTGCGGCGGGCGAGTCGATCGCGCTCAGGCCGTCCAGCAGGAAGGTCGGGTTGAAGGCGATCGAGATGTCGTCGCCCTCCAGCTTCGCGTCCACACGCTCCACAGCCTGTGCATCGTCACTGGAACCGGCTTCCAGGATCAGCACGCCCTGCTCGAAGCTCAGCCGGACCGGCGTGTTCCGCTCGGCGACGAGGGCCACGCGCTTGACGGCCTCGACGAAGGGCGCGGTCTCGATCACGGCGACGGAGTTGAACTCGGTCGGGAAGAGCGTGCGGTACTTCGGCAGGTCGCCCTCGAGGAGGCGGGTGGTGGTGCGGCGGCCCGCGCCCTCGAAACCGATCAGGCCCTCGCCCTGGCCGGAGCCGGAGAGCGCCAGGGTGACGGTGTCACCGCTGGTCAGGGACTTGGCGGTGTCCAGCAGGGTCTTCGCGGGCACCAGGGCCACGGCGGAGGCCTCGGGGTCCTCGGGCTTCCACAGGAACTCGCGGACCGCGAAGCGGTAGCGGTCGGTGGAGGCCAGGGTGACGCGGTCGCCCTCGATCTCGATGCGGACACCGGTCAGCACGGGCAGCGTGTCGTCGCGGCCGGCGGCGATGGCGACCTGGGCGGCGGCGGAGGCGAAGACCTCACCGGGCACGGTGCCGGTCGCGGTCGGCATCTGGGGCAGCGCCGGGTACTCCTCCACAGGCAGGGTGTGGAGTGTGAACCGAGAGGAGCCGCAGACCACGGTCGCCCGTACACCGTCTGTGGAAATCTCCACCGGGCGGTTGGGGAGGGCGCGGCAGATGTCGGCGAGCAGCCGGCCGGAGACCAGGACGGTGCCGTCCTCCTCGACGTCCGCCTCGACGGAGACGCGGGCCGAGACCTCGTAGTCGAAGCCGGAGAGGCTCAGCGTGCCCTCCTCGGCCTTCAGCAGAAGGCCCGCGAGAACGGGCACCGGCGGCCGGGCCGGGAGGCTACGGGCCGCCCAAGCCACCGCCTCCGCGAGTACGTCGCGCTCCACCCGGATCTTCACCGGAACCGCCTCCTGCTGTTGCTCGCTCGTCTGCCGGCCTTCGTCGTCGGCTCGTCGATGCCTCGACCGATGCCGGGGACCAGTCTGACGTACGGCGCCGACAGTCGGTGCGGCTGGCGGTCAAGTCGGGAGCGAGGTGTCGGGGAGGCCGACCGCCGAGTTGTGCACAGGACCCGCTTGAAAACCGAATCCGGCTTAACTCTCTATGGGGGTAGTAGTAGGGCCTGTGGATACGGTGGATAACCCCGTTTTCCCAGGTCAACCCGCGTTTTTTATCCACCGACCCTGTGGGTGACACCGGTGGACAACCCGGTGTTCCTGTGGAGAACAAAAAGTTCTGCACAGGCTGTCCCCAGGTGACCCCCAGTACTCCACAGGTGCGTCCCCAGCTTTTCCCCGGTACTCCACAGGCCAAACGTCTACATCCATGTGACCGCTTTCACTCGGGGCGGTGAGAGGGGGCTTCCGGTTGCCGAACAGTGGACAACGGTGTGGAGAACTCGTCGGATCCTGTGCACAGCATGCGGCAACCTGTGGGTCAGCGGTGGACAAAGAGGTGGACGGGTCTGTGGATGAAAAAACTGTCCACAGCCTGTGGATAACGGTTGTGCACAATTCCACAGGGGGCTGACCTGGTCTGATGGTTCCTCACCCCACGGCCCTGTGGACAGATTGTGGGTGACCGGGCCCGTCCCCAGGGTGTGGACGGAAGAAAGTCCCCCAATCTGTGGATGAGTTGCTCTCCAGGGGGCGTATTCGAACAGGTCAGGGGCGCGCGCATGAAGAAGGGCGCCCCCGGTGCAGTCCGGGAGCGCCCTCTGAAAGTGGTTTACGGGTGCCCTGGCGGGGTCCTGGAGCGGCTCCACAGGAGCCACCGGAGGCCGCCTCAGGCGTTCTTGATGCGGTTGGTGAGCTCCGTGACCTGGTTGTAGATGGAGCGGCGCTCGGCCATCAGGGCGCGGATCTTGCGGTCCGCGTGCATCACGGTGGTGTGGTCGCGGCCGCCGAACTGGGCCCCGATCTTGGGCAGGGAGAGGTCGGTGAGCTCCCGGCACAGGTACATGGCGATCTGCCGGGCGGTGACCAGGACCCGGCTGCGCGAGGAGCCGCACAGGTCGTCCACGGTGAGCCCGAAGTAGTCCGCGGTGGCCGCCATGATGTCGGAGGCGGTGATCTCGGGCGCGCTGTCCTCGCCGCCCGGGATCAGGTTCTTGAGCACGTCCTCGGTCAGGCCCAGGTCCACCGGCTGCCGGTTGAGGCTCGCGAAGGCCGTGACCCGGATCAGCGCCCCCTCCAGCTCGCGGATGTTGCGCGAGATGCGGGAGGCGATGAACTCCAGTACCTCCGGCGGGGCGTTGAGCTGCTCCTGGACCGCCTTCTTGCGCAGGATCGCGATGCGGGTCTCCAGCTCGGGCGGCTGGACGTCGGTGATCAGGCCCCACTCGAAGCGGTTGCGGAGCCGGTCCTCCAGGGTGACGAGCTGCTTGGGCGGCCGGTCGGAGGAGAGCACGATCTGCTTGTTGGCGTTGTGGAGCGTATTGAAGGTGTGGAAGAACTCCTCCTGCGTCGACTCCTTGCTCGCGAGGAACTGGATGTCGTCGACGAGCAGGATGTCCATCTCGCGGTAGCGCTTGCGGAACGCGTCGCCCTTGCCGTCGCGGATGGAGTTGATGAACTCGTTGGTGAACTCCTCGGAGCTCACGTACCGCACGCGGGTGCCGGGGTAGAGGCTCCGCGCGTAGTGCCCGATGGCGTGCAGCAGGTGCGTCTTGCCGAGGCCCGACTCCCCATAGATGAAGAGGGGGTTGTACGCCTTCGCGGGCGCCTCGGCGACGGCCACCGCGGCGGCGTGCGCGAAGCGGTTGGAGGCGCCGATGACGAAGGTGTCGAAGAGGTACTTGGGGTTCAGCCGGGCGGTCGGCTCCAGCGGGCCCGAGGTGGAACCGCCGGACGGGGCGGGCGCGGAGGAGGGCCGGCCGGTGGCCGGGCGGGGCGCGGGCTGCTCGTACTGATGGGACTGATGGGGCTGATGGGGCTGCTGGGATTCGTACGGGGACTGCTCGTACTTCTGCTGCTCGTACTTCTGCTGTTCGTAGGAGCTCTGCTCGTAGCCGGAGGGCTCGGACTGCTGGAGGTAGCCCGGCTGCGGGGAGGCGTACGGGTCGCGCTCGGGAAATCCGCCGAGGCGCGGCTGCTGCCAGCCGTAGTCGTCCTGCTGGCCGCCGCGGGGCCAGGCGCCGGGCTCGGGGCGCGGCTGCTGGTAGTCCGGGTAGGCGGGACGGGCGCTGGGGAGCTGGTCGTCGGACGGGCCGCCGCCGGGGCCGGTGTGGCCGCCGCGCTGGCCGCCGTAGGGCTCGTACCCGCCCGGCTGCTGGGCGGACGGTGCCGGGGGCGCGGGCTCGCCGGCCGAGTCGTCCACGGTGATGGCGATCCGGATCGGGCGGCCGCACTCGCGGCTGAGGGCGTCACTGATCAGCGGGGCCAGACGGCCCTCGAGGACGCGCTTGCCCCATTCGTTGGGGACGGCCAGGAGCGCGGTGTCGGCGACGAGGGCCAGGGGCTGACACCGCTCGACCCACTGCTTGTCCTTGGGCTCGATGCCCGGCTGTCCCTCCCCGAGGAGCTTTTCGAGCACCCTTGGCCACACTGCGGCAAGATCGGCAGGTACGTCAGCCACAGAGCACGCTCTCTCACGGGGGGTCCCACGAATGTGTGGTTCTTTGGGACGGTCGGGACAAAAAATCCAGGGTCGGACAACGGTAGTCAGCGCGACCGGTACGGTTCAAGTCGTTGTCCACAGCCTGTGCACAGTGTGGGGCACCGTCTGCTCGGTTTGACCGGATGGCGTAGCCGCGCGTACCGTAACGAGGTCGAGTTGTCGATGGCTGCTGCCGCCTGCCTACCGATGGGCGAAGGTCACTGATAGTGATCGTTTAGCGGTGCCACTCGGGCGAACACGCGAGTTTCCTCGTGGGCGCACGGTGACAGCCAGGCGATGTCCCGCCACAACGATTCATTCTCTGGAGCCCCCGAGTGAGCAAGCGCACCTTCCAGCCGAACAACCGCCGTCGTGCCAAGACCCACGGCTTCCGTCTCCGGATGCGTACCCGTGCCGGTCGCGCGATCCTCGCGAACCGTCGTGGCAAGGGCCGCGCCGCCCTTTCCGCGTAACAACACGCAGGTCGTGACATCGTGCTGTCTCCCGAAAACCGGCTGAGGCGGCGCGAGGACTTCGCGAGCGCGGTACGCCGAGGTCGTCGGGCTGGTCGCCCGCTCCTCGTCGTCCACCTACGTACAAGCGGTTCAACGGACCCGCACGAGCCGGGGGAGATCGATCCCTCGACGCGTGCGGGTTTCGTCGTCAGCAAGGCTGTCGGCGGCGCCGTCGTCCGTAACCGGGTGAAGCGCCGTCTGCGCCATCTGGTCCGCGACCGGCTGGCTCAGCTGCCCGCCGGTAGCCTGGTGGTGGTACGTGCGTTGCCCGGATCGGGCGACGCCGGCCCCGACGAACTGGCCCGGGACCTGGATGCCGCGCTGGTGCGGCTCCTGGGAGGCGTGGCTCGATGAAGTACCCGCTGCTCGCTTTGATCAAGCTGTACCAGTGGACGATCAGTCCGCTGCTCGGGCCGGTGTGCCGCTACTACCCCTCGTGCTCGCACTACGGGTACACGGCCATCGACCGGCATGGTGCGGTGAAGGGGACGGTTCTGACCGCCTGGCGGATCCTGCGGTGCAATCCGTGGTCCCCGGGTGGTGTGGATCATGTCCCACCCCGGAAACGCCCGCGTTGGCACGAGCAGCTGCGCAGTGCGTTGCGTAGATCTCGCAATGCTCAAGGAGCCTGATTAGTGGACACGATTGCCAGTCTGTTCAGCTTTATCACCACACCCGTGTCGTGGATCATCGTCCAGTTCCACAGCCTGTACGGGGCGGTCTTCGGGCCGGACAGCGGGTGGGCCTGGGGCCTGTCCATCGTGTCCCTGGTGATCTTGATCCGTATCTGTCTGATCCCGCTCTTCGTGAAGCAGATCAAGGCGACGCGGGGTATGCAGGCGCTCCAGCCGAAGATGAAGGTGATCCAGGAGCGCTACAAGAACGACAAGCAGCGTCAGTCCGAAGAGATGATGAAGCTGTACAAGGAGACGGGTACCAACCCGCTCTCCTCGTGCCTCCCCATCCTGGCGCAGTCCCCGTTCTTCTTCGCGCTCTACAGCGTGCTCTCGAGCATCGCCAGCGGCAAAGAGATCGGTTACATCGACGGTCCGCTGCTGGCGAGCGCGCGTCAGGCGCACATTTTTGGCGCCCCGCTGGCGGCGAAGTTCACGGACAGCGCCGAGAAGGTCGCCAGCCTGAACGCCTCGATCACCGATGTGCGTGTCGTGACCGCGATCATGATCATCCTGATGTCGCTGTCGCAGTTCTACACCCAGCGTCAGCTGATGCAGAAGAACGTCGACCTCTCGGTCAAGACGCCGTTCATGCAGCAGCAGAAGATGCTGATGTACATCTTCCCCGTGATCTTCGCGGTCATGGGCATCAACTTCCCCGTCGGTGTCCTCGTCTACTGGCTGACCACGAACCTGTGGACCATGGGCCAGCAGATGTACGTGATCAACCAGAACCCGACGCCGGGCAGCAAGGCCCAGGACCAGTACCTGACCCGTCTGCTCAAGTCGATCGGCGCGCACGGCGACGTCAAGGGCCGGGGCAAGAAGAAGGTCGTGGCGGCGATCGTGGCCAAGGGCCCGGACCGCAACGACAACGAGCGCAAGTTCATCACGGCGCTCACGAAGCAGGGTCTGGCCGCGCAGGCGGACGGCTCCGTGACCAAGAGTTCCGAGGCGACGGCCGACGCTGATGCGGCGAGCGGCGGTGCCGCGAAGCGGCAGCAGCCCAAGCGGCAGCCGAAGTCGAAGCGTCAGACGCCCAGCAAGCCCTCTCCCAAGAAGTAAGAAGGAGTCCCTCCCGTGACGGAAGGCACCACAACCGCCGCCGCTGAGGGTGGCGACACCCTGACCCGCCTCGAGCAGGAGGGCGAGATCGCGGCCGACTACCTCGAGGGTCTGCTGGACATCGCCGACCTGGACGGCGACATCGACATGGACGTCGAGGCCGACCGGGCCGCCGTGTCCATCGTCAGCGACTCCGCCGGCCGCGACCTGCAGAAGCTCGTGGGCCGCGACGGCGAGGTCCTGGAAGCCCTTCAGGAGCTGACCCGCCTCGCCGTGCACCGCGAGACCGGAGACCGCAGCCGGCTGATGCTGGACATCGCCGGGTTCCGTGCGAAGAAGCGTGAGGAGCTGGCGGCGCTGGGCGCCCAGGCCGCGGCGGACGTGAAGGCGTCCGGCGAGCCGCTGAAGCTGGCGCCGATGACCCCGTTCGAGCGCAAGGTCGTCCACGACGCCGTGGCGGCCGCAGGTCTGCGGAGCGAGTCCGAGGGCGAGGAGCCGCAGCGCTTCGTCGTTGTGCTCCCGGCCTGACCGGTAGCGAGCTTGTCCGGCCCCGTCTGTGTCGCAGGCGGGGCCGATGTTTGTCAGCCTGGCCAGTGAACAAAGCGGCATTTCAACGACGTGGTTTTACAAACCTTGCGGTACGGAAGGACGGTCCCCGTGACGGAGGCAGCGGAGCTTCCCCCGGCGCCCGAAGAGGCGCGCGCGGTGTTCGGTGAGTATTTCCCGGAAGCTGTGCGGTATGCGGAGCTGCTGGCGGATGCGGGGGTCAAGCGGGGCCTCATCGGGCCGCGCGAGGTGCCTCGCCTGTGGGAGCGGCACCTGCTGAACTGCGCGGTCCTGTCGGAGGTGGTGCCCCAGGGCGTCACCGTGTGCGACGTGGGCTCGGGTGCGGGGCTGCCCGGCATCCCGCTGGCCCTGGTACGGCGCGACCTAAAGATCACTTTGCTGGAGCCGCTGCTGAGGCGGACGACCTTCCTCCAGGAGGCCGTGGAGCTGCTGGGCCTGGACCACGTGACCGTCGTGCGTGGTCGGGCCGAGGAGGTACTCGGCAAGGTGCAGCCCGTCCATGTGGTGACGGCTCGCGCGGTCGCCCCGCTGGACCGGCTGGCCGGCTGGGGCGTGCCCCTGCTGCGGCCGTACGGGGAGATGCTCGCCCTGAAGGGCGACACCGCCGAGGAGGAGCTGGTGGCGGCGAAGGTCGCGCTGACCAAGCTCGGTGTGGTGAAGACCTCAGTGCTTCACGTGGGCGAGGGTGTGGTGGACCCGATGTCGACGGTGGTGCGGGTCGAGGTCGGGGAGAGCCCCGGTGGGGTGAGGTTCGCGGCCAAGCGGGCTAAGGCAGCCCGGGTGAGCCGTACGCGCCGGCGCCGCTGATCCTTCCGTTCCACGGGGGTGCGGTGGATATTTCGCGTGCGTTGGGCCCTATAGGTATGGATTTCGGAGTGTCGTAGCGGCGCGAAGACTCCACCCGGGCATCGTGTTTCACGTGAAACGTCGCTCTCTGCTGCACGGAATCATCAGCCGCGGTCGTGCGGCTGCGTCCCCCCGTCACCGTAAGGAGACTGGGGGGACGGAGTTGTCCACATCGGTGGATTCATCCACAGGAGTACGGGCCCCGCTGGTTCGCGACCCCGGTGACATGGGAGGCTCTGTTCATCGCGAGCCTGATGTCGAGGAGAGTGACACCGTGCGGTCCGACGCCAACCTCGCGGGGCCGATGGCCGACCCGGTCCCCGGTCCCCGCTCTGAATCGGCAGGTGAGGATGTTTCACGTGAAACATTGCCGCCCGCCCTTGTAGACAACGACACCCCTATCGGCCGAGCCGCCCAGCTGGCCGTCGAGGCGATGGGACGGGCCGGCGCACGTCTGCCCAGGCCGGAGCAGACCCGCGTCATGGTGGTCGCCAACCAGAAGGGCGGCGTGGGCAAGACCACGACGACCGTGAATCTGGCGGCCTCGCTGGCCCTGCACGGCGCGCGCGTCCTCGTGGTCGACCTCGACCCGCAGGGCAACGCGTCCACAGCCCTGGGTATCGACCACCACGCGGATGTTCCGTCGATCTACGACGTCCTCGTCGACAGCCGGCCGCTGCTGGAGGTCGTCCAGCCGGTGGTGGACGTGGAGGGCCTCTTCTGTGCCCCGGCCACGATCGACCTGGCGGGCGCGGAGATCGAGCTGGTGTCCCTGGTGGCCCGCGAGAGCCGGCTCCAGCGGGCGATCCAGGCGTACGAGCAGCCGCTGGACTACATCCTGATCGACTGCCCGCCCTCGCTGGGCCTGCTGACGGTGAACGCGCTGGTGGCCGGCGCGGAGGTGCTCATTCCGATCCAGTGCGAGTACTACGCGCTGGAGGGGCTGGGGCAGCTGCTGCGCAACGTCGACCTGGTGCGGGCCCACCTGAACCCGACGCTGCACGTGTCGACGATCCTGCTGACGATGTACGACGGCAGGACCCGGCTGGCCTCGCAGGTGGCGGAGGAGGTGCGCAGCCACTTCGGCAAAGAGGTGCTGCGGACGAGCATCCCCAGGTCGGTGCGTATTTCTGAAGCGCCGAGCTATGGCCAGACGGTGCTCACCTACGACCCGGGTTCCAGCGGTTCCCTCTCCTATCTGGAGGCGGCGCGCGAGATCGCGTACCGCGGGGTCGGAATTCAGTACGACGCCCAGCAGGCCCATCTGGGCGCGGGCATGAACAGCACGCAGAGTGTGGCGGAGGGGATCCAGTGAGTGAGCGACGCAGAGGTCTGGGGCGGGGGCTCGGTGCACTGATCCCCGCGGCTCCGCAGGAGCAGACACCACCCGCGATGGGTGGCGGGTCGACGTCTCCGTCAGCGGTGCCGGTGCTGACTTCGGAGCGCGGGGTCGCGGCGGCGAAGCTCGCCGCGCTGGCGCAGGCCGATGTTTCACGTGAAACATCGCCCGGGGCCGGAACGGTGACCGTGCCGGAGCCGACGGCAGGGCCTGAGGCCCAGGGCGTGGCGGGGGCTACGTTCGCCGAGCTGCCGATGGACGTGATCACGCCGAACCCGCGGCAGCCGCGTGAGGTGTTCGACGAGGACGCGCTCGCGGAGCTGGTGACCTCCATCCAGGAGGTGGGTCTGCTCCAGCCGGTGGTCGTGCGGCAGGCGGCTCCCGGCCGCTATGAGCTGATCATGGGTGAGCGGCGCTGGCGCGCGTGCCGGGAGGCTGGGCTTGAGCGCATTCCGGCGATCATCCGGGCGACGGACGACGAGAAGCTGCTGCTGGACGCCTTGCTGGAGAACCTGCACCGGGCGCAGCTGAACCCGCTGGAGGAGGCCGCGGCCTACGATCAGCTGCTTCAGGACTTCAACTGCACGCACGACCAGTTGGCGGACCGGATCGGGCGCTCGCGGCCGCAGGTCTCGAACACGCTGCGTCTGCTGAAGCTGTCGCCCTCGGTGCAGCGTCGGGTGGCCGCGGGAGTGCTGTCGGCGGGGCATGCGCGTGCGCTGCTGTCCGTGGAGGACTCCGAGGAGCAGGACCGGCTGGCGCACCGCATCGTGGCCGAGGGGTTGTCGGTGCGTGCGGTCGAGGAGATCGTGACGCTGATGGCTTCGGAGCCTTCCAGCGCGGTCAAGCCGAAGGGGCCGCGGGCGGGCGCCCGGGTGGCTCCGGCGCTCAGTGAGCTGGCGACGCGCCTGTCGGACCGGTTCGAGACGCGGGTGAAGGTCGACCTGGGCCAGAAGAAGGGCAAGATCACCGTCGAGTTCGCTTCGATGGAGGATCTGGAGCGGATTCTGGGCACGCTGGCGCCGGGCGAGGGCCGGGTGCTGGAGCAGGGGCTCTCCGGGGAGTGATCCCGGACCGCTGAGGACTGAGGGGCGGATCGTGCCGGTGTGAACCGGAGCGGTCCGCCCCTGGTTTTGTCTGGGTTTCATCCGGTCTGCTGTCGTGGAGCTGCGCCGTCGAAGAAAGACGGGGCAGTGGATACGATGCGTTCATGGGTCGTCGGCTGGTACCGCTCACGCTGGACAACCTCCAGGACTTGCCCCGGCGTTGCCGGTCCTGTGTGTTCTGGGAGCTGGATCCCGTCAGCGGCGAAGCCGCCGTGAAGGCGGGTAACGCGGCCTTGGAGAAGGAAGCGTGGATCTCCGCCGTCCTGCTGGAGTGGGGATCGTGTGGCCGCGTGGTCTATGTGGACGAGGTTCCGGTGGGCTTCGTGCTGTACGCGCCGCCGGCCTACGTGCCGCGGGCCACGGCGTTCCCGACCAGTCCCGTTTCTCCGGATGCCGTTCAGCTGATCACGGCCTGGATCACACCGGGCTATCAGGGGCAGGGGCTGGGCCGGGTCATGGTCCAGACGGTGGCCAAGGATCTGCTGCGGCGGGGGTTCCGCGCGATCGAGGCCTTCGGGGATGCGCGGTGGGAGGGTCCGGCGTGTCTGCTGCCGGCGGACCACTTGCTGGCGGTGGGGTTCAAGACGGTGCGGCCGCACCCGCTGCATCCGCGGTTGAGGCTGGAGTTGCGGTCGACGCTCTCGTGGAAGGAAGACGTGGAGCTGGCCCTGGACCGGCTTCTGGGTGCCGCCCGGAAGGAGCCGGCGCTGCGACCGCTGTGAGCCGGACCAGCGAAACGGGGCCGCCCCCTGAGAGGGGGCGGCCCCGTTTCACGTGAGCTGCGTTGCGGGAAAAGTGCGGAGCGTCAGGCGGTCTTGGCCTCGACGAAGTCCGCGAGGTCGCGCAGGATGGCGGCCTTCGGCTTGGCTCCGACGATGGTCTTGACGACCTCGCCGCCCTGGTAGACGTTCAGCGTCGGGATGGACATGACGCCGTACTTGGCAGCGGTGGCAGGGTTCTCGTCGATGTTCAGCTTGACGATCTCGATCTCGTCGCCGTGCTCGGCGGCGATGGCCTCGAGGGAGGGCGCGATCTGGCGGCACGGTCCGCACCAGGCGGCCCAGAAGTCCACCAGTACGGGCTTGTCGCTCTTGAGGACCTCGGCGTCGAAGTCTGCGTCGGTCACGTTCTTGAGGGTGCCGGCCACAGCGGCCTCCTTCTTTTCCTGCGGGGTGTGGGGTGTGGGGTGGAGAAGTCAGACAGTCGCGTGGGCGGGCTGGGTGTCCGCGAGGGCGGCAAGGAAGCGCTCGGCGTCGAGAGCGGCCGAGCAGCCCGTGCCCGCGGCGGTGATCGCCTGACGGTACGTGTGGTCCACGACGTCGCCCGCGCCGAACACGCCGGAGAGGTTGGTCCGGGTGGACGGAGCGGCGACCTTCAGGTAGCCCTCGTCGTCGAGTTCCAGCTGGTCCTTGAACAGCTCGGTGCGCGGGTCGTGGCCGACGGCGATGAAGAGGCCGGTCACGGGCAGCGCGAAGGTCTCACTGGTCTTGGTGTTGCGCAGGGTGAGGCCGGAGAGCTTCTGCTCGCCGTGGATCTCGGCGACCTCGCTGTCCCAGGAGAACTTGATCTTGGGATCGGCGAACGCGCGGTCCTGCATGGCCTTGGAGGCGCGCAGGCTGTCGCGGCGGTGGACGATCGTGACCGACTTGGCGAACCGGGAGAGGAAGGTGGCTTCCTCGATCGCGGTGTCGCCGCCGCCGACGACGGCGATGTCCTGGTCCTTGAAGAAGAACCCGTCGCAAGTGGCGCACCAGGAGACACCGCGGCCGGACAGCGCGTCCTCGTTGGGCAGGCCGAGCTTGCGGTGCTGGGAGCCCGTGGTGATGATGACGGCCTTGGCGCGGTGCACGGTGCCGGCGGTGTCGGTGACGGTCTTGATCTCACCGGACAGGTCGACGGACACGATGTCGTCGGGGATCAGCTCGGCGCCGAAACGCTCGGCCTGGGCGCGCATGTTGTCCATGAGGTCCGGACCCATGATGCCGTCCCGGAAGCCGGGGAAGTTCTCGACCTCGGTGGTGTTCATCAGCGCGCCACCAGCAGTGACGGCGCCTTCGAAGACCAGAGGCTTGAGCGAAGCGCGTGCGGTGTACAGCGCGGCGGTGTAACCGGCCGGCCCGGAACCGATGATGATCACGTTTCGAACGTCGCTCACGGGTTTCTTCCTCGTCTCTGCGGACTGCGTGCTGGCTACCGGGGGGCCGGTGTGGACTCTCACCCCACCCAACGGATCCTAAGCCGCTCGCATTCCCCACCTGTCCGAGTGCGGACCGCAACGTGTCAGCTTCGGGGGTATGTGCCCTTCAGCATCAGCCTTCCGGGGGTGGCCGAGGCGCCGCCCTCACAGCTGGAGTCCACGAGGTAGGCGTCCACCCGGGCCGGGTCGCCGGGGTGCGGCAGGACGAGCAGATGCACGGCCGTGCCCTCGTAGCTGCCGCGTTCGGCGGCGAGCGGGGATTCGGCGCGGCCGGTGGCGTCCTGGACGCACGCCGGGACGGAGGACGCATTGCGGCCGCCGGGGGCCACGTCGGTGCCGGGCGCGGTGTTCTCCATGCCGTAGGTGTTGTTCTGCTCGCCAGGAACGGTCTTGAGGCCCTGCCCGGAGGCCAGGAGCTGCCGGACGCTGTTCTGGAGGCCCTGTGCGGTGTAGGAGCCGTCATCGGCGCGGGGCTGGGTGGCCGTGGCCGCGGTGTCGTTGCGGGCGGCGCCCTGGGGGGAGGGCGGACCGGTGAGGTTGCCGAACAGGAAGACGCCCAGGGCGCAGGCGGCGGCTCCGGCCAGTCCCGTGATCACGGCGATCCGGCGGCGGGCGCGCCGGCGCCCGGGGCCGCTTGGGCCGACCGGGTGACCGGAGGGCCGGCCTGCCTCGGGCCGGGGCGTGGTGCCGGGCGATGTTTCACGTGAAACATCGTGGTCGGTGGTGCCCGGCCGGAGGTCTGGTGCGGGTCGGCGCTGCTGGTGGGAGACCCGGGGTGTGGTGGCGTCGAGGAGCGCCTCGGCGGCGAGGGCCGCGTCGATGCGGCCCGCGACGTCGGCCGGCATCCGGGACGGTCCGGGCAGGGTGCCCAGGAGGGAGCGGATCTCCTCCAGGGAGGCGCGGACGTCGGCGCACAGGGTGCAGTCGCCGAGGTGGCGGCGGACTTCCGCGGTCCGGGACGGGGAGAGGAGTCCTTCGGCCAGGTCGGAGATCTCGGAGACATCCGGGTGCCGGATCGTGCCGGTCGTGCCGGGCACGCCAGTAGTGGGGGGAGTCACGGTCGTCCACCTCCGCCCTTCACAGCGTCTGGGTCTGGATGCCTGGGTTCTGCCGCTGGTGGGACGGCTGTGCCCGGCGTCCGGTTCCTTCCCCGCTCGGCGGCGGTGTTATCCCCGGCATTCGAGCGCAGATGAGTGAGCAGCGGGACGAGTTTCGCCCTGCCCCGCGCGCACCGGCTCTTCACGGTGCCGGTGGGGACGTCGAGCAGGCGGGCGGCCTCGGCTACGGGGTATCCCTGCATGTCGACGAGGACGAGCGCGGCCCGCTGTTCCGGCGGGAGGGTGCTCAGGGCGGCCAGGAGCTGGCGGTGGAGGTCCTGGCGCTCCGCAGGGGCCTCCGCGGACTCGTGGGGCTCCAGGAGGCGCTCCAGGCGGTCCGTGTCATCGAGGGGCGCGGTCCTGCGGGAGGCGGCCTTGCGGGCGCGGTCGAGGCAGGCGTTGACGGTGATCCGGTGCAGCCAGGTGGTGACGGCGGATTCGCCGCGGAAGGTGTGGGCGGCCCGGTAGGCCGAGACGAGGGCGTCCTGGACGGCGTCGGCGGCCTCCTCGCGGTCGCCGAGGGTGCGCAGGGCCACGGCCCACAGCCGGTCCCGGTGGCGGCGGACGAGTTCACCGAAAGCTTCCGGGTCTCCGGAGGCATGTCTGGCCAGCAGTTCTGCGTCGCTGTCGCCGGTCGCTGCGTCGTGCATCACACCTAGCCTCCCGCAGGGAGATTACGGCTTGGGCGGGGGAAACACGAGGGTCCGCCGGGCCGGTGGCGCAGCGGACCCTGTGGGGCCGGAAGCCTCAGGAACTGTGACCGAGGACCTTGATGTTGTTGATGCCGCCTCGGTAGTGCCCCTCGTCGTCCTGGGGCAGTTCGGTGATGTGGACGAGCACGTACCGGGTGCGGACCGGGGCTTCCAGAGTGGTCTGCAGCTTCTTCTGCGTGGTCTCCAGCTTGGTGAGCCGCTGGGAGAAATTGTCGAGCGAGTCCGGGGCGGAGGCGTCCGGGGCCGCGGCGCGGACCTGGAGCTTCTGTCCGGCGGCGTACAGGTCCAGCTCGATTCCGGTCACGTTCTGGACGCTGCCGAGATCGACGATGATGCCGCTCCCGTCCCTGCGCCCGGGGAGGTTTCCGAACTTCGGATACCCCTTGTACTGGGGCGTGACCCAGCCTGTGTCGGTGCTGCCGTCGATGGTCTTGTCCGCGTCCTCGGGCTTGACCTGGTCTCCGCCTATGGCGAGGACCGTGGCCTGGGACAGGGGCAGAGCCTTGCTCGGCTCCTTCTTGTCGGGCGCGTCGTCGGCAGGGGGCTGGGAGGGGCCGGTGTCGCTGTTGCTGCCCTGGTTCAAGCGTTCCAGGAGGGTGTCGGCGAGCTGCCAGCTGCCGAGGCCCAGGGCGGCGATCAGCAGGGCGGCGACGCCCCACTTGAGGACCCTGCCGGTGCGGCTCTGCAGCGGGGCCGGCGGGACGACCGGGACGTTCTGGACGGTCTTCGCGCCGGGGCCCGCGGGACGGCCGTAGCTGCCCTGCTGGTACGTGGTCTGCTGGTACTCGGGAGGGGCGGTGAACGCGGGCTCCGGCGGCCGGATGCGGGGCATCGCGGCGACGGCCTTGGCCAGTTCCTCCGGGGTGGTGCAGGCGGGTTCCTGGCGGGAGGCGGTGGCTCCGTCGTTGGCGAGGGCGCGCATGGCGAGTTCGCCGAGCCCCCGGTGCACACCGGCGCGGACCTGGTCGGGAGCGATGAGGCCCACGCCCTTGGGCAGGCCGGTCAGGCCGTAGGCGTCGCTCTCGTACGGCCAGCGCTGGGTGAGGGCGGCGTAGAGGAGTGCGCCGATGGCCTCGGTGTCGGCGCGCTGCGGGGTCTCGCTGGTGATGCCGCGCAGGGCGGCGTTCACGGCGAGGCCGCGGATGCGGTACTGGCCCGTGGAGGTGCGCAGTATCGCGCTGGGCGTCAGGCGCAGGTGGGCGAGGCCTTCGCGGTGCGCGGCGGCCATGGCTTGGGAGATCTGGCTGACGAGCTGGTAGGCCTCGTGGGCTTCCAGCGGGCCCGCCGCGAGGAGCGCGGTGAGTTCGGTGGCGTCGGGCAGCCATTCGTGGACGACGTAGACGAGGTCGTTCTCCTCCACGGCGTCGAGGACCTGGACGAACCGGGGGTCGCCGAGCAGGGCGGAGGAGCGGGCGGCGGCCAGGACGGAGCGGGCCCGCGCGTGGTCGGCGGGGAGCAGGTGGACGCCGACGGCCCGGCGCAGCTTCTCGTCCATCGCACGCCAGCTGCTGAATCCGTCCACACGGGTGACGCACTCTTCGAGCCGGTAGCGTCTGGCGAGCTTGTGGCCGCTGTGGAGTTCGGGTGCGGCCGCGGGGGCCGCCGTCGTGCGTTCGCCGTCCTTTTCGGGCATGGGTCCGTCCGCGGCTTGTCCGTTCTGGGTGTCCACCCCGTCGGCCGTGGCCTTGGCCGCCTGTGCGGCCAGCGGCTCGTCGCCGCTGTTATCGGCCACGTCGACGGCAGCCGTGCTACGTTCCGCCACCGTCGTCCCTGCCTCCCCATCCGTTACGCGCTGTCGGCCAGTCTGCGAATCCAAGCCAATTGTGCCCACAGTCCGGCGCTGTGCACGACACATGAAGGGGCTCCGGGCAGTTGCCGGTCGTGCGCATCAGCGCCCCAGACGTCCGCGGACCATACCGACCATCGCGTTGAGCTCTTCGATCCGCATCCGCTTGGCGGCGATGAGGAAGACGGCGGCCAGGGCGATGCCGCCGGCCACGAGTGCGGTGGCGGAGCCGAGGACGCCGCTGCCCAGCCACTGCGTGACCGCGTAGGCGGCGGCGCCGGCCACGGCCGCGGCGGGGACGCAGGCGCCGGTGAGGCGGGCGTAGGTGCGCATCACGTGGGCGCCGTCGAGGTCGCCGCCCAGACGGGTCTTGAGGCGGCGCCAGGCCACGCCGACGCCGACGGCGTAGCCGAGGCCGTAGGCGGCGGCCATGCCGACGACGGCCCAGCGGGCCGGCAGCACGAAGAAGGAGGCTGCGGAGACCGCGGCGTTGACGGCGGCCACGATGACCGTGTTGTAGAAGGGCGTCCGGGTGTCCTCGTAGGCGTAGAAGCCGCGCAGGACGACGTACTGGACGGAGTACGGGATCAGCCCGAGGCCGAAGGCCATCAGGATGTAGCCGATGTTCTGGGCGCCCGACCCGGAGCCGGCGTAGAGCAGCGTGGCCATGGGGACGCCGAGCGCGAGGAACGCGAAGGAGCAGGGCACGATCGCGACGGCCGACGTCCGCAGCCCGTAGGAGATGTCGTCGCGGACGGCGGCGGCGTCCCCGTCGTGGGCGGAGCGCGAAATGCGGGGCAGGACGGCCGTCATGACGGACACGGTGATGATGGCCTGGGGCATCTGCCACAGCAGCAGCGCGTAGTTGTAGGCGGTGATGCCGGTGCCGGGGTGGCCCTGCTTCTCGGCGACCGACCCGGCCCAGGTGGCGAGCTGGGTGACGACCACGAGGCCGATCTGGTTGGCGAGGACGAAGAAGAACGTCCACTTGGCCAGGCGGGCGGCCTTGCCCAGGCCGTGGCCCTTCCAGTCGAAGCGCAGGCGCGGCTTGAAGCCCGCGTCACGCAGGTACGGCAGCATCGCGAGGGCCTGGACGGTGAGACCGAGCAGGGTGCCCAGGCCCAGCAGGCGCACGCCGTCGGCGGTGACGGTGGTGGCGTTGACGCCGGAGGTGGTGAAGCCGCCGAAGGCCCAGATGAAGGCGCCGAAGGTGGCGATGACGACGATGTTGTTGAGGACCGGGGTCCACATCATCGCGCCGAAGCGGCCGCGGGCGTTGAGGATCTGACCGAGGACCACGTGGACGCCCATGAAGAACATGGTGGGCAGGCAGTAGCGGGCGAAGGCGACCGCGACGTCCATCTGCTGCGGGTCGGAGGCGATCTTCGGCGACATCATCGTGATGAAAACGGGTGCGGCGAGGACGCAGATGGTGGTGATCGCGGCCAGCAGGACCACGACGAGGGTCAGCAGCCGGTTGGCGTACGCCTCTCCGCCGTCGCTGTCGCTCTTCATGGCCCGGACCAGCTGCGGGATGAAGACGGCGTTGAGCGCGCCGCCGCCGACCAGCACGTAGATCATCGTCGGCAGGGTGTTGGCGATCTGGTACGTGTCGTTGAAGGTGCCCACGCCGATGGCACCGGCGATGACCAGGGTCCGCAGGAAGCCGGTGATGCGGGAGACGATCGTTCCGGCGGCCATGAGGGCGCTGGACTTGAGGAGGCTGGAAGCGCGTCCGACGGGCTTGCTCGGTGCCGGGGCGGCGACGGGGGCGTCCTCGGCGGGGGTTCGGGGCGCTGCCTGCTGGTCCCGGTAGAGGTGGGCGAAGGCGTCCGGCTGGGGTTCCTCCTCGGCCGCCTTGGTGACGAGGGAGTCCACGCCGACGAACTCGGTGGTCGTCGCGCGGTCCCCGTACGGGAGGTGGCGGGAGGGGCCGTCCGGCTCGGGCGGCGGGGTCTGGGCCCAGACCCGGGGGTCGGGCGAGTAGGAGGGCGCCGTCGGTGCCGCGTAGAGCGGGCCGGGCTCCTGGTAGGTGCCCGGCGGCGGCGGGGGGTGCGCGGCGCGGTCGTAGAGGACCTCGGCGACGGGGTCCTGGGCGGACAGGTCCTGCGACCGGTACGGGTCGTAGTCGTAGGCCTCCTGGACATACGGGTCACGCTCCGGCGCGGGCGCAGGCGCGGGAACCTGCCCGGGCACCGGGGCGCCCGGGGCAGTGCCCTGGGAGGGCGCGGGCCCGCCAGTGCCCTGCGCGCGGTCACCGTCGTACGGCGCGTTCATCGAAACCCCACCTCATCGTCCCCAGGCCGACCGGCCACGGCATCGCTCAACGGTCCACTGTCTCACCCGTGCCGGACCCGTCGGTGCTTTGCGGTCCGGTGTCCGGGGACTCGTCACTCTGCTGCGTACTCTCCTCGGCGGCCGCCCGAGCTGCGACGCGCTTGCGGCTTGCGTACATCTTGACGCCTGCCAGGACGAGGAGCAGCACACCGCCGGCGATCACGAGCATGACGGTGGGGGTGATCTCGGTGGCCTCGACGGTGAACTTGCGTTCCTTCCCGTAGGCGACGCCGTCCTTGGTGAAGAGCTGCGCGGTGACCTCGACGGGGCCGCTCGCGGTGGCGTTGGCGGTGAACTTGACCGTCTGGCTGTGCCCGCCCTGGACGGTGACCTCCTGCTCGGACTCGCCGCTCTTGCCGAACATCAGGCGGGTGGGGTTGGCGGACTTCACCCGCAGCACGAGGTCGTGGACGTCCTGGACGAGGCTGTTCTGGACACTGACCGGGATGGTGGCGCTGTGTCCCGACAGGGTGGCGTCGGACTTGGGGATGACCTTGACCTTCTCGGTCAGGCTGATCAGGTAGTCCTGCACCTGGTCCCGGTAGAGCCGGGACTCGTCGGCACGGCCGCGCCAGGAGGTGGACATCTCCCGGTTGGTGGTGTTGCCGAAGGGGATCTCGACGCGGTCGGGGGCGGCGAGGATGACCTTGAAGTGGTCGAGGGTGTTCTGGGTGGTGCGGATCTTCTCGAAGGCCGACACCGGAAGCTCGTGCTTGCGCAGGGCCTCGGGATACTGCCCGGCGCCCGGGACCTGGGTTGCGGCGCCGGGGTCGGGCTTGGCCGCGGCGGCGGCTTCGAGGTCGCCGGGCTGGGTCCAGCGGCCCGCCTGCAGGGTTCGTATGGCGGCGGCCATCGTGTGGGCCTGGCTGACGGACGGCATCCGCTGCGGGGCGACGACGAAGCTGCGCTGCTCGTTGGTCTTCTGCAGGTTCAGCGCCAGGCTGTGCGCGAGGAACCGCTGCACGGCGAGGACCGAGTTCCCGGCGTTGAGCATGTCGCCGTCGAAGGCGGTGGAGAGTTCGGCGTCCGCGACGACGGCGGTGGTGCCCGCGCCGATCGGCCGGGCGGCCGACGGGGTGTAGCCGAGCGACCCGGTCTCCGTGAGGCTGTCGCTGCGGGTGAGCACGTTGTGGGCGCCGGCCGAGGTGGCGACGTTGACGATCGACGGATCGATGGCGCCGTCCACGGGCCAGGAGAAGTCGGTGGACGCGGGGACGTGCAGGACCGTCTCCACGGCCTGCTTCGCCTTGTCGGTGGCGGGCCGCAGCTGCCCCAGGGTGCCCGAGACGTCCTTGCCGTGGTGGGCGAGGGAGGCGAGGTCGGGGTCGGCGAAGGGCAGCGCGACGACCTTCTTGCCCTGGACCGCGCCTTCGAGGGAGCTCAGCCACTGCTCGGCGACGGCCTTGTTCTTGCCCTGGACGGTCTTCCCGTCGGGGCTCCGGACCCGGTAGCCCTTCGTCATGGCGTCGACGGTGTAGAGCAGGTCGGGGTCGATGACCCAGGTGATCGGCAGTTCCTTGCCGAGCGTGACCATCTGGCCCAGCCGGCCCTCCGGCTTGAGCTCCTCGGCGAGCGAGTCGTCGAGGAAGACCGGGGTCTGGAGCTCGTCGGAGCCGGTCTCCGCGGTCACCCGGGTGCGGGAGATCAGCGGCCACACGTAGGTCAGCTGGGACTTCTTGGCCGCGGCGTCCGGCTGCCAGGGCAGGAAGGTCCGCTTGATTCCGAGGACCTGCTCGGACGGGCGGCTGTCCGTCGCCCCGGACAAGGAGACGCCGAGCTGGTAGACACCGTCCTTGTCCAGCTCCAGCTTGTTCACGGGGACGGTGAGGGTGAAGTCCTGGCTCACCTTCGACGGCAGCGAGGCGATCTTCACGGCGTAGGCCGAATCGATCTCGCCGGGGTCGGCGCCGGCGCGGAAACCGTTGCGCTCCGCCGCCTCGTCGATCGAGGCCCGGTCGCCCAGCGCGGGCCCGACCCGCAGGCCCACGTGGGCGTCGGTGATCGTCTCCCGGCCGTTGTTGACCACCGTGCCGGAGATGGTGAGTGTGTCGCCCTTCACAGGCGCGGTGGGGGCCATGGAGTCCAGCTGGACGTCGACGGAGGCCGCCTCGGCGGCCTGGGCCCTCGGGGCCGGCGAGTAGACCAGCGCGGCGAGCACTGGCGTCCCGGCGAGCAGGACGACCGCCCGCCGCAGCCATCGGCGTCGGACAGGGACGAGCGCCGCCCCCTGGTTCTCTGCCGCCTCGGCCACGCGCTAGCCCGTCCCTCGAAGTGTCGGTGGTCTCCGTCTGTGCGTCCACGCATGGTAACGAGAGCCGCCGGGCGTGAGTGCCGCGCCTTGCCCCACATGATCGGCTCGGGACCGGGACCGGGGTGTGCCGGGGGCGCCGGAAACGGGGGAGCCCGCGGCGGGCCGGGCACGTACCCTTTTCTGTTGTGCCGAACGCCAAGGAAGACAACCCCAGTGCCCTGAGTCAGGTGCAGCGCCGCGCAGTGAGTGAACTGCTGCGGGTCGCGCCTGTCGCCGACGAGCTCGGCCGCCGATTCCAGGAGGCGGGCTTCCGCCTCGCCCTGGTCGGCGGGTCCGTCCGCGACGCGCTGCTGGGGCGTCTCGGCAACGACCTCGACTTCACCACCGATGCGCGTCCCGAGGACGTCCTGAAGATCATCCGGCCGTGGGCCGACTCGGTGTGGGACGTGGGAATCGCCTTCGGCACCGTCGGCGCGCAGAAGAGCGCCCGCGTCGAGGGCGCCGACCGGAGCTTCCAGATCGAGGTGACCACGTACCGCTCGGAAGCGTACGACCGCACCTCGCGCAAGCCCGAGGTCTCCTACGGCGACTCGATCGAGGACGACCTGGTCCGCCGTGACTTCACGGTGAACGCCATGGCGCTGGCCCTGCCGGAGCAGGAGTTCATCGATCCGCACGGCGGCCTGGAGGACCTGGCCGGGGGTGTGCTGCGCACCCCGGGCACCCCGGAGGACTCGTTCTCCGACGATCCGCTGCGCATGCTGCGGGCGGCGCGGTTCGCGTCGCAGCTGGACTTCGAGGTCTCCCCCGAGGTCGTGGCGGCCATGAAGGGGATGTCCGAACGGATCGAGATCGTTTCGGCGGAGCGGGTGCAGGGGGAGCTGAACAAGCTGATCCTCTCCCCCAACCCGCGCAAGGGCCTCGGCCTGCTCGTGGACACCGGGCTGGCCGACCGGGTGCTGCCCGAGCTGCCAGCCCTGCGGCTGGAGAGTGACGAACACCACCGGCACAAGGACGTGTACGACCACTCGCTGATCGTTCTGGAGCAGGCGATCGCGCTGGAGGAGGACGGGCCGGACCTGGTGCTGCGGCTCGCCGCCCTGCTGCACGACATCGGCAAGCCCCGTACCCGTCGGTTCGAGAGCGACGGCCGGGTCTCCTTCCACCACCACGAGGTGGTGGGCGCGAAGATGACCAAGAAGCGCATGACCGCGCTGAAGTACTCCAACGACATGGTCAAGGACGTGTCCCGGCTCGTGGAGCTGCACCTGCGCTTCCACGGCTACGGCGACGGGGAGTGGACCGACTCGGCCGTACGCCGCTACGTCCGCGACGCCGGTCCGCTGCTGGAGCGCCTGCACAAGCTGACCCGTTCCGACTGCACCACGCGCAACAAGCGCAAGGCCAATGCCCTCTCCAGGACCTATGACGGCCTGGAGGAGCGCATCGGGCAGCTTCAGGAGCAGGAGGAGCTGGACGCGATCCGGCCGGACCTGGACGGAAACGAGATCATGCAGGTCCTGGACGTCGGCCCCGGCCCGGTGATCGGCAAGGCGTACGCCTTCCTGATGGAGCTGCGGCTGGAGAACGGGCCGATGGAACACGATGCGGCGGTCGCCGCCCTCAAGGAGTGGTGGGCGGCTCAGGCCTGACACGCGGCGGTCGGCAGCGATGTTTCACGTGAAACATCGCTGCCGACGCACCGGGCACGGTCGATGTTTCACGTGAAACGTCGCCCGTGCCGGCTCAGCAGCGCCGCGGTCGCGGCGTAGAGAGTGGCCACGCACAGGATGAGCGTCACGGACTGCCCGTCGGCGGGGAGCATGAGGGAGGCCACTGCGGCGGCGCCGACGAAGGCGACGTTGAAGAGGACGTCGTAGACCGAGAAGACCCGGCCGCGGAACTCGTCGTCCACGCGGGACTGCACGACCGTGTCGGTGGAGATCTTGGCGCCCTGGGTGGCCAGGCCGAGGACGAACGCGGCGACCAGCATCGGGCCGGGGGCGAAGAACAGCCCGAGCGCCGGGACCAGGACAGCGGCGCCTGCGGCGCAGACGGTGATGGTTCCGAGGGTTCCCAGCCGGCCCACCAGCCAGGGCGTGATGACGGCGGCCGCGAAGAATCCGGCCCCCGAGATGCCGACCGCGAGACCCAGCAGGGCCAGCCCGTCGGCCTCGTTGTCCGACCAGGAGTAGCGGCAGAGCATGAGCAGCATGACGAACAGGGCCCCGTAGCAGAACCTCATCATCGTCATGGCGGTGAGCGCCCGTGCGGCCTCGCGCCGCTCCGCCAGATGCCGCAGGCCCGCGACCATGCCCCGGACCGTGAGCGCGATGCCCTCGGCGACCGAGGGGTGGGCCCGGCCCGCGGGGTGGTCCGGCCCGAGGAGGCCGATGGCCAGGCGCAGGGATGCGAGAGCCGCGCACAGGTAGAGCCCGGCCCCCAGCAGGACGACAACGGCGTTGGAGTCGGAGGCCAGCAGCCGGACGAGGAAGGCCAGTCCCCCGCCGGCGACCGCCGCGAGCGTTCCGGCGGTAGGGGACAGCGCGTTCGCGGTGACCAGCTGGCCGGGGCTGACCACGTGGGGCAGGGAGGCGGCGAGTCCGGCGAGGACGAAGCGGTTGACGGCGGTCACCGACAGTGCCGAGGCGTAGAACAGCCAGTCCGGGACGTGCGAGACGATCAGCATGCCGGTGACACAGGCGAGGAGGGCGCGCAGCAGGTTGCCGTAGAGGAAGACCTGGCGGCGGCGCCAGCGGTCGAGCAGCACCCCGGCGAAGGGGCCGAGCGCCGAGTAGGGCAGCAGCAGTACCGCCATGGCCGAGGCGATGGCCGCGGGCGAGGTCTGTTTCTCCGGGGAGAACACGACGTAGGTGGCGAGCGCGACCTGGTAGACACCGTCCGCGGCCTGGGAGAGCAGCCGTACGGCGAGCAGGTTGCGGAAGTCCCTGAGGCGCAGGAGTACGCGCAGATCACGTACGACAGGCATGAGGGCAAGGGTCACATACGCGGAGGGTCCCCGGGTATATTGCCCGGGGACCCTCCGCGGAAGAACAGCCGAAGTCCAGGTGTCGGTAAGACCCTTGGGGGTTCGACTAGCGCTCGACCTCACCCTTGATGAACTTCTCGACGTTGGCGTAGGCCTCGTCGTCGAAGTACTGCACCGGCGGGGACTTCATGAAGTAGCTGGACGCCGACAGGATCGGGCCGCCGATACCGCGGTCCTTGGCGATCTTCGCGGCGCGCAGGGCATCGATGATGACACCGGCGGAGTTCGGGGAGTCCCACACCTCGAGCTTGTACTCGAGGTTCAGCGGGACGTCGCCGAAGGCACGGCCTTCGAGGCGGACGTAAGCCCACTTGCGGTCGTCGAGCCACGCGACGTAGTCGGACGGGCCGATGTGGACGTTCTTCTCGCCGAGCTCCCGGTCGGGGATCTGCGAGGTGACGGCCTGCGTCTTGGAGATCTTCTTCGACTCGAGGCGGTCACGCTCGAGCATGTTCTTGAAGTCCATGTTGCCGCCGACGTTGAGCTGCATGGTGCGCTCAAGACGGACACCGCGGTCTTCGAACAGCTTCGCCATCACACGGTGCGTGATGGTGGCGCCGACCTGCGACTTGATGTCGTCGCCGACGATCGGGACACCGGCCTCGGTGAACTTGTCCGCCCACTCCTTGGTGCCGGCGATGAAGACCGGGAGGGCGTTGACGAAGGCGACCTTGGCGTCGATGGCGCACTGGGCGTAGAACTTCGCCGCGGCCTCGGAGCCGACGGGGAGGTAGCAGATCAGGACGTCGACCTGGCGGTCCTTGAGGATCTGGACCACGTCGACCGGAGCCTCGGCGGACTCCTCGATCGTCATGCGGTAGTACTTGCCCAGACCGTCCAGGGTGTGGCCGCGCTGGACGGTCACACCGGCGTTCGGGACGTCGCAGATCTTGATGGTGTTGTTCTCGCTGGCGCCGATGGCGTCCGAGAGGTCGAGGCCGACCTTCTTCGCGTCGACGTCGAACGCGGCGACGAACTCGATGTCACGCACGTGGTAGTCGCCGAACTGGACGTGCATCAGACCGGGGACCTTGGCCGCCGGGTCGGCGTCCTTGTAGTACTCGACGCCCTGCACCAGCGAGGCGGCGCAGTTGCCCACGCCGACGATGGCTACGCGAACCGAACCCATTCCGGTTGCTCCCTGTTTGTTCTCGGACGAGGCATGCGAGATGCAGGCCTCATTTTGCAGTTTCGTCGGGCGGACCGGGTCGTCTCCGATCCCGTCCCGCCCGCTCGCTCTCGATGAGCTCGTTCAGCCAGCGCACTTCGCGCTCCACGGACTCCATGCCGTGCCGCTGCAGCTCAAGCGTGTAGTCGTCGAGCCGCTCCCGCGTACGGGCGAGTGAGGCGCGCATCTTCTCCAGGCGCTCCTCGAGCCGGCTACGGCGGCCCTCCAGTACCCGCATACGCACGTCTCTTTCGGTCTGGCCGAAGAAGGCGAAGCGGGCGGCGAAGGACTCGTCCTCCCAGGTATCGGGGCCGGTGTGGGAGAGCAGCTCCTCGAAGTGCTCCTTACCCGCCGCCGTCAACCGGTAGACGATCTTTGCGCGGCGCCCTGCGAGTGAAGCGGCGAGGGCGTCTTCCGGAGCGTTGCCCGGTTCCTCGATCAACCAGCCGTTGGCGACCAGCGTCTTGAGGCAGGGGTAGAGCGTCCCGTAGCTGAAGGCCCTGAACACCCCCAGCGAGGTGTTGAGCCGCTTGCGCAGCTCATAGCCGTGCATGGGGGATTCGCGGAGCAGGCCGAGGACGGCGAATTCGAGGATGCCTGAGCGCCTGCTCATCCGCCTGCCTCTCCTCCGCCCTGAGTCTTTATACCGAGCTGATGTATCGACTCGATACATCCAGACGATAGAACGGGCTGCCGTCCACTACAAGGGGTGGGGTAGTGACCGGCATCACATCACCAATTCGTACGAGGCAAGTTGCCTGATTTGGGGTGAACTTCGGCATGGATCGGGTTTTGAGCGTGCGTAGTCTGTGCGCCAGGACACCGGGGGAACCGGAACTCACCTGCCGCTTCCAGGCCACTCGCCTGCCCGAGGAGTAGTCGTTCGATGAGCGAGCACCGCCGCAAACCGCCGCAGCCCCAAGGTGGCGGACGCGCTTCGGCCCGCCGGGCCGCCCAGCAGCGCCCCACAAAGGGCGTCGGCGCCGGACGTGACGTCCCCACGGCGTCACCCAGCGGCCCGTACGCAGACCAGCCAGCCCAGGGCAGCCGTGCCGATGCCCGGCGCGCCGCACAGCGAGGCTCCGCGGGCCGGGGACGCGGCGCGGCCAGGAACGGCCGGGGCTCCGGCCCGGGCGGCCGCCCGGACAAGCGGCTGATCAACTACCCGCGGTCCGACAGGGACGGCTGGAAGCGCTTCGTACCGTCCTGGAAGTTCGTCTCGGGCACGGCCCTGGGCTTCTTCGCGGTCATCACGGCGGGGACCGGCATCGGCATCGCCATGGTCAACACGCCCGACCCGAACCTGGCGGCGCAGGCGCAGAACAACGTCTTCTACTGGGAGGACGGCAGCCAGATGGTCGCGACCGGCGGTTCGATGAACCGCCAGATCGTGCCCATCGACAAGATCCCCCGGTCGATGAGGGACGCGGTGATCGCCGCGGAGAACGAGTCCTTCGAGACGGACAAGGGCGTCGACCCGATGGGCGTCGCCCGGGCGGTGTGGAACATGGCCAAGGGCGGCTCCACCCAGGGCGGCTCGACGATCACGCAGCAGTACGTGAAGAACACCTACCTTGACTCCGACCAGACGCTCAAGCGGAAGGTCACCGAGCTCTTCATCTCGATAAAGCTGGGTGTCTCCGAGGAGAAGGACACGGTCCTCGCGGGCTACCTCAACACCGCTTACTACGGGCGGGACGCCTACGGCATCCAGGCGGCGGCCCGCGCCTACTTCGGCAAGGACTGCCAGGACCTCACCCCGTCCGAGAGCGCGTTCCTCGCCTCGGTCCTCAAGGGCCCCAACCTCTACAACCCGGACGGCGGCATCGGCGCCGCGGCCACCCCCGAAGCCAACGAGGACCGGGCCAGGAAGCGCTGGGCCTGGGTGCTGGACCGCGAGGTCGAGGTGGGCCGGATGGACAAGGCCGAGCGGGCCAAGTACACGGAGTTCCCCGCGCGCGTCGAGTCCGAGCAGGCCCGTGCCATGTCCGGCCAGATCGGCTACCTGGTCGAGACGGCCAAGCAGTACGTGATGAAGGCCAAGGGCATCACCGTCGACCAGATGGCCCTCGGCGGCTACCGGATCAAGACCACCTTCCAGAAGCCGAAGGTGGACGCCCTGGTCAAGGCCGTCGAGGAGACCCGCAACGACTTCCTCGACGAGAAGAAGCGGCCCGACCTCGACACCTTCGTGCAGTTCGGTGCCGCCTCCGTCGACGTGAAGACCGGTGCGATCGTCGCCATGTACGGCGGACCCGGTATGGACAAGAAGTACTTCAGCAACAACGCCAACACCAGCGGTGTCCCGGTCGGCTCGACCTGGAAGCCGTACGTCCTGGCGGCGGCGATGCAGTACGGCACCCAGAACACCAACGGCGAGGGGCTGGCGGTCGACAGCAAGTACATGGCCGACGACCTCACCGTGATCAAGAACCGCCAGGGCAAGCCCCTGCTGGACAACTCGGGCAAGCCGTTCAAGCAGAAGAACGAGAGCGCCACCCCCTTCGGCTACGTGACCCTCAACGAGGCGATGGAGAAGTCCATCAACGTGCCGTTCGCCCAGCTCGTCTTCGACGTCGGCCACAGCAAGGTCCGCGAGGTGGCCAAGGCCACCGGCATCCTCAAGGAGTCGATGGGCGTCGGCGACGACGCCTCGTTCGCCCTGGGAACCTCGACGCCCAGCGCCATCCGGATGGCCGACTCCTACGCCACCTTCGCGTCCTCCGGCACGCACCGCGAGCCGTACTCGGTGATCAGCGTCGAGAAGGACGGCGAGCAGCTGTCCGGCTTCGAGCCCCCGAAGGACCAGCGGGCCATGGACAACGCGGTCGCGGACAACATCACCAAGGTCCTCGAGAACGTCGTCCAGAACGGCACGGGCAAGAAGGCGAAGGCGCTGGGCCGGCCCGCCGCGGGCAAGACCGGTACCACCGACGAGAACAAGTCGGCGTGGTTCGTCGGCTACACCCCGGAGCTGTCCACCTCCGTCACCCTGTTCCGCACCGACCCCAACTCGGCGGACAAGAAACTGATGTCCATGAACGGCGTGGGCGGTACCGACTCCATCCACGGTGGTGACATCCCCGCCGTGATCTGGACCGAGTACATGCGTGAGGCGCTCAAGGGCACCCCGGTCAAGCCCTTCCCGGAGGCGGAGCCCCTCGGCGTCACCGCGGACTCCGTGGGAGCCCCCTCGCCCACCCCGTCGGCTCTCCCGACGCCGTCCACCTCCCCGTCGCCGTCGCCGTCGAGCTCCCCGCCCACGGTGTCCCCCAGCCCCTCCAAGGGCGGCAAGCCGTCCTGCAAGCCGTGGGAGCTGTACTGCGACCCGGAGACCACCACCGGCACCACGTCCGGGAGCACCGGCGGCAGCACCAACGGAGGCACCACGAACGGCGGGGTCATCGCCGGCACCGACGGCGGAGCCAGCGGATCACCGTCGCCGTCGAACTCCGACAGACCGGGACGCCCGGGCGGCAGCACCGGTTGGCCCACCGGGATGCCGGAGGACTGACCGGCCCGTCCAGCGAGCTGAGGAAGCCCGTCGCACGCCGTGCGACGGGCTTCCCCCGTGCCGGGCCCGGTACGGCAGGATGAGCGCATGACCAAGGTGCACGAGGACAGCCCCGTACTGCCCACCCAGCAGGACGAGGTCGCCGCAGCCGGCAGTGAGTTCATCGGCGGCCCCCTCGGCCGCTATGCCCGGCTCGGCGGCCACTGGCTGGGGCCGGTACGCGTCGTGGTCCTCGTCGCCCTGGGGCTGTTCGCGCTCGGCATGGTGCAGAAGCTGCCCTGCTACGACTGGGCGTGGTTCCGGGGAACGGGCTCCCAGTACACCCACGCCTGCTACTCCGACATCCCGCACCTCTACGCGGTACGCGGCTTCGCCGACAATCTGACGCCGTACTTCGACCGGCTCCCCGGCGACATGGAGTACCTGGAGTATCCGGTGCTCACCGGGCTCTTCATGGAGGTCGCTTCCTGGCTGACCCCGAGCAGCGGCTCCATGCAGCACCGCGAGCAGATGTACTGGATGGTCAACGCGGGCATGCTGATGATCTGCACCGCGGTCATCGCCGTGTGCGTCGCCCGCACCCACCGCCGCCGGCCCTGGGACGCCCTGCTCTTCGCCCTCGCCCCGGCCTTCGCACTCACCGCGACGATCAACTGGGACCTGCTGGCCATCGCCCTGACCGCGGCCGGGATGCTCATGTGGTCCCGCGGCCGTCCGGCGCTGTTCGGCGTCTTCATCGGCCTGGCCACCGCGGCCAAGCTCTATCCCGTGCTGCTGCTCGGGGTCCTGTTCGTGCTCTGCTGGCGGGCCGGGAAGTGGCGCGCCTTCGGCGCCGCGGCCCTCGGCACGGTCGGCGCCTGGCTCCTGGTGAACCTGCCCGTCATGGTCGGCGCCTGGGAAGGCTGGACGAAGTTCTACACCTTCAGCCAGGAACGGCCCATCGACTTCGGTTCGGTGTGGCTGCTGATCTCCCAGCGCTCGGGCAACCCCCTGGACGGCGCCAACACCTACGCGACAGGGCTGACGCTCCTGCTCTGCGGAGCCATCGGGCTGCTCACGCTGACCGCACCCCGCAGGCCCCGGTTCGCGCAGCTGGCCTTCCTGGTCGTCGCCGTCTTCATCCTGGCCAACAAGGTCTACTCGCCGCAGTACGTGCTGTGGCTCATCCCGCTCGCCGCGCTGGCCCGGCCGCGCTGGCGGGACTTCCTGATCTGGCAGGCCGGCGAGGTCGTGTATTTCCTGGGGATCTGGTTCTACCTCGCCTACACGACCAGCGGGGACAAGCACCAGGGGCTGCCCGTGGAGGGCTACCAGCTGGCGATCGCAGCCCACCTGCTGTGCACCCTCTACCTGTGCGCGGTCATCGTCCGGGACATCCTGATGCCCGAGCGTGACGTCGTACGCCGGGACGGCTCGGACGACCCCTCAGGCGGCGTCCTGGACGGGGCCGAGGACGTGTTCGTCCTGTCGGACGCGGCGAGGGCGCCGCGGTACGCGGCGCCCTCGGAGGGACAGCGGGTCGACTGGGGCATGCCCCCCAAGGACTGACCGTGGGGCCGGCGGCCGGGCGGAGCGGCCCGGCCCGGCCCGGGTCAGGCGTCGAGCACCCGGTCGAACTGCGTGGTGGTGTGGCGCAGGTGCGCCACCAGCTCGTCGCCGACCTTCGGCTCGGTCGCGTCCGAGGGCACGAACAGGATCGACACCTGCATGTGCGGCGGCTCGGCGAACCAGCGCTGCTTGCCCGCCCAGACGAACGGCGACAGGTTCCGGTTGACCGTTGCCAGGCCCGCGCGGGCGACACCCTTGGCACGGGGCATCACGCCGTGGAGGGCCTTGGGGGCCTCCAGACCCACACCGTGCGAGGTACCGCCGGCCACCACGACCAGCCAGCCGTCGGAGGCGGCCTTCTGCTGGCGGTAGCCGAACCGGTCGCCCTTGGCGACGCGCGTGACGTCGAGGACCGCGCCGCGGTACTGGGTCGCGTCGTGGTCGCCCAGCCACAGGCGGGTTCCGATGCGGGCCCGGAACCGGGTCTGCGGGAACTGCTGCTGGAGCCGCGCCAGCTCCTCGGCCCGCAGGTGGCTGACGAACATGGTGTGCAGCGGCAGCCGGGCCGCGCGCAGCCGGTCCATCCAGCCGATGACCTCCTCGACGGCGTCCGAGCCGTCCGGGCGGTCCAGCGGCAGGTGCAGGGCGAAGCCCTCCAGGCGGACGTCCTCGATCGCCGCGTGCAGCTGGCCGAGGTCCTGCTCGGAGATGCCGTGGCGGCGCATCGAGCTCATGCACTCGATGACCACCCGGGCCCCCACCAGCCCGCGGACCCCGTCCAGCGAGGCCACCGAGCGGATGACCCGGTCGGGCAGCGGCACCGGGTCCTCGCCCCGCCGGAACGGGGTGAGGACGAGCAGGTCGCCGCCGAACCAGTCCTTGATGCTGGCGGCCTCGTAGGTCGTCCCCACGGCCAGGATGTCGGCGCCCATACGGGTCGCCTCCTCGCACAGCCGCTCGTGGCCGAAGCCGTAGCCGTTGCCCTTGCAGACCGGGATCAACCCCGGGAACTGGTCCTGGATCTGCTTCTGGTGCGCACGCCAGCGCGCGGTGTCGACGTAGAGCGTGAGCGCCATGCCCGTCCGGAACCTCTCCTGAGAAGCTGCGTGGTGCAGCGGTGCGTGGGGTGGGTGGGTGAGGGGTGGGTCAGCGGCGCGACATGTAGATGTCGAGCGCCTTGTGCAGCACCTTGTTCAGCGGGAAGTCCCACTCGCCGACGTACTCCACGGCCTCGCCGCCCGTGCCGACCTTGAACTGGATCAGGCCGAACAGGTGATCGTTCTCGTCCAGGGTGTCAGAGATGCCGCGCAGGTCGTAGACGCTGGCCCCGAGGGCGTACGAGTCGCGCAGCATGCGCCACTGCATCGCGTTCGAGGGCCGCACTTCGCGCTTGTGGTTGGCGGATGCTCCGTACGAGTACCAGACGTGCTGGCCGACGGTGAGCATCGTGGCGGCGGCCAGCGGCTCCCCCTCGTGCTTCGCGATGTAGAGCCGCATCCGGTTGGGGTCCTCGGAGTTGAGGGCCGTCCACTGGCGCTGGAAGTAGCTGAGCGGGCGCGGGCGGAACTTGTCGCGCTCGGCCGTGATCTCGTACAGGTGCTGCCAGGTCGGCAGGTCCTCGTAGCCGCCCTGGACCACCTCGACGCCGGCCTTCTCGGCCTTCTTGATGTTGCGGCGCCACAGCTGGTTGAAGCCCTTGAGGACGTCGTCCAGCGAGCGGTTGGCCAGCGGCACCTGGAAGACGTAGCGGGGCTGCACGTCACCGAAACCGGCTCCGCCGTCCTCGGCCTGCTGCCAGCCCATGCGGCGCAGCTTGTCGGAGACCTCGAAGGCGCGGGGCTCGATGACCGAGGCCTCCACGTCGCGCAGGCGCTTGACGTCCGGGTCCTGGATTCCGGCCTTGATGGCGGTGGAGTTCCAGCGGCGGATGACGACGGGCGGGCCCATCTTCACGGTGAAGGCGCCCTGCTGCTTGAGGTGCGCCAGCATCGGCTGGAGCCACTCCTCCAGATTCGGGGCGTACCAGTTGATGACCGGGCCCTCGGGAAGGTACGCGAGGTATCGCTTCACCTTGGGCAGTTGCCGGTACAGCACGAGGGCGGCTCCGACGAGTTCGCCGGAGGCGTCGAACCAACCGAGGTTCTCCGACCGCCACTCGTTCTTCACGTCGGCCCACGCCGGGACCTGGCAGTGGCTAGCAGAGGGCAGGCTCTGGAGGTATCCCAGATGCTGCTCTCGGCTGATGGTCCTCAGGGACAGGCTCATGCGGGGCGTCTCCTCCGGCGGCTTCGCTGGCTATGGCGCGAAGCCTACTGCGACAGGGGCGCCACCCATCTGGGGGACAGGCCGGAGGCCGGGCCGGCGTGCGGCCGGCGCCCCGTCGCGGAGGTCCCCCGGTCAGCCCAGCCAGCCGCCGAAGAGGCCGCCGTGGAACATGCCGATGAAGAAGCCGATGGCAGACGCGCCAAGGCCGATGATCAGCGCGAAGCGCTCGCGTGTCGTGACGGAGACGAACTGTCCGTACGCGCCGGTCAGGATTCCGATCAGCCCGGCCCACGAGGTGAGCAGGTGGAGACCGTGGAAGAAGGCCGTGACGAACGCCACGGCGCCGAGGACCAAGGTGACCGCCATCAGGGTGTCCTGGAGCGGGTGGGGCTTGCCGTCGGTCGCGAGGAGCGAGATGGAGGTCTGGGGCCGTATTGCCTGTGCCATCGGAAGGCACCTCCTGGCTGAAGCAGAGCGGTGCGCGGGCCGCCTCCCGAGGGCCGGGGGGCATAGCACCGAGCACACCCGATGGATACAGATTGTGGCCCTCCGGTGCCGGATTTCAACCGGAAGGAGTCGACGGGGTAGTCTGTACGGTCTGCGCGGTGTCTGTTCACAGGCACCGTGCGGTACGCATCACGACCCTCCTGCCACGGAACGACCGTGGCCGCTGAGTCCAAAGGAGGTGGGTTCCACATGCGTCACTACGAAGTGATGGTCATCCTCGACCCCGATCTCGAGGAGCGCGCTGTCTCCCCGCTGATCGAGAACTTCCTCTCCGTCGTCCGTGAGGGCAACGGAAAGGTCGAGAAGGTCGACACCTGGGGCCGTCGTCGTCTCGCTTACGAGATCAAGAAGAAGCCCGAGGGCATCTACTCGGTCATCGACCTTCAGGCCGAGCCTGCGGTCGTCAAGGAGCTTGACCGACAGATGAACCTGAACGAGTCGGTTCTCCGGACCAAGGTCCTTCGCCCCGAGACCCACTGAACTTCGGTTCAGCGGTAATCGGGATCGAGTAGCACAGCAGCCCAGCAGCAATCCCCGCCGAGAGGTTCATCCATGGCAGGCGAGACCGTCATCACGGTCGTCGGCAATCTCGTCGACGACCCCGAGCTGCGCTTCACCCCCTCGGGTGCGGCGGTCGCGAAGTTCCGTGTCGCGTCCACTCCCCGCATCTTCGACAAGCAGACCAATGAGTGGAAGGACGGCGAAGGCCTGTTCCTGACCTGCTCGGTCTGGCGTCAGGCGGCGGAGAACGTCGCTGAGTCCCTTCAGCGGGGCATGCGCGTCATCGTGCAGGGCCGGCTGAAGCAGCGGTCGTACGAGGACCGTGAGGGTGTCAAGCGCACGGTCTACGAGCTGGACGTCGAGGAAGTCGGCCCCAGCCTGAAGAGCGCCACGGCCAAGGTCGCCAAGACCAGCGGTCGCGGTGGCCAGGGTGGATACGGCGGCGGCGGCCAGCAGCAGCAGGGCGGCGGCGGCAACTGGGGCGGAGCCCCCAGTGGCGGTGCCCCGCAGGGCGGCGGAGCTCCCTCCGACGACCCGTGGGCGTCCAGCGCGCCGGCCGGTGGCCAGCAGCAGCAGGGCGGCGGCGGGGGCGGCTGGGGCGGAAGCTCCGGCGGCTCCGGCGGTGGCTACTCGGACGAGCCGCCCTTCTAGGGCAGCTCGCATCCCCACTTCTTGATCACACAGGAGAGACACAATGGCGAAGCCGCCTGTGCGCAAGCCTAAGAAGAAGGTCTGCGCATTCTGCAAGGACAAGACCGTGTACGTGGACTACAAGGACACGAACATGCTGCGGAAGTTCATTTCCGACCGCGGCAAGATCCGTGCCCGCCGCGTTACCGGCAACTGCACGCAGCACCAGCGTGACGTCGCCACGGCCGTGAAGAACAGCCGTGAGATGGCACTGCTGCCCTACACGTCCACCGCGCGATAAGGAAAGGGTGACCGACTAATGAAGATCATCCTGACCCACGAGGTTTCTGGCCTCGGTGCCGCCGGCGATGTCGTCGACGTCAAGGACGGTTACGCTCGCAACTACCTGGTCCCGCGTGGTTTCGCGATCCGCTGGACCAAGGGTGGCGAGAAGGACGTGGCGCAGATCCGCCGCGCCCGCAAGATCCACGAGATCGCGACCATCGAGCAGGCCAACGAAGTCAAGGCCAAGCTCGAGGGCGTGAAGGTCCGTCTGGCCACCCGCGCGGGTGACGCCGGTCGTCTCTTCGGTTCCGTGACCCCGGCCGACATCGCCACGGCGATCGAGTCCTCGGGCGGCCCGAAGGTCGACAAGCGCCGCGTCGAGCTGGGCTCCCCGATCAAGACCCTCGGTTCGTACCAGGTCTCCGTGCGTCTGCACGCCGACGTGGCCGCGAACGTGGGCATCGAGGTCGTCGCCGCCTAAGGGCTGCCTTCGAAGGGCCGCACCCCGCTGGGGTGCGGCCCTTCGTCGTATCCGGAGGGGGCCCCGGTGGTCATGTTTCACGTGAAACATGACCACCCCCCTCGGCATGTTTCACGTGAAACATCGGGGCCACCGGTCCGGCGGGAGGTCAGCGAGTGGCTCCGGCGACCAGCCACCGGCCTGACCGGGCCCGCAGCTGGAGGGTGACCATGCGGACCAGCATCATCAGCGTCATGGCCCACCAGAGGGTCGTCAGGTCGCCGCCCACGGTCGGCACGAGCAGGGCGGCCGGGGTGAAGACGGCGAGCGTCAGCAGCATGGCCCAGGCCAGGTACCGGCCGTCGCCCGCGCCCATCAGGACTCCGTCGAGGACGAAGACGATGCCGGAGACGGGCTGGGAGAGGGCCACGACGAGGAGGGCGGGCAGCAGGGCGTCTTCCACTGCCGGATCACTGGTGAACAGCGGGATGAACACCGGACGGGCCAGAACGACGAGCAGGCCGAGTACGACGCCTGCGGCGATGCCCCACTGCACCATGCGGCGGCAGACGGCCTTCGCGCCCTCGGTATCGCCCGCGCCCAGATAGCGGCCGATGATCGCCTGGCCGGCGATCGCGATCGCGTCCAGGGCGAAAGCGAGCAGGGTCCACAGGGCGAGCACGATCTGATGGGCAGCGATTTCGGCGTCGCCGAGCCTCGCGGCCACGGCGGTCGCGATCATCAGAACCGCGCGCAGGGAGAGGGTGCGGACCAGCAGGGGCGCCCCGGCCTGGGCACAGGCCCGGATTCCCGCCGCATCGGGGCGCAGGGAGGCGCCGTGGTGCCTGGCGCCGCGTACGACGACGACGAGGTAGGCGGCTGCCATGGCGCACTGGGCGATGACCGTGCCCCAGGCCGAACCAGCGATCCCGAGGCCCGCCCCGTAGACCAGGGCGACGTTGAGGGCCCCGTTGAGCGCGAAGCCGCCGATGGCCACGTACAGCGGGGTGCGGGTGTCCTGGAGGCCCCTGATCACCCCGGTGGCGGCCAGGACCATGAGCATGGCCGGGATGCCGAGGGCGGAGATTCTCAGGTAGGTGATCGCGTGGGGAGCGACGGTGTCGGAGGCTCCGAAGAGGGAGACCAGCCAGGGCGCCGCGGGCAGAACCACGGCGATGACGGCCGCGCCGAGCAGCAGGGCGAGCCAGATCCCGTCCATGCCCTGCCGGATCGCTGCCTGCATGTCGCCGGCTCCGACCCGCCGGGAGACGGCCGCGGTGGTGGCGTAGGCGAGGAAGACGAACACGCTCACGGCGGTGGTGAGCAGAGCGGCGGCGATGCCGAGGCCGGCCAGCTGGGGGGTGCCGAGGTGTCCCACGATGGCGCTGTCGGCCATCACGAAGAGGGGTTCGGCGACAAGGGCGCCGAAGGCGGGAACGGCGAGTGCGAAGATCTCTCGGTCGTGCCGCCTCGGCGCAGCCTTCGGTGCTGCGGGGGCCTGTGTCATGCGCTCAATCTAATCTTCCACAGGTAATAGACACAAGAGTCTTTAGATCCTTACCAAGGCGCTGACTTGGGCGTTCTTTCCAACCCGTTGGAGGCGATCTTGAGACAGTGGCCAAGATTTTTCTCGCCCACCGGCGATCGGGAGGGAAAGTGCAGGTCAGATGGGGTGCCGGGGTGGCGCAGGTGATTTTGTCCACAGCACCGTCCCCCGGTCCGTGCACAGCTTCCGGGGAGTTACCCACAGCATTGGCGCCGTCGTCCACATCTCATCCACACAGCCTGTGGATAACAAGATTGGCTGACGCCGCTCCCGGCCCTACCGTGGTGCGTTGCCCGACTCGCCGACAAGCCGATTCGGGTGCCCCAAATGTCAGAGCCGTGTCGTAGAAAGAGTCGCACGGCGAGGTCCGCGTTGCGGACGGAGGAGGCGGCCCGGTGAGCATGTCCGAGCCCATGGACGACCCCTGGGCCGACAGCGGTCCAGGTGACCGTCTGCCCGCCCGTACGCGCCGCAACAGCGAAGGCCGCGGCCGCGGGGACGAACAGCACGACCGTGGCCGCGAGGGCGGCTCCTGGGACGGCGGCGGTGGCGGCTTCGAGCGCGTCCCGCCCCAGGACCTCGACGCCGAGCAGTCGGTGCTCGGCGGCATGCTGCTCTCCAAGGACGCGATCGCCGACGTGGTCGAGGTCCTCAAGGGGCACGACTTCTACCGGCCCTCGCACGAAACGATCTACCAGGCCATTCTCGACCTGTACGCCAAGGGTGAGCCGGCCGACCCCATCACGGTCGGCGCCGAGCTGACCCGGCGCGGTGAGATCAGCAAGGTCGGCGGGGCCTCGTACCTGCACACGCTCGTGCAGTCCGTCCCGACGGCGGCGAACGCCGAGTACTACGCGGAGATCGTCCACGAGAGAGCCGTCCTGCGCCGCCTCGTCGCCGCGGGGACGAAGATCACGCAGATGGGATACGCGGCGGACGGTGACGTCGACGAGATCGTCAACAGCGCCCAGGCCGAGATCTACGCGGTCACCGAGCAGCGGACCTCCGAGGACTACCTGCCGCTGGGCGACATCATGGAGGGCGCTCTCGACGAGATCGAGGCGATCGGCTCGCGCAGCGGCCAGATGTCCGGCGTCCCCACCGGCTTCACGGACCTCGACTCGCTGACCAACGGCTTGCACCCGGGCCAGATGATCGTCATCGCCGCCCGCCCCGCCATGGGAAAGTCCACGCTCGCGCTGGACTTCGCCCGGGCCTGCTCCATCAAGAGCAACCTGCCGAGCGTGATCTTCTCCCTCGAAATGGGGCGCAACGAGATCGCGATGCGCCTGCTCTCGGCGGAGGCCCGGGTCGCGCTGCACCACATGCGCTCCGGCACGATGACGGACGACGACTGGACGAGGCTCGCCCGCCGGATGCCGGACGTCTCGGCCGCGCCCCTCTACATCGACGACTCCCCGAACCTGTCGATGATGGAGATCCGGGCCAAGTGCCGCCGGCTCAAGCAGCGCAACGACCTCTCGCTCGTCGTCATCGACTACCTCCAGCTCATGCAGTCGGGCGGCTCGCGCCGTCCCGAGAGCCGCCAGCAGGAGGTCTCGGACATGTCCCGAAACCTCAAGCTGCTGGCCAAGGAGCTCGAGGTCCCGGTGATCGCGCTCTCCCAGCTGAACCGTGGCCCCGAACAGCGCACCGACAAGAAGCCGATGGTCTCCGACCTGCGTGAATCGGGCTCGATCGAGCAGGACGCGGACATGGTGATCCTGCTGCACCGCGAGGACGCGTACGAGAAGGAGTCCCCCCGCGCGGGCGAGGCGGACCTGATCGTGGCCAAGCACCGTAACGGCCCGACCGCCACGATCACCGTGGCCTTCCAGGGCCATTATTCGCGGTTCGTGGACATGGCCAACACGTAGCATCCGATCATGGATGCGCTCTCTGAAGACCTGGAACTTCTCCCTGCCACCCGACGTGCGCTGCGGCACCGGATCGCGGTCGCCCAGAGCGAAGGACGCGCGCCGTCGGTGGTGGCGGTCGTCGTGCGGGGCGGTGAACTGGTCTGGGAGGGCTCGCAGACCTCGGTCGCGGGTCACGGCCCGGACGGGGACGTGCAGTACCGGATCGGCTCGATCAGCAAGACCTTCACCGCTGTTCTGGTGATGCGGCTGCGCGACGAGGGTCTGCTCGAGCTCGCCGATCCGCTGGAGAAGCATCTGCCCGGGACCTCCGCCGGCCAGGTGACGATCGCCCAACTGCTGTCCCACACCGGCGGGCTGGCCGCCGAGACCCCGGGCGTCTGGTGGGAGCGGACCCCTGGTGACCTGCGGCCGGAGCTGGCCGACGTACTCGGCGAACAGCCGTTCCGGTACGTGCCGGGTAGCAGGCACCACTACTCCAACCCGGGTTACACCCTGCTGGGTTCGCTCGTCGAGCAGCTGCGCGGCAAGCCGTGGGAAGAGGTGCTGCGTACCGAGGTGCTGGAGCCCCTGGGCCTGGACCGGACGAGCGGGCTGCCGCAGGCACCGCATGCGGGCGGCTGGGCGGTGCACCCGTGGGCGGACGTGATGATGCCGGAGCCCCTGGAGGACCTCGGGCTGATGGCTCCGGCAGGCCAGTTGTGGTCCACGGCCCGGGACTTGGGGAGGTTCGCGGACTTCCTGCTGCGCGGGGACGAGCGGGTGCTGAGCGCGCAGAGCGTACTTGAGATGCGTACGCCGTCCTCGCCGCCCGAGCCGGGTCTGGCCGAGCAGGGCTACGGGCTGGGTGTGCAGCTGATGGCTCACGGTGACCGTCGGCTCCTCGGGCACGGCGGTTCCCTGCCGGGGTTCGTCGCAGGGCTGTGGGCCAGCGAGTCGGACGATGTGGCGGCCGTGGTCCTGGCCAACTGCACCTCGGGCCTGCCGCCCACGGCGGTTGCCGCGGACCTGGTGGCGATCGTGGCCGACGCGGAGCCCCGGTTCCCGGAGCCCTGGCGGCCGTTCCGGGAGGCCGACCCGGTGGCGCTGGAGCTCTGCGGCCCCTGGTACTGGGGCACCTCGGCCAGCGTGGTGCGGCTGACTGCGGAAGGGACGCTGGAGCTGGGACCGGTGGGCGGGGGCGGGCGTTCGGCACGTTTCCGTGCGGAGGCCGACGGCAGCTGGACCGGTCTGTCCGGCTACTACGCGGGGGAGACGCTGCGGGCGGTGCGCCGCGCGGACGGCACGGTGAGCCACCTCGACCTGGCCTCGTTCGTCTTCACGCGGGAGCCCTACGACCCCCAGGCCCCGGTACCCGGCGGGGTGGACCCGCAGGGCTGGCGGGGTATCGGCTGAGGGACGCCGACGGCTCTGCTCATGCGACGAGTTCGCGCTCCAGCGGGGTGCGGAAACGCGGGGTGACGCGGGCGCCACCCACCCAGTCGGCGAGGCGGGCGGCCTCGGCGGCGACCGCCTGTTCGGCGGCGCGGCAGGGGCTGCCCAGCAGCCGCCAGACGATCTGTCCGTCGGGGCGCTGGGCCCAGCCGCCGACGATCTCACCGTTCCACCAGACGGTGGGGCCGATGTTGCCGGCGTAGTCGAAGAGGGCCGGCCGGTGGGCGGGGTCGAGGTGGAAGGCGCGGTCGGACCAGCCCATGCCGCTGGGGTCGAGGCCGGGAAGCAGCGCGGCCCAGGGTTCCGGGGCCGGCTCGGGTGCGGTGTCTCCGGGGCTGACCAGGGCGGTGTTGCCGTCCTCGAGTCGGACCTGGTCGGGGCCCACGGCGGCAAGGGCCTTGCGGGCATCGGTGAGGGTCCAGCCGGTCCACCACTTGAAGTCGGCCTCGGTGGCCGGACCGTAGGCCCGCAGCCAGCGGCGGGCGATCTCCGCGCGGGCTTCCGCGGCGGGTACGGCGGGCCAGGGCTCGGTATGGACCCAGCGGAACTGGCTGGACGTCCATGATCCACGCGGCCGGTCGCGGCGGATGCGCCCGTCGGCCGCGAGCACGCGGATGACGCGGGTGGCGACGCCGGCCTCCGTCTCGTACTTCTTGCCCCGGCCGATGGTGATCTTCTGGCGCAGGGCGGGCACGGCTGCGGACAGCTGACTGCCGGTGCAGGGGCCGCGGGAGTCGAGGGCGTCGAGGGCGGCGGCCTCGGCCCGGGCCAGCCAGTCGGCATCGAGGCCCTGGCCGTCCTCGTCGAGGTGCTTGAGCAGCGTGCGGCGCTCCTTGGCGGCGATACCCCGGGCGGTGGAGGAGTCGACGTACGGGGCGAGTTCGGTGGAGACCGCGAAGAGCGTGTTGCGCATGCTGAGCAGCCGGACGAGGCCGACGTCCTCGTAGAGCGCCCGCTCGATCGTGTCAGGCCCGCCCTCGCTGAGCCGGGCTCGGGCGGAAAGGAAGACGGTCGCGGCGTCGGTGGCGTGCAGGGCGACGACCGCGTCCGCGGCCTGGCTGACCGTGGCGGCGCGGGCCGAGGGGGCCAGGCGGTGTCGCCTGCCGAGCCGGTTGCGGCGTTCGGCGGTGGTGACCAGAGGAAGGCTGGGGCTCATTTCGCGATCGTAGGCCGGGCCGCCGACACAGCGGCCCGGCCTGCTCACAGGTGGCTGATCAGAGCTGGAGCTTGAACCCGACGTGGGAGGCGGTGAATCCGAGCCGCTCGTAGAAACGGTGGGCGTCGGTCCGGGTCACGTCCGAGGTGAGCTGGACGAGCTGGCAGTTCTCGAGCCGGGACTTCTCGATCGCCCATTCGACGAACCGGGTGCCGAGTCCGCTGCCGCGCTCGTCGGCGTGGACGCGCACCCCTTCGATGAGGGAACGGGTGGCGCCCTTGCGGGAGAGCCCCGGGACGATGGTGAGCTGGAGGGTGCCCACGACCCGGTCCGCGCGGACGGCGACGACGAGGTGCTGGTTCGGGTCGTCGTCCAGGCGCTTGAAGGCGGCGAGGTACGGGGTGAGGTCTTCGGGGGATTCCCGGGAGGCGCCCAGCGGGTCGTCGGCGAGCATGGCGACGATGGCGGGCAGGTCCTCCGCCGTGGCGGGACGGATGGCCAGTTCAGTGGTGTCGTTCATGGTGGGTCGTTCCTTTCTCAGCCCGCTGCCACAGTGAGCGGGGCCCAGCGCCGGGTCCAGTCTCCGGGCAGGGTCGGGATGTCGCGGGTCATGACGGAGTTGAAGGTCACGGAGCCGAGACCGCGGTCCTTGAGCCAGCCGAGGAGCTCCTCGTGACGTACATCGACATCGGTGCGCAACGGCCGCTCGGTGCCGGCGGCGAGGGCGGTGACGAGCGCTCGGGCGCCGGCGGAGTCGCGAGCGATGAGCGGCCCGACGACATGGGTCGCCATGTTGGGCCACATGGCGGCGTAGCCGGTCAGGTTGCCCGCTGCATCCTCGGCGACGAGCAGCCGGTCTGCGAAGGCGGGGAGTCTCGTGATCATGTGGGTCCGGTCGGTGCCGAAGACCTCGGTGTCGAGGCGGACGATCCGCGGCAGGTCCTCGGCGTTGGCGGGCCGGACGCCGTCGGCGGATGCGGCGGGATCAGGGCGGAAGGTGCCCATGAGCATCTCGGCCCGGCCAGTGGCCTCGAACCCGAGCTCCTCGTAGAGGGGGCGTCCGTAGGGAGTGGCGTGCAGCGTGAGCGGGATGCCCTTGAGGACGTCGTCACAGATGTGGGTCATCAGGCGGCGGCCCAGACCGCGCCGGGCGTAGCGCTCGGCCACGAGGACCATCCCGATGGCGGCGAGTTCCGGGTCGGCGTGCGTGTGGCCGTACCGGGTGACGACGCAGGCTGCGGCGAGTCCCTGTCCGTCGGGGGCATCGACCCCGTAGCCGCTCCCCGCCGTGAGGAGAAGTCTCCATCTGTGGTCCTCACGGAGCCAGCCGCGGTCCTCTGACAGGTCGGAGCAGCGGTGGAGGTCTTCCAGGGTCAGTGCGCGGATCGGCAGTGCGGTGAGATCTGGTGGTGTCACCCGATCAGACTGGATCATGACTCCAGGGCCGTCCAGGGGATTTGGGGGCCGGATGTTTCACGTGAAACCAGCCGCAGCCTCGTGTGGGAGGCGCCGTTGTTTCACGTGAAACAGGCCGATGTTTCACGTGAAACATGCGGCTTGGCGGGAAACGGACGGACTAACCTCGACGGTTATGACCCTCCTGCACCTCTTCGACCTCGACGGGACGCTGATGTACGGCTCGGCGGCGCCTGTCGAGATCTCCCGCCAGCTCGGACTGAGCGCGGAGATCGCCGAGCTGGAACGGGCCTTCAGTGCCCGGGAGATCGGGCCGCACCAGTTCTCGGTGGCCGCGCACGCGTTGTGGGCGGATCTGATGCCCGCGCATGTCCGGGCGGCGTTCGAGGGAGCTCCGTGGCTCGCGGGTATCCGAGAGGTCTGGCAGGAGATCCGGGAGCGCGGGGACTACTGCGCGGTGGTCTCGCTGTCGCCCTCGTTCTTCGTGGAGCTGCTGCTCGAATGGGGCGCGCATGCCGCGCACGGCTCGGTCTTCCCCGCCGTGCCGTTCACCCAGCCCGTGGAGGAGGCTGGGATCCTGACTCCCGCGGGCAAGGTCACGGTGGCCGACAGGCTGTGCGCGCGGTTCGGCGTGAGCCGCAGCGACTGCGTGGCGTACGGGGACTCGGCGACGGACATGGTGCTCTTCGAGGCGGTCCCGGTGTCCGTGGCGGTCAACGCGCGGCCCGTCCTGACGGAGCGCGCCACCCACGTCTACGAGGGCCGGGATCTGCGTGAGGCATACCAGCTCGTCACGGTGGCACGCCCGAGAATTGACGCATCTTAGGAGGAAAGTGGGCTTGAAACGCTGATTTCCCGCGTTTCCCCACAGGGCTCTGGACCGGCTGGCACGCTGTGAAACCCGGAACCACGGATTCGAAGGCCGTGGCGTGTGCAGACCGACCGAGATGCTCGAAGCGAGGCACCGCATGGACGCTCCGCCCAACAGATCGGCCAGACCGGGGACGGGCCCGATACCCGCCGGGGGCGGCGGTGTGACCGAGCCCTCCCCGGACGCCGTCCTCATCCGCCGGACCCTCGCGGAGATCGCCCCCGTCGCAGACAAGGTGACCTCGTACTTCTACGCCCTGGTGTTCACCGGACACCCGGAACTGCGGAGCCTGTTCCCCGCTGCCATGGACGCGCAGCGCGACCGGCTGCTGAAGGCGCTGCTGACCGCTGCCGAGCACATCGACAATCCGGACGTACTCGTCCCTTACCTGCGCCGACTGGGCGCCGGACACCGCAAGTACGGCACCATGCCGGGGCACTATCCGGCGGTGGGTGAGGCCCTCATCAGTGCGCTGGCCCGATATGCGCAGGGGACGTGGGGGCCGGAGGCGCAGGCCGCGTGGGTGCGGGCGTACACCGCGATCTCACAGATCATGATCGACGCGGCGGCCGAGGACGAGGTGAAGGCCCCGGCGTGGTGGCACGCGGAGGTGGTCTCCCACGATCTGCGCACGCCGGACATCGCCGTGCTGACGGTCCGCCCCGACCAGCCGTACGCCTTCCTGGCGGGCCAGTACACGAGTCTGGAGACCCCGTGGTGGCCCCGGGTGTGGCGGCACTACTCCTTCGCCTCGGCACCCCGCACCGACGGGCTGCTGTCCTTCCACGTCAAGGCAGTCCCCGCGGGGTGGATCTCCAACGCGCTGGTGCGCCATGCCCGGCCGGGGGACGTACTGCGCCTGGGGCCGCCGGCGGGCTCGATGGTGGTGGACCACACCACGGACAACGGGATGCTCTGCCTGGGCGGCGGCACCGGTATCGCTCCGATCAAGGCGCTGATCGAGGACGTGGCCGAGCACGGGGAGCGGCGTCCGGTGGAGGTGTTCTTCGCGGCGCGCAGCGATGGAGACCTCTACGACAAGGACACGCTGCTGGGGCTCCAGCGCTCGCACCCGTGGCTTTCGGTGCGGCCGGTGGTCGGTGACTGGCTGACGGGGCAGCTGCCGCAGGCCGTCGGGGAGCACGGGCCGTGGAGTACGTACGACGCCTTCATCTCGGGGCCGCCCGCGATGATCCGCAGCGGAGTGGACGAACTCAAGCGGATCGGGATACCCGGTGACCGCATCCGGCACGACGCCGTGGAGGAGCTGGCGGGCGTGGCCGGCTGAGACCGCCGGGTCACCCGCCGGTCCCAGCCGCGCCCTTGTCGGTTCAGGCAGGGGGCGGCCGGCCGGTCAGCCCAGATCGGCGGCGTGCATGGCGCGTACGCCCTCGATGTTGCCGTCGAGGTAGTGCCGCAGGGACAGCGGAACGAGGTGGACGGCGGCGATCCCGACCCGGCTGAAGGGCACGCGGACGATCTCGTACTCGCCCTCGGGCTCGTCGATCTCGGGGCCGTGCCGTTGGCTGGGGTCCATCGACTCGAGGTGGCAGACGAAGAAGTGCTGCACCTTCACGCCCGTCACTCCCCCATCGGCGATGTGCTCGACGGTGTCGACGAAGCAGGGCACCACATCGGTGATCTTCGCGCCGAGTTCTTCGTGGACCTCTCGGTGGAGGGCGTCGACGACGGTGGCGTCCGAGGGCTCCACTCCGCCGCCGGGGGTGAGCCAGTACGGATCGACGCCGGGCTTGGTGCGCTTGATGAGGATCAGGTCGTCACCGTCGAGCAGGATCGCGCGGGCGGTGCGTTTGACCACGGGACGTTCGGTCATGGGAGAAGAGTGGCCCGCGACTCCGCTTCTGAAACGCGCAAGGGCCGGGAAAGAGCGGGGACTCACCAGTGCGAGGCGGCGCGCAGCAGCCGGTCATGGGCCCGGGCGACGTGTGCGAGGGCGAGGCCGCCGGTCCTGACCACGAGGAACCATGTGCGCAGCGGTGGGACCGGGGGTTCCAGCAGGGCGACGATCTGACCGCTGTCGAGGGCGGGCCTGCACAGGTAGCGGGGCAGTACGGCGAGCCCGGCGCCGGCCCGGACGCACTCCAGCACGGCCCGCAGGTCGGGCGCGACCACGGTGGCGGCGGCGGGCCTGGTGTCGGGCCGGGTGTCGAACACGGCGGCCCAGTAGCGGGTGACGAGCGGCAGGGTCTCGTGGACCTCGACGAGCGGGATGCCGTCGAGGGCGGAGGGGCCCTTGTCCCGCAGCCGGTCCGGGCCGACGAGCGCTGCCCAGTACGGGGCGGCGACCAGGACGTGCTCCTCGTCGCACAGCGCGGTGGCGTTGAAGAGTCCGCCGCGGGGCCGGGCGGTGGTGACGACAAGGTCGTGGTGGCCCGCGGCCAGGCCGTCGAGGGTCTCCTCGGCGTCGGTCTGGAGGGTGGTGCGCAGGGTGTGGCCCTGGCCGACGAGGGTCGCGAGAGCGGGGAGCACGCGCAGGCACAGGAACTCGGGGGGCCCGGCGACGTGGAGGGTGCGTAACGCGCCGGCGGTCTCGCGTTCGGCCTCGGTGATCCTCAGCAGGGCGTCGAGGTGCGGGGCAGCCTTGTGGGCGAGTTCGTCGCCGACGGCGGTGGGGGTGACACCGCGGGCCCGGCGGTGGAAGAGCGGCCGTCCCAGCTGGCGTTCGAGGGTGCGGATCTGGGAGGTGACAGCGGGCTGGGAGAGCCCGAGGAGCGCGGCGGCCCGGGTGAACGAGCCGGCCCGGTGCACGGCGAGGAAGGTGCGCAGCAGAGCCAGGTCCATAGCGGCACCTCTCGGTGGGGGCCTTCAACTATAAATATGCCGATAGGCCCCTGTCTCTACCGTGATTGGACTCTGACACAGAGTCAACTAGCCTTGTGCCCGTGGTTCTTCGCGCGCGGAACCCGGGGCGGTCCGAGCCATGAGGGGGGAGGCTCGGACCGCCCTTGCGTGGTCCGTTCAGCCCCTGCTACCTGCGGAATCGAGGGCGCGCAGGACGTCCGTGACCAGGTCTTCGGTGTCTTCGGCGCCCGCGGAGAACCGGATGAACCCCTCCGCCACGGCGTCCCCGCCCCAGCGTCCGCGGCGCTCCGCCGTGGACCGTACGCCACCGAAACTCGTGGCGTCCTCGACGAGGCGCAGGGCGGTCATGAACCGCTCCGCGTGCGCACGGTCGGGCAGGGTGAAGGACACCACCGACCCGAAGCCCCGCATCTGACGGGTGGCCGTCTTGTGGGACGGGTCCGCCGGCAGGCCGGGGTAGCGCAGCCCGGTCACGTCCGCGCGGTCGGCCAGGGCCTCGGCGACGGCCAGCGCGTTGGCCCACTGGCGCTGGGCGCGCAGCTGGATGGTGGCCAGTGAGCGGTGGGCGAGCCAGGCCTCCATCGGCCCGGGGATCGCGCCGACGACCTTGCGCCACTGCCGGACCTGGGCGGCGAGCTCCGGGGTGCGGCAGACGACGTACCCCAGCAGCAGATCGCCGTGGCCCGTCAGGCCCTTGGTACCGCTGGCGACGGAGAAGTCCGCGCCGAGTTCCAGGGGCCGCTGCCCGAGCGGGGTGGCGAGGGTGTTGTCCACGGCGACCAGGGTCCCGCCCGCGTGCGCGGCGTCCACGAGCCGGCGTACGTCGCACACGTCGAGCCCCGGGTTGGAGGGCGTTTCGATCCACAGCAGCCGGGCCCCTTCGAGGACCGTGAGCTGGGCGTCGTCGCCGGTGGGGGCGGTGCGTACCCGGATTCCGTAGGCCTCCAGCTGTTCGCGCACCAGCGGCAGCGCCTGGTAGCCATCGTCGGGCAGGACGACGGTGTCACCGGTGCGTGCCTGGGAGAGGAGGACCGCGGAGACCGCGGCCATGCCGGAGGCGAAGACGACCGTCTGCACTTCCTGGCCCGGGGCCTCCAACTCCCCGATGGCCCGCTCCAGCAGGGTCCAGGTGGGGTTGGTGTCGCGGCCGTAGGTGTACGGGCCTTCGACGTCGCCGGGAAGGTGGAAGTGGGCGGCGAAGACCGGCCCGGGCAGGGGCGGCTCGTTCTTGACGGGTTCGGGCAGCCCGGCGCGCACCGCCCGGGTGCCGTCACCGATCGGGGCCGCCGCGCCGGCGCCGGGGCCGGTCGCCACGTTGTCGAACTCGTTCACGTGGTGTGCTCCTTCACTGCTTCGCGTACGGCGTCCAGCAGGCCGGGACTTGCCGCCTCGACCAGCTCCAGGCACTCCTCGAACCCGTCGAGGGACCCGTAGTAGGGATCCGGTACGTCGGCCTCCGCGGGCTCGGCCGTCGGGTCGTAGGACCGCAGCAGCCGGACCTTGGCGGTGTCCTCGGGGGTGGGTGCCAGCGCCCGCAGGTCCCGCAGGTGCCCGGAGTCGAGTGCGATGACGAGGTCGAGGCGGGCGAACCAGGAGGGCCGGAACTGCCGGGCCCGGTGGTCCTGCGCGTACCCGGCGGCCTCCAGGACGGAGACGGTGCGCGGATCGGCGCCGTCCCCCTCGTGCCAGCCGCCGGTGCCGGCGCTGTCCACCTCGACCAGGCCGTCGAGTCCGGCCTCGGCCACGTGGGCGCGGAAGACGGACTCGGCCATGGGTGAGCGGCATATGTTGCCCGTGCAGACGAAGCACACGCGGTACATGGGCGGCCCGTTCAGTTCTTGTCGGGCAGGGCCATGTTCACGGCCCAGGAGACGATGGAGATGATCAGGCCGCCGACGACCGCGGTCCAGAAGCCGTCGACGTGGAAGCTGAGGTTGAACTGATCGGCCAGCCAGGAGGTCAGGAGCAGCATCAGGGCGTTCACGACGAGGGTGAACAGGCCGAGCGTGAGAACGAACAGCGGTAGCGAGAGCAGCTTCACCACGGGCTTGACGATGAAGTTGACCAGGCCGAAGACCAGTGCGACCAGGATCAGGGTGAGCGTACGGCTGCCGAGGCTGCTGCCGTCGTCGAGGGTGATGCCGGAGAGCAGCCAGATGGCGACTGCCAGGGCTGCGGCATTGGCGAGCGTCTTGACTACGAAATTCGTCATGTGTCTGATCGTGGCAGAGAAGATCCCGGTGGGACATCAGCAGATCAGCGGATGCCGGGCCACGACCGAGCACAAGGGGCACAACGACGATGAAGGCCTTCCGGCTGGACGAGCTCGAAGCGGAGCGGGTCGCCAATGACGGCGCGTATCTGCAGTTCGTGCGCGAGCGGAACATGTCAGTCGGGCTGTACGCGCTCGACGCGGGGCAGAGCGACCCGCAGCAGCCGCACCGCCAGGACGAGGTGTACTTCGTCGTGAGCGGACGGGCCTCGATCACGGTCGGGGAAGAGACCACGATGGTCGCGCGCGGCAGCGTGGTCTACGTCCCGGCCGGGGTTCCGCACAAGTTCCACCACATCGCCGAGGACTTGAGGGTGATGGTGGTGTTCTCCCCGCCGGAGGGGTGAGGGGACCCACCGGCTGAGGGTCGTGCCCCTGATCCCCCTAGGGGTCGGATCAGGGGACTCCGGGGGCTCGCGGGGGCCCGCGCGACGCGGCGGGCTCCTAGCATCGAGAGCAGGAACTCACTGATGAGGAAGAGGTTGAGGACATGGACGGCATCCGACAGGTTTTCGCGGGCATGCCCTGGTGGGTCAAGTGGGTCGCCGTTCCACTGCTGGCGCTGTTCGTCTTCGGAGGCGTGATCACCAGCATCCTCGGCGCCCTCATCGGGCTGGTCTTCAAGCTGCTCCTCTTCGTCGGACTCGTCGGCGGTCTGATCTTCGTCGTCAAGAAGTTCAGCGGCCGCACTTCGAAGTCCTCGTCCGGCGAGTGGTAGGACGCTCTCCCGCCGGAGGGTGCTGCCGTTGAGCCAGGTGAGGGAACGTGACGCCCGAAACCGCTCACACTCCGGGAACCGGCCGATAGAGTGGCAATCTGTGCCGTTTCCCCTGGGCACCGAACGTCGGTAAGACCGCACTGACCTGCGGTTATGTGCAGAGCAGCTGCCGAGCACGACCCCCAGGAGCCACGGCATACGCGGGGGCGGCCCCCGCAGGGCGGGCCACCCCGAGGCCTGCTGCCACGCCTGGGGGTGAGGTTTGACTTCGGTTCACAATGCCGGTGTGCCGACGCTGATCGGGTCGGTGCAGCGGGCGCTGAGGCTGCTCGAAGCAGTGGGTTCCCATAGCGAGGGAGCCCCGGCGAAACAACTGGCGCGCGAAGCCGGGCTCCCGCTCCCCACCGCGTACCACCTGCTGCGCACCCTGACGCACGAGGGCTATCTGCGCCGGGAGAGCGGCGTGTTCCTCCTGGGCGACGCAGCCGGGCGTCTTGCCGGTGCGGGACTCCAGCAGAAACGTCGCAGCATGATCCTCGACTCCCTCGCGCACTTCCGCGACGCGGTCGGGGCTCCCGTCTACTTCGCGGTCTACCGCGAGGGTGAGATCGAGGTCGTGGGCGTCTCGGACACCCCGGCCAGCCCGGCCTGCGAGGAGTGGGCCGACTTCCGTGAGACCGGCCACGCGCACGCCATCGGCCAGTGCCTGCTCGGCCAGCTCGACGAGGGGGCGCGCAAGGACCACTTCGACCGGCACCCGGTCCAGGCCGTCACCCCTTACACCGTCGCGGATCTACGGTCCCTGGAAGAGCGGATCAGCTCCCTTGGCCGGATGCAGCCGGTTACGGAGCGTCAGGAATACTCCCTGGGTACGGTCTGTGCGGCCATCCCGATCACCGCCGGCGATGCGGCCGCAACTATGGCAATTTCACTCCCTTTGCACCAAGAAGACCGATTGCGCTATGCGGTCGATCGACTACGGAGTGAAGTAGGCGCGCTGTTGAGCACCCTCTCGTTCTCTATCAGTATCTGAAAACTCACTCCTTGTGATCTGCTAGCGCTTCCACCACTCTTGTCAAGAGGGCTTGGGGGACCATTCCTGGCCACTTCCACTACAGCGGGGTAGGCAATGCGCGAGTCGGTACAGGCAGAGGTCATGATGAGCTTCCTCGTTTCCGAGGAGCTCTCGTTCCGAATCCCGGTGGAACTCCGGTACGACGCTCGTGACCCCTACGCGGTCCGCCTGACCTTCCATCTGCCCGGAGACGCGCCCGTCACGTGGGCGTTCGGCCGGGAGCTCCTCCTCGACGGCATCAACAAGCCGTGCGGTGACGGCGATGTACACATCGCCCCCACGCAGCCCGAGGAGCTGTCCGACGTCCACATCCGGCTCCAGGTCGGCGGCGACCGGGCCCTGTTCCGTGCCAGCGCGGCGCCGCTCGTCGCGTTCCTCGACCGCACCGACCGGATCGTTCCGCTCGGTCAGGAGCGCAATCTGGGTGACTTCGAGGAGAACCTCGACGAGGCTCTCGGCAAGATCCTCGCCGCGTCCCGGCAGAACGAGCAGAACGCGGGCTGAGGGAGCCCCGTACCTCGCGCCGGGGCCGTCCCTTTCAGCGCTTGCGCCGCCGGCCCCGGCCGCCGCGCCCCGGCCCGGAGGCCGGGGCGGCCGCTCCCGGCCGGTCGGCGGAAACCACCAGCGCCGCCAGCGCCGTGGTCACCGGGACCGAGGCCACGAGCCCGATCGAGCCCACGAGCGTCCGTACGATCTCCTCCGCGACCAGCTCGCTGTTGGCCACCGAACCCACGCTGCTGTTCGCGATCGAGAACAGCAGGAGGAGGGGTAGGGCGGCACCCGCGTAGGCGAGGACCAAGGTGTTGACCACCGACGCGATGTGGTCCCGGCCGATCCGGATGGCCGCCCGGTACAGGGCGCGCGGCCCCATCGACGGGTCGGCCTGACGGAGTTCCCAGACCGCCGAGGTCTGAGTGACCGTCACGTCGTCCAGTACGCCCAGCGATCCGATGATGATGCCCGCTAGCAGCAGACCGCTCATGTCGATGTCCGGGTAGAGACCGTGGATCAGCCCTGTGTTGTCGTCGGTGTTACCGCTGAGGTAGGCCCAGTCGATGAACACGGAACCCAGCAGGCCGATCAACAGCAGTGAGACGAGCGTGCCGAGGACGGCCACCGAGGTCCGGGCGGTCAGGCCGTGACACATGTACAGCGCGATGAGCATGATCGCGCTGGATCCGATGATCGCCACGACCAGCGGGTTGGAACCCTGGAGGATGGCCGGGAGGATGAAGAGGGTCAGCACTCCGAAACTGATGATCAGCGCGATCAGCGCGAAAAGCCCGCGCATCCGGCCGACGAGGACGACGGCGACGGCGAAGATGGCGGCCAGCACGGCCAACGGGAGCTTGCGGTTCACGTCGACCACGGAGTACTGGAGATCGCGCGGCGCATCCGGAGCGTAGGCGACCACCACCTTCTGACCGTCCTCCAACTGCCGTGGTGCGCCCGGCTGGACGATCTCGACGAAGGTGTGGCCCTTGTCCGGACCCGAGCCGATCTCGACGGTGGCCTTCTTGCATTCGCCCGTCTGTGCGGCCTGGGCCTCACGGCCCTCGGGGGTGGAGGTGTCGCCGGTGGGCGGCACCTGGGCGGCGTTCACGGATTTGCAGTCGACCTGCTCGAGCGAGATGACCTCGCCCTGCTGCGTCTGGCGGTCGAAGCCGACCCCACTGCGCTCGTGAGCGGGGGCGCCGCCTGGCCAGAGCACTACCATGCCGACGAGGACGGCGGTGGCGAAGGGGATCAGTACGGCCGCGATGACCTTGCGCAGGTGCTTCGAGACGGGTGCCGCCGGGCCGTGGCTGTGGCTGTGGGAATGGCCTGAGGCAGGTCCTTGACCTGAGTGTGCGTGGCCTGTGTGGCCAGTGGGCTCATTGGGCTCGGTGGGGGGCTGCGGCGTGGACGTCACCGGCAGATCATCGCAAGAGATGAGGGGGCCCACTGTTCAGCACGCCACAGATGACGCTAGCGTGGGGGCACCTTTGCACAACGCGGGAGCTCGGAGCACCGGGCTGAGAGGGCGCTGATCACCGTACGCGATCACAAATGCGTACGGGAAGAGGCTGCGTCGACCGCCGAACCTGTTACCGGGTAATGCCGGCGTAGGGAGATCAGGTCTCATGACCATTCAGGACGCACGCACGCCTGCCGTCAGCCAGGACGCCGACGGCCAGACCGAGCGCCAGCCGGGCTGGCACAAGGGATACCTGGCGGGCTCCCGCCCCGACCTCCGGGTGCCGGTCCGTCAGGTCCACCTCACCAACGGCAAGGACGTGACGCTCTACGACACGTCCGGGCCGTACACCGACCCGCAGATCGAGACGGACGTGCGCCGGGGCCTCGCCCCGCTGCGCGAGAACTGGATCATCAGCCGCGGCGACACCGAGGAGTACGCGGGCCGCCCCGTGCGCCCCGAGGACGACGGCATCAAGCACACCTCGCCGCGCGGTGGCCTCAAGAACCTCGACGCGGTCTTCCCGGGCCGCCCCCGGCAGCCCCGCCGGGGCCGTGGCGGCGCCGCCGTCACGCAGCTCGCGTACGCCCGCCGGGGCGAGATCACCCCGGAGATGGAGTACGTCGCGATCCGCGAGAACGTCTCCCCCGAGGTCGTTCGCGAGGAGATCGCCGCAGGTCGGGCGGTGCTTCCGGCGAACGTGAACCACCCGGAGATCGAGCCGATGATCATCGGCAAGCGGTTCCTGGTGAAGGTCAACGCCAACATCGGCAACTCCGCGGTCACCTCCTCCATCGAGGAGGAGGTCGACAAGATGACCTGGGCGACCAAGTGGGGCGCCGACACGGTCATGGACCTCTCGACGGGCCGCAACATCCACACCACCCGCGAGTGGGTGCTGCGCAACTCCCCCGTCCCGATCGGTACCGTGCCGCTCTACCAGGCGCTGGAGAAGGTCGACGGCCGTGCCGAGGACCTGACCTGGGAGATCTACAAGGACACGGTCATCGAGCAGGCCGAGCAGGGCGTCGACTACATGACGGTTCACGCCGGCGTGCTGCTGCCCTACGTGCCCCTGACCGCCCGCCGCAAGACCGGCATCGTCTCGCGCGGCGGTTCGATCATGGCCGCGTGGTGCCTGGCGCACCACAAGGAGAACTTCCTCTACACGAACTTCGAGGAGCTCTGCGACATCCTCGCGACGTACGACGTCACGTACTCGCTGGGTGACGGCCTGCGTCCCGGCTCCATCGCGGACGCCAACGACGCGGCGCAGTTCGCGGAGCTGAAGACGCTGGGCGAGCTGAACACGATCGCCAAGCGGCACAACGTCCAGACGATGATCGAGGGCCCGGGCCACGTCCCGATGCACAAGATCAAGGAGAACATCGACCTCCAGCAGGAGATCTGCGAAGAGGCGCCGTTCTACACGCTCGGCCCGCTGACCACGGACGTCGCGCCCGCGTACGACCACATCACCTCGGGCATCGGCGCCGCGATGATCGCCTGGTGGGGCACCGCGATGCTCTGCTACGTCACGCCCAAGGAGCACCTGGGTCTGCCCAACCGGGACGACGTGAAGACCGGCGTCATCACGTACAAGATCGCCGCGCACGCCGCCGACCTGGCCAAGGGTCACCCGGGTGCCCAGGAGTGGGACGACGCGCTGTCCGACGCGCGGTTCGAGTTCCGCTGGGAAGACCAGTTCAACCTGGCCCTCGACCCCGTCACGGCCCGTGAGTTCCACGACGAGACGCTTCCTGCGGAGCCGGCCAAGACCGCGCACTTCTGCTCCATGTGCGGGCCGAAGTTCTGCTCGATGAAGATCTCGCAGGACATCCGCCGTGAGCACGGCGGTGACCTGAAGGCCGACGAGATCCAGGCGGGCATGGCGGAGAAGTCCGCCGAGTTCGCGGCGGCGGGCAACCGGGTGTACCTGCCGCTGGCCGACTGACCGTCGTCAGACGTGCACTGTCCTGGGAGCTGGAGGGGGGTTCCCAGGGCAGTGCTCCGGCAGTGCAGTGCTTTCCTGCCTGCCTGGGATGTTTCACGTGAAACAGCGAGGCGTGTTTCACGTGAAACATCCCAGGCAAAACACGCACGCACGCGGACTGCGACCGGCGTCAGGCCAGCTCGGCCGGGAACCCGGTCGTCACTCCGGCTCGTGATCAGGGCCGCCGAAGTCCGGGCTCGTGAAGTCCGGCGCGGAGTAGCCGGGCCGATGACCCTGGGATGACGCGGCCCCGGGGCTGGTGAAGTCGGGCCGGGAGTACCCCAGGTTGGGGATGCGTCCGGCCCCTGGCGTACGGGGCGTCGGATATCCGGGACCCGCGCTCGGGTCGGCCAGGGCGTCTCTCAGGAACGGCATGATGCCCCGTTCCAGCAGGGCGTGCCTCCAGGCCTCGCGGGCACGGGAGACCTCGTCGGGTATCGCCTCCGTCTCGTCGGCCGCCACCTCGGTCGAGCTGTTGCGCACGGCCGTCACCAGCAGCCCGATCACAGCGAACAGCAGGGCGGCCGCTGTGAGCGCGCCGAAGAGCCAGCCAGCCGTCAGCATGGTGTCGGCGAAGGCGGGTTCGGGCTCCACCATCTTCAGGATGTAGCCCACGAGCAGGAAGATCAGCATGGCGGTACCCGCCAGCACCGGCGCGAGGACCGCGACCACCGCGCTGACACCCACACCATCGCCACTGTCCTGCCCGCCGTCCTCCTGCCCCGTCGTCCCAGGGGTGGACAGGAGTTCGTCGCGCCGTTCTCCGCGGATCTTCACGTAGTGGTCGTACTCGGCGGCGGCCGCAGCCGTCAGCAGCGCAGTGGCCCCCATGGCCATGGTGCGCAGCTGTTCGGCGTTGAGCCGTTCCCCGAGGGTGGCGAGCTCGGGTCGTTCGGGTGCGGTGCGCAGCGCCTCGTCGAGGAGCCGATCGAACTCGGGCCGGTCTTCGGTCAGCAGGTGCGGAGCGCTGGTCATGTGCATCCCCCGATGCTCCGTAGAAGCCGGTATGCCCGCGTAGACCCGGGCGCCGGCACAAACGGAGGAGAGCCTGCTACGGATAGAGCGATGGTAGAGCGCACACGCCACAGGGTGACAGGGGCTTTCAGGAATTGGCCCCGTGTGAGAACGCTGCGTAATCCTCAGTCGTTCAGCGGAAGTTGCACGACCAGCAGCTTGCCCGCCATCGTGACCCCGCCGTCCATGGCGATCGCGAGCCCTTCCGCGTACACGTGAGGACCGTCCACCGCCTCGGGTCCGCGGGCCTCGTCGCCGTCCTCGGTGCCCACTTCGCCGAGCAGGTAGGGGATGGGGCTGTGCCCGTGGACCACGCGGCTGCCGCCGTAGGTGCCGAGCAGTTCGCGTACGGCCTGCGGTCCGGTGCCCTCGTCGCGGAAGGCGAACCGCTTGGTGAACTTGCGGAAGAGGTCCCAGGTGATGTCGGCGTCGTTGCGGTTGAGCAGCTCGTGGATGGTGTCGTTCACGTCCTCGACGGTGTCGCCGTAGTCGAGGTACGCCGTCGTGTCGGAGTGCAGCAGCAGGTGGCCCTCCTCCAGGACGGCCGCGTCGAGGCGGGACATCCACTGAAGGTGTACGTCCTGGAGGCGCTCCATGTCGGTGCGCTGGCCGCCGTTGAGGAGCCAGGCGGCCTGGAAGGTGGCGGTACCGGCACCGGAGGAGACGGGAGTGTCGCCGAACCGCTTGGCGCCGATGAGCAGCAGTTCGTGGTTGCCCATGAGGGCCTTGCAGTAGCCTCCGGCGGCGGCGGCCTCCGCGGACAGCCGCATGACGAGGTCGATGACGCCGATCCCGTCGGGGCCGCGGTCGGTGAAGTCGCCGAGGAACCAGAGCCGGGCATTGCCGGCGGACCAGCGCCGGTCGGAGTCGATCAGGCCCTGGGCGTGGAGTTCGGTGACGAGCTCGTCGAGGTAGCCGTGCACGTCGCCGACGACGTAGAGCGGGCCTGGACCGGCCGCCTCGGCCTCCTGGGGGACGTACTGGACCTGGACGGTGTCGCCTGGTCCGCCGAGTGCGCCGCGGCCGATGACGGGCAGATCGCGCTGGGTCGGCGTGTAGCCCTCGGGATCGCTCTCCTCGGGGTCCTGGCTCATGGAGCGCACAGGTTCCGCGACGGGCTGCGGAGCCGGGGGCGTCGGGGGCGTCGGGGGTGCCGGGGGCGTCGGGGGTGCCGGGGGCGCGCTCGCCTCCGGGGCGTAGCGGGGCTGCGGGGGTACGGACAGGGCGCCCTCGTCGTAGTACGCCGGGTACTCGCCGTACACGGGTGCCTCGCCGGGAAGCCCGGTGGATACGGCGTACGGGGCGGGTTCGTTGACCGGAACCCGGAAGTCCCGCAGCGTCGCCGTCCGCATCGCGGGTCCCTGACCGGCCCCCTGAGTCATCGACCCCTCCACCACCGTCGCGCTGCCGTACACCTGCGGACCCTCCTGACCTCCTGGGCGGAGGGTCCGTGATGTCGTGCGCCCATCATAGGAATGCGGTTCGCGCTCTGTGACGCACCAGGGGTGGTGAATCCTTTGCGGAGCCGTTCCTTCCTGCCGTTTTCTCCCGATATCGGTGCTGCAGAAATCTTGAGTAGTACCTTCAGCCGGGCTGGTGGGGCGGTCTGGCGGTCAGTCCTTCGCCGGGGAGCGGGGTGGGCTGACGGTCGTACGGGGCTGCCTGCGCTGCGAGGAGGTGCGGATGATCAACTCGGTCGGGACGACCTGTTCGACGGGACGTCCGGTGTCCACTCCCTCGATGGCGTCGATCAGCAGTTGGACGACGGCGGTACCGATGCGGCGGGGCTTGAGGGAGAGGGTGGTGATGGGCGGTTCGGTGTTGGCGTACACGGTGGACTCGCTGCAGCACACGAGCAGCAGGTCCTCGGGGACGCGCAGGCCGTAGCGCCGCGCGGCGGCGAGCAGGTCGGTGCCGTTGGGGTCGAAGAGACCGTAGACGGCGTCCGGGCGGTCGGGGCGGGCGAGCAGCCGGTCGGCTGCGACGGCGCCCGCGCACGGGTCGTGGGCGGGGTAGGACTCGTAGACGGGGTCCTGGCCGACGCGCTCGCACCAGCTGAGGTAGGCGGTGGTGGAGAGGCGGGTGTAGGTGTCGGTGGTGGTGCCGGTCAGCAGCCCGATCCTGCGGGCCCCGGCGGCGGCGAGGTGGTCGAGCAGGCCCAGTACGGCGGCCTCGTGGTCGTTGTCCACCCAGGCGGTGACGGGGAGGGAGCCGGCCGGGCGGCCGTCGGAGACCACGGGCAGGCCCTGGCGGACCAGTTCGGTGACGACGGGATCGTGGTCGGAGGGGTCGATGACGACGGTGCCGTCGAGGGCGACGTTGGACCACACGTCGTGTCGGGAGGTGGCGGGGAGGATGACGAGGGCGTAGCCACGGGCCAGTGCGGCGGATGTGGCGGCCCTGGCCATCTCGGCGAAGTAGGCGAATTCGGTGAAGGTGAAAGGTTCATCCCCGTACGTCGTCACGGTCAGGCCGATGAGGCCCGACTTGCCGGTACGGAGCGTGCGAGCGGCGGCGGACGGGCGATAGCCCAGCCGGTCGGCGACCTCGCGAACGTGGCGGCGGGTGGCGTCCGGCAGCCGCCCCTTGCCATTGAGCGCGTCGGAGACGGTTGTGATGGAGACGCCTGCCGCGGCGGCGACGTCCCTGATGCCGGCCCGGCCCTGTCGGCCGGCGGCCCGCCGGGTGGTCTCGGTCCGGCTCACCTGATGCTTCCCTGCTGCTGTCATGGCGAGCCGATAGTAGGGCTCGGTGGGGTGGGTGGTCCGGGTGCATATGCACCCGTTGACAGGCAGGTTTCTGCATGGTTCGCCACCCCCAATGACCTTGGAAATGAAGGTATTTGATCGCTCAGGGGGATCTTGGCCCTTGTCGGCGGGTACGAGCATGCCAAAACGGTGCGGTCTCGGGCCGGTCTCAACTCACCTGCACGAGGGATGCGCGCCACGGCGCGGGCCACCGGCGCGCGCATATATGCGCGCGCTCCCCCGCATTCCAGGCGCCCCCATTCTCGGGAAGGCGGAATCCTCATAAGGTGAGCAGTATTGAGTCGACGGCGACGTCGTACGGGACGGTCGAGGAGGACCTGCGGTGAGCGAGAAGAGCCCGAAGCTGCGCGCCGAGCTGGACGGCATTCCGACATACAAGCCCGGCAAGCCCGCGGCCGCGGGCGGGGCCGTTGCCTACAAGCTGTCCTCGAACGAGAACCCGTACCCGCCGCTGCCCGGGGTACTGGAGACCGCGGTCGCGGCGGCCGGGAACTTCAACCGGTACCCGGACATGGCCTGCACCGGCCTGGTGAACGAGCTCGCGGAGCGGTTCGGGGTGCCGGTCGAGCACGTTGCCACCGGCACCGGCTCGGTGGGTGTGGCCCAGTCGCTGATCCAGTCGACGGCCGGCCCGGGCGACGAGGTCATGTACGCCTGGCGCTCCTTCGAGGCGTACCCGATCATCACGCAGATCTCGGGTGCGACCTCCGTGCGGGTACCGCTGACGGACGGGGACGTGCACGACCTGGACGCGATGGCCGAGGCGATCACCGAGCGGACCCGGCTGATCTTCGTCTGCAACCCCAACAACCCCACGGGCACCGCCGTACGCCGTGCCGAGCTGGAGCGGTTCCTGGACCGGGTGCCCTCCGACATCCTGGTGGTGCTGGACGAGGCCTACCGCGAGTTCGTACGCGACGCGGACGTGCCGGACGGCATCGAGCTGTACCGCAGCCGGCCGAACGTGGCCGTGCTGCGCACGTTCTCCAAGGCGTACGGCCTGGCCGGCCTGCGGGTCGGGTTCGCCGTGGCGCACGAGCCGGTGGCCGCGGCGCTGCGCAAGACGGCGGTGCCCTTCGGCGTCAGCCAGCTCGCCCAGGACGCGGCGGTCGCTTCGCTGCGTGCGGAGGACGAGCTGATGGGCCGCGTCGGGGCGCTGGTGTGCGAGCGCAACCGGGTCCACGAGACGCTGATCGCTCAGGGCTGGACGGTCCCGGACACTCAGGCGAACTTCGTGTGGATGCGGCTGGGGGAGCGGACCGCCGACTTCGCGGCGGCCTGCGAGAAGGCCGGTGTGGTGGTCCGGCCCTTCGCGGGTGAAGGCCTGCGGGTCACGATCGGTGAGACCGAGGCGAACGACCTCTTCCTGCACACGGCCGAGGCGTTCTTCAAGGAGCTGTAGGGCGGTCGGCCCCGTCGGGGGCCGTTACGCCAGTTCCACGCGGACCGGGTCGCCGTCGCGGACGGTCGACAGCAGGCGGGGGTCGCCGTCGAACGAGCCGAGCACGTTGCACGGGCTCGCCAGGCGGCTCTCGCCTCCGCGCGAGATGGGAGTCGGGCCGTAGGGGAGCGCGAGCGCGTCGCCCTCGGTCCAGAACGCGACCGTGCCGGGTTCGACGACCTGCCGGGCGTCGTGCTCCAGCGCCACGGAGACGCCGGTGTCGAAGTAGACCTCCTCACCCCAGGTGTTCGCGGAGGCGGAGATCGGAAGGGCCTCGGCCAGCGCCTTGCTGGTCGGGGTCTCGTCGAGGGTTGCGGTGAGCTGGCCCGCAGGCCAGGAGATTCGTATCTGCATGGCCGTATTCAACAATCTGTTGAATTTCTTGGCTAGTGGGACCCCGCCTGATTACGCCGGATGCCGGTAGGACATAATGCTTGTGAATGTGAACGCGTTCACAAGCGTGTCCTACTTCCTCCCGTATTGGGCGGGACACGACAGGCAGACTGCCGCTCTGACCACGGCGACCGAAGGAGACGACGACGTGGACCTGGCTTTGGCGCCGGAGACGCTGGCGCGATGGCAGTTCGGTATTACCACCGTCTATCACTTCCTGTTCGTCCCGCTGACGATCTCCCTCGCCGCGCTCACGGCCGGGCTGCAGACCGCATGGGTGCGCACCGAGAAGGAGAAGTACCTCAGGGCCACGAAGTTCTGGGGAAAGCTTTTCTTGATCAATATCGCGATGGGCGTCGTCACCGGCATCGTCCAGGAGTTCCAGTTCGGCATGAACTGGTCCGACTACTCGCGGTTCGTCGGTGACATCTTCGGGGCCCCGCTGGCCTTCGAAGCGCTGATCGCCTTCTTCTTCGAGTCGACCTTCATCGGCCTGTGGATCTTCGGCTGGGACAAGCTGCCCAAGAAGATCCACCTGGCCTGCATCTGGATGGTGTCCATCGGGACCGTCCTGTCGGCCTACTTCATCCTCGCGGCCAACTCCTGGATGCAGCACCCCGTCGGGTACCGCATCAACGAGGAGCGGGGCCGGGCCGAGCTCACCGACTTCTGGCTCGTGCTCACCCAGAACACGGCGCTCACCCAGTTCTTCCACACCATCACGGCCGCCTTCCTCGTCGGCGGCGCGTTCATGGTCGGCATCGCCGCCTTCCACCTGGCGCGCAAGAGGCACATCCCGGTGATGCGGACCTCGCTGCGACTCGGCCTGACCGTCATGATCATCGCCGGTTTGGGCACGGCCATCAGCGGTGACCTGCTCGGCAAGGTGATGTACAAGCAGCAGCCGATGAAGATGGCCGCCGCCGAGGCGCTCTGGGACGGCGAGGCGCCGGCGCCCTTCTCGGTCTTCGCCTACGGCGACGTCGACAAGGGCCACAACAAGGTCGCGATAGAGATCCCCGGCCTGCTGTCCTTCCTGGCCAACGACGACTTCACCTCTTTCGTCCCGGGCATCAACGACGTCAACAAGGCTCAGCAGGAGAAGTTCGGCCCCGGCGACTACCGGCCCAACATCGCCGTTGCCTACTGGGGCTTCCGGTGGATGATCGGCTTCGGCATGGCCTCGCTCGGCGTCGGAGTGCTGGGGATGTGGCTGACCCGCAGGAAGTTCCTGCTGCCGCCGGGACTGCGCACCGGGGACGACGAAGTCCCGCACCTGGTCCTCTTCAAGGGCGCGCTGAGCCCCAAGTTCGCCAAGTGGTACTGGATCCTCGCGCTGTGGACCATGCTCTTCCCGCTGATCGCCAATTCCTGGGGCTGGATCTTCACCGAGATGGGCCGCCAGCCGTGGGTGGTCTACGGAGTCCTGCGCACCCGTGACGCGGTCTCGCCCCACGTCTCCCAGGGCGAGGTGCTCACCTCGATGATCGGCTTCACGCTGCTCTACGCCGTACTCGCGGTGATCGAGGTCAAGCTGCTCGTGAAGTACGTCAAGGCCGGGCCGCCCGAGCTCACCGAGGCCGACCTGAACCCGCCCACCAAGATCGGCGGGGACGACAAGAACCCTGACCGGCCGATGGCCTTCTCGTACTGAGGCTGAGGGGACCACACCATGCAACTCCATGACGTCTGGTTCGTGCTCATCGCCGTCCTGTGGACCGGCTACTTCTTCCTGGAGGGCTTCGACTTCGGAGTCGGCGTACTGACCAAGCTGCTCGCCCGCGACCGCAAGGAGAAGCGGGTCCTGATCAACACGATCGGGCCCGTGTGGGACGGCAACGAGGTCTGGCTGCTCACGGCCGGCGGCGCGACCTTCGCCGCCTTCCCCGACTGGTACGCCACCCTCTTCTCCGGCTTCTATCTGCCGCTGCTGCTCATCCTGGTCTGCCTGATCATCCGCGGTGTCGCCTTCGAGTACCGGCACAAGCGTCCCGAGGACAGGTGGCAGACCAACTGGGAACACGCGATCTTCTGGACCTCGCTGATACCCGCGTTCCTGTGGGGCGTGGCCTTCGCCAACATCGTGCGCGGCGTGAAGATCGACCAGGACATGGAGTACGTCGGCAGCCTCTTCGATCTGCTCAACGTCTACTCGATCCTCGGCGGCCTGGTCACCCTCACCCTGTTCACCTTCCACGGCGCGGTCTTCACCTCGCTCAAGACGGTCGGTGACATCCGGGACCGCTCGCGCACACTGGCCACCCGGCTCGGTGTGGTCACGGCCGTCCTGGCACTCGTCTTCCTGATCTGGACCCAGGTCTCGCGCGGCGACGGCAAGAGCCTGATCGCGATGGCCGTCGCCGTGGTGGCGCTGCTCGCGGCCCTCGGCTTCAACCTGGCGGGCCGTGAGGGCTGGTCGTTCGCACTGTCCGGGGTCACCATCGCGGCGGCCGTCGCGATGCTCTTCCTGACACTCTTCCCGAACGTCATGCCGTCCTCGCTGGACGACGCCTGGAACCTCACGGTCACCAACGCCTCGTCCAGCCCGTACACCCTGAAGATCATGACCTGGTGCGCGGGAGTGGCCACGCCGCTCGTCCTGCTCTACCAGGGCTGGACGTACTGGGTGTTCCGCAAGCGGATCGGGACGCAGCACATCGTCGATGTGCACTGACGCACTGGATGCGCTGAGGTCCTCGGTGTACCGAGGATTTCGGACGACTGACCCGCCGGTCCGGCCCTGCCCTGTCTCTGGGGGATGTTTCACGTGAAACCGATCGATCCGCGTCTGCTTCGGTACGCCCGCTCCACCCGCCTCTTCCTGGGGGCGGTGGTGGCCCTGGGTCTGGCCGGGGCGGGCCTGGTCGTCGGTCAGGCGATGCTGATCGCCGAGATCGTGGTCGGCGCCTTCGAGGAGGGCCTGGACGGCGAAGCGCTCCGGACGCCACTGCTGCTGCTCGCGGCCGTGGCGCTGGGGCGCGGGCTGATCGCCTGGCTGACGGAGCTCGCCGCGCACCGGGCGGGCGCGGCGGTCAAGTCGGAGCTGCGGGGCCGGTTGCTGGAGCGGGCGGCGGAGCTGGGGCCGGGCTGGCTGACCGGCCAGCGGACCGGGTCCCTGGTGGCGCTGGCCACCCGTGGCGTGGACGCCCTCGACGACTACTTCTCCCGCTACCTGCCCCAGCTGGGGCTCGCGGTGGTCGTACCGGTGGCGGTGCTCGCCCGGATCGTCACCGAGGACTGGGTGTCGGCGGCCATCATCGTGGTCACGCTGCCCCTGATCCCCCTGTTCATGGTCCTCATCGGAATGGCCACCCAGTCCCGGATGGACCGTCAGTGGCGGCTGCTGTCCCGGCTGTCGGGACACTTCCTGGACGTGGTGGCCGGCCTTCCGACGCTGAAGGTGTTCGGACGGGCCAAGGCGCAAGCCGAGTCCATCCGCAAGATCACTGACGACTACCGGCGCGCGACGATGCGGACCCTGCGCATCGCCTTCCTCTCGTCCTTCGCCCTGGAGCTGCTGGCGACCCTCTCGGTGGCGCTGGTGGCCGTGACCATCGGCATGCGGCTGGTCCACGGGGAACTGGACCTCTACACGGGCCTGGTCATCCTGATCCTGGCGCCCGAGGCCTACTTGCCGCTGCGGCAGGTAGGGGCGCAGTACCACGCCGCCGCGGAAGGGCTGTCGGCCGCGGAGGAGATCTTCGCGGTCCTGGAGACCCCGGCGGCGGCCCCGGCCGGTGAGAAGGTGCTGCCGGCCGGCACCCCGTTGCGGATCGAGATCGACGGGGTCGCCGTCCGGTACGAAGGGCGGGGCGAGGACTCCCCCGGGCCCGTCTCCCTGACGGTGGAGCCCGGGGAGTGCGTGGCACTCACCGGCCCGAGCGGCGTGGGCAAGTCCACCCTGCTCCAGGTGCTGCTGGGCTTCGTGACACCCAGTGCGGGGCGGGTCCGGGTCGGAGGCGTGGACCTGGCCGATCTGGCTCCGGCGCAGTGGCACGAGCGGATCGCATGGGTGCCGCAGCGGCCGCACCTGTTCGCCGGGACGATCGCCGAGAACGTGCGACTGGCCAGGGCGACGGCCTCCGACGCCGAACTGGACGCGGCCTTGAGGAACGCCGGGGCGTGGGAGTTCGTAGCCGCCCTGCCGCGTGGGGCGCAGACCCTGCTGGGCGAGGGCGGCGTCGGGCTGTCCGCCGGACAGCGACAGCGCCTGGCCCTGGCACGGGCGTTCCTGGCCGACCGGCCGGTGCTCCTGCTGGACGAGCCGACGGCGGCGCTGGACGGGGAGACCGAGGCGGGCATCGTGGACGCGGTCCGGCGGCTGGCCGTGGGGCGGACCGTGGTGCTGGTGGTGCACCGGCCGGCCCTGCTCGCCGTGGCCGACCGGGTGGTGGCCATGACGGCGGGGGGCTCCACCGCACCGGGTCCCGAGGCCGACCGTCCTCACCTTGCCCTTCCCGCGGCCGGTTCTGTGACGGCCCGGGACCCCGGGGAGTGGATCCTCGGTGCCGCGCCCGAGAAGGCACGCGCCGACGGGGGAACGGACACGGGCGGGACCGATCCGCTGCGCCGGGTGCGGGCCGTGGCCCAGGCGTGGCAAGGGCGCTTCCGGCTCGGACTGCTGCTCGGGGCGCTGGCCGTCGGGTGCAGCGTCGGGCTGATGGCCGTGTCCGGGTGGCTCATCTCGCGGGCCTCCGAACAGCCCCCCGTGCTCTACCTGATGGTGGCCGTCACCGCCACCCGCGCCTTCGGACTGGGCCGGGCGGTCTTCCGGTACGCCGAGCGGCTCGTCTCGCACGACGCCGTGCTGCGGATGCTCGCCGACCTGCGGGTGTCGGTCTACCGCCGGCTGGAGCGGGTCGCGCCCGCCGGGCTGCGCGAGCACCGCCGCGGGGATCTGCTGGCCCGGCTGGTGGCCGACGCCGACGCCTTGCAGGACTACTGGCTGCGCTGGCTGCTGCCGCTCGGCACCGCCGTGTTGGTCGGCGCCGGGTCCGTGGCCTTCACCACCTGGCTGCTTCCCGCCGCCGGAGCCGTCCTCGCAGGCGGTCTGCTGGCCGCAGGCATCGGAGTGCCGTTGGTCAGCGGGGCGTGCGCCCGCCGCGCGGAGCGCAGGCTCGCGCCCGCACGGGGCGAGCTCGCGACCCGGGTGGCCGATCTGCTCACGGGTACCGCGGAACTGACCGTCGCCGGCGCCTTGGAGGACAGGAAGAACCGCGCGCGGCAGAGCGACGGCGTGCTGACGGGCATCGCCGCGCGGGGGGCGGCCGCCACCGGGCTGGGCAGCGGACTGTCCGCGCTGGTCTGCGGGCTCACCGTCGTGGCCGCCGCGGCTGTTGCCGCGAGCGCGGTTCACGAGGGGCGGCTGTCCGGGGTGGCCATGGCCGTCGCCGTACTGACTCCCCTGGCAGCCTTCGAGGCGGTCAACGGGCTTCCGCTCGCCGTCCAGTACCGCCAGCGGGTGCGGCGTAGCGCCGAGCGGGTCTACGAGGTCATCGACGCGCCGGTCCCGGTCGCCGAGCCCGAACAGGCGCACCGGATCCCCGCCGAGGCCTTCCCGCTGCGGCTGACGGGGCTCGCCGCCCGGCACCCCGGGCAGGAGCGGGACGCGCTGCACGGGCTGGACCTCACCCTGGAAGCCGGCCGCCGCATCGCCGTCGTCGGTCCCTCGGGCTCGGGCAAGACCACGCTGGCCCAGGTCCTGCTGCGCTTCCTGGACCCGCGCGAAGGCTTGTACACCCTGGGCGGGACGGATGCGCGGCTGCTCGACGGCGACGACGTACGGACCGTCGTCGGCCTCTGCGCCCAGGACGCGCACCTCTTCGACAGCTCGGTGCGGGAGAACCTGCGGCTGGCCCGGACCGGGGCGAGCGAGGAGGAGCTGCGGGAGGCGCTGGCCGCGGCCCGGCTGCTGGAGTGGGCCGACGGGCTGCCGGACGGGCTGGACACCTTGGTCGGCGAGCACGGTGAGCGGATATCCGGCGGCCAGCGCCAGCGCCTGGCCCTGGCCCGGGCCCTGCTCGCCGACTTCCCCGTACTGGTCCTGGACGAGCCGGCCGAGCACCTGGACCTGGCCATGGCCGACGCCCTGACGGCGGATCTGCTGGCCGCCACCGTGGGGCGTACCACCGTGCTGATCACGCACCGGCTGGCGGGTCTGGAGGCGGTCGACGAGGTCCTCGTACTGGACCGCGGGGCGGTCGTGCAACGTGGCGGGTACGCGGAGCTGGCGGCAGCGGAGGGGCCGCTGCGGCGGCTGCTGGAACGGGAGAGGGCGGCTGACGGGAGCGTGGCCGAGTTTCACCGGGCCGACTTTGCTCGCGCTGCAACTTTCCCCACCAATCGGGACTAACTAGTCTCAAGGTCATGTCAGTGCAGGAGTCCCCGCAACCGTCGGATCCATCACCGGGAACGCCGGACCCCCTGGAGGCCGCGACCCAGGCCACCAGGAGTCTCCAGGGCCTGTCCACCGAGCTCACGGCCCGGGTGCCGCAACTGCTGGAAGCCATGAGGTCGGTCGGGACCGGACTGGAACTGCACTCCACACTGGACCGCATCTGCGAGACCGCGGCCGAGCTGGCGGACGCCCGCTACGCGGCGATCGGTGTCGTGGACACCGAGGGCCGCGGGCTTTCGGACTTCGTCACCTACGGGATCAGCTCCGAGCTCGCCCGGAAGATCGGCCACCGCCCGGACGGGAAGCGGGGGCTGCTGGGCGCGCTGATCTCGCATCCGGACACGGTGCGCCTCGCCGATCTGACCAAGGACCCGCGCTCGGCCGGATTCCCGGAGCGCCACCCGCCGATGAGGACCTTCCTCGGCGTTCCGATCAGGGTGCAGGGGGAGATCTTCGGAAACCTCTACCTCGCCGAGAAGAACGGTGGCGGCGAGTTCAGCGACTACGACGTCCACATGGTCCGGGTGCTGGCGACCGAGGCGGGCATCGCCATCGGCAACGCCCGGCTCTACGAGGCCGCCACCCAGCGCGAACGCTGGATCGACGGCTCGGTGGCCGTCACCACCGCCCTGCTGTCCGGCGGGGACGCGGACGATGCCCTCGTGGTCGTCGCCGAGCAGGCCCGCCGCCTGGCGGACTCCTCCGCGGGAATCGTGATGCTGCCGGCCCTGGACGGCGGGATGGAGATCGTCGCCGTCTCCGCCGAGAACCCGGCCACCTCGCTGGGTGTGGTGATCCCGGCCGAGAGCCCGGTGGTGGACAGACTGCTGCACGGCGAGCCGGTCTTCGTCGACGACGCCGCGTCCGACCCCCGCATGATCAGCAAGCTCACCAGCCAGTTCGGGCCCTGCATGATGCTGCCGCTGCACAGCGGCGGGCGGGTGCTGGGCGCCCTGGTCACCCCCAGGGCCCGAGGCACCCGTCCCTTCAGCGAGGCCGAGCGGACCCTGGCCACGCAGTTCGCCTCCCAGGCGGCGCTCGCCCTGATGATGGCCGAGGCCCAGCGCGACCGGGAGCGGCTCGCCGTGTTCGAGGACCGCGACCGGATCGCCCGCGATCTCCATGACCTGGTCATCCAGCGGCTGTTCGCCACCGGGATGATGCTGGAGGGGGCCCAGCGCCGGTCCATCGTCCCCGAGGTCCGCGACGGGGTCGGCAAGGCCGTGGACGAGCTGGACGTGACGATCCAGGAGATCCGCACCGCGATCTTCGCCCTCCAGCAGGGCCCGGCGGAGGCCCCGTCGGGGCTGCGCACCCGGGTACTGCGGGAGATCAACATGGCCGCTGTACCGCTGGGCTTCAAGCCCGCACACCGCTTCCTCGGCCCGATCGACGCGGCCGTGGGCGAGCTGGTCGGCAAGAACCTGATCGCGGCGCTCCGCGAGGCCCTGTCGAATGCCTTCCGGCACGCGGACGCCTCGCGGATCGAGGTGGTGGTGGACTCCACCATCACGCTGGCCGACGGGCGCCCCGGCGTGCGGCTGGAGGTCGCCGACGACGGGGTGGGCATCGCCCAGGGCGGACGGCGCAGCGGGCTGCGGAACCTGCGGCGCCGGGCCGAGTCCCTGGGAGGCGCGAGCTCGTACGGCCCGGGCCTCGGCGAGGACGGCGGCGGCACCACCCTGGTGTGGGAGGCCCCGCTCTGAGCCGTGGGCGCCCTGTCAGGCCTGCTGCTGCTCCTGCTTCTGTGCCTGCTTCTGGTCCTGCGGCCGTTCCTGGCGGTGCGCGACGCGTTCCGCCAGGATGTGCTCGATGACCACGGCGACACCGTCCTCGTTGTTGGCCGTCGTACGGCCGGAGGCGGCGGCGATCACATCCGGGTGGGCGTTGCCCATGGCGTACGAGGTGCCCGCCCAGCTGAGCATCTCCACGTCGTTGGGCATGTCCCCGAAGGCGACCACTTCGGCAGGGGAGATCCCCCGCTCCGCGCAGCACAGCGCCAGGGTGCTCGCCTTGGAGACGCCCTGTCCGCTGATCTCCAGCAGGGAGGTCGGGCTGGAGCGCGTGATCGAGGCGTACTGGCCGGCGGCGGAGCGGGCCAGCGTCAGGAACTCGTCGGGGGCGAGCTCGGCGTGGTGCGCGAGCAGCTTGAGCACGGGTGCGGCGCTGCCGTCCGGGTCCTCGTGCAGCAACTTCTCGGCGGTGGCGATGTTCGCTCCGGCGTCCTTGAAGAACGGCGGGTACTCGGGCTCGTAGTTGATCCCGGTGGTCAGCTCGACGGCGAAGGAGGTGCCGGGGGCGGCGGCGCGCAGAGCATCCACGACGGCCAGAGCAGCTGCCCGGGGAAGCGCTCTGACCTGCACGAACTCACGTCCGGCATGGAGGTCGACCACCGCGGCGCCATTGGCGCAGATCGCCAGGCCGTGGCCGTGGACGTGGTCGCTGACCACGTCCATCCAGCGGGCCGGGCGCCCGGTGACGAAGAAGACCTCGATCCCGGCCTCTTCGGCGGCGGCGAGCGCGGCGACGGTGCGGAGCGAGACGGACTTGTCGTCGCGCAGCAGGGTGCCGTCGAGGTCGGTGGCAATGAGCCGGGGTGCGGGGGTTGGCCCGTCCGGGCGCTGGGGAGCCGAGGTCACGCTCCATCTTCGCCCATGGGCCCGCACCACAGGACCATGATCGGAAAGACCCGGCCGAGTGGCCCGTGTTTCACGTGAAACATCGGCGCGCAGACGCCGGCGCCGACGGCGATGTTTCACGTGAAACACGATCGGCGCCTGGGGCGCCGTAGGCTCGAAGGCATGAAATTGCGCCTGAGCACGGTCATCCTCCCTGTACGCCCGTGGCACAAGGGAGGCAGCGACCAGTGGGTGCGGGCCGAGGAGCTCGGCTTCCACGCCGCCTACACCTACGACCATCTGTCCTGGCGGACCTTCCGTGACGGCCCGTGGTTCGGGGCGGTACCGACCCTGACAGCGGCAGCGGCCGTCACCGGGCGGATTCGCCTGGGCACGCTGGTCACCTCCCCGAACTTCCGGCACCCGGTGACCCTCGCCAAGGAGCTCATCAGCCTGGACGACATCTCCGGCGGGCGCATCACCCTCGGCATCGGGGCGGGCGGCAACGGCTTCGACGCCACCGCGCTGGGCCAGGAGCCCTGGACCCCGCGCGAGCGCGCGGACCGCTTCGCCGAGTTCGTGCCGCTGCTGGACCGGCTGCTGACCGAGGGCGCGGTGAGCCAGTCCGGCGACTTCTACTCGGCGGTGGAGGCGCGCAACATCCCCGGTTGTGTCCAGCGGCCCCGGCTGCCCTTCGCCGTCGCCGCGACCGGCCCGCGCGGCCTGAAGCTCGCCGCGCGCCACGGGCAGGCGTGGGTGACGACCGGCGACCCGAAGATCTTCGAGGAGGGCACCCCGGAGCAGTCGGTGGAGGCCATCCGCGGCCAGGTCGACAAGCTCGGCAAAGCGTGTGCGGAGACCGGCCGGGATGTGGCCGAGCTCGACAAGATCCTGCTCACGGGATTCACCCCGGACCGGGGGCGCCCGCTGGAGTCCGTGGACGCCTTCGTCGACTTCGCCGGCCGCCACCAGGAGCTCGGCTTCACCGAGATCGTGATCCACTGGCCGGTCCCCGACTCGGATTTCGCCGCAGACCAGGGGGTCTTCGAGCAGATCGCCTCCGAGGCCCTGTCCCAGCTGCGCTGAGCGGGCCCGCCGCAGTCTCTTCCGCCGCAACTGCCGCCGCCCCTCTCCAGGGAGCGGCGGCGGCAGCGGACGGCGTCAGGACGCGGCGCGCAACAGCTGTTGCGCGGTGCGTTCGGCGCTCTGCAGCAGCCATTCCGGTGCGGCGCCCTCGGGCAGTGCCCGGACCTCGTCCGCCAGCGCCGAGACCCGGGCGGCGCCGGCTTCGGGCCGGCCCAGCTCCTGCTCGGTCCAGGCGGCGTTGCTCACGCACTGGTACCGGGCCTCCAACTGGTCCGGGCCGAGTTCCGCGTGCAGCGCGGCGGCCCGGTCCCAGAGCAGGACCTCCTCCAGCCGCAGCGCCTCAAGCTCCGCCGCGCTCAGCGGTTCGGCGGTTGCGGAGTCCCGGTCTTCCTCCGTTTCCTCCCCGTACTGGTCCTCGTACGCGCAGACCCGCCGGTCGAGGACCTGTGCCAGCTGGTTCCAGGTCTCTGCGAGTTCGGCCCGCGCCTCGGGGTCGTCGGGGACCTCGGCCAGAGCGGCGGCCAGTACCTCGGTCGCCTCGACCATCCGGGCCCGCGCCCCCGACACCGCCGCGTTGTCGACCTGGTCGCGCAGCCCCAGCCAGGCCAGCGAGCGCAGGATCCGCACCTCGGAGACCGGCGCGTCCTTCGACCGCCGACGCAGTGCGAGGGCCCGCTCGTACGCCGCGACCGCCTCCGGTACCAGCCTCGCCTCGGAGAGCTGATCGGCGGCCGCCTGGGCGAAGCCCGCCTGCGGACGCGGGTCCTCCCAGTCCTCGGCCAGCTCCGCCGCCAGCAGGTACTGCTCCGCCGCGCCCCGGGCGTCCCTCAGCTCGCGCAGCAGGTCGCCCAGGAACTCCCGTGCGGAGACGGCCTGGCCCTCGCCGTGCTCCAGCAGGTCCGGCAGCGTCGACTGCAGCACCTCGGCCGCCTCGGCGGTGCGGCCGTCACGGGCGTGGCACCGGGCGAGCAGCAGCCGGGCCTGGGCACCGCCGTCGGCGGTGAGCCCGGCCAGGTCGAACCAGTGCGCCGCCTCCAGTGCGTGCCCGGCGGCCTCCGCGGCCTCCGCGTTCCGCCGCAGCAGGATGTCGGCCAGGGTGAACCGTGCGACGCCCTGCGCCTCGGCGTCGGTCACCTCGGCGGCGTGCGCCAGCCCCGCCCGGGCCGCCTCCTCCGCTTCCGCGGGGCGGTCCAGGGACATCAGCACACCTGCCCGCAGCACCAGCGGGTCCACGGCGAGCCACGGCCGGCCCGCCGCGACCGACCGCTCGGCGGACACGGCGAGCAGTGCCACGGCACGCTCCGGGTCGCCCTGCGCCAGGGCGAGGCGGCCCAGCATCTCCTCGGCCTCCGCCGCCACGTCGGGCAGGGCCGGCGCGTAGGCGTCGACGAAGGCGCCGAGCTCGGCGGTCAGTTCGCCGTGCGCGTGCCGCGGACCGTGTGAGTGGTCGTGCCCGTGCCCGTGGGAGGGCCCGTGGTCGTGGCCGTCGTGGTCCTGTGCCGCGTCGAGCGAGCGCAGGTGCGACTCCACCCGGATCGCGGTCAGTTCCGCGTACGCGATCCGCCGGGTCCGCAGCGGCTCGTCCGCGTCCAGCGCCTCGGCGGCGCGCAGGGCCACGGCCAGCAGCTTCCGCAGTTCCCCCGTCTCGGTCCCGGACTGCGCGGCCACGGTCGCCAGCCGCAGCTCGGCCAGGGCGGCGCGCTCGGCCCGCCCCGCTTCCCGGTAGCTGTCGCGTACGCCCGCCAGCAACCGCGCGGCCTCGCCGGACCCGGCCCGCGCGGCTGCCAATGCCCGGTGGTCCGCCACATCGGCGGCGACCACCGGGTCCGCCCCGGCCTCGGGGCGCAGGGCGACCTCGGCCCACAGCGCGTCCGTGCCGGGGTGCCCGAGGTCCCGTGCTGTCCGGGCCCGCTCCACCAGTTCCGCGAAGCCCTCGGCCGGGCCCGGAGCGGGGGCCTTCCGTACGGGGGCGGACGCCGTCCGCGCCAGCGCCGTGCTGCGCACACCCAGCGGGAGCGCGTCGAGCAGCGGAGTCCGCCCGATGCGTTCGACGAGCCGGTCAGAGACCCGGGTGTTGCCGTTGCGTTCGTCGAAGCGCCGGGCGATCGCCAGGGCGTCCTCGAGCAGGATCCCGTGCAGCTCGTCCACGGTGCGCGCGGTGCCCCCGTAGGAGACGGACGGGTCCGCCCCGTGCCCGAGTTCGCCGAGGCGGCGCAGCAGCACGAGGACGCCGCCGTAGAACTGCAGCTGCGCCTCGACGTCCACGAGCGGCCCCAGGCGGGCGGCGTGCTCGGAGAGGATCTCCAGGCCGCGGGCCTCGTTGCCGGTCAGCGCGCAGAACTCGATGTGCTCGCCGATGGAGCGCAGCAGGCTCTCGTTGCCGCGCGCCATGCGGTAGCCACGCAGGTGGTGGGCGCGGGCCTCGGCGCCGCGGCCGAGCCGGACCAGGGGGAGCAGGGAGCGGGCTAGCACCCGGTGGGGCTCCTCCCGGCAGCACTGCTTGCCGGCCAGCACGGGCTCCCAGATGTCGACGGCCTTCGCGTCATCGCCGCGGCCCGCCCAGAACCAGCCCTGGGAGTTGGTCTCGCAGGCGTGGCAGTCGCTCATCGTGTCGCGGTCGGCGGACTGCCAGCGGCTGACGGCCCGCTCCGCCCGCTCGTCGTCTCCGGTGGCTTCGGCGAGGTAGAACTCTGACTGGCGCACCGCGCGCTCGCTGTATCCGGCGAGCCGGTAGCGCCGTTCCATGTCCTCCAGCCAGCCGGTGACCGAGGACAGGGGGATCTCGGGGGAGCTGACGAGCTGGCCGGAGACCCATTTGAACCGCCAGAACAACGAGTGGGCCTCGCCGCCGTCGAAGCCGCCCGGGTCGCGGTCGTACTCCTGGAGCAGCCGGGCGAACGGGACCACCATGCGGGTCCGCTCGGAGCTGTACTCGTAGGCGTCGATCTGGTTGACCAGCGCCTGGCGGAACAGGCGGCTGTCGCCGCAGGCTTCGGCGGCGTTGGCCAGGGTCTCCGCCTGGGCACTGCGCGCGGGTCCGTTGGGGAGGGACCGGTTCGTATGGAGCGCCTGGCGGATTTCCTCGGCGGTCATCGGGCTCACTTCTGGTCCTCCTGGGTGTCGGCGGGGTGTGTAGCCCACTCCAGAAGTCCGAGGAAGGCCCGGTTGAGCAGGGTGGTGTCGGCCGCGCGCAGCGGCCGCTGGGACATCAGCAGGGCCTGGCCGTAGAGCGATTCGACGGCGGTCGCGGTCAGAGCCTCGTCGGGGAGGGCGGCGATCCGGCGGATCAGCGGGTTGTTGTGGTTGAGGACCAGGCGGGCGCGCGGAGCGGAGCCGCGCAGAGCGCCGAGGATGCCGCTCCACAGGGAGTCGGCGCTGTCGAGGGCGGCTGTCCGGTCCCGTTCCTGCCGGGCCTGGCGGTCGTCGAGGTAGAGGGCGGGGACGGCGACGGGCTGGAAGGCGCGCAGTACGACGTCGCAGCTCTGGGGTTCCAGCCGGGTGCGGGCCGTGGCCAGGAAGGGGGCGAGGGTCAGTTCGGCGGAGGTCGGCACCGGGTCGAGCCGCTCGGTGACCGCTCCGGCGTCCAGCTCGACGACCTTGAGCTCGGGCCGCACCACGGGCAGCAGGGCGAGCAGGTCGGCGTCGTAGGTGTATCCCGCGTTGATGACTCCGAGGCCGTGGGCCGCGGCGATGGGTGCGATCTGGCGGAACTCCTCGACGGTGCGCGTGAAGTGGATCTCCGTGTGGGCGGCTGCGAACTCTTCCAGGCTCATCGAACCGTCGCTGGTCTCGAACGGCAGCCACGGCAGCATCAGCCCGAGCAGGTCGGCGTCGTGCCGGGCCAGCGATTTCACGCCGAGGTGGTGGACGCGCAGGAAGGCCGCGAGGCGCTCCGGCTCACTGGCCGCGAGCTCGGCGAGCCAGGTCCGGACCCGGGCACCGAGCGCGTCCCGGACGGCGGCCAGGGTCTCGTCGTCGTACAGGTTCTCGCGGGAGGCGGTGGGCCTCAGGGTGTCCGTGTCGATGACGGCGCGGACGAAGAACGCCCAGTCCGGCAGCAGGTTGTCGGCCCGGTCGGTCAGCAGCATGCCCTTCAGGTGCACGCGGTGTCCGGACCGGTGGGCGGGGCTGGTGGGTTCGGGGAGGACGTACGCCACTCCGCGCACCCCGGCGACCGGGAGGTCGAGGTCGATGCTGTCGAGCGGGGTGAACCCGAAGAGCTGCGTGCAGTGCCCGGCGAGCGCTACGCGGCGGGCGGTGGGGGTGGGGAAGGGGCGCTCCCACACGGGGGGCCGGTCGGTGACGGAGCGCGGCCCGTCGCCGCGCCCGTCGCCCTGCCCGTCGCCCTGCCCGTCGTCGAAGGTGATGTCGTAGGGGAGCAGAGAGCCGTAGTCACGGGCCAGTTCCTCGACCTTGGCGGAGGTGGTCCATTCTTCGGCCCCGGGCCGGGGCTCCAGGACGACGGTGGTTCCGGGCTCCGTGCGTGCCTCGTGGGGGAGTTCGCGCACGGTGTACGAACCGTCGTCCGTGGCCAGCCATTCGACGGGCGCGGCCTGGGGATCGCGGGCGGAGCGCGTGACGACGCGGATCTGGCGGGCGACGACGAAGCAGGCGAGCAGCCCGATGCCGAACTGGCCGAGGAACTCCTGACGGGTGGTCTCCAGGCCGCGGATCTTCTCGACGGCGCTGTCCCCGCCGCGCTTGGAGCTGCGGCCGATGGTGGCGAGGAGGGAGTGGGCCTCGGCGGCGGTCAGGCCGATGCCGCTGTTCTCGATGGTCACCCTGTCGCCGGTGGCCGACAGCCGGATGCGGACCTCGGCCGCCGGGTCGAGGGCGTGGCGGGCGGTGATCGCGTCCACGGCGTTCTGCAGGAGCTCGCGGACGTAGACCCGCGGGCTGGAGTAGAGGTGATGGGAGAGCAGGTCGACCAGACCGCGCAGATCGACCTGGAAACTGTGGGGCGTGGACGTCATGGGGCGGCACCTCGCGTACGTGCATGGGTGGTTCGGTGATCGCGAGGTCCCCCCTCACTGATCCCTGAGTGGGAACAGAGTAGGGGGACGGCCTGAGGATCTCCGCCCGAATTCGCTGCCGCCAGGCAGGACAGGCGGTACCGGTGGTGCGGGGGCCTGCCTGGCGCCATGCCCGCCGCTACGGGAGGCCCTGCCTGGCGGCATGTCCTACTGGAAGCGCAGGAACTGCGGTGGTACGGCGTCCACCAGCCACACCCCGTTGGCGCTGATCCGGAAGACGTGCCCGGCCGCTCGCATCGCTGCCGCGTCCACGCTGAGCACGACCGGCCGGCCGCGCCGTGCACCGACCCGGGTCGCGGTCTCCCGGTCGGGGGACAGGTGCACGTGGTGGCGGGCCATCGGGCGCAGGCCCTCGGCGCGGATCGGGTCCAGGGCGGCGGCGACGGTGCCGTGGTAGAGGTACGCGGGCGGTTCGGCCTCCGGGAGGCCGAGGTCCACGGAGACGGTGTGTCCCTGGCTGGCCCGGATCCGGGTGCCGTCGACGGCGAACCGCTGCTTGTCGTTGGCGGCGACGACGTGGTCGAGCTCGGCGCGGCTGAAGGCGAAGCCGTGGGCGGCGGCCGCGCGCAGCAGGTCGTCGATCTCCACCCAGCCGTGTGGGTCGAGCACCAGTCCGATCCGTTCCGGCTGATGCCGGAGGTGTTTCGAGACGTATTTGGACACCTTCACGGTGCGTCTTTCGTCCATGGCCCCAGGGTGCCCGGTCGGGCGGCGTTCGGGCAGGGATTTTTCGGTGCTCGGCAGGGGTGGACACCCTCTATCGCCATTCCGAGATACGGAATACATTTTCCGCTGCTACGTCTGCCCATGGGGAGAAATCATGACAGCGCACGCTTCCCTTCCACGCCGCGCCGCCGCCGAGTTCATCGGTACCGCCGGTCTGCTCGTGGTGGTGATCGGCTCCGGAATCCAGGCCGCCGCACTCACCCGCGACACCGGTGTCGCCCTCGTCGCCAACACGTTCGCCTCCGCCATCGGTCTCGGGCTGATCATCACCCTCTTCGGGCCGCTGTCCGGCGCCCACCTCAATCCGGTGGTCACCCTCACCTCCTGGTGGGCCCGGCGCAGGGGCGGTGCGGGACTCGGCGGCCAGGAGGCCCTCGTCTACACCGCGGCCCAGACCGCCGGAGCCATCGGCGGAGCCGTCCTCGCGGACGCCATGTTCGGCCGCACCCCCGGCACCTTCGCCACCCAGGTCCGCGACGGCGGCCACCTGCTCATCGGCGAGGTCGTCGCCACCGCCGGGCTGGTGCTGGTCATCCAGGGCCTGGAGCGCATCGGGCGGCCCAGGCTCATCCCGGGCGCGGTCGCCGCGTACATCGCGGCCGCGATCTGGTTCACCTCGTCCGGTTCCTTCGCGAACCCGGCCGGCACCATCGGGCGCAGCTTCAGCGACTCCTTCACCGGCATAGCACCGCAGTCGCTGCCGGGATTCGTCGCTGCCCAACTGGTCGGAGGGGTCCTCGGCCTGCTCCTCGCGTCCCTGCTCTACGGGAGCTCCCGCGCCGCGCGGACGGTGTCGGCGGAGGTGGCGACCGTGGCAGAAGTCGTGGTGGAGGTCCTGCCGGGTCCCGTGGCGGGTGCCGTGCCGGGCCCCCTGCCCGGCGCGGGGCCGGTGGACGGTGCGGGGCCCACCAAAGCGGCGTACGAGACCATCGGCTGAGCCCCCCGGGCAAGGTCCGGCCGTGACGGCCGGTTGACTCGCCACCCCTGTTGTCCACAGGGGTGGGGCAGTTGTCCACAGCTGTTTGGGGCGATTTCAGCGGCAAACGCGCGATCCGCCCTGTGGACTACTGACCGAGTGCTACCGCTCGCCGCGGCGCGCCAGATCGTTCATCGTCCGGGCTTGGAGCTCCCGCTCCGTCGCGGCCCGGACGAACTCCGCCACGTGCTCGGCGCCCACCAGCTCCTGCACGGCCCGTACCGTCCCGGCCGGCAGAACCACCGGCGCGGGCCCCGAAGGCTGCGGCGCCCCGGCCGCGCCCAGGTGCCGCTGCAGGTGCCGGGTCGCGAACAGCCGCATCGCCCGCGCCAGCTCCGCGTCCACCGTCTGCTGGGCCAGCGGACGCAGCCTCCGTACCAGCGTGGCCGCCTCCGCCGCGTCCGCGTCGGTCGGCGGGACCTGCCCCAGGTAGCGGGCGAAGACGTGCAAGGTGGTGAACTCCAGGAACCGCGAGGCGATGTGTTCCACCTGCCCGCGCAGCTCCCGCAGGTGCCCGGTGATCGCCGACAGCGGCACCCCGGCCGCGTACAGCTCGGCGGCCACCGCCAGCTCCTGCGGAGAGGGGACGAGGAACTCCTCGGGGCGTCCCGGGATCCGCTCCAGCACCCCCAGCTCGCACGCCTCGCCCACGGCCGCGTCGTCGGGCTTGCCGCCGAACCGTTCGTTCAGCTCCTCCCGGCTGATCCGGGCGGCCTCCTCGTCGGTCCACGGCCCGTGCACCTCGGCGACCAGCCCCAGTACGCCGCCCAGCCCGCGCCCCGCGTCCCACGCCTCCAGCAGCTCCTTGATGGACGCCAGGGTGTAGCCGCGGTCCAGCAGGTCCGCGATCTGCCGCAGCCGCGCCAGATGCGTGTCCCGGTAGACGTTGGAGCGGCCCCGGCGCTCCGGCTTGGGCAGCAGACCGCGGTCCTGGTACGCCCGGATCGTGCGTACCGTCGCGCCGCTGTGGTGTGCCAGATCCTCGATCCGGTACTCGGCTACTGCCTGATCGGACAATCCCGGCTCCCTACGACATCGCGGCTCGGCCGACCGCGCCGGCCGCGGCCCGGGCGGCAGGTGAGGCCGCGAGGTACTCGACCGCCCTGCGCAGCGAGCCCTCTTGCGAGGGATGGTACGACCGCCGGAAGTAGCGGGGTATGGCCGTGCCGAGCTCTCTCCACGTGGGCAGCAGTCCCTTGGCCACGGCCCGGTTGTGCGCGCGGAGCGAATAGCGCTGCCGGCCGCCCGGTTCCGGGTCGTTGCGCATGAGGTACGCGGCACCCCACACCCACAGCCAGGCCAGTACCGGGGCGACCACGACCATCCCCTCCACGCGCCGCGCGTAGCGGGGCAGACCGGTGCCCCCGCAGTGCTGGTACATGTCGAAGGCGACGGAGCGGTGCTCCACCTCCTCCGCGCCGTGCCAGCGCAGCAGGTCCAGCATGACCTCGTCCGCGCCGGCCCGGTCGAGCCCCTCGGCGCGCAGTACCCAGTCCCCGAGGACGGCCGTGAACTGCTCGATCGCGGCGATCAGGGAGAGCCGGAAGCGCAGCCACTCCTGCGGCGTGACGGGCGCCCCGAAGGGCGGGCTCTCCCCCAGCAGCTTCTCGAAGAGGAAGTCCACGTGCTTCGTGTACGCCTCCGTGGGCAGCCGCTGCTGCGCGAGGTGGTCCAGGGCGTACGCATGCTGCACGCTGTGCGTGGCCTCCTGGCCCATGAACCCCTTCACGTCCCGGCGCAGCTCGGGATCGGTGACCAGCGGCAGGCCCTCCTTGAAGACCTTCACGAACCACCGCTCCCCGGCCGGCAGCAGCAGGTGCAGCACATTGATCACGTGGGTGGCGGTGGGCTCGCCGGGTATCCAGTGCAGCGGGGTGGTCTTCCAGTCGAAAGCCACCCTGCGCGGGGTGATCGGGTGCGTGCCGGCCTGATCCGGCCCCGGGAGGGCCCGGCTCACAGCGGGGGGTCCAGCTTCGCGACCGCCCGCAGGGTGCGCGGGGCGAAGCGGGACATCCACAGGGCGCCCTTGGACTCCGGGGTCACCGGCACCACGGCCTCGTTGCGCACCACGGCCCGCAGGATCGCCTCCGCGACCTTCTCCGGGGGGAAGTTGCGCAGCCCGTACAGCCTCGAGGAGCGTTCCTGGCGGCGCTTCTCCTCGGCCGCGTCCACCCCGGCGAAACGTGAGGTGGCGGTGATGTTGGTGTTGACGATTCCCGGGCAGATCGCGGAGACGCCGATCGACTTCGACGCCAGTTCCGCGCGCAGGCACTCCGACAGCATCAGCACTGCTGCCTTCGAGGTGCTGTAGGCGGGCAGGGTCTTGGAGGGCAGGTAGGCCGCCGCGGAGGCGGTGTTGACGATGTGTCCGCCCTGGCCGCGCTCGGCCATCTGCCTCCCGAAGATCCGGCAGCCGTGGATGACGCCCCACAGGTTGACGTCGAGGACCTTCTTCCACTCCTCGGAGGTGGTCTCCAGGAAGGGCCCCGACAGTCCGATGCCGGCGTTGTTGACCAAGACGTCCACGATCCCGTACTCGGCGGCGACCTTTGCCGCGAGCTTCTCCATCGCCTGCTCGTCACTGACGTCGACGCACTCGCCCCAGGCCTCGGGGGCACCGACGAGGCGCGCCATGTCGGCCGTCCGCGCCGCGCCCTCCGCGTCCCGGTCCACGGCCACCACGCGGGCACCCGCCTCGGCGAACGAGAAGGCGGTGGCCCGGCCGATCCCGCTGGCCGCGCCGGTGACCAGGACCAGCTGGCCGCCGAAGCGGTCGGCGTACCTCCCGGGAGCCTTCTGTTCCGGCGCCCGCGCGGCGGGTTCCTCCCGGGTGGTGACGAACTCGGTGATCCAGGCGGCCAGCTGGTCCGGCCTGGTCCGGGGCACCCAGTGCTTGGCGGGCAGCGTCCGGCGCACCAGGTCCGGGGCCCACCGGTCCAGGTCGTCGTAGAGCCGCTCGGAGAGGAAGGCGTCCCCGGTCGGGGTGATCAGCTGGACCGGCACGTGCGCGTACGCGTCGGGGCGCGGCTGGCGCAGCCGGGGCCGGACGTTGTCACGGTAGAGCCAGGCTCCGTGCGCCGCGTCCGAGGGCAGGGAGGCCGTCGGGTAGGCGCCGGCCGGGACCTTCTCGATGCGCTGGAGGATCCCCGGCCACCGCTTGCCGAGCGGTCCGCGCCAGGCGAGCTCCGGGAGTACGGGCGTGTGCAGCATGTAGACGTACCAGGACTTGGCGCCCTGGCCCAGCAGCTGCGCCGCCCTGCGCGGGGTGGGCCGCGTCATGCGCTTCTTGATCCAGTGGCCGAAGTGGTCGAGGGAGGGTCCCGAGATCGAGGTGAAGGAGGCGATCCGCCCCTCGGTGCGGGCGACCGTCGCGAACTCCCAGCCCTGTACGGAACCCCAGTCGTGGCCGACCAGGTGCACCGGCCGGTCCGGGCTGACCGCGTCCGCCACCGCGAGGAAGTCGTCGGTCAGCTTCTCCAGGGTGAAGCCCCCGCGCAGCGGCTGCGGCGCCGTGGAACGGCCGTGGCCGCGTACGTCGTACAGCACCACGTGGAAGCGTGCCGCGAGGCGCTCGGCCACCTCCGACCAGACCTCCTTGCTGTCGGGGTAGCCGTGCACCAGCACCACCGTGGGCAGGTCCGCCTCGCCCAGCTCGACGACGCACAGCTCGACCCCGCCGGTGCTCACCCGGCGTTCGCGCGCCCCCGCCAGTCCAGCCGCCCGTGCTCCGCTCATGCCGCTCATGCTGCCTTCTCCTCGGCCCAGCGCCGCACGTGCGGCAGATCGTCGTCCAGCCAGTACGCGCTCTCCTCGGGGTCCCGGGAGTCGGTGACGACCAGGATCTCCTCGAACTTCGCGCCGGTACCCCGGAAGCCCAGATGGGGCTCCACCGCCCACAGCCCCGGCTGCGGCGGGTGGTCGGAGAAGCGGTACGGGCTCCACAGCGGGGACCAGCCCTCGCGGTGCCCGTGCAGGACGTCGCCGGCCAGTCCCTTGAGGGACTGCGTGCCGAATCCGAACGCGGTGGGCGCCCAGCGGCGCTCCTTGACCCGGTCGATCTTGTGCGCGATCACGCCGAAGGGGTAGGCGCGGTGCCGGTTGGCATACCCCTGCCGGTTCATCAGCCGCTCGACGTTCTCGTAGATCTCGCGCAGGGAGCGGCGCTCCCGCACCTGCTCCAGGATCAGCTCGCGGTGCGCGCGCAGATCGGACATGAGCCGGTCCTGCACCGGGTTGAGGCCGAGGCTGCCCGAGTAGCCGATGTCGGCCGCGTAGCCCTTGAAGACCGGTGCCATGTCGAGGATGAACGGCATCCCGGGCTCCAGCTTCCGGCCGGTCGGGAAGAACTGCAGCGGGATCTTGAAGTTCGCGAAGGCGGTGCGGTCGCCGAACCAGGCGAAGGGCAGGTGGAACCAGTCCCGCACCCCGCGCTCGCGCAGCCACTCGCGCTGCATCCGCGCGGCCTCGCGCTCGGTCACCCCGGGCCGCAGCTGCGCGGCGACGGCCTCCGCGCACGCGTAGGAGAGGCGTTGCACTTCCCTGAAGCCGCTCAGGTCGGCGGTGAGTTGCGCGGTGCGTTGCTTGGTGTCCCCAGCCATGCCAGCCGTCCGTCCCTGTAGCCGTACGCGCCCGTAAGTTGACACTGATGAATGTGACAATGACCGGAGATCACGTCAAGGCCCGTGCATAGACCTGTGGACAAAGTTGTCCGGGCCACATCAGCCTCCAGTACGGGCCCGTACGCCGGAAGGCTGAGAAAGGATCCAGCTCCAGGTCTGACGCTTCCGGCCAGGCAGGCCACTAACGTCGCTCCCGTGACTGTCATCGCGACCGAAAGCCTGAGCAAGCGGTACCCCCGAGTGACCGCCCTCGACCGGCTCTCCCTGGACATCGGGCCTGGTGTGACCGGCCTCGTGGGTGCCAATGGAGCCGGCAAGTCCACGCTGATCAAGATTCTGCTGGGACTGTCCCCCGCCACCGAGGGCAGCGCCGCCGTGCTCGGACTCGACGTCGCCACGCATGGCAACGCCATCCGTGAACGCGTCGGCTACATGCCCGAGCACGACTGCCTGCCACCCGACGTCTCGGCCACCGAGTTCGTCGTCCACATGGCACGCATGTCCGGCCTCCCGCCGACCGCCGCCCGCGAGCGCACCGCCGACACCCTGCGCCACGTGGGGCTGTACGAGGAGCGTTACCGGCCCATCGGCGGCTACTCCACGGGCATGAAGCAGCGCGTCAAACTCGCGCAGGCGCTCGTCCACGACCCCCAGCTGGTCCTCCTCGACGAGCCCACCAACGGGCTCGACCCGGTCGGCCGCGACGAGATGCTCGGCCTGATCCGCCGCGTCTACACCGACTTCGGCATCTCGGTCCTGGTGACCTCGCACCTCCTCGGGGAGCTGGAGCGCACCTGCGACCACGTCGTGGTCGTCGACGGCGGCAAGCTGTTGCGGTCGAGCTCCACCAGCGACTTCACGCAGACCACCACGACCCTCGCGGTCGAGGTCACCGACTCGGACGCCCACCCGGACGGCACCGCCGCCCTGCGCAAGGCGCTCGCCGAGGCGGGCGTCACCCTCCTCGTGAGCGGGGAGCAGGGCCTGCCCGGAGCGGGTCACGTCCTCCTCGTCGAGGCCACCGGCGAGCAGACGTACGACACCGTCCGCGACACCGTCGCCGACCTGGGCATCGGTCTGGTCCGCATGGAGCAGCGCCGCCACCACATCGCGGAGGTCTTCCGCGACAACGACCAGACCGTCCAGCAGAAGGGAGCCGGTTCCGATGGCGCCTGACACCTCGACCCAGATCCACAACATCGGTTACCGGTCCTACGACGGGGCCCGGCTGGGCCGCGCGTACGCCCGCAAGTCGCTGTTCTCGCAGTCCCTGCGCGGCGCCTACGGACTCGGCCGCTCCGCCAAGTCCAAGGTCCTGCCGATGCTCCTCTTCGCGGTGATGTGCGTTCCCGCGCTGATCATCGTCGCCGTCGCCATCGCGGTCCCCGGCTCCACCGAGCTGCCGATCAAGTACACGACGTACGCCCTGACCACGCAGGTGATCATCGGCCTCTACCTCGCCTCCCAGGCACCCCAGTCGGTCTCCCGCGACCTGCGCTTCAAGACCGTGCCGCTCTACTTCTCGCGGCCCGTCGAACGCGTCGACTACGTCGTGGCCAAGTACGCGGCCATGGCCTCGGCCCTGTTCATCCTCACCGCCACCCCGCTGCTGATCATGTGGATCGGCGCGCTGCTGGCGAAGTTCGACTTCGGTGACCAGACCAAGGAATTCGGGCAGGGACTGGTGTCGGTACTGCTGCTGTCGTTGCTCTTCGCCGGCCTCGGGCTGGTCATGGCCGCGCTCACCCCGCGCCGCGGGTTCGGCGTCGCCGCCATCATCGCCGTGCTCCTGATCCCCTACGGCGCGGTGACCGCAGTCCAGGGCATCGCCTACAGCACCGGGAACGCCGGGGCCATCGACTGGATGGGCCTGTTCTCCCCGATCACCCTGATCGACGGCTTCCAGACGGCCTTCCTCGGTGCGACGTCCGCCTTCCCCGGCGGCGAGGGCCCCACGGCCGGCACCGGCTTCGTCTACCTGCTCGTCGCCCTCGGCCTCATCGTCGGCTCCTACGCCGCCCTGATGGCCCGCTACCGGAAGGCCGGGCTGTGACCACCATCGACATCGACCACACCTCCCGCTGGTTCGGGAACGTCGTCGCCGTCAACGACGTGACCATGCGCATCGGTCCCGGCGTCACCGGACTGCTGGGTCCCAACGGCGCGGGCAAGTCCACTCTCATCAACATGATGGGCGGCTTCCTCGCCCCCTCCACCGGCACCGTCACCCTCGACGGCGCACCGATCTGGCGCAACGAGCAGATCTACAAGCAGGTCGGCGTCGTGCCCGAGCGCGAGGCCATGTACGACTTCCTCACCGGCCGGGAGTTCGTCGTCGCCAACGCGGAACTCCACGGCCTCGACGACGCGGCCGCCCAGCGGGCCCTCGCCACCGTCGAGATGGAGTACGCCCAGGACCGCAAGATCTCCACCTACTCCAAGGGCATGCGCCAGCGCGTGAAGATGGCGTCCGCGCTCGTCCACGACCCGTCCGTGCTCCTCCTGGACGAGCCGTTCAACGGTATGGACCCGCGCCAGCGCATGCAGCTGATGGACCTGCTGCGGCGGATGGGCGACGCGGGACGCACCGTCCTGTTCTCCTCCCACATCCTGGAGGAGGTCGAGCAGCTCGCCTCGCACATCGAGGTGGTGGTCGCCGGCCGGCACGCCGCCTCCGGCGACTTCCGGAAGATCCGCCGCCTGATGACGGACCGTCCGCACCGCTACCTCGTCCGCTCCTCCGACGACCGGGCCCTCGCCGCGGCCCTCATCGCCGACCCGTCCACGGCCGGCATCGAGGTCGACCTGAAGGAAGGCGCCCTGCGCATCCAGGCCGTCGACTTCGGACGTTTCACCGAGCTGCTCCCGCGGGTCGCCCGCGCGCACGGCATCCGGCTGCTGACGGTCTCGCCTTCCGACGAGTCCCTCGAGTCGGTCTTCTCCTACCTCGTCGCGGCCTGAAGGAGCTGGCACTCATGTACAACCCCACCGTTGCCCGGCTCACCTACCGGGCCCTGCTCGGCCGCCGCCGGGCGCTGATCCTCTTCCTGCTGCCCGCACTGCTGATCCTCATCTCGATCGCCGTCCGCCTGCTCACGGGTGTGGACGACAAGGTCGCAGCCGACCTGCTCGGCGGCTTCGCCCTCGCCACCATGGTCCCGTTGATCGGTGTCATCGCCGGTACCGGAGCCATCGGCCCGGAGATCGACGACGGCTCGATCGTCTACCTGCTCGCCAAGCCGGTGAAGCGACCGACGATCATCATGACCAAGCTGATCGTCGCGATCGCCGTCACCATGGCCTTCTCCGCGATCCCCACCCTGATCGCCGGCTTCATCCTCAACGGCAACGGCCAGCAGATCGCCGTCGCCTACACCGTCGCCGCCCTCGTCGCCTCGATCGCCTACAGCGCGCTGTTCCTGCTGCTGGGCACCGTCAGCCGGCACGCGGTCGTCTTCGGCCTGGTTTACGCCCTGATCTGGGAGTCGCTCTTCGGCAGCCTGGTCTCCGGCGCCAAGACCCTCAGCGTCCAGCAGTGGGCGCTGTCCCTTGCCGAGAGGGTTGCGGGCGAGGGATACGTGGACGCCACCGTGGGCCTGCCCACCGCCGCGGTCCTGCTCGCCGTGGTCACCGCGGGCGCCACCGTCTACGCGGGCCAGCGGCTGCGCCGCCTCACCCTGGCGGGCGAGGAGTAGGCCCCTGCCATCACTCGGCGCACCAGCGCGGGTACCGTGCCCCGCCCGGCCCACCGGCCAGGCGGGGCACAGCTTCGCGCGGGATCATCGGGGCATGATCGAGTACACCGAGCCGGAGCCGTCCAGGCCTCTGCGGTCCTGGATACGCTCCTCGCCCGGTACGCACATCTGGCTGCTGATCATCGCCGTCACCAGCGTCATCGTCGTGATCGCCCCCGACCGGGTCGAGCACGTCCTGCTCCACCGCAACAGCAGCAATATCCACGAGCTGGTCAACCACCCCGTCCGGGCTCTCCTCAGCAGCGCCTTCTGGATCGAGAACCCGGCCTCGCTCGCCCTCTACGCCGTGCTGTTCGAGGTCTTCCACGCCCCCGTCGAACGCTGGCTGGGCACCCTGCGCTGGCTCGTGATCGTCGCGACCGCCCATGTCGTCGCCACGCTCGTCAGCCAGAAGGTCCTCCTCATGGCCATCCAGGACCACCGGGCCCCGCGCAGCATGACGCACGTCGTCGACATCGGCGTCAGCTACGGACTCGCTGCAGCCGCCGGAGTGCTGACCTACCGGATCCCCGGTCCCTGGAGATGGTTCTACCTCGCCGGGCTGCTCGCCTTCTTCGGGATCCCGCTCGCCACCGGCGGTACCTTCACCGACCTCGGCCACGCCATCGCGCTCTCCGTCGGTCTGCTCGCCTGGCCCCTCACGCGGCACGTGGTTTCACGTGAAACACCACCCTTGTTTCACGTGAAACATCGTTAGCCGGCCTCCGTCCCCGCCTGCGCCACGCCGTGCTCCCAAGCCCATGCGGCGATCCCCACCCGGTTCCGGGCCCCCAGCTTCGCCTGGACGTTCGCGATGTGGGTCTTCGCCGTGCCCGCGCTGATGAAGAGTTCCGCACCGATCTCGGCGTTGGTGAGCCCCTGCGCCACCAGTCGCACGATGTCCACCTCCCGGCCGGTCAGCGGATGAGCCTGCGGCACCCGTGGCGCGGGCGGCCCGCCCGGCGCGCCTTCCGTGAGCCTGCTGAGCAGCCGCACCGTGATCTGCGGGCTGATCAGCGTGTCCCCGGCCATGGCCGCCCGCACCCCCTCGATCAGCAGCGCGGGCCCCGACCGCTTCAGCAGGAAGCCGCAGGCACCGTTGCGCAGGGCGGTGTGCACGTACTCGTCCAGGTCGAAGGTGGTCACGACCACCACCCGCGTCCGGGGCGCCAGCAGCCGGGTCACCTCCAGCCCGTCCAGCTTCGGCATCCGGATGTCCGCGAGGACCACGTCCGGCCGCAGCTCCCGGGCCAGCGCCACTGCGCTCTCGCCGTCCGGGGCCTCCCCCACCACGGTCATGTCCGGCTGCGAGTCGAGGATCAGCCGGAAACCGCTGCGGATGTCCTCTTGGTCATCGGCTATCAGGATGCGTGTGGTCACGCCGCCATGATCACCCGAGGGGGTGCTCGCGTGGAGGGAAGACCGCGGAAACCCGCCATCCGCCGTCCGCGCCCGTTCCCGCCCGCAGCGTCCCGCCCGCGGCTTCCACCCGCCCGCGCAGGCCTGCCAGTCCGGTGCCGCTCCGCCGCCTGCGGGGCAGCAGCCCGACCGCACCACTGGCCGCGGAGTTGGCCACGCTGACCTCTATGCCCGCCGCGGCCCTACGTACGGCGACCCGCACCACGGCCGCCCCGGGTGCGTGCCGGCGGACATTCGTCAGGGCTTCGACGGCCACGCGGTACGCGGTGCTGCCCGCCTCCCGCGACAGCTCCCGTACGGCCTCGGGGTCGGCCTCCAGCACCCCGCCCTCGAACCGTTCCACCAGCTCCGGCAGTTGCGCCAGCCCAGGCACCGGAGCGGTCGCCGTGCCCGCCGCCTCCTGGAGCGCGTGAACGGTGCGGTCCATCGCCTCCAGCGCGCTCAGCCCCGCGGCCTCGATCCGCTCCAGTGCGCGGACCGCCTGCCCGGGGTCCTGCGCGGCCACGAACCGCGCTGCCTGGGCCTGCACCACGATCGCGCTCACGTCGTGCGCCACGAAGTCGTGCAGATCCCGGGCCAGTTCCAGCTGCTGGTCGCGTCGCGCCTCCCGTACGGCCTGTCGTACCCGGCCCGCCTGGCGGCGCAGGTAGCCACCGGCGGCCACGGCGCCGAAGGCCGGCAGCGACCAGAAGGCCGCCGCCCCGCCGACCTCCAGCCACGATCCGTCCGCCCACACCAGCGGGACCGGCCAGAGCGCCACCGCTGCCATGCCGAGAGCGCCCGCGAGGCTTCCGGACCGTACCGGGGACCAGCGGGCCACCAGGGCCAGCAGTGGCAGCAGTACCGCCATCCCCGCCAGCGTCCACGTACTGGGCACGCGCACGGCCGAACCGATCAGGGACAGCAGGCCCGCAACGGCCAGGGCGGGGGCGTACAGCACGCTCGGTTTCACGGTCACGCCCCGACCCTACGAGTCCCTCCCGCCCGTGGACATCTGCCGTTCGGCAGAGCCCCGACCGTCACCGGCGCCTCCCGACCTGCTGATCGGCGGATGGTTCCGAGGCGCCCGCCGGACCAGGCTTGAGACATCACCAACCGCCTACCGAAAAGGACTTGGACGATGACCATGCTCACCGCCGCACCCGCTGGTCCCACATCTCCCACCGCGCCGGACGTTCCCGCCGGCCCGGCCGTGAGCCGCCCGATCCGCTGGGCCGCCCACGCGGCCGCCCTCACCCTCCTTCCCAGCGGCCTGTGGAGGATCGCCATCGCGGTCGGCATACCCGTCGGCTGGGGCGTCGGCAGCGGACTGGAGGCCGAACTCTTCCCCGGTAAGTGGTCCTTCTACCTGGTTGCCCTCAGCGCCGTCGCCGAAGGCCTCGGCCTGCTCACCCTCGGCCTCGTACAGCGCTGGGGCGAGGTGGTCCCAAGTTGGATCCCCCGGCTGCGAGGCCGCCGGATCCCGCCCCTCGCGGTCGTCGTACCCGCCGCTCTGGGAGCCACCGCAGTCACCCTGATCGCCATCCCGAGCGCCTTCCACTGGAGCACCAGCATGGCGGCGCCGGGAGCACCCACCGGGGCCGGCTGGTGGCTCATGACCCTCTGCTACGCCCCGCTGGTGCTGTGGGGGCCGCTCCTCGGGGTCGTCACCTTCGCCTACTGGCGGCGCCGCCGGATCCACGGCTGACGCACCGAAATTCGCTGGTACGAGGGCTGCGCAAGGAGCAGAGTGAGCGGTGCGGGGAGCAACAAAAGGTCCGGGGCAGCCACTTCGAGCGCGCCGTATGGCGCGGGCTGCCCCGGACCTCTCGTACGTCGTGTCCGCTACGAGGCGCCCAGCAGACGCTCCAGCACCACCGCGATGCCGTCCTCCTCGTTGGAGGTCGTCACCTCGTCGGCCACCGCCTTGAGCTCGGCATGGGCATTGGCCATCGCCACGCCGTGCGCCGCCCAGCCGAACATCGGGATGTCGTTGGGCATGTCGCCGAAGGCGATCGTCTCCGCCGCCTTCACCCCCAGCCTGCGCGCGGCGAGCGACAGGCCGGTGGCCTTGGTCAGCCCCAGCGGCAGGATCTCCACGATGCCGGGACCCGCCATCACGATGTCGACCAGGCTGCCCACGGTCTGCCGGGCCACCTTGACCAGCGCGTCGTCGTCCAGCCCCGGGTGCTGGATGTACAGCTTGTTCAGCGGGGCCGTCCACACCGCAGCGTGGTCGTCCAGATGCACGGCGGGCAGGCCCTCCTGCATCCGGTAGCCGGGCCCTATCAGCACCTCGCCGTCCACCCCGTCCCGGCTGGCGGCGAGCGCCAGCGGACCGATCTCGGCCTCTATCTTCGACAGAGCCAGACCGGCCAGCTGCCGGTCCAGGGTGACCGAGGTCAGCAGCCGGTGCGCGCCCGCGTCGTAGACCTGCGCGCCCTGCCCGCACACGGCGATCCCCTTGTAGCCGAGATCGTCCAGTACGTGGCGGGTCCAGGGCACGGCCCGGCCGGTGACGATGATGTGTGCCGCGCCCGCCGCGGTGGCCGCGACGAGCGCTTCACGGGTGCGTTCCGAGACGGTGTCGTCGCTACGCAGCAGCGTGCCGTCGAGATCGGTCGCGACGAGTTTGTACGGGAACGGGGCCGGGCTCACTTGGTGATCGGCTCCAGGACCTCACGGCCGCCGAGGTACGGACGGAGCACCTGGGGCACCCGTACCGAACCGTCGGCCTGCTGGTGGTTCTCCAGGATCGCGACGATCGTGCGCGGCACCGCGCACAGGGTGCCGTTCAGCGTGGACAGCGGCTGGGTCTTCTTGCCGTCGCGGTAGCGGATCGACAGACGGCGGGCCTGGAAGCTGTCGCAGTTCGAGGCGGAGGTCAGCTCGCGGTACTTGCCCTGGGTGGGGATCCACGCCTCGCAGTCGAACTTGCGCGAGGCGGAGGAGCCCAGGTCGCCGGTGGCGACGTCGATCACCTGGAACGGCAGCTCCAGGCTGGTCAGCCACTGCTTCTCCCAGTCCAGCAGCCGCTTGTGCTCGGCCTCGGCCTCCTCCGGCGCGACGTACGAGAACATCTCGACCTTGTCGAACTGGTGGACGCGGAAGATGCCCCGGGTGTCCTTGCCGTACGTACCGGCCTCGCGGCGGAAGCAGGGCGAGAAGCCCGCGTACCGCAGGGGCAGCTTGTCGGCGTCGATGATCTCGTCCATGTGGTACGCCGCGAGCGGGACCTCGGAGGTGCCGACCAGGTAGTAGTCGTCCTTCTCCAGGTGGTACACGTTCTCCGCGGCCTGGCCGAGGAAGCCGGTGCCCTCCATGGCGCGCGGGCGGACCAGTGCCGGGGTCAGCATCGGGATGAAGCCGGCCTCGGTGGCCTGCGCGATGGCGGCGTTGACCAGCGCCAGCTCCAGCAGGGCGCCGACACCGGTCAGGTAGTAGAAGCGCGAGCCCGACACCTTGGCGCCGCGCTCGACGTCGATGGCGCCCAGCGACTCGCCGAGCTCCAGGTGGTCCTTGGGCTCGAAGCCCTCGGCGGCGAAGTCGCGGATGGTTCCGTGCGTCTCGAGGACCGTGAAGTCCTCCTCGCCGCCGACCGGGACGTCCTTGTGGACGATGTTCCCGAGCTGGAGGAGGAGCTTCTTGGCAGCCTCGTCGGCCTCGTTCTGCTCGGCCTCGGCGGCCTTGACGTCCTGCTTGAGCTGCTCGGCCCTCTTCAGCAGCTCGGCCCGCTCCTCAGGGGAGGCCTTGGGGATGAGCTTGCCGAGCGACTTCTGCTCGTTGCGCAGTTCGTCGAAGCGCATGCCGGAGGACCTGCGGCGCTCGTCGGCGGAGAGCAGTGCGTCGACGAGGTCGACGTCCTCTCCACGGGCGCGCTGCGAGGCGCGGACACGGTCAGGGTCTTCACGGAGCAGCCGGAGGTCAATCACGCCCTCCAGGCTACCGGGCTGGGGTTCCGGGGCTCACATCGATATCACACAGCGTGTCACTTTGCCCTAATTGCGGCTATTGGATAAGTCTTGGCGACTGACCGGAAGTGATCGCTCTCAGGCCGTCAATAAAAACGGTGCCATTCGCCGAAATGGGGCACCGTGACGGTGGTCGGGCGGGTCCTGAGCAGGATCGCAAGCCGTTCCTTGTCCACAGGAATTCGCGCCACCCCCAGTTTATCCACAGGCTGTGCGCCGCCTCTGTGGACACGGAAATAGATCATTCCCGACCGGCGGATGCCCGAAGGGATTCAGGGTTCAAACCACCATCACACACTCATTCGGGTGGGAATGCCTCGCTCCAAAGAGTTGATCGGCGATACGTGGGTGACGCCGTTCACCTACCGCTCCCCAGCGCGAAACCTGGGCCCCCGACCGATTTGTCGACCTTGTCGCATCGCAGTGTCGACTTGTCCCCAGGTCCCCATCTCGGCCTGTGGATAACTCTGTGGACAGTGGACGAAGTCCTACGCCCGGCCGTCGAGGCAGCGCGTCAGCCAGTCCGAGGCTGCCGTGAAATCGCTGTCCGAGGTCCCCGGCCGGGCAGCGCTCACGTCACCCTGAGCGCCACCGGCCCGCGGGTAGGAGCCGAGGAAGCGGATCTGCGGGCACGTCCGCTTCAGGCCCATGAGGGCCTCGCTGACCCGGCGGTCGGAGACATGGCCCTCGGCGTCGACGGCGAAGCAGTAGTTGCCGATCCCCTCACCGGTGGGCCGGGACTGGATCAGCATCAGGTTCACCCCGCGCACGGCGAACTCCTGCAGGAGCTCCAGCAGCGCACCCGGGTGGTCGTCACCGAGCCAGAGCACGACGGAGGTCTTGTCGGCGCCGGTCGGGGCGGAGGGCCGGGCGGGCCGTCCGACCAGGACGAACCGGGTCTCCGCGTTCTCCGCGTCGTGGATCTCGGTGACCAGCGGGACCAGCCCATAGGTGGCGGCGGCGAACTCGCCGGCGAAGGCGGCGTCGAAGCGGCCCTCCTGGACCAGCCGGGCGCCGTCGGCGTTCGAGGCGGCCGACTCCCACACCGCGTCGGGCAGGTTCGCCCGCAGCCAGTTGCGCACCTGGGGCTGGGCTACCGGGTGCCCGGTGACGGTCTTCACGTCCGACAGGGCGGTCCCGGGCCGTACCAGCAGCGCGAAGGCGATGGGCAGCAGCACCTCGCGGTAGATCATCAGCGGTTCGCCGGAGGCCAGCTCGTCGAGCGTGGCGGTGACACCGCCTTCCACCGAGTTCTCGATCGGGACCAGGGCGGCAGCGGCCTCGCCGTTGCGTACGGCGTCCAGCGCTGCCGGGACCGACACCATCGGGACGAGCTCCCGGGTCGCGGCTTCCGGCAGCGTGCGGAGGGCGGCTTCGGTGAAGGTGCCCTCGGGGCCGAGATAGGTGAAGCGGGTGGCCGACATGTGATCAGCCTAATGCCGGGGCACCCGCCACCGGGCGGCTGTTCACCCTTCGAGCAGCCGCTGCCCGACGTACTCGCCGGAGCGGGGGCCGGGCGGGACCGCGTACAGGCCGCTGGACTCGTGCCGGATGAACTCCGACAGGGCGTCGCCGCGGTCGAGCTTGCGCTGGACCGGGACGAACCCGCGCAGTGGATCCGCCTGCCAGCAGATGAAGAGGAGCCCGGCGTCGGGGGTGCCGTCGGCGCCGATGCCGTCGTGGAAGGAGAAGGGGCGCCGCAGCATGGCGGCCCCGCCGTTCTGTTCGGGGGCGGAGATCCGGGCATGGGCGTTGGCCGCGATGACCGGCTTGCCGTCGGCGCCGAGTTTGTCGAGCGCCATCTCGGTGGTCTCGCTGCCGCCGGTCAGCGGTGCACCGGTGGCCTTGGTGCGGCCGATGACCTGCTCCTGCTGGGCGAGGGACTGCTTGTCCCAGTCGTCGAGGAGCATCCGGATTCGCCGGACGACCGCGTACGAGCCCCCGGCCATCCAGGCGTGCTCGGCGGGGCCTGGGCCCGCAGCGGGCACGAAGATCCGCTTGTCGAAGTCGGGCTCCGAGGGCTTCGGGTTGCCGGTGCCGTCCACCTGGCCCATGAGGTTGCGGGCGGTCATCGGTGAGGCGGTCGCGCCGGGCGTCCGGTTGAAGCCGTTCATCTGCCAGCGGACGCGGGCGGCGTCCCCGGCGTCCTTCTGCAGCGCGCGCAGCGCGTGGAAGGCCACGAGTCCGTCGTCCGCGCCGATCTGGACCCACAGGTCGCCGTTGCTGCGCCGGTCGTCGATCCGGTCGGCCGAGAAGACCGGAAGCGGGTCGAGGGCGACGGGGCGGCGGGCGGTGAGCCCCGTCCGGTCGAAGAAGGAGTGGCCGAAGCCGAAGGTGACGGTCAGGGAGGACGGACCGGCGTCGAGCGCGATGCCCGTGTCGTCGGCCGGGGAGGCCTCGCCCGCCATCAGGCGGCGGGCCGTCTCGGACCAGCGCCGCAGCAAGGCGGCGGCCTCCGTACGGCCGGCCCCGGCGGCGAGGTCGAAGGCGACGAGGTGCCCCTTGGCCTGGAGCGGTTCGGTGATTCCGGCCTGGTGGTCGCCGTCGAAGGCGATCCGGGAGGCGCCGAGGGCGGACGGGCTTCCGTTGGAGCCGTCGGCGCCGCTCCCGGAGCCGGTGAGCGCGGAGTGCGCGATTGCGCCGCCGGTGGCGCCGAGCGCCAGCCCCGCGGCGCCCGCGGCGCCGACGGTGCCCAGCAGCCGGCGCCGGGAGATCTCGATGTCGGTGTTGCTCTCGGTCACGCTGGTCAGCCGATCTTCACGGTCTTCTGGACGGTCGTCTGGTCGATGTCGGAGGTGCGCACGGTCACGTCGATCCGCCATTCGCCCGCCAGCGGCAACTGGACGCCCGAAGAGCTCCAGTGCCCGGCGGCGGCACGGTCGGGGACGAGCGGCAGGGGCCCGATGTCCTTGGCGGGGAGGGTGAAGGCGACCTTGACCTCGGGGAGGTCGAGGGGCTTGCCGTCCGGGGCGTCGGCCCAGACGTGGAGGGTGTTGGCGCCGACCCGGCCCGGGTCGAGTTCGAGCCGCACCTCCCCCTTGCCGTTCTGGCCGCCGGTGTCGAAGGGCAGAGTGATCTTGATCGCGCGGTCGGGCACGGCGGTGGCGGATCCATTGCGGCCCGCCTCCTGCTCCACGGCGCGGCCCGGCTCCGTGCTGGTGAGGACCGTGGTGACGGCGAGAAGGACCACGGCGATGCCCGCCTCGGCCAGCACCGAGCGGCGCAGTCCGGCACGGTCCGGATCGGCGTCGCGTACCCGCTTCTCGTGGGCGCTCGTGCGGGCCGCGCGCTGCCGCGCGAGCTGGGCGGCACGCTTGGGGTCCGCCGGGACGGTGACGGGCTCTGTTTCACGTGAAACATCGCGCGGCGCGACCACCTTCACCGGCGTCTGCACGGTGTCACCGTCGGCAAGCCGCGCGGTCCACTTCCGCGACAGGTAGGCGACGGCGAGCAGGACGGTGACGATGCCGACCTTGAGGAGCAGGAGCTGTCCGTAGCTGGTGTCCGTGAGGGCGGACCAGCTGCCGAGCTGACGCCAGGCCTGGTAGGTGCCGGTCACGGCGAGCACCAGGACGCTGACGAAGGCGACGGTGGAGAAGCGCCGGACGGCCGTACGCTCGATCCCGGGGACCTTGTGGAGCGCGACCAGCAGCGCGGTGAGACCGCCGAGCCAGGCCGCGACGGCCAGCAGGTGCAGGATGTCGACGGGCATTGCGATACCGGACTGGATACCGGTGGAGGCATGTTCGGACAGGGCCCAGGTGGCGGCGATGCCCGCGGACACGACGGTGCCGCCGATGGCGAGGCCGAAGGCGAGGTCGCTGGTGTCCTTGTCCCCTTCCGCGTTCCCTTCCTTGTTCCCTTCCGTGCCGCCGTCCGCGTCCCCCTGCGCCGTGCCGGAGGCGGGCAGACGCCGTGCGTAGGCACCGAAGAGGACCGCGATGAAGAGGGCGGCGGCGCCCAGCAGGAGCAGCCGGGAGACGAGAGAGGCGCCGGTCTTGGTCTCCAGGACCGCCTGCAGGCCCTCCAGGTCGAGCGCGTCGCCGAACTTCCCGGACCCCGTGTACGGGGTGCGCAGCACCAGCATGGCGAGGGTGGCGGCGGTGAGGGTGACCCAGGCGCGCAGGACGAGCTTCTGGAGCGGCCGTTCGGCGGCGCCCCGGCGCCAGCACAGCAGGATGAAGGCGCAGGCGCCGACGAGGACGGTGAACCCGGCGTAGGCGGCGTAGCGGGCGATCCCGTAGGCGATGCCGACGGGGCCGCCGCCCGCCTGCTGGGCGGGCAGCGTGACGCTGGTGGCCGAGGGCGCGCCGATGGAGAAGGTGAAGGCTCCGGAGATCGGGTGGCTGTCCGCCGAGACGGCCTGCCAGGCGACGGTGTAGGTGCCGCCCGGAAGGCCGGAGTGCAGCGCGGTGCCGTAGCGGATGACGTTCCCGCTGCACATATCGCGCAGTTCACCGGTGTCGACGCGACGGCCCTGGGGGTCCAGGACGCGGATGGAGTCGTCGCCCATGGCGACCTGCTCCGAGAAGGAGAGGGTCACCTGGGAGGGAGCCGTGGCGACCACCGCCCCGTCCTTGGGGTCGCTCGCGGTGAGTGCGGCGTGTGCCGAGGCCGGGGAGGCCGCGGTGAACAGGGTTGCCAGCAGGGCTGCGAGGACCAGCGCGAGCCGCGGCAGCAGTGCCGTGGCGTGGACGCGGGCCGCGGAGGGGGCGGGGGCGGGGGCGGTGGCCGTCATGGCGTGTCAGTCCCTCGGTCCGTCAGTGGGCGTTGGAGTTCTGAGCGGTGTAGGTCCGTTCCTTCACGTCGAGCTCGACCTCGACGGGGGCGGCCTTCTCGAAGTGCAGCTCGACGGTGACCTTCTCGCCGACCTTCGGGGTGCTCTTGAGCCCCATGAACATGACGTGGTCGCCGCCGCGCTCCAGCTTCAGCTCACCGTTCGCGGGCACGTCCATGGAGGGGACCTGCTGCATCTTCTGGTCCTTGGTCTCGTGGATCTGCAGATCGTCCGAGAGCGAGGACGTCACGCCGGTGAGCTTGTCGGCGGTCTTGGAGCCGTTCTTGATGACCATGAAGGCGCCGGCCATCTTGTCGTTGACGGGCTCGGGCATGAAGGCGCCGCTCACCGTCAGCTTCGGCTTGCCCGCCCCGTCCTCGGAGTCGGAGGAGGAGCAGCCGGATATGACGAGCGCTGCCGCCAGGGAGAGGGCGGCGGCGAGGGTGCGGGTGGTGCGGGCGGTCACGGGTTCTCTCCCTTGATGAGCTTCGGCAGGTCCTTGGTGTAGTCGTCGACGGTGGTGCCCTCGCCGTAGAGGACGTAGCCCTCGTCGGTCTTGGGCGAGAACGCGATGACCTGGGCGCCGTGCATGGAGACGACGCTCCCGTCGGCCTCCTTCTTGGCGGCCTCGATCCCGATGCCGAGCGTGCGGGCGGCGGCCTGGATGGTGGCGAAGTCCCCGGTCAGTCCGGTGAAGGACGGGTCCTGGGAGTTCAGCCACGTGCCGAGGGATTCGGGAGTGTCCCGTTCGGGATCGGTGGTGACGAAGACGACCCGCAGGTTGTCCTGGTCGGCCTTGGGCAGTGCCTTCTTGGCGACGGCGATGTTGCTCATCGTCAGGGGGCACACGTCCGGGCAGTTGGTGTAGCCGAAGTAGATGAGCGTCGGCTTGCCCTTGGTCTGCTCACGCAGGTTCCACGGCTTGCCGGTGGTGTCCGTGAGGACGAGTTCCGGCTTGCTGAAGGGGCGGTCCAGAACGGTCGCGGCCTTGGCTCCGCTCTGGCCGCCCGAGAGCTGGGTGACCGAACCGGTCTTGGCGGGTTCGCCGCCGCAGGCGGAGAGGGTGAGTGCGGCCGCCGCGACGAGCGCGGCGACCGTCACACGTGTGGTGCGCATGGAGAAGTCCCTGGGATCGGGGATGTGTACCGGTGCTGTACCGGGTGGTGTACCGGGATGGATCGGGGAGGTGAGGGCGCCCGGAAACGACGGAGCCCGAGGGCCGAAGGTCAGGCGGAGCGGCGGCGCGAGGCGACGCCGAAGGCGACACCGCCCAGTCCGACGACGATGCCGGCGACGCCGAGGACGCGCGCGGTCGTGTCGGAGCCGTGCTCGGCGGCCGCCTTGTCGTGGCCGTCCTTCGCGTCCTTGCCGTCCTTGGCGCCGGCGTTCTTGGCATCGCTCTTCGCGTCGGAGCCGTGGTGGTCAGCGCCCTTGGCGGCGGTCAGCTTCAGTACGGGCGCCGGGTTCTGCGGCTCCTCGGCGCCGTCCTTGGCCTCTTCGATCCAGCGGACGACCTCGCCGTTGTCGTAGGTCTGGAGGGACTTGAAGACCATCTGGTCGGCGGTCTCCGGCAGCTTGCCCACGGAGAGGGGGAACTGCTGGAACTTGCCGGGCTCGATCTTCCCGCCGGACCAGGTCACCTTGGTGACGGCCTCGTTGATCTGCTTGCCGTGCACGGTGAGCGGCTTGTCGAGCTTGCTCTTCTCGACCGTCACGGTCCAGCCGGGGACGTCCTGCGGCATGACGGACGTGAGCGGCTGGTCGATCGGGAAGTTGACCTCGAGCTGCGTGGTCGAGGCGTTGTCACGCTCGTTGGGGACCTTGAAGTTGATGGTCGCGTACCCGCCCTTGGTGGCCTCGCCGGGCTGCACGCTGACGTGTGCGAAGGCAGGGCCGGAGAGGAGGAGGACGGTGCCGGCGGCGAGGGCGGCGGCGAAGGAGACGCGAGAGGTCTTCATGGCGGAAACACTCCACAGAAGCAGGGTGACGGTGCCCCGCGCACGGGCGCGCGCGGAGTTGCGCGGCACCGGGCTCCAGGTGTCGTGTACCCGGGTAGGGGGCGCCGCGTCAGGCTGCGAGGGCGAGCGCCACTGGCGGCCCGCGCCTGATCACCGCGTGCTGGAGTTCCTGCCGGCCGGTGGCGGCGGCGGGATCGGCGGCGGTCCGCGGAGCCCGCGGGTCCCGGGCGGGCGCGCCGGGGAGCCCGGCGCCGAGGGCGCGTACGAGGGCGAGCGCGGTGCGCAGCGCGCGGACCGGGGTGGCTTCGGTGGACAGCCGGGACAGCTCGATGAGCCGGGAGAGCGCGGCGTCGCCGCGTCCGAGCAGCCAGCCGGCGGCGAGCGCGGCCAGCAGGTGGCCGATCAGCATGGCCGGGCTGAACAGGCCGGTCGCGGGCGGCGGGCCGGCTGCGTGCGCCAGGTGGGCGTGCACGGCCTGGCCCTGTTCGAGGGACTGCGCGGCCAGGGCGGCCGGATCCAGCCCGGCGGCCTCCAGGATCTGCCGGGCGGCGGCCGGGTCGAGCGGTACCGAGTTGCCCCCGCACACCAGTTGCGCGGCGAGGGCCGCGAGCGAGGTGTCGGAAGCGGCGGCCGGTGCCTGGGCCGGGGTGGCCGCGGCGCCGTGCTGGCCGAAGCCGAACAGCGTGTGCAGGGCCAGCTGTCCGGCGGCGAGCCCGCCCGCGATGGCCGGCAGCGTACGGGGGCGTCCCGCGAGCGGGGCCGCGGCCGCGAACACGGCCAGGAAGCCGATGCCGAGGGTCCACCAGGGCACGGTGGCGCATGATGCCAGGGCGTGCCCGACCGCGGCCAGCACGACGCAGACCGCGGTGAAAACCGCGGTCCGGACGAGCCGGAGGCCGGCTCCGGCGTGCTTGGCGTGGGGGGCAGTCATGGCCGGGCCATCATCGCACTGCGCTTAGGCCCTGCATACGGCAGGTCGTGCAAGGCGCCTTGAGTTCCGCTCCACGGGCACCCGCATACACCGGCGCCCGGGAGAGCCACATCGGCCGAACGAGGGCATTGGGGACGCCGACGGCCGCCGGGGCGCTTACGGCCCCCCGTGGGCGGCAATAGGTAACCGTATGAGCATCTGGTGGTCTCTCCACTTGAGGCGCGAAGCCGCGAGCGTGCCGCTCGCCAGGCGACTGCTGCTGGGGACGATGGAGACCGCGGGGGTGGACCCGGACATCTCCTTCGATCTCTCGGTGGCGCTGAGCGAGGCCTGTGCCAACGCGGTGGAGCACGGCGGGTACGGCGACGCCCTGGACGAGACCGAGGCGTACCACGTCACGGCCTATCTGGACGGGGACCGCTGCCGCATCGAGGTGACCGATTCGGGCCCGGGATTCCCGCCCGCGACGGTGGCCCGCCGTAGACCGTCCCTGGCCGAGCACGGCCGGGGACTGCACCTGATCGCCGAACTCGCCGACCACGTCCGTCTGCGCAACAGGCCGGGCCGGGGCGCGTCGGTGAGCTTCGACAAGATGCTGAAGTGGCGTGACGACGCGCTGCTCAAGGTGTCGTAGACACGCCGGAGGGCGGGACCCCGCACCGGGATCCCGCCCTCCGTACGCCGGCTTCCGAGCCGGGACATCCGCTGGTGTCAGCCCTTGAGGCGCGCCATCCAGGCCTCGACCTCGACCGAGGTGCGGGGCAGCCCGGCCGACAGGTTCCGGTTGCCGTCCTCGGTGACGAGGATGTCGTCCTCGATCCGGACGCCGATGCCGCGGTACTCCTCGGGCACGGTCAGGTCGTCGGCCTGGAAGTACAGACCGGGCTCGACGGTGAGGCACATGCCCGGCTCCAGCGTGCCGTCCACGTAGGCCTCGGTGCGCGCGGCGGCGCAGTCGTGGACGTCCATGCCGAGCATGTGGCCGGTGCCGTGCAGGGTCCAGCGGCGCTGCAGGCCGAGCTCCAGGACGCGCTCGACCGGGCCCTCCAGCAGACCCCACTCGACGAGCTTCTCGGCCAGCACGTGCTGGGAGGCGTCGTGGAAGTCGCGGAACTTCGCGCCCGGCTTGACGGCGGCGATGCCGGCTTCCTGGGACTCGTAGACCGCGTCGTAGATCTTGCGCTGGATGTCGGTGTACGTGCCGTTGATCGGCAGCGTGCGCGTGACGTCGGCGGTGTAGAGGGAGTGGGTCTCCACGCCCGCGTCGAGCAGCAGCAGGTCCCCGGAGCGGACGTCGCCGTCGTTGCGGACCCAGTGCAGGGTGCAGGCGTGCGGGCCGGCGGCGCAGATGGAGCCGTAGCCGATGTCGTTGCCCTCGACCCGGGCGCGCAGGAAGAAGGTGCCCTCGATGTAGCGCTCGGACGTGGCCTCGGCCTTGTCCAGGACCTTCACGACGTCCTCGAAGCCGCGGACGGTGGAGTCGACGGCCTTCTGCAGCTCGCCGATCTCGAATTCGTCCTTCACGGCGCGGGCCTCGGAGAGGTAGACGCGCAGCTCCTCGTCGCGCTCCTTGGTCACCTTGTCCGTGAGGGCGGACTCGATGCCGGAGTCGTGGCCGCGTACCGCCCGGACCGGGCCCTCGGCCTCGGTGAGGGCCTCGGCGAGCTCGCGCACGTCCTTGGCGGGGATCCCCAGGAGCTGTTCGGCCTCGGCGAGGGAGTGGCGGCGGCCGACCCACAGCTCACCCTGGCCGGACAGCCAGAACTCGCCGTTCTCGCGGTTGGAGCGCGGCAGCAGGTAGACGGTGGCCGTGTGGCCGGTCTCCCCGGTGGGCTCCAGGACCAGGACGCCGTTCTCGGTCTGGTCGCCGGTGAGGTACGCGTACTCGGTCGAGGCGCGGAAGGGGTACTCGGTGTCGTTCGAGCGGGTCTTGAGACGGCCCGCGGGGACGACGAGGCGCTCGCCGGGGAAGCGCGCGGACAGCGCGGCGCGGCGGGCGGCGGTGTGCGCGGCCTGGGCGATGGGCTCCAGTCCGTGCAGCTCGGTGTCGGCCCAGCCCGTGCGCATGCTCTCCGCGAGTTCGTCGCTGACGCCCGGGTACAGACCGTTCTTGCGCTGCTTGTGCGTCTTCTTGGGCTGCTCTTCTTCCGGGGTCTCCGGGGTGAGCTCGTCAGCCACGTCTTCTCCTCAGCTACGACAGACACGGACCTGGGTGTGGACCTCGTCCATCGTATGTGTGACCGGAAGAAGCACGGAGGGCCGTGTGCGCTATCGCACAAACACCCTCAAACCGCCCGGCTCACTCAAATCGGGCGGCCAGCAGCACGATGTCCTCCGGGGTATCGGCCGTCTCTCCGCCGGGCAGGATGGTCCGCAGGATGTGGTCGCAGATGGCGGCCGGGTCGTCCCGGGCGCTACGGGGCACCCCGGCGGCCGCGGCGTGCAGCCGGGCGTAGGCCCGGTCCATGGGGTCCCCGGTGCGCTGGAGCAGCCCGTCCGTGTACAGCAGCACCGTTTCTCCGGGTGCGGGCTCGATCTCCACGCTCGGCGCCTCCCAGCAGGAGAGCATCCCCAGCGGCGCGGAGAGGGAGGTCTCCACGTACTCGGTGCGGCGCTCGCCGATGAGCAGGGGCGGCGCGTGTCCGGCGCCCGCCAGGATGAGCTTGCGCTGGGCCGGTTCGCAGTAGGCGAAGAGCGCGGTGGCCGAACGGGCGGGCTCGGTCAGGCGCAGCAGCAGCTCCAGGTCGGACAGGACGGCGACGGGGTCCTCGCCCTCCATGACGGCGTACGCGCGCAGCGAGGCCCGCAGCCGGCCCATCGCGGCGACGGCGCTCGGCCCGGACCCGGTCACCGAGCCCACGGCCAGCCCCAGGGCGCCCTCGGGCAGCGGCAGGGCGTCGTACCAGTCGCCCCCGCCGCGCGGCCCGGTGTGGTGCCGGGCGGCGAGCTGTACCCCGGGGATCCGCGGCAGCCTGCTGGGCAGCAGCTCCTCGGCGACGGTCGCCAGGCGCGCGCGGGAGCGCTCCACCTCCAGCATCCGGGCCACGTGCTCGGCGGCGTGCCGGACGTAGAGCCCGGCGAGGTCGCGCTGGCGGTCGCTCGGCTCGGCCTGCTCGTCGTAGAGCCAGACGGCCGCGCCGAGCCGCCCGGTGGCCTCGGCGGTCAGCGGCACCGCGTAGCTGGCGGCGTAGCCGAGGCGGGCGGCGACCTCGCGGTGGCGCGGGTCGACGGGGGCGGCGAAGCCTCCGGTGCCGGCCGGTGCGCCCGGCTCGGGGAGCACCTCGGAGCCACCGTGGGCATCAGGGAGTCCGTCGAGGATGCGTCCGTAGGAGGTCGCGCTGCGCGGCACGGTCTCGATGTGGCCGAGGTCGGCGTGGCCGAGGCCGAGGCCGATCGTGGTGGTCGGCCCGAGTCCGTCGGAGGGCTCGAGGACGAGCAGCCCGCGGCGGGCCCCGACGAGGGCGGCTCCGGCGCGCAGGAACTCGTGGAGGGCGGAGTCGAGGCCGCCGGTGCGGGCCAGGCGTTCGGTCAGCTCGTGGAGGGTGGTGAGGTCCGAGACCATGCCCGCGAGCCGGTCCTGGATCAGGCTGCCGGGGCCTGGCGGAGGGACCGGTGAGGGGGTGGTCCGTGCGGGTGCGGGCGCCGCAGTCTGCGGTGACGCGGTAACTGCTGGATCGATTCCAGCCACTTTCGGCAGATGCGGGGCGCTCATGGCGTCCGCCTTTCCACCTGGTGCGATTCGCCGAATAGCATCGCAAACCCCCAGATCGTGCTGCGCCGCCATCAAGGAATCCACATCTACACGCACACGTGGATGCATGTCCAGCATTGCCCAGGTGGGAATCCTGGTGTCCGTGGGACGGCAACTCACTGTCCAGCCAAGGCTAGAACTTGGCCGGAAAGAGCTGGAAGGGGACGGTTTTTGCGGTCGACTGGGCGGGCGTTCCGGGGGGCACGGGTACGTAATCGTCAGTGTCCGGGGTCAGTTGGCGCCGCCGGGTACCTGTCGGGAACCGCCCGGCACCGGCCGTCGTCCTAAGCGGCGGCAGCCGCTCCCGGTACCGTGCGGGTCGCGTTCCACCCCCCGCCGGACGTTTGATGGACCCGGTAAGAAAACTGCACGAACCGTGTGAACCTGCTTCAGGCGCACAGTGACGCGAAACGTGTACGTGTAGTGAGTCACCCGTTACATGGTGTGATGTGGCCCTCGACGTTCAACGGAAAGGAACGAGCGCTCATGCGCGAGATCCTCGGAAGGCGTCTCCAGCGGCTCCGCTATCGCCTCGAATCCCGGTCCCCGTCCTGGTCATGGCCCCGGTCCCGGTCCCGGTCCGGGCGAACCGCCCCCGGACAGAGCCGCCCGCCCGTTCCCGCTCCCGCTCTCCTCGACGCGGCGCTCACCTGCGCCACCGCGTGGCAATGGCCCGTACTGCCCGGAGTCGGCCGCTCCGGCGCGGACAGCTCGCGGTGCGCCTGCCCCGACCCCGACTGTGCGGTCCCCGGCGCGCACCCCTTCGAGCCGGGGCTGCTCGCGGCCACCACCGACCCCCGGATGGTGGCCTGGTGGTGGACCAACCGGCCCAGTGCCCCCGTCCTGATGGCCACCGGCGGCGCCGCCCCGTGCGCGGTGAGCCTGCCGGCCACGGCGGCGGCACGGGCCCTCGTACGGCTGGACGCGCAGGGCATGCGGCTCGGGCCGGTGGTGGCCACGCCCACCCGCTGGTCGCTGCTGGTGGCGCCGTACTCGCTGGAACGGCTCGGCGAGCTCCTCTACGCCAAGGACCACGTGCCCTCGTCGCTGCGCTTCCACGGTGAGGGCGGCTACGTGCTGCTGCCGCCCTCCGCCGCGTCCACCGGCGGGCAGGTGCGCTGGGAACGGGAGCCGCAGGCACCGGAACGGGCGCAGTCCCGGCCGGGGGAGCGGGCGGCGGACGCGGGAAGGATCTGGCTGCCCGAGGTCGAGGCGGTCGTGGACGCGCTGGTCGAGGCGAGCAGCGGAGCGCCCGGCGGCGGCAGCCGGCTGGCGTACTGACCCGGGGTGGTCCGGTATCGGCCGATCACTCGTACGGGTGCCAGCTGGACCGGTTTCCAAGGGAATTGGGCGCGGGGATCTCCGTGCCCCATTCCCGCGTCGCTATCTTCGGCGAATGAATCTCCGCCTGATCGGTATCGGCGCCGGTGTGCTGATCATCTTGTCGCTCCCGCTCGCCGGGGCGATCGCGGGACCGGATTTCGCCGTTCAGGATGACGGAAAGAGCGGCGGCCTGCTCTCGACGCTCGGACTTTCGGACCCTTCGCGCCCCTCGTCGGCGTCGTCCTCGCCCACCTCGCCGGCACCCGCGGCCCAGCAGCCCGGACCGTCGCAGCAGCCCCGTACGGATTCCCAGTGCGGTCCCGAACTGTCCTCGCCGCACGGCCTGGAGGCCCAGACGTGCGTCCTGGTGGCCGAGGGCCGGACGTGGGGCCGCAGTTACTACCGCAACACCAGCGGCCGTCCGCTGGACGCGGTGCTGACCGTGATGGGACCGGCCGGGCGGACGGTGCAGATCCGGTGTGCGGTCGGCGCGGGGGACGAGCCGGGATTGTGCGAGACGCCGAGCGAGACCTCGGCGGGAGCGCCGGACAGTTACTCGGCTGTTGCGGAATTCGCAGTTCCGGATGATGAAGGGGCGCTGCTCTTGCGGTCCGGGAGCAACTCACCGGCCCCGAGTGACGGTTGAGAACCGCCGAAATGAAGGGCCCGGTCGCTGGCGACGGGGGATGCACCAGCGACCGGGCTACAAGAACGGTAACAAGAGATCGCCTGTACGCAAATTCGATCTCTGATATTCAGACACGGATTTGCAGACGATTAGCGGGAGTTGTGACTCCGGTCACCGACCTCCGCGTGTGTGCAGGTCAGCTGAGGGTCACCTGGCGGTTGGTGAGTCCGCCGCGCGCCCGGCGCTCTTCCGTGGTCAGCGGTGCGTCCGAGGCCAGAGCCTCGGCCAGCCGCTCCGCGAACTCGGCCGCGGGCTTCTCGACATCGTCCGCGGTGACCCCGGTGGGCAGATCCCAGACGGGAACCATGAGGCCGTGCGCGCGGAAGGAACCGACCAGCCGCGTGCCTTCGCCGAGCGAGGTAGTGCCCGCCGCGTGCAGCCGCGCGAGGGCGTCGAGCAGCTTCTCCTCGGGGTGCGGCATGACCCAGCGCAGGTGGTTCTTCTCGGGGGTCTCGCACCAGTAGGCCGCGTCCACACCGGAGAGCTTGACGGTGGGAATGGCCGCCGCGTTGGCGCGCTCGAGCGAGGCGGCGATCTCCGGCGAGGCGCTCTGGGCGCTCTCCGATTCCGGAATCCAGAATTCGAAGCCGCTGTGCACAACCGGCTCGAAACCGCCGTCGGAGTCCAGGAGATCCTGAAGTCGCGGACCCTCGGCCGGAACGCGGCGGGCCGGAACGGGAGTCCCCGGATCCGCTACGAGGGCACGCTCCAGGGTGTCGGCCATATCGCGGCCGAGATCCCCGGTGGAGGACTCGTTCTGCAGGCCGAGCAGGACAGATCCGTCCTCGCGGCGCAGCGCCGGCCAGGCCATGGGCAGTACGGTCACGAGCGTGACGGAGGGAACGCCCTCGGGCAGACCGGCCTTGAGCGACAGCGGGACGGTGGCGGCGGGCACGAGCTCGCGCAGCGCGACCCAGTCGCACTCGCCCGGCAGTCCCTCGAACGGGCGCCGTACGTGCTCGGTGACGGCGTGCGCGGCGGCTGCGCCGTGGCAGGCCTTGTAGCGGCGCCCGGATCCGCAGGGGCAGGGCTCGCGAGCGCCCACCACCGGAATCTCACCGTTGTTGAGCTGCGGCTTTGCAGTCTTCGCTGCGGGGCGCTTCTTGGCCATCGTGGGTGTCTCCCGGTTGCGGCGGTACGGCGTCGTGTCTGGGCGCGAGCCTAGCCGTTCGTACCGCCGGAACCGGTGGGGTGCGGCCGGGAGCACGGTCGGCGTGCGCTCCCGGACGGCCGCCTGTGCGGATGACCGGTACTGCTGTCAGGGATCCCCTCGGTGCTCAGGGATCCAGATCGTCGAAGGCATTGCTGAAGTCGATCGCCGGGGGCGCAACGCGCGTAGCGAAATCCTCGTGCCGGGGCCCGCAGGCAACGACCACCCAGACGGTGATCTCACCCGCCGCTCCGTCCCGGACACCCCAGTCCTGGGCCAGGGCACTGATGATGTTCAGCCCCCGGCCGCCCCGTGCGGTGACCGAAGGCGTGGCCGGAACCGGGCGGGTGGGCCCGCCGCCGTCCGTGACCTCGACCGTCAGCCGCCCTGCTCTGTCGACGCGCCACGCGGCGCGTATCTCCCCGTCCCCGACTTCTCCCGCGCCCAGAGGTCTGCCGTGTCGGCAGGCATTGCTGAGCAGTTCGGAAAGGATCAGTACGGCATCGTCCACGACCGATTCGGACACTCCGCTGACGCGCAATTGCTCACGCATGCGGTGTCTCGCCTCGCCCACGCCCGCAGGACCATGGCGTACGTCCATGCACGACGACGTGGGCACTTCCTGTGCCACCACCAACGCCACCCCCGGAACCTCCTTAGCCCCACGCATGGTCTGGATGCCCCAATGGCCTGGACCGGAAACCGCCGAAGCGGAGCACTCTGACGCATTCATGACTATCGAATGCGGAGCGGATGCGCCGGGGCACACCCCGTGACGTGCGGGCCCTGCGTGACGGGTGGGCAAATGGGGACGTCAGCGCCCTAGTTGTGACAGAACTTGGCGGGGCCTGTTCGTGATGATCGCCTCCACACCCAGATCAGCGCAGAGCTGAACGTCTTCTGGCTCATTCACGGTCCATACGTGCACGGAGTGCCCCGCGTCCTGGAGCTTGCGGATGAAGCCGGGATGGTTGCGCACGATCCGCATGCCCGGGCCGGCGATCCGCACCCCGGCCGGCAGCCGTCCGTCCCGCATCCGGGGGGAGATGAACTGCATCAGGTACACGGTCGGGATCGTCGGCGCGGCCGCGCGCACCCGGTGCAGCGAGCGCGCCGAGAAGCTCATGACCCGGACCGGGTGCGGGCCCTCGGCCGGCGGGGAGTCCAGGGCGAAGCGCTTGAGGAGGAAGAGGAGGCGCTCCTCCACCTGTCCGGCCCAGCGGGTCGGGTGCTTCGTCTCGATCGCGAGCTGTACGGGCCGGCTGGCGTCGGAGATCAGCTCGAGCAGCCGCTCCAGGGTGAGGACGGACGTGCGCTCCGGGTCCGCGTCCCAGTCGGGGGACTCCTCGCGGTCCCTCCAGGAGCCGAAGTCCAGGGCGGCGAGGTCGGCCAGCTCCAGGGCGGAGACGGCGCCGCGGCCGTTCGAGGTGCGGTTCACCCGGCGGTCGTGCACCAGGACCAGGTGGCCGTCGGCGGTGAGCCGGACATCGCACTCGAGTGCGTCGGCGCCGTCCTCGATCGCCTTGCGGTAGGCGGCCAGGGTGTGCTCGGGGGCATCCTCCGAGGCGCCGCGGTGGGCGACGACCTGGATGGGGTGCGGCATTGCGTGGGTCACCGGGTCATGGTGCCACCGCGGGGGCCTCGGACGTAGAGAGCGGGTACGGAAGATGCGTCCGAAATGTCGGATATAAAGGATGCCAGGAGATACACAGGTGCGGCTTACAGTGCTCTGACGGGTCATGGGAAAGGCTTTGCTCAGGAACTTGTGCGGCACGTCGAACGTTCAGTCGGACCGATCGCCAGAGATTTCTGAAGCCGTGTGTGACGAGGAGAGAGCGCTGTGAGCACCGAGAACGAGGGCACCGCGGCCCCTACGCCCCCCGCGGCCCCGTCAGTACCCCCTGCTCCGGCCTCCGAGACGCAGGTTCCGGCGGTTGCCCCGCAGCCGGCCGACGCACCCCCGGCGCCCGTAGCCCCGGCGCCCGCTGCTCCTGCCCCCATGGCCCCGGCCCCCGGGTCCGCCGCGGCCGAGCCGGTGACGCAGCAGCTCCCGCCGACGCCCGTGCCCGGCACCGAGCAGACCCAGCAGATCCCGCCCACCCCGGCCGCGCCGGCCACCCCGGCTCACCAGGCCGCCCCGGCGTACAGGCACGCTCCCGGCCCGCAGGCCCCGTATGCCCCGCACACTCCGCAGGTCCCGTACTCCCCGGCCGCGCACGGAGCCGAGGGCTGGCCGCCCCCGCCGCCCACGGTCCCGGCGTACGGCGGCCACGGCGGCGGTGTCTGGGGCACCCCCCTGACCGCCGACGGCACCCCGCCCCGCAAGCCGAAGGGCAAGGGCGGCCTGATCGCGGGCGTGCTCGCGGCGGCTCTCCTCGCGGGCGCCATCGGCGGCGGCGTCGGCTACTGGGCCGCCGACCGCAGCGACAACGGCACCGGCTCGACCACGATCAGCGCGGCCACCCCCAAGGAGCTCAAGCGCGACGCGGGCTCCATCGCGGGCCTGGCCGCCGGCGCCCTGCCCAGCGTGGTCACCATCGAGGCCTCGGCCGGCGAGGGCGAGGGCGGTACCGGCACCGGCTTCGTCTACGACCAGCAGGGCCACATCCTCACCAACAACCACGTGGTCGCCTCCGCGGCCAACGGCGGCAAGCTCACGGCGACCTTCTCCGACGGCAAGAAGTACGAGGCCGAGGTCGTCGGCCGGGCCCAGGGCTACGACGTCGCGGTGCTCAAGCTGAAGAACCCGCCGGCCGGTCTGAAGCCGCTGCCGCTCGGTGACTCCGAGAAGGTGGCCGTCGGCGACTCGACGATCGCGATCGGCGCACCGTTCGGACTGTCCAACACGGTCACCACCGGCATCGTCAGTGCCAAGAACCGCCCGGTCGCCTCCGGTGACGGCTCCGGCGGCAAGAACTCGTACATGAGCGCGCTCCAGACCGACGCCTCGATCAACCCGGGCAACTCCGGCGGCCCGCTGCTCGACGGCCGCGGCGCGGTCATCGGCATCAACTCCGCGATCCAGTCGGCCGGCAACGGCGGCTTCGGCGGCGGCCAGGCCGGTTCGATCGGCCTCGGCTTCGCCATCCCGATCAACCAGGCGAAGAACGTCGCGGAGTCGCTGATCAAGACGGGCAAGCCGGTTTACCCGGTGATCTCCGTCTCCGTGGACCTCCAGTCCAAGGCCGAGGGCGCCAAGATCTCCGAGCAGGGCGCGGCCGCCAACGAGCTGGTCGACCCCAACGGTCCGGCCGGCAAGGCGGGCCTCAAGCCCGGCGACCTCATCACCGAGTTCGGCGGCAAGCCGGTAGACAGCGGCCCGAGCCTGATCAGCATGATCTGGACGTACAAGCCCGGCGACACGGTGAAGCTGACCTACCTGCGCGACGGCAAGCCGAACACCGTGGACATCACGCTCGGCTCGCGGGTCGGCGACAAGTAACCCCGCTGTCGGAAGTGCTGGCTTGATGGGGAGGGGCCGTAGGCGGGATTCCGCCTACGGCCCCTCCCAACGTCCGCTTATGCTTCTCTGGTGTTCGATTCCCGGCACATACGGACGTTCCATGCGGTCGTGGCCTCCGGGTCCTATTCGGCAGCCGCCCGCATCCTCGGGTACACCCAGCCCGCGATCACCCAGCAGATGAAGGCACTCGAACGTGCCGTCGGGACCCCGTTGTTCACCCGCATCGGCCGCAAGATGCAGCTCACCGAGGCCGGGGAGTCCCTCGCCCGGCACGCCGAGACCATCCTCGGCAGCCTCTCCGCCGCCGAGGCCCAGCTGAAGGCGTACGCGCGCCTGCGCACCGGGCGGGTCCGGCTCTGCGGCTTTCCCAGCGCCAACGTCACCCTCGTCCCCGAGGCACTGAGCGGTCTGGCCAAGGAGCATCCGGGGATCCAGGTCGAGCTGCTGGAGGGGGAGCCGCCCGAATCGCTGCGCAGGCTGGAGCGGGGGGAGTGCGACATCACCCTGGCCTTCACCTATCCCGGGCTGCACGAGGAGATTCCCGAGGAGGTCGCCGAGGTCAGGCTGTTGGAGGACCAGCTGACGGTGCTCCTGCCGACCGGCCATCCGCTGGCCCGGCGCCGGGCCGTGCACCTGGCGGACCTGGCCGAGGAGCGCTGGATCGCGGGCTGCCCGCGCTGCCGGGCCAACCTGCTGCACGAGTGCGCGGAACTGGGCTTCGTCCCCGACATACGCTTCGCCACCGACGACAACCTGGTGGTGCAGAGCCTGGTCGCGCAGGGTCTGGGCGTCGCGATGATGCCCGCGCTGGTGCTGCCCTCCCTCTCGCTGAGCCGGGTCTGCGGACGCCCGCTCCAGCCCTCCGCGCGCCGCCACATCGCTGCCTACGTCTACCGGGACCATCTGCGGATCCCCGCGACGTCCGTGGTCCTCGACGTGCTGAAGCAGGTGGCCTCGAACCGGATCGGGTGCTGATCGCTGCGTCGGATCCATAAGCTCTGCTTGGGATTTCGGGTCAGAACTGTCGTTGGACATGCTCGAACGACGGCAGGACGCTGCCGGTATGACCACCACGACACCGGCCCGAACCACCACGAGGATGGCCGGCCTCGTCCGGGAGATACGCACCGTCGTCGACCGGGGACTGGCCCCCGATCTGACGGCCTACCTCGTCGGCGAGCGCGTGGCTCCGCACCTGGGGACGCCGGATCTCCTCACACCCGAACAGCGCGAGGGATGCGCGGACCGCTACCGGCAGCACATCCTCCACACCGAGCCGGACGGCAGCTTCTCGGTGGTCGCCCTGGTGTGGCTGCCCGGGCAGGAGACCGCCATCCACGACCACGTCTCGTGGTGCGTGGCCGGGGTGCACGAGGGTGAGGAGAGCGAGCTCCGCTACCGGCTGGCCCCGGCCACGGCGGTATCCGGCGCCCGGCTGGTGGCGACCGAGGAAGTGGTCAACGGCCCGGGCGACGTCTGCGGGTTCGCACCGCCCGGTGATATCCACAAGGTCCGCAACTCCTGTCGTGCGAAGGCGATATCCCTCCACGTCTACGGCGCCGACGTCGCCCGCCTGGGCAGCAGTGTCCGCAGGGTCTACGCCCTCCCGGCCGACTGATGGCCCTGCTGAACCGCCCTGTCCCCCGGGCGGCACGGGCGGATCGTGTTTCACGTGAAACATCCTCTTCCTGGCCCGGGCTGGGACTCGCGGTCGCGGGCGCTCTCGTGGCGTGGTGCGTGCACCGCATCGCTCCCGCCGTGCCCCTGCTGACCGCCTCGGTGGTCCTGGGCATCGCGGTGGCGCACCTTCCGGGCCTGCGGACCCTCGTCCGGGGAGCCGCGCGCCCGGGCCTGTCCCTCGCGGGCCGGCGGCTGATGCGGATCGGCATCGTCCTGCTGGGCCTCGGCCTGGGGCTGGACCAGGTGCTCCGGCTGGGCTGGGCCACGGTGGCCATGGTGGCCGGGGTGGTCGCGGCCACCTTCTACGGCACCCTCTGGCTGGGCCGCCGGCTCGGGCTGCCCGGGGACCAGCCGCTGCTGATCGCCACGGGGTACTCGATCTGCGGGGCTTCGGCGATCGGGGCGGTGAGCGAGGTCTCCGGCAGCGACGAGGAGGACGTGGCCGCCTCCATGGCGCTGGTGACCCTGTGCGGGACGCTGGCCATCGCGGTACTCCCGCTGCTTCAAGGTCCGTTGGGACTGTCCGACCCGGCCTTCGGGCGCTGGGTGGGAGCGAGCGTCCACGACGTCGGCCAGGTGGTGGCGACCGCGCAGACCGCGGGCCCGGGCGCGCTCGGCGAAGCGGTGCTGGTCAAGCTGATGCGGGTTGCGCTGCTGGCCCCGCTGGTGGCCGCCGTGGCCTTCGCGGTACGGGCCCGGCGGCGCGGGGTGCGCACCGCGGCGGGGCGCCGGCCCGCACCGGTGCCGCTCTTCGTGGCCGGATTCCTGGCCGCGGCCGTGGTGCGGGCCACCGGGGTACTGCCCGACGTGGCGCTGGAGTGGGCGCACACGGCTCAGGAGGCGCTGCTGGCGGCCGCCCTGTTCGGACTCGGGAGTGCGGTGCACCTGCCGACGCTGGCCCGGACCGGCGGGCGGGCCGCGGTGCTGGGGCTCGGCGCGTGGGTGGTGGTCGCCGGGGTCTCGTACGCGGGCGTGATGCTCACCGTATGAGGCGGTGGGGGAAGGGAGTTGGCCAATTCCTGGCCGGAACCGACCGAACGTTCCGACTGCCCGCTGACATCGACGCGCGGCCGTGCCACTCTGCCCCCGCGAGCCGAACTGCCGAAGCACAGAACTGCCGAAGCTCAGAACTGCCGAAGCACAGAACAGCCGATCCGCACCGACAGCTCTTCACCCCCACCCTGCCCGGGACCGACCGAAGGACCGGGCACGGCAGAAGGAGTCATGCGTGAATCGTCATCGCAGGGCCGTATCCGTCCTCGTGGGCGCCGGCGCACTGATCGCGGGCGCGCTGTCGGCGGCCACCCCCTCGGCGGCCGCCGACGCCCCCGCCTCGTTCAGGCAGCAGCACAGCCAGGGCTTCTGGACCGCCGAACGGATGCGCGCCGCCACCCCGCTCGACGTCACGGCGGTCCCGGGAGCGGGCGGTGCCCCGGTCGCCACCTCGGCGGCCTCCACCAGCATCCCGCCGACGGCCGCCGCCTCCCCCACCGCGTTTCCGCAGGCCGGCGGGGCCTGGACGGGCGCCGGCGCCGTGGTGAAGACCTCGGGCCGGGTCTTCTTCACCATGGGCGACCGGACCGCCTCCTGCTCGGGCGACTCGGTCACCAGTGCCAACGGCAGCACGGTCATGACGGCCGGCCACTGCGTGAAGTACCAGGGCGCCTGGCACACCAACTGGGTCTTCGTCCCCGCGTACAACAACGGCAACGCCCCGTACGGGCAGTGGCCGGCCACCAAGACCTTCGCCACCGACCAGTGGGCGGCGAGCGAGGACATGAACATGGACGTCGGCCTGGCCGTCGTGGCGCCGCTCAACGGCCAGACCCTCACCCAGGCCGTCGGCGCCCAGGGCATCCTCTTCAACGGGGGATACAACAAGCGGATGTACTCTTTCGGCTTCCCCGCGGCCGCGCCCTACGACGGCAGCAAGCTGGTGTACTGCAGCGGCAACAGCGGCAAGGACTTCCTGCTGACCAAGGACCACAGCCTGTCCTGCAACATGACGGGCGGCTCCAGCGGCGGCCCCTGGTTCCAGGACTTCAACGAGGCCACCGGCCTGGGCACCCAGGTCTCGGTGAACAGCTTCGGCTACACCTTCCTGCCGAACCGGATGTACGGCCCGTACTTCGGCAACGAGGCGAAGGCGGCCTACGACAAGGCTCAGACCTCCTGACCCCACGCCCGCCCACGGCCCCCCACCGCCCGGTACTCTGTACCGGCCAGGTGGGTTGCCCGAGCGGCCTAAGGGAACGGTCTTGAAAACCGTCGTGGCGCGAGTCACCGTGGGTTCAAATCCCACACCCACCGCATGTAGACGACCCCTGACCAGCAAGAACGGTCAGGGGTCGTTCTTCTTGCTCTGTGGGCCCGGGCGTACAGGGTGGTCGTGGCATGCCCCGGGCCCGAGCGGAACGTCAGCGGGTGTTCGTGTCACCGCCCTCTCGGCGCCTGCGGCTGCGCCGGCCGAGGGCTCCCGCCAAACCGACCAAGGCGCCTGTGAGCGCCCCGGCCACGAGGATGCGCAGCAGGTCTTCCATCGAGTTCTCCCCTCTGGGCCAGGTTCACCGTTGCCCGGTCCGCTCCCAGCAGCCAGTGGAGGGTCTCTTCTTCACTTGGCGGAGGCGGTCCATGTGCGTGGGTGCCTGATCGACTACGAACGGGGACACTATCGACGTGCAGACGGCCTGGCTTGGACAAATTTGACCTCGCCTCTCACAGGGCGAGGGCTCCCTCCGCCACGCGGGCGGCGGCCATCTGGCCGGGGGTGGTCTCGGCCAGGGCGCGGAACTCCCGGTTGAGGTGAGCCTGGTCGTAGAAACCGCAGGCAGCGGTCACTTCGGTGAGGTTCGCACCGTCGCGGGTGAGCAGCCTCACGGCGCGATGGAAGCGCAGTACCCGGGCGGACATCTTGGGGGTCAGGCCGATCTGTTCGGTGAACCGGCGGACCAGGTGGCCCTGACTCCAGCCCACTTCGGCCGCGATCCGCCCGACGGGGATCGACCCGCCGGCGCGGGACAGCAGTCGCCAGGCGTGGCTCACCTCGGGCGCGGGATGCGGGCCACGTTCGAGCCGGGCCGACAGCGCGGTGTCCAGCAGGTCGAACCGCGCTCCCCAGTCGCTGGTGGCCGCCAGCTGCTCAACCAGCACTCCGGCCTCGGGCCCAAGGACGTCGCGCAGCTCGACCACCCTGTTGGTCAACTCGCTCATCGGCACGGCGAACAGCCGAAAGGCGCCCAGTGGGGTCAATTCAAGCCGAATCGCCTCCTGGCCTCCGGGATGGCCACACACCCGGGGCCCGTCCTCCAGACCCGCAACCAGCGAGCCGGTCACCTGACTGTTCGGGCCCGTGTCCCCCAGCCGGCGGATGTGGGCGAACGGCTCCCCCAGACTGATCACCACGACCGCTCGACCTGTGGGAACCAGCCGCACCCGGTAGGGAGAGGCTGCTGCCTCCCAGTAGCCGGCATAGCTGTGCACGATCGGGCGCAGCTGGGGAGGCCACGGCCGGGTCACCCGCCACCGGCCACCCACTCGGGTCATCGCGAGTCCCTGACCGGTCGTGCCTGTGCTTCCGACCACCGGCATATCCCTCTCCCTCCCCGTGGCGACGAGCGCCCAGCGGCGGCCCAGCCCCTGACAAGTCGATGCGCCGCGGCCCCTGCTGCATGTCCTGATCAAGCATCAGCATTCCAGGGAGTCCGAGCGTGTGGTTCGCCGAGCCCGGAAGGACCGCAGTGGTGCTCACCCCGGCCATTTCCCTGGGCTCGTCCACAAGGGAGTGCTCCCCTGCCCACATCGCAGACGAGTTATCCACAGGGCCTGTGGACGGCCGGTTTCGCTGTCAGGCGGTGGTGATGGCGCTTGAAGCCCTGAGCAGCGCCCGGCTCCCTCCCGGTCGGGGTAGAGCGTGCGACGAGTTTTCCGGCTTGCCAGCCGACTGCGAGCGTGCTCGGTCGGGTGCCTGGGGCAGGGCTTGGCAGCAGGTCGGCGAAGCAGGGGCAGCAGCCCGGAAACCGCCCCTTCAGGGCAGCGAATGCGCAGGCGGTAAGAGGGGTGCGGGAGGCGGTGACGGCGGGCTTTGGGCCTTCCGAGTGGTGTTTGTCGGAAGATCGGCGCGCGTTGCCGGGGTCGTGCGGTTGCGACCACATCATGACGAATGTATGCAGATCCGCCCGTCGGAACATCGCGAAACGAGGCATCCCGTCATGGCACACCGCACCACCTTCACCTCCGTCTGGACCGCCGTCCTCGCCGCTCTCGTGGCACTCTTCGCTTCCCTCGGTTTCGGTGGCAAGACCGCTCCGGCCCCCGCCTCCGTCCCCGCTCCCGCCGTTCCGGCTCCTGCGGCTGCCGGTGCACGCAGGACGGCGGTGACGGCCCGGCGGACCTGGCGGGCGATGATGCGCGGCGGTTCGCTCCCGCCGACCATCAAGCAGCGGATCCGCGCCGAGGCCCACGGCAAGACCCCGTCCGTCCGCCGCTCGACCACCGCGGCGGCCATGGGCGCCGGATCCGGATCGGCCGACCTGGACCTCACCGCGGCCGCAGTCGGAGCCCCCGCCGGAGCCGCGCGGGAAGTGCTGGCCCTCGCCGCGTAGCCCCGTACCGCTCGGCCGGCAGCGCAGACAGCCAGGCAGTGCGGAAGGCAGGAGCAGTACAGGCAGTACGGCACCACGCGTAGTACGGCACCACGCGTAGTACGGCACGATGCGGAGCACGGCACCACGCGCAGTACGGGATCACGCGCAGTGCGGCACCGCGAGCAGCATGGCAGTACGGACAGGACGAGCAGCAGGAGCAGTAGAAGCAGGATCAGACGCAGGCGCTGGAGCCCGGTCAGTCGTGACCGTGGATCGCGCCGCGGGGTGCCCCGGAGCGGGGCACGGATGGTTTGCCCCGGCGGGCGCCGGGGGCGCGCAGGGGGCGCGCAGCTTGGGATCGCAGGGCCGCAGGGCCGGGAGACGGTGGGGTTCCCGGACGGAGCGGTCCTTTTTGGCATGTCCGGGCGAGGTGAGCTGGTGGAACGCTTCAGCGCCTGTGGGACACGGGTTTCGGTAGAGGCGGGAGTGCTGACCTGGGGCTTCGGGGGCGCGAACCAGGTTTATCCGATGTTGGTCATACTTGCGGGGGAATCGGGGACTCCGGGGTGGTTCGCCGGGGATTCGGTGGGCAACTCTGGTCTCGCGACGTCGTCAGCACACGCAACGACCGAGGCGGTCGGCCAACTGCCTTGGAGTAAGTCCCACTTCGGTTTTCTGGAGGATTCAGACATGGCAAGCATCCGTACCGCCCGCGTTATCGCCGCCGTCGCCGCGCTCCCCCTCGCCGTCTCCCTCTTCGGGGGAGTGGCATCGGCCGACAACGGCTCCTTCGCGAACGACGGATCGAATGCAAGCGTCGCCAGCATCATCGGCAGCGGCGTGGGCGGCAACAACCACGGGAACTCCTCCACCTCGCAGCAGGTAGCCACCGGTTCCGGCGCGTCCAACCAGAACAACACCGCGCAGGTCAACGGCTCGGCCTTCACGGCCATCGACCAGTCCAACTCCACGGTGGCGGTGAACTTCTACCCCTGGTGGTAGACGCGGCCAGAGCCCGCTCGGACTCTTGAGGGCGCCCGTGCGACCGGACCGGCTGGGGTCCGGTAGCGCGGGCGCCCTCGCGCGTGCCCCGTCCCGCCCGGCTCCCTCATCGCCTCCCCGGGGCCCACCCGACCTTGACACCACGGGTGAATCTGACGGACAGTCAGGTTCACTCGATGATGTGATGCCGGGAGGCCAGCGCCGTGCACCTCGCCCCGACCGAAGGCCAGTTGCGGCTCCGAGCCGAACTGCGGGAGTACTTCCGGGAACTGCTGCCCGACGGAGTGCCCGAGGACCTGTCCGGCCAGCGCGCACTCCTGCGCCGCATCGGCGCCGACGGACTGCTCGGACTCGGCTGGCCCGTCGAGTACGGCGGTCAAGGCCGCGGCCCCGACGAGCAGTTCGTCTTCTTCGACGAGGCCTACCGGGCCGGCGCCCCCGTCTCGATGGTCACGCTCAACACCGTGGGCCCGACCCTGATGAAGTACGGGACGCAGGAGCAGAAGGAGTACTTCCTGCCCCGGATCCTCCAGGGCGACGTCATCTTCGCCATCGGCTACTCGGAGCCCGAGGCGGGCACCGACCTCGCCTCGCTGCGCACCCGCGCCGTGCGCGACGGCGGGGACTGGCTGATCGACGGGCAGAAGATCTTCACCTCCAACGCGCAGAACGCGGACTGGATCTGGCTCGCCTGCCGCACCGACCCCGACGCCCCCAAGCACAAGGGCATCTCGATCATCCTGGTGCCCACCACGGCCGCAGGCTTCGCCTGGACCCCGATCGAGACCGTCGGCGGACTCACGACCACGGCGACGTACTACGACTCCATCCGCGTGCCCGCGGGCAACCTGGTCGGCCCCGAGCACGGCGGCTGGGGCCTGATCACCAACCAGCTCAACCACGAGCGCGTGGCCCTGGCCGCCATCGGCATGCAGGCCGAGGACTTCTACGAGGCCGCGCTCGCCCACGTCCGCACCCCCGACCCGGATACCGGGGACCGCCCCGCCGACCGGCCCTGGGTGCAGTCCCGGCTGGCCGAGGCGTACGCGCGACTGGCCGCCGTACGCCTCCTCAACTGGCGCCTCGTCCAGGACGTGGGCGGCGGCACCCTGGCTCCCGGTGACGCGAGCGGCGTGAAGTTCCTCGGCACCGAGTCCACCGTCGAGGTGTACCGGATGTGCCAGGAGGTGGTGGGCGAGGAGGGCCTCATACGGGGGCCCGGGCCCGCCGCCTTCGAGGGCGGCGAGCTGGAGCGGATGAACCGGGCCGCGCAGATCAACACCTTCGGCGGCGGGGTCAGCGAGGTCCAGCGGGAGATCGTCGCCATGATGCGGCTCGGCATGAAGGGGAGGAAGAGATGACGGCAGACGCGGCGGCCCGGGAGCCGGCCGAGGCCGGGGTCGAGGAGGCGGCCCGAAGGCCAGACGGGGCCGAGGAGGCGGCCCGGAAGTCAGACGGGGTCGAAGAGGCGGCCCGGAAGTCAGACGGGGCCGAGGAGGCAGCCCGGTTCCACACGCTCCTCAAGGTCTTCGAGGGGCGGCCCGCCGCCACCGCGGGCCGGGGCAAGGACCCGGTCAACGAGCCGATGATCCGCCACTGGTGCGAGGCCATGGGCGATGCCAACCCGGCGTACACCGGACCCGACGCCATCGCTCCGCCCACCATGCTCCAGGCCTGGACGATGGGCGGGTTCTCCGGCCACACCGACCGCTCCTCCGCCTACGACGAGCTCTTCGCACTGCTCGACGGCGCGGGCTTCACCTCCGTGGTGGCCACCGACTGCGAGCAGGAGTACCTGCGCCCGCTGCGCCCCGGTGACGCGATCACCTTCGACGCCCTCATCGAGTCCGTGTCACCCCGCAAGACGACCAAGCTGGGCACCGGCCACTTCGTGACGACCCGCATGGACGTCCACGCGAACGGGGACCTCGCGGGTACCCACCGCTTCAGGATCCTCAAGTACGCCCCCGCCGCCCCACCCCGGATCCGGCCCGGCAGGCCGGCGCAGCCCAAGGCCCAGCGCCCCCGCCCGGTGATCAACCGCGACAACCAGGGCTTCTGGGACGGGGTCAGGGACCACAAGCTGCTGATCCAGCGCTGCACCGCATGCGCCACCCTCCGCTTCCCGTGGCTCCCCGGCTGCAACGCCTGCGCCTCCCCCGAATGGGACACCGTCGAGGCCTCCGGAGAGGGCACGGTGTTCAGCTACGTCGTCATGCACCACCCGCCCTTCCCGGCCTTCGACCCGCCCTACGCGGTCGCGCTCGTCGAGCTCGCGGAAGGCGTCCGGACCGTCAGCAACATCACCGGCGTCCCCTACGACAAGGTGCGCATCGGCATGTCCGTCCGGCTGGAATTCCTGCGCGTCGACGACGACCTCGAACTCCCCGTCTTCCGCGGGAGCGAGGGCTGATGGACTTCCACCCCACCGAGGAGCAGGCCGCCGCCGCCGGCCTCGCCGCCCGGATCTTCGGCGATCTCGCCACCCATGAACGCCTTGCCGCCGCCGGCACCGGCGGTGACGCCGAGCTGTGGAAGGCCCTGACCGCCTCCGGTCTGATCGCCGCCGTCGAGGACATCGGTCTGCTCGGTCTGGTGCTGCTGCTGGAGGAACAGGGGCGCACCACCGCGCAGGTCCCGTACGCCGCCACCTGCGCCTACGGGGTCCTCCCGGTGGCCGCACACGGCAGTGCCGAGCAGCGCGCCCGCCTGCTGCCCGCCCTGGGCAGCGGCGAGGCGGTGGCCACCGGTGCTTTCCCGGACGGCGGGCGGTTCAGGGCCGAGGGACGCCGGCTCACGGGGACGGCCCCCGCCGTGCCCTGGCTGCGCGAGGCCACGCATGTACTGGTCCCGGACGCGGACCGGGCGCTGTGGCTCGTACGGGTGGACGCGCCCGGTGTGCGGACCTCCCCGGTGGAGACCACCGCCCCCTGGTCCGCGGCCCGCCTGACGCTGACCGGAGCCGAGGCCGAACGCCTCGGGGCGGCGGACTCCGGCGGGAGCAACGGCGAGAGCCCCTACGAGCACACGCTGGCCGCCGCCCGCACCGCCTTCGCCGGACTTCAGGCGGGCGTCTGTGCGGGCTCGCTCGCCCGGGCGGTCGAGTACACCTCCACGCGCGAGCAGTTCGGCCGGCCGCTCTCCACCAACCAGGGGGTCATGCTCCGGGCCGCCGACGCGTACATGGACACGGAGGCGATCCGGGTCACCGCGTACGAGGCGGCCTGGCGCCTCGACCAGGGCCTGCCGGCGCGCGAGCACGCGCTGACGGCGGCCTGGTGGGCCTCGGAGGCGGGCAAGCGGGTCGTGCACGCGGGCCAGCACCTGCACGGCGGGATGGGCGCCGACCTGGACCACCCCGTCCACCGGCACTTCCTGTGGGGGCGCCAGCTGGACGCCTACCTGGGCTGCGGCAGCGAGCTGCTGGCCGAACTGGGCGCCGTGCTGGCGCAGGAGGGCTGAGCCGTGGAACTGCTGAGGGTCGGCGAGGAACTGCCCGCGCTGGAGATACCGGTCACCCGGACCCTGATCGTCGCGGGAGCCATCGCCTCCCGCGACTACCAGGACGTGCACCACGACGCGTCGCTGGCCCGGGAGAAGGGCTCCCCGGACGTCTTCATGAACATCCTGACCACGAACGGCCTGGTCGGCCGGTACATCACCGACCACCTCGGCCCCCACTCCGTCCTGCGCAAGGTGGCCATCCGCCTCGGCGCACCCAACTATCCGGGCGACACCATGACCCTCACCGGCACCGTCACCGCCCTCGACGGGGACACCGCCGAGATCCGCGTCGTCGGCACCAACGGCATCGGCCACCACGTGACCGGCACCGTCACCGTCACCCTGGGGAGCGCCGGATGAGCGTCCGCACCCGCGACGAACTGGGCGGCCGGGCCGCCATCGCCGGTATCGGGGCGACCGAGTTCTCCAAGGACTCGGGCCGCAGCGAGCTGAAGCTCGCCGTAGAGGCCGTGCACGCCGCACTCGACGACGCCGGGCTCAGCCCCGCCGACGTCGACGGCATGGTCACCTTCACGATGGACACCAGCCCCGAGATCACCGTCGCCCAGGCGGCGGGCATCGGAGACCTGTCCTTCTTCTCCCGCATCCACTACGGCGGCGGCGCGGCCTGCGCCACCGTGCAGCAGGCGGCGCTGGCCGTCGCCACCGGGGTGGCGGAGGTCGTGGTCTGCTACCGCGCCTTCAACGAGCGGTCCGGGCGCCGCTTCGGCTCCGGCGTGCAGCAGCGAGAGCCCTCGGCGGAGGGGGCGGCCCTCGGCTGGTCGCTGCCCTGGGGGCTGCTGACCCCGGCCTCCTGGGTGGCCATGGCCGCCCAGCGCTACCTGCACACCTACAACCTCACCCCGGAGGCGTTCGGGCACGTCGCGGTCACCGACCGCCGGTACGCCGCCACCAACCCCGCCGCCTACTTCCACGGCAAGCCCATCACCCTCGCCGACCACGCCGCCTCGCGCTGGATCGTCGAGCCGCTGCGGCTGCTGGACTGCTGCCAGGAGACGGACGGCGGCCAGGCCCTGGTCGTCACCAGCATCGAGCGGGCCCGGGACCTGCGTCAGGCCCCGGCGGTGATCACCGCGGCCGCGCAGGGCGCGGGGCGCCGCCAGGAGGGCATGACCTCCTTCTACCGCGACGGGCTCACCGGGCTGCCGGAGATGAACGTGGTCGCGCGCCAGCTGTGGCGGACCAGCGGGCTGCGGCCCTCGGACATCGACGTCGGCATCCTCTACGACCACTTCACCCCCTTCGTGCTGATGCAGCTGGAGGAGTTCGGCTTCTGCGCGCCCGGCGAGGCCGCCGATTTCGTGGCCGCCGGAGCGCTGCCCTTCAACACCCACGGCGGCCAGCTCGGTGAGGCGTACCTGCACGGCATGAACGGCATCGCCGAGGCCGTCCGCCAGCTGCGCGGGACCTCCGTCAACCAGGTCGACGGCGCCGCGCACGCCCTGGTCACGGCTGGTACCGGGGTACCGACCTCGGGCCTGGTCCTCGGCGCCGACAGCTGAGGTCACGGCCGTTCCACGGCCTGAGCCGGGTCCGGTGAGCGCCCCGCCTCCTCCACCTACAGGAGGTGGGGCCCGCACCGGTCCTACAACCTGAGACGGATCCGCCTTCGGCACTTACGGGCGATCCCAGGCCGGGCGTGCGCTCCTAGCGTGGACACATGACCACGCCTGTGTGCACGCTCGCCTCGAATCCGACGCCGTACCCGTCGTTCTCGGCGTACGTCCGGACCCGCGGCACGGTCCTGATGCGCACCGCGCGCTCGCTCACCGCCAACCCGTGCGATGCCGAGGACCTGCTCCAGACCGCCCTCGCCAAGACCTACGTCGCCTGGGACCGGATCGAGGACCATCGCGCCCTGGACGGATACGTCCGGCGGACCCTGGTCAACACGCGCACCTCCCAGTGGCGCAAGCGCAAGGTCGACGAGTTCTCCTGCGACGAGATCCCGGAGACGGAGCAGCCGCCGGCCGCCGACCCCGCGGAGGCGCAGGCGCTGCGCGACGCGATGTGGCGCGCGGTGACCCGGCTGCCCGACCGGCAGCGGGCCATGGTCGTCCTGCGCTACTACGAGGACTTGAGCGAGGTGCAGACCGCCGAGCTGCTCGGTGTCTCGGTCGGCACGGTCAAGAGCGCCGTCTCCCGCGCGCTCCACAAGCTCCGCGAGGACCCGGAACTCACTCCGGTCCGCTGAGGAGGTCGGCTCATCCGGTGTTTCACGTGAAACAGCGTCGTTTCACGTGAAACACCGTCCCGAACCGGCCCGCGCGGGTCGACTTCGGATGTTTCACGTGAAACAGGGGCTGGTTTCTACTCCTGGGTAGTGACATGCCGACCGGTACGTGCGCAGAATCGGCAGCATCCGTAGCCGCCGCAGCGCCGCAGCGCTCACCGGGAGGACGCTTTGCTGAGCACCATGCAGGACGTACCACTCCTCGTCACCCGCATACTCCAGCACGGGATGACGATCCACGGGAAGTCCCAGGTCACGACCTGGACCGGGGAGGCTGAGCCGCATCGTCGAAGCTTCGCCGAGATCGGTACCCGCGCCACCCGCCTCGCGAACGCCTTGCGCGACGAGCTCGGCGTCCAGCAGGGCGACCGCGTCGGAACGCTCATGTGGAACAACTCTGAGCACGTCGAGGCGTACTTCGCGATCCCCTCCATGGGCGCGGTCCTGCACACGCTCAACCTGCGTCTGCCCCCCGAGCAGCTGGTCTTCATCGTCAACCACGCCGCCGACCGGGTCGTGCTGGTCAACGGCTCGCTGCTGCCCCTGCTCGTGCCGCTGCTGCCGCACCTGCCGACCGTCGAGCACGTCGTCGTCGCCGGCATCGGCGACCGCTCGGCGCTCGAAGGCCTGGACGTGCGCGTCCACGAGTACGAGGAGCTCCTCGACGGCCGTCCCGAGAGCTTCGACTGGCCGGATCTGGACGAGCGCCAGGCGGCCGCGATGTGCTACACCTCCGGCACCACCGGGGACCCCAAGGGCGTCGTCTACTCCCACCGCTCGATCTACCTGCACTCCATGCAGGTCAACATGGCCGAGTCGATGGGTCTGACGTCCGCGGACACCAGCCTCGTCGTGGTCCCGCAGTTCCACGTGAACGCGTGGGGCCTGCCGCACGCCACCTTCATGACCGGCATCAACATGCTGATGCCGGACCGGTTCCTGCAGCCGGCCCCGCTCGCCGAGATGATCGAGCGGGAGAAGCCCTCGCATGCCGCGGCCGTCCCCACCATCTGGCAGGGACTGCTGGCCGAGGTCACCGCGAACCCGCGCGACCTGACCTCGATGAAGCAGGTCACCATCGGCGGCGCGGCCTGTCCCCCCTCCCTGATGGAGGCCTACGACAAGCTCGGCGTCCGCCTCTGCCACGCCTGGGGCATGACCGAGACCTCCCCGCTGGGCACCATGGCGCACCCCCCGGCCGGTCTGGGCGCCGAGGAGGAGTGGCCGTACCGGATCACCCAGGGCCGCTTCCCGGCGGGCGTCGAGGCGCGCCTGGTCGGCCCCGACGGCAGCTTCCTTCCCTGGGACGGCACGTCGGCGGGCGAGCTGGAGGTGCGCGGCGCCTGGATCGCGGGCGCCTACTACGGCGGTGCTTCCGGCGAACCCTTCCGCCCCGAGGACAAGTTCAGCGCGGACGGCTGGCTCAAGACCGGCGACGTCGGCATCATCAGCCCCGACGGCTACCTCACCCTGACCGACCGGGCCAAGGACGTCATCAAGTCCGGCGGCGAGTGGATCTCCAGCCAGGAACTGGAGAACGCGCTGATGGCGCACCCCGAGGTCGCCGAGGCGGCCGTCGTCGCCGTCCCCGACGACAAGTGGGGCGAGCGTCCGCTGGCCACCGTCGTCCTCAAGGAGGGCGCGACCGTGGACTACGAGGGACTGCGTGCGTTCCTCGCCCAGTCGATCGCCAAGTGGCAGCTGCCGGAGCGCTGGACGGTCATCGAGGCGGTGCCGAAGACCAGCGTCGGCAAGTTCGACAAGAAGGTGATCCGCAAGCAGTACGCCGACGGCGCCCTGGACGTCACGAAGCTGGACTGACCCGGTCTCAGCCCTTGGTGAGCCATGGCCGCAGCAGCTTGCTGACGGCGGGCATGGCCACGTAGGTCATCAGGGTGCTGAAGACGACGGCGAAGGCGGCCGTCCGCAGCACGAAGTGCAGATCCACCAGGTACGGCCCGAGCACCGCGTTGCCGACGAGCGAGATCGGGAAGATGGCCAGTCCCGAGCTGATCGCCATCTTCCACCGGGGCGGCGCGGGCCGGGTCGTACCCGGCTTGGCGAACCAGGTCTCCATGCCGTGCAGTTCCCGGCGGGCTATCTCCGTGTGGTGGTGGCCGAGGCAGTTCGAGAACCACTGCGCCCGCTCCGCGGAGTCCTGCCAGCGCTGGAACGCCGCCTGATTGCGGAACCGGTGGACCAAGAACCACGGCTCGCCCTTCGAAGCCGGGCGGAAGAGCCCGTACCCGAGGTGGTCCGGGAAGCCCGCGGCCGTTTCGAGGATCCCGTGGGCCCAGGCCTCGAAGTTCTCCTCGTGCCCGGGCTCCACCTGCCGGGCGATCAGCAGGTTCACCTCGCCGTTGTCGGCGGGGACGGTCTGCTCGCTCGTGTTGGTGATGGCCATCGGCCCAGGATTACTAGTTGGTGCCGATCTTGGCCAGCAGGTCCACGATGCGGCCCTGGACGTCCGTGGTCGTGGCCCGCTCGGCGAGGAAGAGCACGCTCTCGCCGGAGGCCAGCCGCGGCAGCTCGGCCGGGTCGATGCCGGCCGTCGTGTAGACGACCAGCGGGGTGCGGTTCAGCTGCCCGTTGGCGCGCAGCCAGTCCACGATCCCAGCCCGCCGCCGGCGCACCTGCATCAGGTCCATGACCACCAGGTTGGGCCGCATCCGGGTCGCCAGCTCCACGGCGTCGGTGTCGGCCCCGGCCCGCGCGACCTGCAGACCACGCCGCTCCAGGGCGGCGGTCAGCGCGGTGGCGATCTCGTCGTGCTCCTCGATCAGCAGCACCCGGGAAGGGTGCTGCTCGCTGTCGCGCGGCGCGAGCGCCTTGAGGAGGACGGCCGGATCGGCCCCGTACGCCGCCTCGCGCGTGGCGTGCCCCAGCCCGGCCGTGACCAGTACGGGGACCTCCGCGGCCACCGCGGCCTGGCGCAGCGACTGCAGGGCGGTCCGAGTGATCGGCCCGGTCAGCGGGTCCACGAACAGCGCCGCGGGGAACGCGGCGATCTGCGCGTCCACCTCCTCGCGGGAGTGCACGATCACCGGGCGGTAGCCACGGTCGCTGAGCGCCTGCTGCGTCTGTACGTCGGGCGCGGGCCACACCAGGAGCCGGCGCGGGTTGTCTAGGGGCTCGGGCGGGAGTTCGTCGTCCACGGGCCGCGGTACGGGCCTGTTGACCACCTCGACGGCGCCACCGGGGCCGTCCAGCGGCTCGGGACCCTCGTCGGAGCCCGCCTCGGGGGCTCCTATGGCGAAGGCGCGGCCCTGGGGCGCGGGCTCGGAGAGCCGGCGCCGACGGCCGGAGCCCGAACCGGTCGGGTCCACGGAGATGCCCTGGCCCAGGGTGCCGAGGGCGCGCACGCTGATCGGCTGCCCCGGCTGGTCGTCCGCCGGGGTGTCCTGCGGCTGCCGGGCCCCGGGGACCGCGAGCTGGCCGGAGGCCTCGTCGTCCTCGGGAGCCGTCCGGGCCGCCGGGACCGGCCACGCCGGAGTGGCCGGCAGCGCACGGCGCCGCCCGGTCGGGTGTGCCGCCTCAGCGGGGTCCGGTGTCCCCGCGACGGGCCGCGCGGTGGCCTCGGCCTCGGCCTCGGGCTCGGCCGCGGGCGCGCCCAGCACCCGGCGCCCACGGCGTCCGCCGGTGTTCTCGGAGTCGGTCTCGCCCTCGGCCTCGGCGGGGGCCGGTGCCGGTCCGGCCATGGCGTGGGCCTGCGGCGGCTGCGGAGCCGGGGTCGGTCCCGCGGGCAGCGCGAAGCCGCCCTCGGGGGCGATGGGCCGAGCCGGGGCCTGGGCGGGCGCGGGCGTCGGCCCGAGCCCGGTCGCCGGTACGGGGCCGCCGGGCCGCGCCGCTACGGGACCGCCGGGCTGCGCCGGTACGGGGCCGCCGGGCCGCTGCGCCGGCGCCGGGCCCAGTGCCCGGCGCCGCCCGGCGGGATGCTCGGTCACCGGAACCGGCGGCACGGAGGGTACGGGCGGCAGCGCGGGCATGGCGGTGCCCTGCGGGGGCACGGGCCGTCCCGCCCCGCCCTGGCCGCCCTCGCCGCTGCCGTCGCCGTCGCGACCGCGGCGGCGCCCGGTGCCGAGCCCCGCCGGGTTCACCGGCGACTGGGCCAGCCCGGAACCCGGGTCCGCGTCGTGCGGGCCGGGGCCCGCCTCGCCCGCCCGGCGCCGCCCGGACGGCAGCGCCAGCGCGCTCCCTCCGCCCTCGGCCGCCTTCGTGGCCCCCGGTCCGCCGGGTACCCGCGGTTCGTCGTCCAGGAAGGCGTCCACCCCGCGTCGGGCGCGCCGGCCGCCGGAGACCTTGCCCGCGGGGGCCTCGTCGGACTCGCCGGCTCCGCCCGGGGGCTCCTCCGCCGGCTCGGGCAGCGTCACCGTTCCGGCTCCCGAGCCCAGCGGCAGCTCCAGCACGTACGCACCGCCGGGCGCGCCCGGAACCTCCACGGTCTGCAGTACGCCGCCGTGCGCGGACACGATCCCCCGCACGATCGGCTCGTGCACCGGGTTGCCGCCCTCGTACGGCCCGCGCACCTCGATCCGTACGACGTCACCGCGCTGCGCGGCCGCCACCACGATCGTGGAGTCGCTGTAGCCGCTGCCCTGACGGGTCTTGCCGGTGGCGTCCACCCCGGCGACGTCCGCGATCAGGTGCGCGAGCGCGGTGGAGATGCGGTCCGCGTCGACCTCGGCCTCGATCGTCGGGGCGTGGACGGCGAACTGCGCGCGTCCCGGCCCGATCAGCTCGACCGCGCCGTCGACACCGGCGGTGACGACGCCGTTGATCAGGACCTTCTTCTTCTTGAGCCGGTCGCTGCCGGCGTCCAGGCGCTGGAAGCCGAGCACGTTGTCCACCAGCGTGGTCATCCGGGAGTACCCGGCGGCCAGGTGGTGCAGCAGCTGGTTGGCCTCGGGCCACAGCTGCCCCGCGTCGTCGGCGGCGAGCGTGGCCAGCTCCCCGCGCAGCTCCTCCAGCGGCCCGTGGAGCGATTCGCCGAGGACGGCCAGCAGCTGCGCGTGGCGCGCCGCGAGGGCGTCGTAGGGGCGCCGGTCGGTGAAGGTCATGACGGCGCCGACGAGCTGCTCCCCGTCCCGTACGGGAGAGGTGGTCAGGTCGACGGCCACCGGCTGGCCTGCCTTGTTCCACAGCACCTGTCCGCGCACGCGGTGCTTGCGCCCGCTGCGCAGGGTGTCGGCGAGGGGGGATTCCTCGAACGGGAACGGCGAGCCGTCGGCGCGCGAGTGCTGGACGAGCCCGTGCAGTTCGCGGTTGCCGAGGTCGGTGGCGCGGTAGCCGAGGATCTGCGCAGCGGCCGGATTGACCAGCACCACCCGTCCGTCGGTGTCGGTGCCGACGACGCCCTCGGCGGCGGCCCGCAGGATCATCTCGGTCTGGCGCTGCGAGCGGGCCAGCTCGGCCTCGGTGTCCACGGTTTGAGAGAGGTCCCGTACGACGAGCATCAGCAGCTCGTCACCCGTGTAGGAGGGCTGCGGCTCGCGATAGGCGTCGCGACCGTCGAGATGCGCGCTGGTGACCTCGACGGGGAACTCGCTGCCGTCGGTCCGGCGGGCGATCATCCGCGCGGGCTTGGCCCGGCCGCCCTCGTCCTCGCCGGGCCGGCGCATCGAGCCGGGGATCAGCTTGGAGTCGAACTCGGGCAGGAGGTCGAGCACGCCGCGGCCGACGAGCCCGGTACCGGGGCTCTCCATGACCTCGAGGGCGATCGAATTCGCGTTGACGACAGTGCCGTTGGCGTTGACGAGCAACAGCGCGTCCGGAAGAGCGTCGAGTATTGCTGCGAGGCGAGCAGCGCCTCGGGATGGCCTGCTGCTCACGACGAGCTTCCTCCCTGACCACAACTACCGGCAAGTCACGGGAGGAGTCTAAGGCCACAGCCCCGCGGCGGGAGGGCGGATGAGGGGTGGATACCGCCCAAGCCGCACATCCTCCCAGGTCAGGAACGCCCAGGCGGAAGCAGAGGTTCCAACTCGTCCCAGCGGTTGATCTCGCATCCGTTGGTCCTGCGGAAGGTGGCGTCCACCTTCTGTCCGTGCCAGGTTCCGGTGATCCGGGCGGTGGCCGGGCCCCCGTGCTGCATGTTGCAGATCTGCCGCTTGGAGACGGGGGCGAACGGGTCCTTCCCCTCCCCGGCGAGCTGGTCCAGCCGCGCGCAGGACTGCTCCTTCCAGGGGTGATCACCGCCCACCGGATCGCACTCGAGCCGGTACTCCCGGTCCAGCCGGGGGTTCCCGGTGTCGGCCATGGAGATGGTGAGGCGGTCGGGTGCCGCCGCCAGCAGCCGGCCCAGGGGCAGCGGGGGCAGCGGCCCGGCGGCCGCGGCGGCCAGGGCTGAGGTGACGGCGAAGGCGGCGAGACGCAGCATGAGGCACTCCAGGTCGTCCGTACGTCGTACGCCTGACCAACGACGGGGGCCCGCCTACGTTGCGTCCCGGGCGGGCTTTAAGGCTTTGCCCTCCGCCCGCTCGTCCTAGTACCGTGGGAGCGGATTGGTGACCGGCCCCGCGCCTGTGTCATCATCTGCACGCACCCTCGTACGCGGGGGTGTGCTGGAGGCGTCGCCTAGTCCGGTCTATGGCGCCGCACTGCTAATGCGGTTTGGGGCTTACCCCCCATCGAGGGTTCAAATCCCTCCGCCTCCGCACTTCACGAAGCCCCGGTCCGCATGGACCGGGGCTTCGGTGCGTTCCGGCCGGCCTGCGATGTCTGTGCGACCCGGGGCACCCGGCCGGACCCAACTGGACGATCTTCTTCCAGGCCGTTTCCGCAGGTCAGTAGTGGTTTGGCTAATGGATTTCGCGTCCCGGCGAGGTCCATGTATTGTTGTTCTCGCAAGGCCAACGGGGCGCAAAACCCCAGCAAGCCAAGCACTCGTAGCTTAACGGATAGAGCATCTGACTACGGATCAGAAGGTTGCAGGTTCGAATCCTGCCGAGTGCACAGCAGGTCAGAGGCCCCAGGAGAAATCCTGGGGCCTCTGCCGTTTTCCCGTACAGCAGCGAGGTGCAGAGCGTGACTGTCCACGTCGCGGATCCCCTGACCGGTGAGCTCCCCGCCCCGGGGCGGGTCTGGTACGCGTCCTACGGCTCCAACATGCACATGGACCGGCTGACCGCCTACCTCGCCGGCGGGACGCCGCCCGGCGCGACGAGGACGTACCCGGGCTGCAGGGACCACCGGGCGCCGGAACGGTCGATCGCCGTCGAGCTGGAAGGCTCCCTCTACTTCGCCACCGAGTCCCTGGTGTGGACGGGAGGCAGGGGTCTCTACGACCCGGCGGCGCCCGGTCGTACGAGGGCGCGTGCTCACCTGGTGACCGTGAGCCAGTTGTCGGACATCGCCGCGCAGGAGATGTACGGGCAGCCGGGCGCGGACGTCGACCTGACCAGGGTGCTGCGCGAGGGGCGCGACGAGCTGGGCGCCGGGCGGTACGAGACGCTGATCTGCCCGGGGACGATCGAGGGGATTCCCGTCCTGACGTTCACCGCGCCGTGGACCCTGCGGGACGTCGAGCCGCTCATGCCGTCCGCGGCGTACCTGGGGTACCTGGCCGGAGGTCTGCTGGAGGCGGGGCCGTGGGAGGAGCCGGACATCGCCGACTACCTGTCCTCCCGCCCCGGCGCCGCCGGGAACTGGGCTCCGGAGGAGGTACTGGAACTGCTCACGGGCTCCTCCTTGATGGGGAGGAGGTCCCCCGGGAGATGTCAGGGGGGATCTGGCTCTGCCGGGGGACGTGGACCAGTGGGCGGTCTGGATAGTGTTGCGGGAGATTGACCGAACCTGAGGAAGAGGGGGCTCCCATGGGACTGTTCGGGAATGCGCACACCGTCGACCACGCGTCGGCGCAGCGGGACTACGCGCGGCTGCTGGGGCAGGGGGAGCAGGTGCACGCCGCGTTCGTGCTGATCCGGGACACCATCCTGTTCACCGACCGGCGGCTGGTGTTCGTGGACAAGCAGGGGCTCACGGGCAAGAAGGTGGAGTACCACTCCGTCCCGTACCGGAGCATCACGCACTTCTCCGTGGAGACCGCCGGACACTTCGATCTCGACGCCGAGCTCAAGATCTGGATATCCGGCAGCGCGACGCCGATCGAGAAGACCTTCACCAAGGGCGTCAACATCTACGAGGTCCAGGCGATCCTGACTCAGTTCGTCGCCCGCTGACCCCGGAGGACCCGGGGGAGGCCCGTCACCGACATCACCAGGGAGTAGAGGGAGGTGGTGGCGGTGATGAAGAGGCGGTTGTTCTTGGGGCCGCCGAAGGCGATGTTCGAGACCGGTTCGGGGACGCGTACCCGGCCGATCAGGGTGCCGTCCGGGGCGTAGCAGTGGACGCCCGACTCCATCGCGGCCGCCCACAGCCGGCCTTCGTCGTCGAAGCGGATGTTGTCGACCGAGGGGCAGTCGGTGAAGATCCGGTCGTCGGTCAGGCGGCCGTCTTCGGTGACCTTGAACGCGCGGATGTGGCCGGCCCGGGTGTCGGCCGCGTAGAGCTCGCTCTCGTCGGGGGAGAAGACGAGGCCGTTCGGGCCCAGGAAGCCGTCCGCGGCAAGGCGGACCGCGCCGGTGGCGGGGTCGGCCCGGTAGAGGTTGCAGGCGCCGATCTCGGAGGGGGCGCGCCGTCCCTCGTAGTCGTTGGTGATGCCGAAGTCCGGGTCGGAGAACCAGACCGTGCCGTCCGAGCGGACCACGGCGTCGTTCGGGCTGTTGAGCCGCTTGCCGTCGAAGCGGTCGGCGATGACGGTGAGGGTGCCGTCCGGCTCGGTGCGGGTGACGCGCCGGTTGCCCTGCTCGCAGGTGATGAGGCGGCCTTCGCGGTCCAGGGTGTTGCCGTTGGAGTGGCCGGCCGGGGAGCGGAAGACGGAGACCGCGCCGGTCGCCTCGTCCCAGCGCAGCATCCGGTCGTTGGGGATGTCGCTCCACACCAGCTGGCGCCAGGCCGGCAGGTAGAGGGGGCCTTCGGCCCAGCGGCAGTCGTCGTGGAGCCGCTCCAGTCGGGCGTCGCCGTTGGCGCAGCGGCCGGTACGGAAGCGGTCGTCCAGGATCTCGTACAAGGTGAGGTCGGCTATGGCATACATAATTCTCCCATTGAAGTGATGTGCCGAATGGTGTTCGGCATGATGGTGAGATTGCAGGATCGGGTACCTTCCTCGCAAGAGCCAACGGGCTCATGAGAGGAAGATCGCGTGGACGACATCGACCGGGCGCTGGTCCTGCGCCTGCAGCAGGACGCGGGTCAGTCGTACGCCGCACTCGGCACCGCCGTCGGGCTCTCGGCCGGAGCCACCCACGAGCGCGTGCGCAAGCTGCGCGAGCGCGGGGTCATCCGGCGGACCACCGTCGACGTCGATCCGGCCGCGGTCGGCAGCGGGGTCCTCGCCTACGTGATGGTCGACTCCAACGCCTGGATGGGTGAGTCCGGCGCGGCCTTCGCGGCGATCCCCGAGATCCAGGAGGCGCACATCATCGCGGGCAGCGCCTCGGTGCTGGTCAAGGTGCGTACGGCCTCCACCGGGCAGTTGCAGGACGTCCTGCGCCGCCTCTACGCCATCGAAGGCGTCAGCGGCACGCACGCCACCGTCGTCCTGGAGACCTTCTTCGAGCGGCCGCTCCCGCTGTGAGCTGGCGGTGCACCGGGATCCGGTGGAAGGACGGCGGCCCCGCCATCGGGTGGCTCGGGGAGGGGCGCGGGGAGCGGGCGAGCGTGCTCGCGTACGGGCAGCGACTGGCATTCGCCGCCCGCGGCGAGCGGCACTGCCTGGGCGTATGGCGGGCCGGGAAGCGGACCGCCTGTCCCACGGCCGCCACCGTGCCCGCCCGGACCGGGAACGCGCAGTGCCCCGAATGCGCCCGCCTCGACCGGTCGTTCTCGGTGGCCGCCGACACCAACGCGGCCGATCCGCGCACCTACCGCGTCTACCTGGCCTGGTTCGGACCCGGCATGGTCAAGGTGGGCATCACCGCCGAGGAGCGCGGGCCGGCCCGGCTGCTGGAACAGGGCGCGGTGACCTGGACGTGGCTGGGGCGCGGGCCGCTCATGGCCACCCGGCGTACCGAGGAGCTGCTGCGGGCGGCCCTCGGGGTGCCCGACCGGATTGCCTACGCCCGCAAGCGCGCCGTACGGGCCCACCTGCCGCCCGCGTCCGAACGGGCCGGGGAGGTCGCCGAGCTGCACGCCCGGGCGGCCGCGCTGCCGGGGTGGCCGGAGTCGCTGGAGCGGCTGGAATGCGAAATCGCCGACCACGCCGGACCGTTCGGGCTGGACGGGCTGCCCGCATCCGACCGGGTGATCACGCAGATGGTGCCCGGCGGGGCGGTGGTGGGGCGGCTGGTGGGCGCGGCCGGGCCCGATCTGCACCTCGCGGACGGGCTCGTGGTGGACACCCGGCTGCTGGCCGGCTGGGAACTCCTCGTCCCCGGGGGCGAGTCGGTGACGGCCGTTCCGGTGGCGGAGATCCCGTCGGCCGCGGGCCCACCGGCCGAGCAGGACGGGCTGTTCTGAGCGGCCCGCGTCCGAACGGTCCGGGCGGGTGCGCCGTCTGAGCGGGGTGCGCCGCCCGGGCATGGTCAAAACTTGGATCCCTTTGGGCGTGCGGGCCGGATTGCTGTGGACAGGCCGGGGGCGCGCCGCCGAGGGTGGTGGGCATGAGCATCCAGCCTGTACAGGCCTTCGAACCGCCTTACCTGATGGCGGTCTTCAGCAATGTGCGCACCTCTGACGACAGCGGCTACCCGGAGACCCTCGCCCGGATGAACGAGATCGTCCGGGAGAATCCGGGCTTCCTCGGCTACGAGTTCGCACGCACCCCCGGAGGTCTCGGCATCACCGTCGCCTACTTCCGCGACCACGAGTCCCTCGGCGTGTGGCGGCAGGACCTGGAGCACCAGGCGGCCATGAAGCAGGGCCGCGCCGACTGGTACGAGAGCTACACCCTGCACGTCGCCACCGTCGAGCGGAGCCATGGCTTTGTCCGCAACGGCTGAGGCGGTCCGCGCCTTCCGGGAGCGGCTCGGGCTGCCCGGACTGGTCGACGTCCACACCCACTTCATGCCCGAGCGGGTCCTGGACAAGGTCTGGGACCACTTCGATGCGGTCGGCCCGCTGACCGGTGTCGAGTGGCCCATCACCTACCGGCAGGAGGAGGAGCAGCGCGTCGCGCTCCTGCGGGAGTTCGGGGTCCGGGCCTTCACCGCCATGCTCTACCCCCACAAGCCCGCGATGGCCGCCTGGCTCAACTCCTGGTCCGCCGGTTTCGCCGCCCGCACCCCCGACTGCCTGCACACCGCGACCTTCTTCCCGGAGGAGGGCGTGAGCGGGTACGTCGGCCGGGCCGTCGACGCCGGGGCCCGGATCTTCAAGGCCCATCTCCAGGTCGGTGGCTACGACCCGAACGACGACCGGCTCGACCCGGTGTGGGGGCTGCTCGCGGAGGCAGGCATCCCGATCGTGATCCACTGCGGTTCGGGACCCGCGCCCGGCAAGTACACCGGACCCGAGCCGATCGCCCGGCTGCTGTCCCGGCACCCGCGGCTGCCGCTGGTCATCGCCCACATGGGCATGCCCGAGTACACGGACTTCCTCGACATCGCCGACCGGTACGACCAGGTGCGGCTCGACACCACCATGGCCTTCACCGACTTCTCCGAGCAGTTCAGCGGCTTCCCGCCGGGTGAGCTCGGCAGGCTCGCGGACCTCGGCGACCGGATCCTCCTCGGCACCGACTTCCCGAACATCCCCTATCCGTACGAGCACCAGCTCGCCGCTCTCGAACGGCTCGGCCTGGGCGACGACTGGCTGCGCGCGGTCTGCCACGACAACGGCGCGCGCCTGTTCCGGCTCGACGGCTGAGCGGCGTTTCTCAGGAGATTCACAGGTAGGGACAAGAACGCTCTCAGAGGTGCCGGTCAGCGTGGCCGTATGACTGCGACGACCACCTCTCACGCGTCCACGTCCACCAGCAACCCCGCGGCCCTGGTACGGCCCGACGGCGGACCCTGCCGGGTGCTCGTCGTCGACGACGAGGCCTCGCTCTCCGAGCTGCTGTCCATGGCCCTGCGCTACGAGGGCTGCGAAGTCCGCAGCGCCGGGGACGGGGCGGCCGCGGTGCGGGCGGCGCGGGAGTTCCGGCCGGACGTCGTGGTCCTGGACATCATGCTTCCGGACATGGACGGGCTGGCCGTCCTCGGACGGCTGCGCCGGGAGATCCCGCAGGTCCCCGTGCTGTTCCTGACGGCGAGGGACTCCGTCGAGGACCGCATCGCGGGTCTGACGGCGGGCGGCGACGACTACGTCACCAAGCCGTTCAGCCTGGAGGAGGTCGTGGCCCGGCTGCGCGGGCTGGTCCGGCGTTCGGGCGCGGCGCAGGCGGCGCGCGGCGGCTCGGTGCTGGCCGTCGGCGACCTGCGGCTCGACGAGGACAGTCATGAGGTGACCCGGGGCGGTCAGGAGATTCACCTGACCGCCACCGAGTTCGAGCTGCTGCGCTACCTGATGCGCAACCCGCGCCGGGTGCTGAGCAAGGCGCAGATCCTGGACCGGGTCTGGTCCTACGATTTCGGCGGCCAGGCCAACGTGGTCGAGCTGTACATCTCCTACCTGCGGCGCAAGCTCGAGAGCGGCCCCGGACTGGCGCCCATGATCCACACCCGGCGCGGGGCCGGCTACCTGATCAAGCCGGCCGACTAGTGCCGACGGGTACGTCCCCCAGTCCCGACGCGTCCCCCAGCCCCGGCACGTCATCCCGGCCCGGCACGTCATCCCGGCCCGACGCGTCCCCCCGGCCCGGCGCGTCCCCCGGCCCCGGCAGGTTCCGGACGCCCCGCCTGCGGACGCCCCGCCTGCGGATGCCGTGGCGGCGCCCCTGGTCGCTGCGGGCCCGGCTCGTCTTCGCTGCGGTCGCGCTGATCGCCGTGGTGGGCGCTGCCATCGGGACGGTCACCACCCTCGCCCTGCGCTCCTACCTGATGGGCCAGCTGGACGAAGAGCTGCACACGGCGGTGACCATGGCCTCCCGGGGGCCCGGCGCCGCCAAGGCGAGCCGCGACGGCAACCTCGCCTTCGTGCTGGCCCCCGGCACCCCGCTGGGCACCGCCGGGATCCGCCTCGATCCCGGGGACAAGGTCACCGGGGCGCGCAGCGTCCCCGCCGAGGGCCCCGACCGCGACCACCGCGTGTCGCTCACCCCCGCCCAGACCGAGGCACTCGTGCAGGCCGCCAGCACCCCGCGCTCCGGCGCGGCCGATCTGGACCTGCCCGGACTCGGCTCGTACCGCGTGCTCACCGCCCCCGACGGCAGCCTGGCCCTGGCCTTCCCGCTGGCCGGTGTCGACCGCACCGTGGGGATCCTGATCGCGGTGGAGGTCTGCGTCACCGTGGCCGGCCTGATCGCGGCCTCCCTCGCAGGGCAGGTGCTGGTCGGCGTCGCCCTGCGCCCGCTGCACCGGGTGGCAGCCACCGCCACCCGGGTCTCCGAACTCCCCCTGCACAGCGGCGAGCCCGCGCTCCACGAACGGGTCCCGGAAGCCGAGGCGGACCCCCGTACCGAAGTGGGCCAGGTCGGGGCCGCGCTGAACCGCATGCTGGGCCACGTCTCCTCCGCGCTCACGGCCCGCCAGCAGAGCGAGACCCGGGTCCGGCAGTTCGTCGCCGACGCCAGCCACGAGCTGCGCACTCCACTCGCCTCCATCCGCGGCTACGCCGAGCTGACCCGGCGGGGCCGGGAGGAGCCCGGCCCCGACACCCGGCACGCCCTCGGCCGCATCGAGTCCGAGGCGACCCGGATGACCGGGCTGGTCGAGGACCTGCTGCTGCTGGCCCGGCTCGACGCCGGCCGCCCGCTGTCCCGCACCGACACCGACCTCGCGCCGCTCGTCGTCGACGCCCTCAGCGACGCCCGGGCCGCCGGCCCCGGGCACCACTGGCGGCTGCGGCTTCCCGACGAGCCCGCGCCCGTGAGCGCCGACCCGGCCCGGATCCAGCAGGTCCTGGTCAACCTGCTCGCCAACGCCCGTACGCACACCCCGCCCGGCACCACGGTCACCGCCCATGTTTCACGTGAAACATCCGCCGTCCGGCTGCGGATCGAGGACGACGGCCCCGGTATCCCGCCCGACCTGCTCCCCCACGTCTTCGAGCGCTTCGCCCGGGGCGACGCCTCCCGTTCCCGGGCGGCGGGCTCCACCGGCCTCGGGCTCGCCATCGTCCAGGCCGTGGTGGGCGCGCACGGCGGACGGGTCGACGTACGGAGCGAGCCGGGCCGGACCTGCTTCGAGGTGCTGCTGCCGCTCGCCGTAGGGCCCGCGGCCGACGGCGCGGGACCGGACTCACAGACGGGGCACAGGCTCACCACACAGCGATGACAGGGCACCCCGCGAGGGTCGACGCATGTCAACCGACGCCTCTCCCGGTGCCCTTCCGGCACGGGCGCCCCTCGCGCCCCTGCCCGGTGAGCCCGTCCTCGACGTGGTGATCCCGGTCTTCAACGAGGAGAAGGACCTCGGCCCCTGTGTGCGCCGCCTGCACGGCCACCTCAGCCGCACCTTCCCCTATCCCTTCCGGATCACCGTCGCCGACAACGCCAGCACCGACCGCACCCCCGAGATCGCGGCCGCCCTCGCCGCCACGCTCGACGGCGTACGCAGCACCAGGCTGGAGGAGAAGGGCCGGGGCCGGGCACTGCGCACCGTATGGTCCGGCTCCGACGCCCCCGTCCTCGCGTACATGGACGTGGACCTCTCCACCGACCTCAACGCCGTCCTGCCGCTCGTCGCACCGCTGATCTCCGGCCACTCCGACCTCGCCATCGGCACCCGGCTCGCCCGTTCCTCGCGGGTCGTGCGCGGAGCGAAGCGGGAGTTCGTCTCCCGTGCCTACAACCTCCTGCTGCGCTCCTCCCTCGCCGCCCGGTTCAGCGATGCCCAGTGCGGGTTCAAGGCCATCCGCCGCGAGGTAGCCGAGCGGCTGCTGCCGCTGGTGGAGGACTCGGGCTGGTTCTTCGACACGGAGCTGCTCGTGCTAGCCGAGCGGGCCGGGCTGCGGATCCACGAGGTCCCGGTGGACTGGGTGGACGACCCGGACTCCACCGTCCACATCGTCCGGACGGCCACCGAGGACCTCAAGGGCGTCTGGCGGGTGGGCCGGGCGCTCGCCGTCGGCGCGCTCCCGCTCGACCGGCTCGCCCGGCCCTTCGGTGACGACCCGCGCGACCGCACCGCCGTTCCCGACGTGGACCGCGGGCTGCCCCGCCAGCTCCTCGGCTTCTGCGCCGTCGGGGCGCTGTCCACCCTGCTCTACCTGCTGCTCTACTCGGCCTTCCGCGCCGGAACCGGCCCGCAGCTCGCCAACGGAGCCGCCCTGCTGCTCTCCGCCGTCGCCAACACCGCCGCCAACCGCCGGCTGACCTTCGGTGTCCGGGGCCGTCTCCGGGCCGTACGCCACCAGGCCCAGGGGCTGGTGGTGTTCGCCATCGGCCTGGCCCTGACCAGCGGCTCCCTCGCCGCTCTCGGCGCGGCCACGGCGGAACCCGGGCACAGCACCGAACTGGCCGTCCTGATCACCGCCAACCTCGCCGCCACCGTGCTGAGGTTCCTGCTCTTCCGCGCCTGGGTCTTTCCCGAGAGGCGCGCAGCCCATACGAAGACGCCCATCTCCAAGGAGGGCCGATGACCACGGCCGTACCCACCGCCTTCACCCCACCCGCGCCCGGCAGGGCCGCCGCCACGGCGGCCGTCGGCCGGCCCGTCTGGGAACGGCCCGCCCTCGCCGCGCTGCTGTTCTCCACCGCCTTGCTGCTGCTCTGGAACCTGGGGTCCTCGGGCTACGCGAACTCCTTCTACTCCGCCGCGGTACAGGCGGGCAGCGAGAGCTGGAAGGCCTTCTTCTTCGGCTCCTCCGACGCCGGGAACTCCATCACCGTCGACAAGCCCCCGGCCGCGCTGTGGCCGATGATGCTGTCCGTCCGGCTCTTCGGGCTGGGCTCCTGGCAGATCCTCGTTCCGCAGGCCCTGATGGGCGTCGCCACCACCGGCGTGCTCTACGCCGCCGTCCGCCGTCAGTTCGGCCCGGCCGCGGGACTGCTGAGCGGGGCGGCTTTCGCGCTGACCCCCGTCGCCGCACTGATGTTCCGCTTCAACAACCCCGACGCGCTGCTGACCCTGCTGCTGACCGTCACCGTCTACTGCCTGCTGCGCGCCCTCGACGGGGCGCACACCCGCTGGCTGGTGTGGGCCGGTGTCGCCGTCGGCTTCGCCTTCCTCACCAAGACCCTCCAGGCCTTCGTGATCCTGCCGCCGCTCGCCCTGCTGTACGCCGTCTGTGCGCCCACCCGGCTGCGCAGGCGGCTCGGCCAGCTGCTGCTCTCCGGGCTCGCGATGGTGGTGGCCGGCGGCTGGTGGGTGGCCGTGGTGGAGCTCTGGCCCGCGGACTCCCGCCCGTACATCGGCGGTTCGCAGACCAACTCCTTCCTGGAGCTGACCCTCGGCTACAACGGCCTGGGCCGGATCAACGGCAACGAGACCGGCAGCGTCGGGGGCGGCGGGCGCGGCGGCGGTGGTGGCGGAGGCTGGGGAGAGACCGGCATCGACCGGCTGTTCTCGGGCAATATCGGCGGTCAGATCTCCTGGCTGCTGCCCGCGGCCCTGGTCCTGCTCGTGGCGGGACTGGTGGTCACCTGGCGGGCCCGCCGGGCCACCGACTCGCTGGAGGGCATGGCGCGCGCGGCCTTCCTGGCCTGGGGCGGCTCGCTGCTGATCACCGCGCTCGTCTTCAGCTTCATGCAGGGCATCTTCCACGAGTACTACACGGTGGCGCTGGCGCCGTTCGTGGCCGCGCTGATCGGGATGGGCGTCACCGTGCTGTGGGAGGAGCGGGGCAGCCTGGCCGCCGCGCTCACCCTCTCCGGCGTGCTCGTGCTGACGGCCGTCTGGTCGTACGTGCTCCTCGGCCGGGCCGCCGACTACTTGCCGTGGCTGCGCTGGACGGTCCTGGCGGCCGGGGTGCTCGCGGCGGCCGGGCTGCTGGCCGGTGCCCGGCCGGGCGGCGGCCGGGCTCTGCCGGCCGTGGCCGCACTGGGCCTGGGCGCAGCCCTGGCGGGCCCGTTGGCGTACTGCCTGACCACTGTGAGCACGGGCCATACGGGTTCGATCGTGACCGCGGGCCCGGCGGTGGCGGGCGGCCGGGGCGGACCCGGCGGGATGATGCGCCTCGGCGCGGGGGGCGAGCAGCCGCAGGGCGGCCAGGGCGGCCAGGGCGGCCAGGGCGGCCCGGGCGGGGCGCCCCAGGGCAGCCCCGGCCAGGCGATGCCGAACGGTCAGGGCGGCCCCGCTGCCCAGGGCGGCCCCGGCGGCGGCCGGGACGGCCAGGGAGCCCAGGCCGGTCAGGGCCAGACGGGCCAGGGCCAGACGGGCCAGGGCCAGGGCCAGGGCCAGGCCGGTCAGGGAGCCCAGGCCGGTCAGGCCGGGCGCGGCTCCGAGCGGGCCGGCGGGGGCCAGGGCGGCCCCGGCGGGCTGCTGGGCGGCACCCGGGTCGGAGCCGAGGCCACGGCGGCCCTGCGCGCCGACGCGGAGAAGTACACCTGGGCAGCGGCCGGCATCGGCTCGCAGAACGCGGCGAGCTACCAGCTGGCCTCCGGCGAGCCGGTGATGCCGATCGGCGGTTTCAACGGGAGCGACCCGTCGCCGACGCTGGAGCAGTTCCAGGAGTACGTGAAGGCCGGGAGGATCCACTACTTCATCGGCCAGGCCGGCTCGAACGGCCAGACCGAGCAGGGCGGCGAGAACGGGCCCGCGATGCGCCAGGGCGGCGGACCGGGCGGCGGCACCAGCAGCGCCATCGAGACCTGGGTGAAGGAGAACTACACCGAGCGCACGGTCGGCGGAGCCACCCTCTACGACCTCACCGCACCGAAGGCCTGACAGCCGGGCAGCCGTAACGGGCGGCCCGTCAGACCGTCAGACCGTCAGACCGTCAGACCGGCGGACCGCCCGGGCGGATGGGGGGTGCGCTCCCTCCGCCCGGGCCGGATCCCACTCCTCACGCGGGCCCGCGCCACCCCCTAGGATCAAGGGGGCGCACCGGGCATACCGGGCTCAACCCTGGGCGTCTGAGGAGGGCTTCCCATGGTGACCGCGGCCGATCCCGGCGAGACCCGGGCCAGTGTGTGGCTGGCGACCCGGCCCGCCGCCCCCGCCAGACGCCGCAGCGAGGCCCCCTCCGGCCTCGACCGGGAGCGGATCACCGCGGCCGCCGTGCGGCTGCTCGACGCCGACGGGCTGGCCCGGTTCTCGATGCGGCGGCTCGCCGCAGGGCTCGGGGTCACCGCGATGTCCCTGTACTGGTACGTGGACACCAGGCACGACCTGCTCGAACTCGCCCTGGACAGGGCCCTGGGCGAACTCGTCCTGCCCGAACCGGGAGGGCCGGGAGGGCCGGGAGGGCCGGGAGGGCCGGGGGAGCCAAGGGAACCAGGGCAGCCGGGCCAGCAGACGGTGGCGGGCTGGCCCGCCGGACTGCGGGCGCTCGCCCGGGCCTACCGGCGGCTGCTGGCGGATCACCCCTGGGTGGCCCCGCTCACCGCGGCCTACCCGAACATCGGCCCCCACGCCCGGGCCTTCGACACCACCCTCCAGCAACTGCTCGACGCCACCGGCCTGGCGGATGCCGCCCGGGCCGGAGCCCATCTGGCCGTCTCGCAGTTCCTGCACGGCTGCGGCGGCACAGTCCGGCGGGCCCCCGAAGGGGACTTCTGCCTCGCGATCGAGGTCCTGATCGCGGGCATCGAGGCGAAGGCCACCGCCTAGTGCTGTGACCGGGCGGTGGCCTCAGGGGTGTGGCGCTCCGGGATCAGCCCCGAGCCCCGTCCACCGTGGTCGCAGCAGTCGCAGCAGTCGCAGCAGTCGCCGCCGTAGAAGCGGATCCCGTTGCAGCGGATGCCGTAGCGGCCACCGCGGGTGCTGCGGGTGCCTGGTCCCCCGTGCCCTCGGTTCCGGCCGCAGCGGAGGCGGCCGCCGGGGCGTGCGCCGCGGGGTTCGCCTTCAGCGCGACCTCCTTGATGAACAGCACGAGCACCAGGCCGAGCAGCGCGAACGGGGCGGCGTACAGGAAGACGTCGCCGACGCCGTGCCCGTACGCGGACTCGACGACCTCGCGGAACGGCGCGGGCAGCTTGTCGAGGTCGGGGATGCCGCCGCCGGCGGTGCCGCCGTGGCCCATGGCCGCGGCCTTCGGGCCGAGCGCGGCCAGCCCGTCCTGGACGTAGTGGGTGACCCGGTTGGCCATGACCGCACCGAGCGCGGAGACGCCCATGGCGCCGCCGAGGGAGCGGAAGAAGGTGACGACGGAGCTGGCGGCGCCCAGGTCCTCGGGGGCCACCTGGTTCTGGGTGGCGAGGACCAGGTTCTGCATCATCATGCCGAGACCGAGGCCGGTGAGGGCCATGTAGATCGCGATGTGCCAGTACGGGGTGTCGTAGCGCAGGGTGCCCAGCAGGCCGAGTCCGGCCGTCAGGAGCACGCCGCCGGCCACGAGCCAGGCCTTCCACTTACCGGTCTTGGTGATCACCTGACCGGAAAGGGTGGAGGAGACGAAGAGCCCGCCGATCATCGGAATCGTGAGGATTCCGGACATCGTCGGGGACTCGTCGCGGGCCAACTGGAAGAACTGGCTGAAAAATACGGTCCCCGAGAACATCGCGATGCCCACGAACAGCGAGGCCGCCGAGGCGAGGGTGATCGTCTTGTTGCGGAACAGCCGCAGCGGGATGATCGGGTCGCTCGCACGGGACTCGACGAGGACGAAGAGCAGGCCGAGCAGCACCGCGCCGCCGGTCATCGCCCAGGTCTGCCAGGAGATCCACTCGTAGGAGTCGCCGGCCTGCGTGACCCAGATCAGCAGCAGCGAGACGGCCCCGCTGATCAGGAAGGCGCCCAGCCAGTCGACCTTGACGTCCCGGCGCACCACGGGCAGCCGCAGTGTCTTCTGAAGGACGATCAGCGCGATGATCGCGAAGGGCACGCCCACGTAGAAGCACCAGCGCCAGCCCAGCCACTCGGTGTCGGTGATGACACCGCCCAGCAGCGGGCCGCCGACGGTGGCGACGGCGAAGACCGCGCCGAGGTAGCCGCTGTACCGGCCCCGCTCGCGCGGGGAGATCATCGCGGCCATGACGATCTGCGCCAGCGCGGACAGGCCGCCGACCCCGATGCCCTGGACGACGCGGCAGGCGATGAGCATGCCGGTGTTCTGGGACATGCCCGCGACCACGGAGCCGAGGACGTAGATCACCAGCGATATCTGGACCAGCAGCTTCTTGCTGAAGAGGTCGGAGAGCTTGCCCCACAGGGGGGTGGTCGCCGTCATCGACAGCAGGGCCGCGGTGACCACCCAGGTGTACGAGGACTGCGTGCCGCCGAGGTCGCTGATGATCTGGGGCAGGGCGTTGGAGACGATCGTGGAGGACAGGATCGCCACGAACATGCCGAGCATCAGCCCGGACAGGGCCTTCATGATCTGCGGGTGGGTCATGGACGTGCTGTCGGACATCGTCTCCGACCGGCCGCCGCCTCCCCGCACACCGGTGGGTGTGGTCGTAGCCATGTGGTTCCTCAGTTCTAGAAGCTCGATCGGAGTCGGGCCAGCAGGGTGTTCAGTACGTCGATGTCCTGGGGCGACCAGTCGGCCAGCGCTCTTTCCAGCGCGGCCGTGTACCGGGCGCCGAGCTCGGTGAGGAGCGCGCGCCCGGCCGGGGTGAGCCGCAGGATCCGGCAGCGGCCGTCGCCCGGGTCGGCCTGGCGCTCGATCCAGCCGCGGTCGGCCACGTGGGCCACGTTCCGGCTGGTCACCGAGATGTCGACGGCCATGAACGCGGCGAGCCGGCTGAGCCGCATCTCGCCGTGCCGGTCGAGCACGGTGAGGACGGCGGCGGCGCCGGGCGGGCAGTCCGGGGGCAGGATGCGGGCGAGGTCGCGCTTGACCGCGCCGACTCCGGTGAGCTGGCGGGCCAGCTCCTGGTACCGGCCGCCGGTGTCCGGAACCGCCGGAACCGCCGGAGCCGATGGCGCCGATGGCGCCGATGGCGCCGACGGCGCCGACGGAGCGGTCGAAGCCGACGTCGGCGGAGCGGTGGAAGTGGTCACCGGGCAGCCCCCCATCTTGTTGCTTAAAGCAACCATAGAAGCGGATGGTTGCTACAGGCAAATGAATCCGGGGGGTGGGGCGGTAAAGGAATCGGAAAACCCGCTAGGGTCCTGCCCCATGGCTGCGAACCACAACTCACAGGGCCCCGAGGGCAACTACGACCCCGCGGGCAGCACTCAGATGTTCCGGGCGTTCGTGGAGGAGGCCGCGCCGGTCAGGCAGGCCGGCCCCGGAGCCCGCCGGCAGCGCCGCGCCGAGCAGCAGCAGGCCGGCTCGAAGAAGGCCGTGTGGCTGGGCCTGGCCTTCGCGCTGGCGCTCGTCCTCGGCGCCGCCCTGTGGTTCGCCCTGCGCTGATCCGGTCGTCGCGGCTCAGCTCCAGCCGGCGGCGACCTTCCGGGTCTCCACGTGCATGCCCAGCGGGACGCGCCAGGCGTCCACGCACACCGTGTAGGTCTGCGTCTTCGCGCCCGCGCCCGGCACGGGTGCCGGAAGCGGCTGGGTCGTGGTGATCGTGGCCCAGTCGACGCCGAGGGCGCCGATGATGTGGGTCGCGAAGCTGACCGTGCCGGAACGGGCGGCGGTGGTGCCGGTGTTGGTGAAGGTGACGGTGACCAGCTCGCACCAGCGGTCGGCCGCGGCCGCCCGCACCGGGGTGGACAGCGTCAGCTGCGCCGGAGTGGCCGGAGGCTTCGTGCCGGGCGTGGCCGGCGGGTTCGTGGGCGTGCCAGGCGTGCCGGTGCCCGGCCCGCCAGGGGTGCCGGGCACAGGCGTACCCGGCGTGCCGGACCCCGCGGGGCTACCGGTGCCGCCAGGGCCCCGGCCCGGTCCCGTCGCACTGCCGGGTGCGGCCGCGGAGCCGCGCGGCGCCGTGGATCCCGGCGTACTGGACGGCGCACCGGACGGCGTACCGGCCCGCGGGCCCGCCGGTGTGCCGGCCGAGGGGCCGGGCGGTGCTTCGGCCGAGGCGGCGGAGCCGCCCGCCGCGGACGGGCCGCCGAGCTGCTGGAACTCGACCCGCCCCTGCGGCGCCACGTTCTCCCCCGCGCCCCGCTCGGGGCCCGGGGCCGCGGCGCCCACGGCGACGTAGCCGTCCCGTGCGGGGCCGCCGCAGCCGGTGAGGCCGGCGGCGGCCGTGCAGCACAGGGCGAGGAGGGCGGCCGTGCGGGATCCCGTTCGCATCGCGCCAGTTTTCCTGACGCTCCGTCAATTGGGAACCCTGTCCGGCCGGACGGCTCAGATCACTCGCCGATGAGACCCACGCGCAGCTGTGCGAGGGTCCGGGTGAGCAGCCGGGAGACGTGCATCTGGGAGATGCCGACCTCCTCGCCGATCTGCGACTGCGTCATGTTCGCGAAGAACCGCAGCATGATGATCTGCCGTTCCCGGGGCGGGAGTTTGGCGAGCAGTGGCTTGAGGGACTCGCGGTACTCGACGCCTTCGAGCGCGGTGTCCTCGTAGCCGAGGCGGTCCGCGAGCGAGCCCTCGCCGCCCTCGTCCTCAGGGGAGGGCGAGTCGAGCGAGGAGGCGGTGTAGGCGTTGCCGACGGCGAGCCCGTCGACCACGTCCTCCTCCGAGACCCCGAGCACGGCGGCGAGCTCCGGGACGGTCGGCGAGCGGTCCAGCTTCTGGGCGAGCTCGTCGCTGGCCTTGGTCAGCGCGAGGCGCAGCTCCTGGAGCCTGCGCGGGACGCGGACGGACCAGGAGGTGTCCCTAAAGAATCGTTTGATCTCGCCCACGACGGTCGGCATCGCGAACGTCGGGAACTCCACGCCGCGTTCGCAGTCGAACCGGTCGATCGCCTTGATCAGGCCGATCGTGCCGACCTGGACGATGTCCTCCATCGGCTCGTTGCGGCTGCGGAAGCGGGCGGCGGCGTACCGCACCAGGGGCAGGTTCAGCTCGATCAGGGTGTCGCGTACGTACGTGCGGTCGGGGCTGTCCGCGTCCAGGGCGGCGAGCCGCTGGAAGAGGGAGCGGGAGAGGGTGCGGGTGTCGATGGCTTCCGAGCGGTCAGACGCTGGCGGAGCTGCCGGTGCCGGGCTCTTGACGAGCGTGAGCACCTTGGAGCTGCCCTGGTCTACGGACATGCCACCCCCTTGAGGTCGCGGACGGTCGCGTACGGCGCGCCCGTCGGAGGAACGCAGCCTCCACCTGAATACCGGAGGCGGGGCTGCGGCAAACGCGGTTCCAGCAGAATGTCACATGTCGGCAACACGCTGTAGCGCCATGTCGACATATATCTCCAGCGACAGAGGAGGTCGGAGAGGGATCAGCCTGTTCTGTCAGGAAACGGGTAGATGATCTCCACTCGTTCCGGTTACGCCTCGATCCTGTTTGCGGATCTCAGTCGGGCGAAACTCCGGGCGAGTAGCCGGGAGACGTGCATCTGGGAGACGCCGAGCTCAGCGCTGATCTGTGACTGCGTCAGATTGTTGTAGTACCGCAGGAGCAGGATCCGCTGTTCGCGCTCGGGCAGTTGTACGAGGAGGTGGCGGACGAGGTCGCGGTGTTCGACGCCGGCCAGCTCGGGGTCCTCGTAGCCGAGGCGGTCCAGCAGTCCGGGCAGCCCGTCGCCCTCCTGGGCGGCCTCCAGCGAGGTCGCGTGGTACGAGCGCCCGGCCTCGATGCAGGACAGCACCTCGTCCTCGCTGATCCGCAGCCGTTCCGCGATCTCGGGGGTGGTCGGGGTGCGCCCGTGGAGGGTGGTGAGGTCCTCGGTGGCGGCGTTGACCTGCACCCACAGCTCGTGGAGGCGGCGCGGTACGTGGACGGTGCGGACGTTGTCCCGGAAGTAGCGCTTGATCTCGCCCACGACGGTCGGCATGGCGAAGGTCGGGAACTGCACGCCCCGGTCCGGGTCGAACCGGTCGATGGCGTTGATGAGCCCGATCGTGCCGACCTGGACCACGTCCTCCATCGGCTCGTTGCGGCTGCGGAAGCGGGCGGCCGCGTACCGGACGAGCGGGAGGTTGGCCTCGATGAGGGCCCCGCGCACCCGGGTGTGCTCGCTGGTGCCCGGCTCCAGGCCCTTCAGCTGGCCGAAGAGGACCTGGGTGAGGGCCCGGGTGTCCGCGCCCCGGCTGGGCGGTCTCGGCGCGACCGGGGGCTCCTCGGGCGGCTCCTGACGGAGCTCCTGACGCGGCTCCTGGCGGGGCTCCTGCTGGGAGGGCACCTGGGGGTCTTGCTGAGGGGGCACCTGAGGCGCAGTACTGGCCGGCACGGTCACGCCACCCCTTCAGTCAACTCATCCGTCAAAAGCGGTCATAGCATCACAAGACATGTGCACTGTGTGCAAGCACCGTATATCACCGTGTTGAGGGCAAGTTGGGCATAAGTGGGCATTATGCCCATCGATAGGGTGCGAAAAGCCCCCCACCCGTTGGAGTGGGGGGCTGGGGAGTCGGGAAAACCGCCTCAGCGTACGGGTTCAGCGCACCAGTTCGGTCATGAACTCGCCGATGCCCGATGCGGCATCCGATATGCCTTGGAAACCTATTCCCACCATCTCGGCCGCCCGTTTGGGCTGGGTGATGATCACGAAGAGGACGAACACGGTGAGGACGCCCGTGATGAGCTTTTTGGTGTCCATGAACGGTGTCGGCCTCCCCAACCGGTACTGCGAAGTCGGTGGAGTCTAACCGGTCATGTTCGGACACTCACCCGGTCTTTAAGGACCAAGGGCCCGGCGCAACGGGTCCTTTGCCGCGGCGAGAGCGGGTGCGGTGGGCGCAGGATTGATGTGAGCCCACCGGTTCTGGCAGGAAACCGGTGGGTGAGGGACAGGACCTCATTGCGGGGTCCGAGCCGCAAGCTTCCCCCTGACTGCGGCTCGGACTGGCAGGTTCCGTCCTCGTCGGGGGAAGTGGCTTGTCCCCCCGATGCCACTTCCCCCGTCCCACACGATGAAGGTCCCGACTCCGGTCGGGGCCTTCTTCGCGTGTCCGGGGGCGGGCGGACACGCGGCTACTCGATGCCGCCGGCCAGGTCGGTGAGGGGCTGTACGGGGGCGATCACGGGGGCCAGGTGGTTCGGCAGCTCCATCAGCTGGTTGAGCTGGTTGGCCCCCTCGCTGAGCTTTGCGCCGATCTCCTGGACGGAAGCGGGCTGGGCCCCCGCCGGCATGCCCGGGGCCGCCGTCGGCAGGTCCGGGAGGGCGAGGGGGGCGAGCTGGGCGGCCGAGGCGGCGGGAGCGGCGAAGCCCGCGGCGGCCCCCGCGAGGGCGAGGGCGGCGAGCATGCGCTGGGTCTTGGTCATGCCGTGACAACGGCTGCCGCACCGCGCGGTCACGCGGCTGTCCGCCGGACGGGAGCCGGACGGGAATCGGAGGGCAGCCGGAAGGGAGCCGGAAGGGAGCCGGAACGGGCGCGCGAACGCCGAGAGCCCCGACCCTTGCGGGGCGGGGCTCTCGGTTTCAGAGCGGTAGCGGTGGGATTTGAACCCACGGATAGCTTGCACCATCACACGCTTTCGAGGCGTGCTCCTTCGGCCGCTCGGACACGCTACCGAGAGAGAGCTTAGCCCAAGGTGCCCCGTGTGCCGAAATCCGTATCCGGAGGGCCGGTCAGAGCCCGCGGAAGAAATCCGTCAGCTGCCGCGCGCACTCCTCGGCGAGGACGCCGCGGACCACCTCGGGCCGGTGGTTGAGCCTGCGGTCCCGTACGAGGTCCCAGAGCGACCCGGCCGCGCCCGCCTTCTCGTCGTCCGCGCCGTAGACGACGCGGGCCACCCGCGACTGCACGAGCGCTCCCGCGCACATCACGCACGGCTCCAGGGTGACCACGAGGGTGCACCCCGGAAGCCGCCATTCCCCGAGCGCGGCGGCCGCCCGGCGCAGCGCCAGTACCTCGGCGTGCGCCGTCGGGTCGCCGGACGCCTCGCGCTCGTTGTACCCGGTGGCGAGGAGTTCCCCGTCCGGGCCGAGCACGACGGCGCCGACCGGCACGTCGCCGGCCGGCACCGCCCGGGCGGCCTCCTGGAGCGCCAGGCGCATGGAGTCCCGCCACGGGTCCCGTACGGGATCGGGGCCCTGCGTGTCGTGTCTGTGGGTCACCTGCGGGTCGGTCACTAGCGGACGGCCTCCAGGACCTCGGTGGCGCCGAGCGAGTCGGCGATCTCCGAGAGGGCGTCCCCGTCCAGGGTCATCAGTTGTTTGTGGGTCACCCCGAGGTCGTCCAGCAGCCGGGGATCGCCGAGCGGACCGGCCGGTACCGGCTCCGTGCCGGTCCCGCCCGCCTCGTCCTGGTCGTCGTCCTCGTCCGTGAACGCGGCGATGGGTTCCTCCTCGCCGTCCTCGGTGCCGTCCAGGTCCAGCTCGTCGAGTTCGTCGTCCTCCTCGTCGCTGCCCAGCAGCTCTTTGGTAAGCATCGAGCCGTAGGAGCTGCGGGCGGCGAGGGAGGCGTTCGATACGAAGTACCGCGGGTCCTCCTCCCCGTCCACGCGGATGACGCCGAACCAGGCGTCCTCCTGCTCGATGAGGGCGACCACCGTGTCGTCGTCGACAGCGGCGGAACGGGCGAGATCGATCAGATCACTGAGGGACTCGACGTCGTCGAGTTCCATGTCGCTCGCTTCCCACCCGTCTTCGGTGCGCGCGAGCAGTGCGGCGAAATACACCGTGACTCTCCCACTGGTCTTAGGCATGCCGGTTGGAGGTCCCCCCGGCCGGAGGTTGGGGTGGAACGGCCGTGGTGCTCGCCGTCCGTGCCCCGCCCAATCGGCATCGTGGCAGAAACGGCGGCTTTGCGAGAGGTCTTCCGCGCTTGCGTCGTGCCGTGCCGTGCGCCGCGCGGTGCGTACGGAGGCCGCGGGGCGGGTGGCGGCGGCTCCCCGGCGGGGCCTGCGCGGGTTGCGCTGCGGGGCGGTGGGACGCGCTCGCGCGGGGGTCCGGGGCGGTGGCGGTGCGGTCGTGCGGGAAACCGGCCGGATTCGGTGCGGGGGGCTGGCGTGTCCCGTTCACCTGGTCGGGCCCTTCGGCTCCCCAGGCCGCGGCGGACGGGGTCACCAGCGGAAGGTGCGCATCCGCATCTGCTGGCGCATCCGGGCGGCGCGGGCGCGGCGGGGCTGGACCCGGTCGCGCAGCTCGCGCGCCTCGCTCAGGTCGCGCAGGAACTGCGCGCGCCGCGCCCTGCGCTGCGCCGCGGTCTCCGGCGTCTCGTACTCTTCGCTCTCTTCGCTCGGCTGCGTCTCGGGCATCGGCCACCACCCCGGCTGGTCCGGTCGTCCTCCTCCGCCGGCGCGAAGCAGACCCCCCTGCACCCACCTTCCCCCGGACGGCCCGATTGATGCCACCCCTGTGCAGGTCAGAGAGGTGGGAGCGGCAGGAGGGAGGGCCGGACGGCTCAGGCGTCGTCGTGCAGCGTCGGAACGACGGCCACCGGGCCGTGGGCGTGCTGCAGGACCGCGTGCGCCACCGAGCCGATGAACAGCGACCTGCCGTGGCGGCGCGGGTGGTGGCGTCCCACGACCACCAGGGCGGCCGACCGGGAGGCGGTGACCAGCCGCCCCGCCGCGTCCCCGGGCACGGCGGCCTGTTCGACCGGGACCTCCGGGTGGCGCGTGCGGAAGGGCGCCAGCCGCTCCGTCTGGGACCGCACCATCTCCCGCTCGGCCGGCACGGCGTCCCCGCCGTCGGCCAGCCCCTCCGGCGGGACCACTACGAAGGGGCTGTCGATCACCATCGTCGGCGCCGGTGGGATCGCGTACGCGGAGACCACCTGGACGGTGGTCCCCCGCGCGGCCGCCTCCGCGAAGGCGAATTCGAGGACGTCGTCGGGTGTCTCGGCGGCGTGCAGCCCGAGCACCACCCGGCCGACGGAGGGCTCGCCGGCCACGTCGGCGGGGTCCGCGCGCCGCTCCGCGTGCGGGATCACCACCACCGGGCAGGGCGCGGTGGTGGCCACGGCGCGGCTGCTGGAGCCGAGCAGCAGGGTGGCGAAGCCGCCGCGGCCCCGGGACCCCATGACCAGCATCAGGCCCTCCGCCCCGATCACCCGCAGCGCCTCGGGTACGGAGCCCTCCAGGGCCTCGTAGCGGACCCCCTCCGGGAAGTCGGGCCCGCCGCCGAAGAGGGCCAGGATCCGGTCCCGTACCGGGTCGGCGAACTTCTCGGGCTGGGAGGCGTCGTGCAGGGCGGCCCGGCGTCCCGCGTACAACTGGGCGTGGTCGGGCAGCACATGCGCGATGAGCAGCCCCGTCCCGTGCCGCAGGGCCGCGGCCCTCGCCCACTCCAGGGCCCCCAGGCTGTGCTCGGATCCGTCGACGGCCGCGATGACCGGTGCGCTGTTCACCTGTCCAGCGTGCTGGGCGGCCGCGCGGGGCGCATCCGCACGGCCGCGCGGGCGCGGTCGCCGCTTCGGACGCGAAGGGGTCGTGTCAGCGCGTAGCCTTTTGGGTGTGGGTCGCGTCGGGCGGCCGTTTTCGCTGGTCGCAGGCTGAATTCTGGAGGATGTTGTGCGTTTGCAGGTCGTCGATCACCCCTTGGTGGCGCACAAACTCACCACGCTGCGCGACAAGCGCACCGACTCCCCCACCTTCCGGCGCCTCGCCGACGAGCTGGTGACCCTGCTCGCGTACGAGGCGACGCGGGACGTGCGCACCGAGCAGGCCGACATCGAGACCCCGGTCGGCCCGACCACCGGTGTGAAGCTCTCGCACCCGCGCCCGCTGGTCGTACCGATCCTGCGGGCCGGCCTCGGCATGCTCGACGGCATGGTGCGGCTGCTGCCGACGGCCGAGGTGGGCTTCCTGGGCATGGTCCGCAACGAGGAGACCCTGGAGGCCTCCACGTACGCGACGCGCATGCCCGAGGACCTCTCGGGCCGGCAGGTCTACGTCGTCGACCCGATGCTCGCCACCGGCGGCACCCTGGTCGCGGCGATCCGTGAGCTGATCAAGCGCGGTGCCGACGACGTGACCGCCGTGGTGCTGCTGGCCGCGCCCGAGGGCGTCGAGATCATGGAGCGCGAGCTGGCGGGCACGCCGGTGACGGTGGTGACGGCCGCGGTGGACGAGCGGCTCAACGAGCACGGCTACATCGTGCCGGGGCTGGGCGACGCGGGCGACCGGATGTACGGCTCGGCCGAGTAGTCCCCGGCCGGGCCGTCGTCCTGCGGCGTCCCGGTCCTCAGCAGTTCTTGGCGGGCGCGGGCACGGGGTTGGCCAGTACGGCCAGCGCCTTGTCCGCGTCCTCCTTCGTGCTGAGCTCCGTGAAGGCGTCACCGAGGATCAGGTCGACGTCCGCGCCCTCGCGGGTGTCGGTCTGCTGGGTGGTGCCGGCCAGCTGGGTGCCCAGGACGGAGAAGACCGCCTTGTCGGTGGCGGGGGAGCCCAGCAGTATCCCGGTGCCGGGGACCTTCTTGTCGAAGTCGGCGGGGGCGTTGCCGACGTTGCCGACGGCGAAGCCGCGTTTGCGCAGTTCGTCGCCCACCGCCTTGGCGAGACCCGCGCGGGGCGTCGCGTTGTAGACGTTGACCGTGATCTCGCCGGGCTGGGGGAGCTTGACCGCCGGTGGGGCCGAGGCCGCCACGGGCGCGCCCTTGGCGGCCCGTTCGGCAGCCGCGGTCGGACAGTCCTTGGCGCCGGCAGCAGTGTTCCGTTTGGCGTTGTCGCCCTGGAACACGTCGATGAGCTGCAGTGCCCCGTAGCTGAGCAGGGCGAGCGCAAGGACCGAGCCGAGCACGGCGAAGACGATGCGACGACGGCTCCGCTTACGGCTCAGGCGGGGGTAGGCGGCTCCCGTGACGCGGTACTTTCCGCCCATGCCGGGGGGAGTGAGCATGCTCATGGGCGCAGCGTAGTGCGACCCGGTGGCGATGCCTACTAAATGATCTGCTGATAGGTCAATGGTGACCCGAAAGGCGCAATCTGCGCGAAGCGGAAGCCGCTCCGCGTCGGCGTCAGTCCATTTCCAGGACGCGGGCGTGCAGCACCTGACGCTGCTGCAGGGCCGCGCGTACGGCGCGGTGCAGCCCGTCCTCCAGGTAGAGGTCACCCCGCCACTTGACGACGTGGGCGAAGAGGTCGCCGTAGAAGGTGGAGTCCTCGGCGAGCAGCGTTTCGAGGTCCAGCTGTCCCTTGGTCGTCACCAACTGGTCCAGCCGGACCGGGCGCGGCGCGACGTCCGCCCACTGACGGGTGCTTTCCCGGCCGTGGTCGGGGTACGGCCTCCCGTTTCCGATGCGCTTGAAGATCACACGGAAAGCCTACCGGGCCGGTGCCTGCGGGCGCAGCCTTGCTGCGTCGGTGCAAAAGTGGCAAAGAGCACCAATTCGGGAGCGATGAATGAGCGAGAGCACGGACCCAGAGGTTCCGACGGGCCGGACGGGCCCGGCGACCGCCCCGGAGGCGGCCGACGCGGCCGAGGCGACCGAGGCCGACGCCGGTCCCGCCGCCGCGATCGCCGCCGGGTACGCCTTCACCGGCCCCGCGCTCGACCTCGGCGCCCTCCTCTGGGACGGCCACGTGCTGCCGGAGCGCCAGATCCGCATCCCCCTGTCGATGCTCAACCGCCACGGGCTGGTCGCGGGCGCCACCGGCACCGGCAAGACCAAGACCCTCCAGCTCATCGCCGAGCAGCTGTCGGAGGGCGGCGTCCCCGTCTTCCTCGCGGACATCAAGGGCGACGTCTCCGGGATCTCGGTGCCGGGCACCGCGAACGACACGATCGCGCAGCGGGCCGAAGAGGTCGGGCAGCAGTGGGAGCCCACCGGATGCCCCAGTGAGTTCTACTCGCTCGGCGGGATCGGCCCCGGGATCCCGGTGCGTTCGACCGTCACCGCCTTCGGCCCGGTGCTGCTGTCCAAGGTGCTCCAGCTCAACCAGACGCAGGAGCAGTCCCTCGGCCTGATCTTCCACTACGCCGACACCAAGGGCCTGGAGCTGATCGACCTCAAGGACCTGCGGGCCGTCGTCGCCTTCCTCGTGTCCGACCAGGGCAAGCCCGAACTCAAGGGCATCGGCGGACTGTCCACGGTGACCGCGGGGGTGATCCTGCGGGCGCTCACCGCCTTCGAACAGCAGGGGGCGGCCGAGTTCTTCGGCGAGCCGGAGTTCGACACCAGTGAGTTCCTCCGCACGGCCGCCGACGGGCGCGGAGTGGTCTCCGTACTCGAACTCCCGGCGGTCCAGGACAAACCGCAGCTCTTCTCCACCTTCCTGATGTGGCTGCTCGCCGACCTCTACACCGACCTGCCGGAGGTCGGCGACCTGGAGAAGCCCAAGCTGGTCTTCTTCTTCGACGAGGCGCACCTGCTCTTCAATGGCGCCTCGAAGGCCTTCCTGGACTCCGTCACCCAGACGGTGCGCCTCATCCGCTCCAAGGGCATCGGCGTCTTCTTCGTCACGCAGACCCCCAAGGACGTACCGGCGGACGTCCTCGCCCAGCTCGGCAACCGGGTGCAGCAGGCGCTGCGCGCCTTCACCCCCGACGACGCCAAGGCCCTGAAGGCCACCGTGAGGACCTTCCCCCGCTCCCCTTACGACCTCGAAGAGCTGCTCACCCAGCTGGGGACCGGCGAGGCGGTGATCACCGTGCTCAGCGAGAAGGGCGCGCCGACGCCGGTCGCGGCGACCCGGCTGCGCGCCCCGCAGTCGCTCATGGGGCCGGTCGAACCGACCGCCCTCGACCAGGCGGTGAAGTCCTCGCTGCTGTACTCCCGGTACGCGGAGCCCGTCGACCGCGAATCGGCGTACGAGAAGATCAGCGCCGAGCAGGCCGCCGCCGAGGCGCAGGCGGAGGCGGCCGCGGCCGCCGCCGAGGCCGAGAAGCAGGCCAAGGCGGCCGAGAAGGCGGGGCGCAGCGCCCCGGAGCCGGACCCCTCGCTGGCCGAACAGGTGGTGGGCAGCGGGCTGTTCCGCTCGCTGGCCCGGTCCATCGGGACCCAGCTGGGCCGGGAGATCTCGCGGTCGGTCTTCGGTACGGCGCGGCGGCGCAGATGAGTGACGCAGCCGAACGCAGGTGACATACGCCGGTCCGGCGCGGGCCGGTCCAGGAGGAATCGAGTGAACCGGGTGCCCGGACCGGGGCGGGCGCTGACAGACTCGTGGGTATGCGGACCGAACTCACCGACACCACCTCCAGCAAGGTCAACCGGGCCCTGCTCGAAGCCCGCCGGGCCATCGGCAGCCCCACGATGGGGCTGGTGCTGACCCTCGTCCTCGTCACCGACGAGGAGAACGCGTACGACGCCGTGCGCGCGGCCTCCGAGGCGTCGCGCGAGCACCCGTGCCGCATCATCGCGGTGATCAAGCGGACCTCGCGGGGCCCGCACCAGCGCCGGGCGACCCGGCTCGACGCCGAGCTGAGGGTCGGTTCGGACGCCGGGACCGGCGAGATCATCCTGCTGCGGCTGCACGGGGCGCTGACCGACCAGGCCGGTTCGGTCGTCCTGCCGCTGCTGGTGCCGGACGCGCCCGTGGTGGCGTGGTGGCCGGGCGACGCACCGGCCGACCTGGCGGGGGACCCGCTGGGCGCGCTGGCGCAGCGCCGGATCACGGACGCGGCCGCGGCCGTGGACCCGGTGGGCGTGCTGGACGTCCGGGCGGGCGGCTACCAGCCCGGTGACACCGATCTGGCGTGGACCCGACTGACGCCGTGGCGGGCCCTGCTGGCCGCCGCTCTCGACCAGAAACCGCTGCCGGTGACCGGCGCGCGGGTGGAGAGCGAGCCCGACAACGCGAGCGCGGAGCTGCTGGCGCGCTGGCTGGAGGACCGGCTCGGGGTGCCGGTCGCCCGCGTGGCGACCGACGGCCCGGTGATCACCGGGGTCAGCCTCCAGACCACGGGCGGCGAGATACGCGTGGACCGTCCCGGGGGCGCGCTGGCCACCCTGATCCTGCCGGGGAGCCCCGACCGCAGGGTGGCGCTGAAGGTCCGCAGCGGGGCCGAGCTGATCGCGGAGGAACTGCGCAGGCTCGACGCGGACGTGGTCTACGGCTCCGCGCTGCGACGGCGGCCGGACCAGGCGGCGCTCTCCGCGTAGTGGTTGTCGTAGGTCGCCGAACTGTCCTTGATGTCCTGCACGGTGGCCTCGCCCGCGAAGACCCGGCCGAGCAGGCGGTAGTAGTCGAAGCGGTCCATGCCGGGCGTGAAGCCGACGAAGACGCTGGCGGTGTGGCCGGGGGCGGGGGCGAAGGCGTGCTTGACGCCCGGGGGGATCGCGATGAAGTCGCCGGCGTCGAGGGTCTGGACCTCGTCTCCGACGAGGACGTCGAGGCGGCCCTCGGTGACGTGGAAGAACTCGGTGGCCCTGGTGTGGAAGTGCGGGGGAGCGCCGACCGCGCCCTCGTCGAAGGTGGCGGTGTTGCAGGTGAGCTCGGGGGTGTCCGTGAGCAGCGTGATGATGCTGCCCGGGGCGTCCTGTACGGCTTCGGCGGTGGCGGCGCGAGTTGCGGTCGCGATCTCTGTCATGTCCCCAATCTACGGAGCTGGTCTGACATTTCCGGGCCCGGACGGTCCCGGAGGGGCGCTTTTCGGCCTCCCGGCGGTCCGAGCCCGTAGCGCCGGGCCGACTCCTCTTCCTGGGCCAGCCGGTGCATCGCCCGCAGGACCGGTTCGAAGAGGATCGCCGACGCGACCGCCGTCTCCACCTTCTCCGCCTCGGTGGGGTAGGTCTCCACGAAGTCCAGGTCACAGACGGCCACTTGGTGCATCAGGCGGGCGTACGGGGCCATGAGTTCGGCGTCCCAGGGGTAGTCGAGCCGGATCGGCGCGGCCACCGCCACCACCAGCGAGCGGTGGACCGGGGAGAGGGGGGCAAGGTCCCGGGCGGTCGACCAGCCCAGCATCTCCAGCAGCCGGTCCACCTCCTGCCGCGCGGTGACCACGGCGGGGTCCTCGTCCCCGGCGCCCGCGGCGTCTCCGGCCCCGTCCGGGGTCTCCGCGCGCTTCCCGCCGCCCTCCCCGGCGGTGTCCCCGCCGGTGTCCTTCCTCCCCTCAGGTGTGTCCAGTTCGGGCCCCTGCGGGAGCGCCCACAGGGCCGCGCCGAGGCGGATCGTCCTGCCCAGGGAGTCGTCGTCGACGTGCTTGAGCACCTCTCTGGCGGTGGCCACGGGCAGCCGCCCGACCTGGATCATCGCGCGCACCAGCCGCAGCCGCCGCAGATGGCCCTCGTCGTACTCGGCGGTGGTCGCGCTGACCCTTCGGCCGGCGGGCAACAGCCCGGCGGAGAAGCTCTACGCCTACGCCAAGGCACCCGACATGTTCCACCACCGGGTCTGGACGATCATCGACCGCAAGGAGCGCGCGGGCAAGGTGCGCGGACACGTGGGCCTGTGGCACGAGGCGTACGTCGTGCCCGAGGGCTCGTACGAGTCCGTCTACGCGGACATGCCGCCCTACGGGCTGGCGGCGGCCACCGGGGTGCTGCCGGTCGGGAGCCGCGGGCGGCGCGCCGCCGACCGCTTGGCCCACCGCGGACACCCCGTAGCGGCGAGCCGGGTCGGTCAGGCCGGACCGACCCGGACCTACGACCCGCCCGAGGCCTTGGCGGCCTTGGCCGCGGCCTTCATCTCCTGCTTGTGCGCCCGGACCTTCGCCAGGGACTCCGGACCGGTGATGTCGGCCGCCGAGCGGTAGACGTTCGCCGGCCCGTACCCGCCCGCGGCCTCCCGCCAGCCCTTCGGGCGCACGCCGAACCGCTTGCCCAGCAGGGCGAGGAAGATCTGTGCCTTCTGCTCCCCGAAGCCCGGCAGTTCCTTGAGGCGCTTCAGCAGCTCCTCGCCCGTCGCGGCGTCGGCCCACACGGCCGCGGCGTCTCCGTCGTAGTGCTCCACCAGGTACGCGCACAGCTGCTGGATCCGCTTCGCCATCGACCCCGGGTACCGGTGGACGGCGGGCTTCGCCGAGAGCAGCGCGGCGAAGGCCTCCGGGTCGTACGCGGCGACGGCGTGCGCGTCCAGGTCGTCCGAGCCGAGCCGCTGGGCGATCGTGTAGGGCCCGGAGAAGGCCCATTCCATCGGGACCTGCTGGTCGAGCAGCATGCCGACGAGCGCGGCGAGCGGGCTCCGGCCGAGGAGCTCGTCGGCCTCCGGCTGCATGGCCAGCCGGATGGTGATGTCCTTGTCCATGGCTCCAGCGTCCCTCCCGTGCGTGGTCGCCGCGCGGTCGCCGCGCCGCGCGCCTAGCGTGAGTACGAGCAGGCAGTGCAGGCATGCCACACGACACAGGAGTCGATCGATCATGGCTGAGTTCACAGAAGGCGCCCCTTGCTGGGTGGACGCGATGTTCACCGATGTGGAGGGTGCGAAGACCTTCTACGCCGAGGTTCTCGGCTGGACCTTCGGGGAGGCCGCCACCGAGTTCGGCAACTACACGCAGGCCTACTCCGACGGCAAGGCCGTGGCGGCAGTGGCCCCGCCGATGCCGGGAGCCGATGCTCCCTCGCAGTGGTGCCTGTACTTCGCCTCGCGCGACGCGGAGGCCACCGCCGAGAAGGTCAAGACGGCGGGCGGGGGCGTGCTGATGGGGCCGATGCAGATCGGCACCTTCGGCTCCATGGCGATCGCGAAGGAGCCGAGCGGCGCGGTGTTCGGGGTCTGGCAGCCGGGTGACCACAAGGGTTTCGAGAAGGTGGGCGAGCCGGGCGCGTACGCGTGGGCCGAGGTCTTCACGCGCGAGCCGGCGAAGGCGGACGGCTTCCTGGCGAAGGTCTTTCCGTACGAGACCCAGCAGATGGACATGGGCGACGACCCCGAAGCGGCCGGCATGGACTTCAAGGTCTTCAGCCTGGGCGGCAAGGAGAACGCGGTGCTGGGCCGGATGAAGATGGGCGAGGAGTTCCCGCCGGAGGTCCCCTCCTACATCCAGATCTACTTCTCGGTCCCCGACTGCGACGAGGCGGTCGCCAAGGCCCGCAAGCTCGGCGGAACGCTCCACTTCGGGCCGATGGACAGCCCCTTCGGCCGGTTCGCCGCCCTCACGGACCAGCAGGGCGCGGCCTTCGCGGTGATCGACCTGTCCACGACGGTCGGCGAGATGCCGCAGATGTCGGACGCGTGATCCCCGGCCCGGGGCGGCCCGGTCGGTGCGGTTGCACCGCACCCGCGAGCCGCACGCGTGGTTGCGGGTGGCGGGTGCGAGGGGCTGACCGAAGGTCAGAGAGAAGCCGCATAGCGTCGATCTTGTGCGGTCCGGCCGGGCCGCGCGCATGCCCCCGTACACGCACGAGCAGAGGTCGAAGCACTCATGAGCCTGAGCATCCGCAATCAGATCGCCGGAACCGTCACCACAGTCACCTCCGGTGAGGCCATGACGGCGGTGAGGGTGCGTCTGGTCGGCGGCCAGGAGATCACCGCCGCCGTCACCACCGAAGCCGTCAAGGACCTCGGCATCGCCGCGGGATCCTCGGTCAACGCGCTCGTCAAGGCCACCGAGGTGGCCCTGGCCACCGGCCCGGTCGAGGGCCTGTCCATCCGCAACCAGATCCCCGGGACGGTCGCCGAGGTCGCCGCGGGCGGCGCGATGGCCTCCGTGAAGGTGGACGTGAACGGCGGCGGGCTGACCGCTGCCATCACCAAGGACGCGGTCGAGGCGCTCGGCCTGGCCGCCGGTTCCTCCGTCGTGGCGCTGATCAAGTCGACGGAGATCTCGCTCCAGGCCGTCTGACCGCGGGCGGCCGCTGTTCCCCGGTCCGGTTCAGCAGCCGAGCCCCGGCGCCGACAGGGCGCCGAACCACACGTGGGTGACCGCGCTGACGTAGCGCGCCCCGCACCGGTCCGTCGGGACCACCAGCTGGCTGCCCGCCTCGTCGAGCTCCTCCCCGTCGAGCCGGGTGGCCAGCAGGACGGGGCTGCCGGCGAAGTCGGCGTCCAACTCGGCCCAGGACAGGACGGTGTGGTGCCCGTCCCCGCCGCTGATCGCGAGCAGGAAGCGGCTGCGGTCCTTGCGCCGCCGCGCGTCGAAGGCGGGGCCGGCGTCCGTGACCACGTCCCGGAGCAACGGGCCTTCGAAGACGTGGCGTTGCGGGCCGTTCGTCGCGCAGTCGAAGGTCACCGCGGTCCGGTGCTGTGTCCATTCCCGCAGGTCCGCGACGCTCAGGGTCGCCGGGTGGTCCAGGTCTCCGTGCAGCAAGAGTTTGGCCATGCGTACGTCATGCCCGGCAGCGTACATTCCGGAACCTCATCTGCAAGGTTGATGGGTTGCTACGACTAGCAGGTGTGGCTTCGTTTGGTGTTTTCCTCTTGCATCTTCTGCCACACGATGTCGCGTGTCACCGGCAACTCGGTGAAGCGGATCCCCGTTGCGTCCCGCAACGCGTTCGCGAAGGCCGGGGCCACCGGGTTGAAGGGGCTCTCGGACATGGACTTGGCGCCGAGCGGGCCGATGGCGTCGGAGGTCTCCATGAAGTGGACCTCGGTGCGCGGGACGTCCGCGTACTGCGGCAGCCGGTAGCGGCGGAATGCGGCCGTGGTGACCTCCCCGCGCTCGTCCACCCGTACCGTCTCGAAGAGGGTCGCGCCGAGGGCCTGGGCGACTCCGCCCTCCACCTGGCCGCGGCACTGCATCGGGTTCATGACCTTGCCCGCGTCCGCCGCGTGCACGCTGCGCAGGATCTTCATCTCCCCCGTCTCCGGGTCCACGGCGATGCGGAACCACTGGGCGTTGAAGGCCACCGAGCGCGGGGAGCCGCCCCAGTGGCCGTCCGCCGCGATCTCGTCGAGCTCGCCCTTGTCGTACGCGGCCTCGTACAGCTCCTTGAGGGTGACGGTGCGGCCCGCGCAGTCGAAGGCCTCCGCCTGGAGTTTGCACAGGTGCCGGGCCACGCCCGTGTGCCGGGCGGCGAAGGTCTGGAGGCGCTCTGCGAGAGAGCCCGCGGCCAGCATGACCGCCTTGCCCGCCACCACCGTGCCGGCCGAGCCGAAGGCGCCGGTGTCGTGCCGGACGACGTCGGTGTCGGACTGGCGGACGGCGATGCGGTCGACGGTGGTGTTCAGGGCCCCGGCGGTGATCTGCTTGTGGACGGTGGTGGTGCCGTTGCCGAACTCGGCCGTGCCCACCGCGATGTCGTACGTGCCGTCGCGCAGCAGGCTGACCCGCGCGTCGGCGAAGTGGCCGCCCGGCGGTCCGGTCGCGATCATCGCGACCGCCGTGCCCGTCCCGGTGAGCCAGCCCTCGGGGACGTCCTCGTGGCTGCGGTCCTCGGCGATGGCCTTGCGGACGACGTCCATGCACTGGTTCATCCCGTACGAGGCGATGAAGAGGTCCTCCTCGTGGCCGATGGGGGTCACCATGTGGTCGCCGGGGCCGATGACGTTCTTCTCGCGCAGGGCGAGCGGGTCCATACCGAGCCGGATGGCGAGCTCGTCCATCACCGATTCGAGGGCGAAGAGGACCTGGCCCAGGCCGTAGCCGCGGAAGGCGCCCGCCGGCACGCAGTTGGTGTAGACGGAGTACGCCTCCACCTGCTTGTTCGGCGCCTTGTAGACGGCGAAGGACTCGCCGACGCTGTGGAACATGACCGCCGGGCCGTGGTTGCCGTAGGCGCCGGTGTTGGAGAGCACGCGGATGCGCAGCGCGGTGAGGGTGCCGTCGGCCTTGGCACCGATCTTGATGGTGATCTTGAAGGGGTGGCGGGTGGTGGCACCGTAGAACTGCTCGGCCCGGGTGAATTCGAGTTTCACCGGGCGCCGCAGCTTCAGGGCGGCGAGGACCACGATGTCCTCGGTGAGCATTTCCTGCTTGCCACCGAACCCGCCGCCCACGCGGCCCGCGACGACGCGGACCTCGTCCTCCCCCAGGTCGTAGAGGGCACACAGCGCCCGCCGGGTCAGGAACGGCGCCTGGGTGGAGGAGCGGACGGTGATGCGTTCGCCGTCGCCGTCCTCCTTGTGCTCGAAGTACGCGAGGCTGCCGTGGGTCTCCAGGCTGGCGTGCTGCACGCGCTGGGTCCGGAACGTCTCCTCGTGGACGACGTCCGCCTCCGCGTACCCCTTCTCCATGTCGCCGAGGGTGTTGTGGACCTCGCCGCACACGTTGTTCTCAGCGCGGAAGATCCCCGACTCGGGCCCCTTGGGGTGGAGGACGGGGGCGCCCGGAAGCATGGCCTCCTCCGGATCGATGACGTACGGGAGTTCCTCGTACGTGACGACCACGCGCCGGCACCCCTCCTCGGCGGCCTGCTCGCTGTCGGCGACCACGGCCGCCACGCGCTGGCCGACGAAGCGGACCACGTCGTCCAGGACGCGGGTGTCCATCGGGTCCTCGGTGGGGTGCTCGTGCCGGGCGGAGGAGTACAGCCGCTCGGGGGCGTCGTGGTGGGTGAGGACGGCGTGCACGCCCGGCACCCGGAGGGCCTCGGCGGTGTCGATGGAGACGATCCGGGCGTGCGGGTGCGGGGAGCGCAGCAGCTTCATGTGGAGCAGCCCGGGCACCTCCACGTCGAAGGTGTAGCGGGCGGTGCCGGTGACCACCTGGGGGCCTGCGGGGGCGCCCAGGGACTTGCCGACGGCCTGCCCGGCCTCGGGGGACTCGGTGTGCTTGACCCCGTGCACCGCGTCCTCGATGGCGCGGTAGCCCGTACAGCGGCAGATGTTGCCCTTGAAGGCGCGCGGGAGGTCCGCCAGCTTGCCGTCGTCGTCGGCGGTGCCCTGCTCGGCCTGGAGGGCGGCGGTGGTCATCAGGAAGCCCGCCGTGCAGAAGCCGCACTGGAAGCCCTGGGCGTCGAGGAACTGCTGCTGGGCCGGGTGGAGTTCGCCGCCGGGCGAGCAGAGCCCCTCGACGGTGGTGACGGAGCGGCCCTCGGCGCGGACGGCCGGATAGAGGCAGCTGTGCACGGGGCGGCCGTCGACGTGGACCGTGCAGGCCCCGCAGTCGCCCTGGTCGCAGCCCTTCTTCACGCCGAACCAGCCGCGTTCGCGCAGGTACGTGCGCAGGCACTGGCCGGCCCGGGGCTCGTCCTCGAAGCGCCGCTTGTTGATCTCGATCTCGTAGCTCATCGGGATGCCTCCGAAGGGCCCGGTTCCGGGCGGAGTTCACGGCGGATCTCCTCGGCCAGGCGCAGCGCCATGTGGCGCCGCCAGGCGGGCAGACCGTGGATGTCGTCGAACCACTCGTCGGGCCGGACGGCGGAGTCGATCGCCTCGCGCAGCGCCGCGGCGGTGGGCGGCAGGGCGAACCAGAAGCGGAACGGGCGGGTGGTGGCGGCGGTCACGGTGACGGTGAGGGAGCCGTCCGCGAGGTCGAGGGCGCCGATCACGAGGGCGCCGGAGCGCCCGAGCCCGTAGAGCGAGGCCTGCCGGAAGGCCGTACGGGAGTCCAGTGCGCGGGCGGGCAGCCGGACCGACCGGAGCAGCTCGCCCTCCTTCAGGTCCTTGACCCCGGCGCCGAGGACGAACTCGGCGACCGGCAGGCGGCGGGTGGCGCCGTCCTGGCCCTGGAGGAGGACGGTTCCGTCGAGGGCGGCGCTGAGGGAGATCATCGGCCCGGCGGGCAGGCCGTTGCAGAGGTTGCCGCCCACCGTGGCCAGGTTCCAGATCTTGAAGCTGGCGAGGAAGGCCCGGCAGCACTGCTCGAAGAGCGGGGCCGCGGTGGTCGGCAGGGTCCGGGCGAACCGCGACAGCTCGGTGATCGTGCAGGTCGCGGCGATGTCGAGGGAGCCGTCGGGCTGCCAGGACAGTGGCGGCCAGCCCATCCGGGAGAGGTCGACGAGGCGGCGGATGTGCGGCTGCGGCTCGGAGAAGAGGTACGTGCCGCCGCCGAGCCAGGCATCGCCCGGCCGCCAGGGTTCGCGGCGTCGCGCGTCGCGCACGTCCACCACCGTGTTGAGGTCCACTTCGCGCCACCGGTCCTTCCGCGCAGATGCGTTTGTCGCAGATGCGTTTTCGCCAGTGAAGCAACGGGAGCGGGGCCGCGACGACTGGTCCCCGGCACGGAAACAGAGGGCGGCGGGACCCATCGCCTTGGATGATCAACCAGGACCCCAGCCGGATGCTGCCCCTTGCATTTACTATGAGGATCCTCTTATTCGCCTCGCGAATGTGGGCTGCCACCCACCGCAAGGAGTCCCTCATGCACGTCCTCGACCTGCTCCGGTCCGACAGCCTCGGCCTCACCCTGCTCTGGGGCGAGGAAGCCCTTCTCGGCCAGGAGATCAGCGGGGTCACCGCCACCGACCTGGAGGACCCGGGCCGCTTCCTGGGACCCGGGGAGCTCGTCCTCAGCGGGCTCGTCTGGTGGGCGCAGGGCGAAGCGGCGAAGGCCGAGCACTTCGTCGCCGCCCTCGCCGAGGCCGGGGCCACCGCGCTGCTGGCGGGCGAGGAGACCCACGGGCGGGTGCCCGACGAGCTCGTCGCCGCCTGCCGCGCACACCGGGTGCCGATCGTGGCGGTCCCGGCGAGCACCAGCTTCCGGGCGGTGACCGAGGCCGTGTACCTGCGCCAGTGGGGCGACCTGAGCCGCCGTCCCACCCGCACTTTTGCTCTCCCCGAGAACGTGCGCGGCGAGCTCAGCCGGCTCGTGGAGGGCGGGGCCGGGCCCGCCGAGCTGCTGGACCGGGCCTGCGCGCACCTGGGCCCGGTCAGCGGCTACCTGCTCACCGCCAGCGGCCGCACGGTGGCCCGTACGCCGTCCGCGCCCGCGATCCCGGCCCAGCGGGCGGTGTCCGCCCCCGCGCGCGGCGGGCTCGCGCTGCGCATCGAGGCCGACAGCTCCGCCTACGACGCCTGGCAGCTGTACGTGCCGGACGCGGACGCTGCCCCTCCGCGGGTGCTGCACGAGATCGCCCAGGTCCTCGCCCAGTACCGCGACGGGCAGGCGCGCCGGGTGGCCGCGGCCCGGGCGGCGGGCCAGGAGCTGATCGGGCTGCTGGAGGGGGCGCAGCCGGCCGAGCCGGGCGCGCTGGAGGAGGCGCTGGGCGCGGCCGGGCTGCCCCCGGGCGGCCCGTACCGGGTCCTGGCGGCGACCTCGGGCGACGCCCTGGCCGAGGCGCTGGGGCACCTGGACGGGGTCCCGTACGCGGTGGGCCGCTCGGCGGCGGTGCTGTACGAGGCCTCCGGTGCCGATACCGACGCGGCGGCCCGGCTCCGCCCGGTGTGGCCGCTGCTCCAGGCGTGCGGCGGCCCGGAGGCGGACCTGAGGCTGGGCGCGGGCGCGCCGGCGGCGGGGGCGGAGGAGTTGAAGGCCTCGCTGACCCAGGCCCGGTTCGCGCTGACGGCGGCGGACGAGGCGGTTCCGGTGCGCGGGGTCGAGGAACTGGACACCCTGGCGGAGCTGCTGGCCGGGGTGCCGGCGGAGGTCCGGACGGTGTTCGGGGTGCGGACGCTGGGGGCGCTCGGGGACGGGATGCTGCGGGAGACCCTGGAGGTCTTCCTCGCCAACAACTGCTCGTGGGCGCGCACCGCGGAGGCCCTGCACCTGCACGTGAACACGGTGCACTACCGGATCGAGCGGGTACAGGTCCTGACGGGCCGCGACCTGTCCCGCCTCGACCACAAGCTGGACCTGTACGCGGCGCTGCGCTGCCGGTAGCCCTTCGGGCGGGGCGGGGCGGGGCAGGTCCGGGCGGTCCGGGCGAGTTCCGGCAGAGGGCTCAGGCCCGTTCAGCCCAGGTCGACGTGGACCTCGGTGGACTTCACCCGGGCCGTGACGGTCACCCCGACCGCGATGCCCAGCTCCTCGACCGACTCCCTGGTCACCAGGGACACCACGCGGTGCGGCCCCGACTGGATCTCGACCTGGGCCGCCACCTCGTCGAACCGGACGCCGGTGACGATCCCGGCGAAGGAGTTGCGTACGGAGGTCACGGGGGCGTTCGAGGGCAGCGGGTGCAGTCCGGCGGCCCGTTCCTTGGCGAAGGCCGCGAGGGCCACGCCGTCGACGGCCCGGGCCCCCTCCGGCGCGCGGTGCGCGGGCAGCCGCCCCGCGTCGGCCCAGCGGCGGACGGTCTCGGGGCTCACGCACAGCAGGTCGGCGGCCTGCCCGATGGAGTACGACGGCACGCCCGCAGCTTAGGGGGCGGTCCTTCCGCGCGGGGCCGGTAACGCCGTACGCAGCAGAACGCGCTGGTCTCCCGAAAGGCGGCGGCCGTGCGCACGGCGCCGGAACGGGGAAGGGATCACCGGCCGGGGCCGGTGTCCCCTTCCGCGGCTTCCGCGGCTTCTGCGGCTTCCGCGGCCTCGGCGATGCGCTTGATCCTCGCCAGCCGCCGGTCCCAGTCGGCCGCGAGCGCGGACATCCACCGGGCGGTCGCGTCCAGCGCGTCGGGGCGTACCGCGTACCGCACCTCGCGCCCGACCCGGCCGCCGGAGACCAGCCCGGCCGCGTCCAGGACGGCGAGGTGCTTGACCACGGCCTGGCGCGAGACGGGCAGCTGCTCGGCGAGGGTCGTCGCGGTCGCCTCACCCTGCGCGGCGAGCAGGTCGAGCAGCTGACGCCGCGTCGGGTCGGCGAGCGCGGCGAGGACCCCCTCCACCGCCGCGCCTGTCCCGCCGGCCCCGGCGGCCCTGCCTATCGCGCCGGCCCCGCCGGGAGGTGCGCCCGTCACGCGGCGGGCTGCTCGATGCGCTTCTTGAGCGCGTCGAGGACCTGGGGCCAGCCGCCGGTGTTGTCCTCCACGGCCTTGAGGCGCAGCTCCTCGGAGCCGGCCAGGGCCGCGAACCCGCTCTCGACGACGCGCAGGCGCGTCTTGTCGCCCTCCTGGGTCAGGGTGAACTCCACGAGGGTGCTGTTGTCCTCGCGCAGCTCCTCGCCGGGGAACGCGCTCGCCCAGCGGTACGCCAGGTACGTCGGCGGCTCGACCTTCTCCACGCGCACCGGGAAGTCCCCGTACTCGGGGTTCCTGGCCACCGTCGTCCCGCCGACCTCGGCCACGGTGCCGGCCACGTCGGCCGCGTCGGCCACCCAGAAACCGGGTTCGGCCACCAGCGACCACACGCGCTCCAGCGGCGCCTCGATCAGGGTCTCGCGCTCGATCCGGTCCTCACTCATCAGGGACTCCTCCGTCGTCGCATCAGGTGCAACTTCAGAGTTGCACATCAGGACAGTGAGTGCAACCCAAAGGTTGCGCGTCCCCTGCGCCTACTTGCCGGGCTCCGGGCCGTACCACTGGAGGGGTTGGCCCGTCACTGCCGCGATGCACTCGAAGTCGTGGTCGCGGTGAAGGAGGGTGAGCCCTTGAAGCTCGGCCGTCGCGGCGACGACGAGGTCGACAGCACCGGCGCTTCGGTGCTTTCCCTGTTTGGTGAGGACTTCCTGGACCTGCCAGGCGCGGTCGTAGGCGCGGTCGTCGACGGGAACCCGGCCGAAGATCAGCCGCATGTCCTCGGTGCCGCGCGCCCGGTCGGCTGCCGACCGGGCGCTGTAGAAGAACTCCAGCTCGGTGATGGGGCACGTGGCGATGAGGCCGGCGGCGGCCGCCTGGTCCCAGCCGTACTGCTCCGCATCCCCGCGCATGAAGCGCGCGAGAGCGCTGGTGTCGATCAGGAACTGCGCCGCGTTCACCGCCAGTAGTTCCGCTTGTTCTCGAACAGCTCCAGGTCGAAGGCGCCCTCTTCGGCCGAGGCACGGAGCCGGGTGAGCGCGAGGGCGCGGCGCCGGTTCTCCAGCACCTCGCGCAGAGCGGTGTTGACCGTCTCCTTCTTGGTGCTCGTCCCCAGTGCTTTCGCCACGTCGGCGACCAGCTCGTCGTCCAGATCGATGACGGTCCGACTCATGGGCACCTCCCCGAAGTCGACGGCTGGACTCGGACCTTCGGCCGTCAAACCAGGCGACCACGGTGATACCCGCGTACTTCCGTTCATAGATACTGCCGAGAGGGCGTAGCGGCCCACATCTGTGAGGTACCGGGGGAAGGAACCACCACATGAGCACAGCCATGCCCGAACCCGTTTCGGCTCCACCGCCCGCTTCCGGCGGCCCGCCCGTCCCAGGCCGCCGCACGGACCTCGCCGGCGACGCACTCGTCACCGCGGTGGCTGCCCTGGAACTGCTCCCCCTCCAGGGCTACCTCGACACCGAGTCCGTGCTCGTGTGCACGCCCGCAGTTCTGGTCCTCCTGCTGCGTCGCAGGTTCCCGGTGACGGTCTTGCTGGTCACCCTCCCGTCCATGGCCACCGGCTACCTCTGGCTGGCCCCCATGATCGCCATGTTCACAGTGGCTTCCCGTACGGTCCGACGCCGCATCGTCGTGGGTGCCGGGTCAGCCCTGTTCGGAGCGAGCCTGTGGGCCGGCGTCACCGTCGACGCCTCGTCCATGACGTGGGGTGACCATCTGGTCGCCGTCCAAGTGGCCCTGATGTTCAGCATCGGACCTGCCGGCGTGGGAATTCTGGCTCGGACCCGCTCCGAGCTGCGGGCCCGCCTCGCCGAACTCTCCGCGTCACAGGCGTACGGCCGCCGCCTGGAGGCCGAGCGGGCCGTTGCCCAGGAGCGGACGCGCATGGCCCGCGAGATGCACGACACCGTCTCGTACCACCTCGGTATCATCGCCGCCCAGTCCGGAGCACTGTCGAGCACCGCGCCGGACGACACGGTCCGCGAGGACGCCGAAATAATGCGCCGCCACAGCGCCAGCGCCATGGCGGAGCTCCGCGACATCGTTGGCGTCCTGCGCCACACTGCGGGCCGACGGGCCGACGTCGGCGACCCTGCCCGCCTGGCCAACCTGCACACCCTGGTCAAGGACGCCCGGCTGGACGCGGTCCTCAACCTCGACCTCCCCGCCGGCCGCACCTGCGTCCCGCTTGTCGAGCGGACCGCCTATCGCATCGTCCAGGAGGCGCTGACCAACGTCCGCAAACACGCCCCCGGCGCACACGTCGTCGTCACCGTGGGCCCGTCCGCCCAGGGGGACAGCCTCGTCGTCGAGGTCCGCAACGAGCCGCCGAGCACCCAGCGGCAACCCGGCCCGGCGCTCGGCGCGCCCACCAGTGGCTACGGCCTGATCGGACTGGAGGAGCGCATCGCGCTCGTCGAAGGGGCGCTGCGGGCGGGCCCGACCCCCGACGGTGGATTCGCCGTACGGGCGGAGCTGCCGCTCGTGGGCTCCGCGTACCCGTCCACCGAGCTGACCGTAACCCGCTAGTGCTGTGACCGGAAAGGTCCACCGGGTCGCGCTGCCCGGTACGGCACCTCGCCGCGTTGTCGGACCGCGCCGGTACGTCCAGTACGGGCCGCGGCCCTCCGCCTTGCGATGCACCGCACCGGACGACGCGACCCGGCAGACCTTTCCGGCCACAGCACTAGCTGGCCCCGGCAGCCCAGGGCGAACCGGGATCGCGCTCGTACACCGACACGTGCCGCAGGCTGCCGGCGGTGTACGGCGTGCCCGCCCAGTCCTCGGCGCGCTCGACCAGCCGCAGGCCGGACAGCTCGGCCAGCAGGTCGATCTCGAAGGGGAACGCGTAGCGCAGCAGGTGCTCCCGCGTCTGCGGGACTCCTCCGTCGATGATGGTGTGCGTGGACAGCATCAGCTGCTGCGACCGGTCCACGGTCAGTGTGTCGAGCATGACGGCCCCCTCGTCGAGATGGCGCATCGAGAAGTCGGGCTTCTCCACGTGGTGGTACGGGGCCGGGTCGAACGCCTCCAGGACGAACCGGCCCCCGGGCGCCAGCTGTTCCCGCACCAGCCTCAGGCAGCCGAGCTGCTGCTCCTTGGTGATCGCGACGAAGAAGGTGTTGAGCACGAGCGTGACGGTGTCGAAGACCCGCCCGCTCCCCTCCTCGGTGAAGTCGCCGAACTGCGTGGTGACCGCGCCCAGTGCGTCGCGCTTGCGCAGTTCGGCGAGCATCGCCTCCGAGCCGTCGATGCCGTGCACCCCGAAGCCGCGCTCGGCGAGGGGCAGGGCGACCCGACCGTTGCCGACCCCCAGTTCGAGGATGGTGCCGCCGGCCGGCGTGAGGCCGGCGACGAACTCGACGGCCTGGTCGGTGTCGTGGTCGATCGGGTACATGCGGTCGTACACGCTCGCCAGTTTCTGGTCGTACAGCGCGTTGCCAAGGGCCATGCGGGGTTCACTCCAAACAGCGTGCCGGAGGCACGATCGAGGAAGCAGGGTGGAGCCGGAGCCGTCGGCCGCTCAGCGGGTTCCGGCCAGGGCCAGTGATCGCTTCCGGCCTTCGGCGGCCGCAGCGCGGTGTGCCACGACGGCGGCCTGCACGCGGTTGGCCAGCCCCAGCTTCGCCAGGATCGCGCTGACGTGCTCCTTGGTCGTCGAGGCGCTCATGATCAGCCGGCGGCCGATGTCGGCGTTGGTGCGGCCCTCGGCCAGCAGGTCCAACACCTGCCGCTCACGCTCGGTGAGCGAGTCCAGGCGCTGGTCCGGCTCGTCCTGCCACGGCCCGCTACCGAGGTAACCGTCGACCACGATGCGCGCCGCCGCCGAGGACATCACGGTCCCGCCGGAAGCCAACACGCGTACCGCATGCGCGAGTTCCTGGGGAGTGGCGTCCTTCAGCAGGAAGCCGGACGCGCCGGAGCGCAGCGCGGCCGTGATCTCCTCGTCGGTCAGATACGTCGTCAGTACCGCGACGGCGGGCGACGTCGTGCATCTGTCGATCCCGTCGAGGACGGCCAGCCCGTCGACTTCCGGCATTCGGAGGTCGAGCAGCACCACATCGGGCCGATGGGTGTTGATCCCTTCGAGCGCATCTCGCCCGTCGCAGGCGAGCGGTACTTCGATGTCCGGCTCGCTCTCCAGAATGCGCTGCATACACGACCGCAGCAGAATTTCGTCGTCGACAATCATTACGCGGATCACCGCGCCCCCTTACAGCAGCCTCCCCGTTCGGCCGCATTACTGATCAACTTATCAATCGATCAGCGGACTTGACGGTGCGGGGTGTGCGGCGAGGGGTTCTCCGGGAATCGTTTCGGGCCCGGTCCGCGGCACGGGTCAGGCGGGGCCGGAAACGGTCTCCGTGATGAGTCGCACCATCTGCGCGTCCCAGGTCAGGATGAGGAGAACGGCCTTCCCGCTGGGGTCGCCGGCTGGGTCGACGGTGCAGGTCAGCGCCGTTCCCCCGCGGCCGCCGCCGGTCGCGGCGGTCACCGGTCCGGCGAGCTGGAGGGGCTTCGCACCCGGCCGCTCCAGGACGGCGCCCGATCGGCTCAGGGCGATTTTCCCGCGCAGCATCGCCGGGGCCTGCGGGCCCATTCGATAACGGCAGCGCAGAGTAACCGGCTCACCACGCCCGAACGCTGCGATTCGGCGCGCCGAACGGGACCGGTCCAGAGCCTTACCCCCTATCCACAGCACAAGATCCATCAAGGAATACACCGCAAACTCCAGCAACAGCACTCGCTCGCTCCTCCGTTCGGACGGCTCGTAAATCGGGGGAAGGTCATCGGACGCCGACCGTGGCCCGGTCCCGCATCGCCTCGGTGATGGCCCGTACGTCGGCCAGTGCCGCTTCGGGCCCTTCGGTCAACAGCACCCCCGCACAACTCAGCGCGATCTCGGTCGCCCCCGCCTCACCGTAACGGGCGAGCCGGTCCGCAACCTCCTCCGGTGTGCCGTAGGCGAAGACGCCCCCGTCGACCAGCGCGCACGCGCCGGCCCACGGGTCGGCGGCGTCCACGTCCAGCCCCGCAGACCGGAGCATCGCCGCGTACTGCTCGCCGCTCAGGTGCAGTTCATGCGCCGCGAACGCCAGCTTCCGCGGATCCCGGCCGGGCCTGCGCACCGCACACGGCACGATCGACGTCACGCGTGGCGCAGCCCGGTCCCGCGAGGCGGCGCCCTGCGCGAGGGCGGGCACGATCTGCTCCTTCAGGTGGGAGTCCGGTGTCAGCAGCGTGATGGCCACGTCGGCGACCTGGCCCGCTGTGTACGCCATGCGCTGTCGCAGTACGCCGACGCCCAGGGCCACGGGCGGATGCGGGACGTACTGGAGCCCTTCGCCGAGCCGCACGTACCGCCCGTGGAAGTCCACGGCCTCCCCGTCCAGCAGGCTCCGCATGACGGTCAGGTACTCGGCGACGGCCGTGCGGGGGCTCTCGTACGGCTCGCCGCGCAGCGCGGACACGAACTGCGGGTCCCCGGTGCCGAACCCGGCCACCACCCCGGTGCCGGTCAGCAGAGCGAGCGATCTGGCCTGCACGGCCGCGTCCAGCGGGTGGCGCAGCGCGGTGAGGGCGACGCTCGTCCCGACCGGCACCCGGATGCCGCGCCCGGCGAGGTGGGCGAACGCCTGATGGGTGTCGACGAGCACCGACTGGCCCATGTACAGACGTTCCAGGCAGAGGTCCTGGACGGCTACGCCGAAGGCGGCGAGGTGGTCCAGGTCGTAGGCCATGAGCGGGTACATGAGGGACAGCCGAGGGGTCCGGGCCGTGGGTGCTTCCGTGTCGGCGGTCGTCATGCGGCGTCCTCCCGGAGATAGGCGTCGGCCTGGAGGCGGAACAGGTAGGCGTACGTGCCGCCGAGCGCCATCAGTTCCTCGTGGGTCCCCTCTTCGATGAGCGAACCCCCTTCCACCACCAGGATCTTGTCGGCGATGCGGACGGTCGAGAACCGGTGGGAGACGACCAGGGACGTGGCCTGGGTGCAGATGGCGCGCAGCCGGCCGAAGATGTCCGCCTCCGCCTCCGGGTCGATCGCGGCGGTCGGTTCGTCGAGGATCGCGATCGGCGCGTCCCGCAGGAAGGCACGGGCCAGGGCGATCTTCTGCCACTGCCCGCCGGACAGCTGGTGACCGCCCTCGAAGTGCCGTCCGAGCACGGTGTCGTACGCGTGGTCGAGCTGCTCGACGAACGCGTCGGCGCCGCTGGACGCGGCGGCCGAGCGGACGCGGTCGGTGTCGTCGAGTTCCTCGACGCGCCCGAATCCGATGTTGTGCCGGACGGGCATCTCGTAGCGGACGAAGTCCTGGAAGACGACGCCGATGTTCCGCTGGAGGTCCGTGGTGTCGTACTCCTCGATCGGCACGCCGTCGATGAGGATGCGGCCGCTCGTCGGCTCGTAGAGGCGGGAGAGGAGCTTGACGACGGTGCTCTTGCCCGCGCCGTTCGCGCCGACGATCGCGCAGCAGGTGTTGGCGGGGATGAAGCAGCTGAAGCGGTCGAGGGCGGTGATCTCGGTTCCGGGGTACTGGAAGGTGACGTCCTGGAACTCGATGCCGTGCGCGAGCCGCGACGGGAACGGACGGGTGCCGCCGGTGATGCGGCCCTCGGGCAGCGACAGGTAGTCGAAGAGGTTCCCCGTGAAGAGCGTGTTCTGGTAGAGGGTCGCGACGCCGATCAGGAGTCCGGTCGCCGCGGCGTGCACCGCGCCCAGCGCCTGGAGGTAGCCGGCCAGCTCGCCGAGCCGCCCGGTCGACGCGGTCGATCTGAGCGCGAACACCAGCGTTCCGGCCGAGCACACGACGCTGACCAGGCCGAGCACCGCCGACCAGCTGTGCCGGCGGCGTGCCAGGAGGCGGTCGGTGTGGAAGAACTCCCGCACGAGGGCGCGGTAGCGGTCGACGAAGTAGGGGCCGAGGCCGTACAGCTTCACCTCCTTGTAGGAGGAGTCCGTCGTCGTCAGGTCCTGGTAGTAGAAGGCACGCCGGCGGTCCTGGGCGCGGTGGTACTCGATGGCGTAGCCCTGCTTGCTGAACACGATGTGTGCCACGAGGGCCGGCAGCGGGGCCAGCACGATGGCGATCGCGAGCCAGGTGTTCCAGGAGAACAGCACCGAGCTGACCATCACCAGCGAGGCCAGCGAGGTGAGCGTGCGCAGCATCTCCTCGAACACCTCGAAGGCGGTTCCTCCGCCGCTCTCCCGCACGGCCCGCTGTAGCCGGTCGTACGATTCGGGATCCTCGTACGCACTGAGATCCATACGGGTGCCCTTGACCATCACCTGCTCGCCGATCTTGGCCGAGAACTCCAGGTGGAGGAGCGCGCTCAGGTACTGGGCGAGGGACGACAGGATGTGTTCCGCCACCGCCACCGCCACCAGCGCGCCCGCGGAGCGGGTGAGCCGGTCCATGGCTCCCGGCACGCCGCCGACCGCGTCGGCGACGGCCTGTACGGCTTCGGCCGTCAGCCAGACCCCGGCGGCCGGTACGGCGGCGGTGAGGAACGTCGCCAGGGCGAGTGCGGTGACCCGCAAGGAGCTGAGTCCCCAGAAGGTGCGCAGGACGAGCCACCAGTAGCGCATGTCGCGGGAGAGCCGCCGGTGTTCCTCCGGCACGGCCCCGGCCACGGATCCGTCAGTGGTCACGGGGCCTCCCCCGCAGACAGTTGAGTACGTGGCCCCACACGAGGTAGCAGCGGTTCTCGGTGGGCCGGTCGATCGGCAGCAGCCGGTTGACCTGCATGTGGGCAAGGCTCGCCAGGATGCCGTCTCGGGTGCCCCACAGCGTTCCGGCCGTCTCGGCGTCGGCGACCGCACGCGCGGCGCGGCGTACGGCGTCGGCCTGCTGGTCCAGGACGACCGTCAGCAGGTCGTGGTGCGCGCGGCCGAGGGGGTGCGGGCGGCGGTCCCACGGTTCGAGCAGTTCGCACAGGTAGTCGCGGTCCTTGCGGTACCGCTCACGGGCCTCCTTGTCGTCGGCCGGCCGGGGCATGGCGTCCAGCCGCTCGCGGATGCCGAGTCCCCACTGTGCGTACAGCCTGTCGACGGCGGCGACGGTGACGGCTTCCGGCGTGAGCCCGGGCGCCCTGTCCCACAGGATGCGCAGCAGCGCGGCGGAGACGGCGCTGTTCGCGGCGAAGAGCTCCTCGATGTCGTCGTACACGGCGGGGCCGCCGTAACGGCTGATCTCGGGGTGGTACGTGGCGAGTTCGGTGCGCTCGGCCAGACCGCGGTGGACGAGGTCGCGCCCCCATCCCAGGATCGGTTCCAGCGCGGGCGCGCCGGCACGGACCCTGATCCGCAGGTGCGGGTCCGGGTCGGCGTACCGGAGGTAGAACCATCGGTCGGGTGCGGCGCCGGTCTCCCGGATCCGTTCCAGCAGGCCGGGCAGCTCGACGGCGGCCAGCTCGTCGTGGACGTCGCGGGCGGCGTAGAGCTTGAGGTACGTCCAGTCGGAGCCGGGAAGGTGGGCGGGGTGCGCTGCGGGGGCGGCCTTGCGCCGTACGTGCGGCTCGGCGGCCTCGCGGGCCGGCGCGGCGGCGGGGGAGGCGATGAGCGGGACGACGACCTCCGACAGGTGCCCGCGTCCCGCCGCGTCACGCAGCCAGAGCCGGTCCGGGCCGGGCAGGGCCTCCTGCAGCGTGACGCGCTCGGTGGCGGTGCGCAGCACGGCCAGGAGCTCGTCGACGCAGACCGGGTGGTCGAGGTCCAGGATCAGCCGGTTGTCGTCGTCGGCCAGGTAGACGTGGCGCGGGACGCCCCACGTGCCGCGCCAGTCGGCGACGTCGGCCGGGGTGCGCGGTACGGGCAGGGGGCCGGTGCCGGCGGGCGCCTCGGCCCCGGCCGGGTAGAGGCTCCACTCGGCGGCACGCACGACGACGCGGCCGCGGGTCACGCGAGGCAGCTGGGGAGCGCCCTCGACGGGGCCCCAGCCGAAAACGGTCGGCGTCGTGTACCGGGCCCGCGACACCTCCAGCAGGAACCGGCACACGTTGGGCGCGCCGAGCGGAGTGAGCATGTGGTTCTGGACGACGACGAGCTCGCGGCCCAGGCGCGCCGAGAAGAGCCGAAAGGCGTCGTCGGTGGCGCCGACGAGGATGTCGGCGAGGTCGATGACCTGGTCCGCAGGGACCGACGGGGCGACGTTGACGGCTATCTCGTAGTCGTGGACGGTGGGCCGGATCGCCACGTTGGCACCGCGCCCGTTGCCGGGCAGGTAGGCCAGCTCGGCGACGGCGACGTCCGGTTCCAGTGCCTCGCGGGCGCGGGCGTAGTCACGGAGGCGTTCCGTCGCGGAGGGGTCGAGGACGTGGAAGAACCGGCCGAAGGTACGACCGCCCTCGCCGAGGCCGTCGTGGTTGAGGACGGCACGCCAGTTCCCGTCGTCGATGGCCTGGGCGCTGTCGGCGGCGATCTGTACGTACGCGTCGATGCCGGGGCAGACGCGCCGCGTGCCCCCTGTGTCACCGGGGGGCAGGAGCCGCGCCAGCACCTCGTCGCTCAGCTCGACCTCCTCCAGGCCGCGCCGCCACGCATCGGCGACGAGCGCGACCAGGGCCCGCTCGGTGTGCGGGGCGCCCGCGCTGCCGGGCTGGTTCATGACCATCGCGCGGGGCGGATTGAAGTAGCCGTTGGGCGCGTCCAGGCCGCGCTCGGGGCTGAGGAGTTCGAGGACCGGGACGAGCGCGTCCGTGCCGTACCGCTCCATGAACGCATGGTGGTACGCGGAGAGGTGGTCGTACCCGCCGGGCGCGGCCTGGCTCAGCCGTGCAAGACAGCCGACCGCGTCGGCGACCTCGTCGGCGACCCGGCGGTTGAGCACGGTCCCGGTGAGCCCGAGCGCGGAGTCGACCTGGAAGGGCTGGTGCCGGTGGCCGGGAACCAGATCGCGCTGGGCCAGGCGCAGCTTCTCCAGCGTGCCGGTGTCTTCGTGGCCGGCCCGCGCCGTCAGCTCGACGATCTCGCGCAGGGCGGCGACCGACGGGTGTTCCACCCCGGCCGCGGTGAGCCTGTCCAGGACGTGCGTCTCGGGGCGGGGCTGGGACACGGGCGGGCGCAGGTCCGTGACGAGCAGCCCGAGGCCGACCAGCTCGGTGACGAACGCGGAGATCCGCTCCGGGCCGACCTCTGCGAACCGCTCGGTGAGTTCGTCCACGAGCACGGCGAAGGGGGCGGGCGAGCCTGCCGGTGCGAGGCGTTGGATGTGGCCGAGCGCGGCGGTGTGCCGTACGCGGACGGATCTCCGGTCGAAGTTGCCGTGTACGTCGCACGAAGGCAGGACGAGGCGGTCGCCCACCTGGTACGCGAGGGCGTTCATGGCCACGTCGAGCTGTTCGAGTACCTCCTGTTCCCCTTCCAGCCGCTGGACGAGGGCGAGCAGCCACCCCATGTCGGTCCGGACGCGGGCGGAGGCAACGGCGGTGTCGCCGAGACGGGTGGTGGTGGTGTCGCCGAACGTGCCGACGGCGACGCCGGAGAAGGCTCCGAAGGGGGTGGGGCGGGTGCTCATGCGGGTGAGGTAGCGCAGGGCGCTGGATCGGACCCGCCGCGCGTCCTTGACCCCGGCGTCCATGCCGTCGGTCTTCGCGAGTCCGTCGAGCAGCCCGCTGCCGGCGGCGACGAGCCCGTGCCGTACGCGCGGGTCGTCGGCCATTGCGACGAGCCGGCTGTGGGTGCGGGCGGGATCAGGGTCGGCGAGCGCGTCGCGCCAGACGTCGACGGGCAGGGCCGGTGCGCGCAGGAGGTGGAAGTCGAGGGCGTCGTACCGCGGCATGAGAGCTGTGGGGTCCTTGTCGGTCACTGGAGGAAGAGCACCTTCCACCAGCTGGGCCGCTCGCCGGTGGCGACGGCGCGCAGGGTGAGGGCGACGCCGGCCGCGCCGGTGAGGAGGCCGGGGTTGTCGACCAGCTGGCCGGTGGTCTCGTGGTCCCGGTAGACGAGTGGTCGGTCCGGGTCGGCGGTGTCGAGCAGGTCCTCCACGAGCCGGGGCACGGCGCGGGCCGCCCCGGGGCTGCCGTGGGCGGCGAACTCCTGGGCGAGCGCGACGAGTCCTGCCAGCCCGTGGCACACGGTGGGCGAGCGGGGTGCGTCCCCGGCGGCGACCCGTTCGAGCAGCCCGTCCAGGGCGGAGAACGCCTGCGCCTTCAGGGCCTCGTCGCCCGTCGCGGTGGCCACGGCCAGCAGCGCGGCGGCAACACCCCCGGTGCCACGCGCGAGTCCGACGGAAGCTCCTTCGGCCACTGGAGCCGGCGTCCTTCCGCGGTGCCGGCCCACAGCAGCCACTCGACCAACCGGTCGAGGACGAGCCGCTGCCCCGGCAGCCGATGGCCGTGGCGCCAAGCCGCGGCGAGGGCTGCGGCGATACCGGCGGCACCGTGGGACATGCCGGTGCACAGGCGGTCCCCGACGGCCCACCGACGCTCGTTGCCGACCCACACGAGGTGGTCGAGGCACCGCTCCAGGGCCTGCTCCACGAGTGGCGTCGTGGAAGGGGCGGCGCAGAGCTGGGCGAGGACGCCCGCGCTTCCGTAGACGAGGTCGAAGTGGTGGCCGGCCACGGCGCCGGACCGGCGGGGCAGTTCCATGGCGAGCGTGTGCCGGGCAAGCTGCTCGTGCAACCTCGCGAGGCTGGGCAGGAACCGCGGTTCGTCGACGGAGACGTCCTGGAGCACGAATGCGAGGCCGGCCATCCCGTCGAAGAGCCCGGGGTGGGTGAGGGGACTCTCCTGAGTGGCGGAGAAGGCGGCACGGACGAAGGCGAAGGCCCGGTCGAGTGACGGCTTCCGATCGGTCTCGTCCCGCGCGCCGCGCGCAGTGTGCAGGTGGAGCAGGGCGAGCCCGGCGTACCCCTCGCTGAGGGAAGCGCCGGTCCAGAACGACATGTCGGTCTGGCCTGCGGCTCGTACGGCGTGCGCGTCGGCCCGTTCGGGAGTGTCCAGGCGCTCCCTGATCAGGGAGGCCACGGCGTCTGCCCGCGCGGCGAGGCCGGCCGGGAGGAGGGGGGCAGGGTGCATGAGGCGGGTTTTACGAGGCTCCGGTGGAGGGGGGTGGGGTCCCCCGGCTCGCGCCGCAGGACCCCACCGTGGCGGTCAGACGTGGTCTGACGCGATCGGCAGTGTGGTCAGCACTTGCCGTTGGTGCGGACGGCGGCGCACGCGGCCGTCATCGCGATCGTCCGCTTGATGGTCTGGCGGATGACGACGCGCGAGGCGACGCTGACGGCCGGGGAGAGCGACGTCTCGGCCGGGTCGGCGGAAACGGTCACGCGAGCGTCGAGGTTGAACTCGTTCATGAAGAAGTACACCTTTCAATTTCACGATGAGCCGCCCCGTCAGGAGGCGCCGGAAAGGCACTCCGGCGGCGGCCCGGAAATCAAATTAATGGGGGCCCGAGCGCGTGATAACCGGCCGATCTTCCATTTCCGCCCCACCGTGTGGGGGGAACGGAACAGCCGATCGTCGGGGGCAGTCGGTCACCGCCCCTGCAGGGCGTCGAGACCGGCGGCCATGCAGAGGGCGAGGGTCCGGTCGAGCTCCGGGTCCTGGACGCGGATGACGTACCGGTCGCGCAGGCCCCACTTCCGTTCGACCGACAGGACGGGTTGCCCGTCCCGCACGAAGTCGAAGTGGTACACGAAGGGCACCGACGGCACGGGGATCGGCACGACGGCGTCGAGCAGCTCCCATCCGCGCCGCGCGAGCGCCACACCCACCCGCCTTTCCCTGCCCACGGCGGCGGTCGAGTCGTCCTGGGTCAGGTGCCACGTGGACCGCAGGAGAGACGCCTTGACGTCCTTCCTGAACGTTCCGATGACCGCTCCGTCCGATCCGGCCACGTCGTAGGTGCCGCCGAAATCGATCGCCTTCCGTGCCTTGAACCCGCCGAGCTTCCGGGCCCGGTCCTCACCGTTCCAGAAGGTCAGCTCCTCCCTGACCGCAAACCGCTTTTGCTCGCCAAAGGCAAGAACTTCCCCGCCGTCCAGCGCCGTGACCGCGTAGCGGTTGACCAGCGGGGTCCTCTTCTGTGTCATAAGGAATTCGGTGAGATGCTCCATACGGGAACACTAGGCAGCCCGGAAGCACCGCTCTCGTACGCCTGAAGGGGGATCGCACCCCGCCGATCGGAGGGGCAGGCCCGCCTCTCTCCCCGCACATCCGGCGGATACGAGGCCGTGCTCGCGGTTACCGGCGGAGGGCAGAGACGGTCGCCGCGGCTGCAGCCCCGGGCTGTCCCCTGTGGGGTCATCGCGGCGACGCCCACGGGGCTGAATTGATCAGCTCGCCTGTCGGGTGGAGAAGGAGTTGAGCAGTGCGGCGCCGCGCTCGGCGTCGTCGACACTCACGGCGAACTCCGTACCTTTGCGGGGGTGGATGACCAGGCATTCGCCGGCCCGGAGCATCACGGTCGTCCCCAGGCCGCTCAGCCGGTAGCCCCAGCCGCCGACCTGCGCAGGTGTCCGTGACTCCGCCCGCGCCGATTTGATGTCCTGGGCGGCCCAGTGGCGCACGGGCCAGCCGAACGGGCCGAAAGCCACGTCCAGCCCCTTCTCCGTCACCCGCGCCTGCACGGAAGAGCAGAAGAGCACAAGAGTCGAGGCGATCGCGAACGGTGCGATCAGCGCCCACTGCAGGCCGATCAGCCCGCCCGCGGCGGCCAGTGCGGCGGCTGCGGCCACGAGGCCGGTGAGGGCGGCGGTCAGGTGGAGCCACGGGTTCGCCGCACGGGACAGCCAGACGAATCGTTCCCCCTCGGGGATCTCCATCCTCGTCGCGCCGCCGGTCTCCTCGCCGGAGGTCGGGGCACCGCCGCGGCGGCCGGCCAGCCACCCGAGCACGCCGGCGGCCGTCGCGGCCACGACGGTGACCGTGACTCCGGTACCCACCGAGCTGGCGTCGCTCCATTCGGCCCGGTCCAGGTTGGCGCGCACGATGGACGCCTGGACACCCGCAAGGAACACGCCGCCCGACAGCAGCGTCACGCCGGCCCACGGCCTTGCGGCCGCGCCCCCGCGGCGTCCCGCGAAGGCGACGGACAGCGCCAGGACGGCCCAGATCAGCGCGGGGAACAGCGAAGCTGCCCACAAGGGCATCGAGCCGTCGGGCGAGCTTCCACCCCAGTGCGTGGCCAAACGGTCCGGCAGGCGACTGCTCGCGGCCGGCGGAAGCGCGGCCAGTGCGGCCAGAACGCCCGCTGCCCATATGGCCGCACCCCAGCGCGCGCCGTTCGTCCGCTTCGTGCAGTCGTTCACGAAAGCTCCCTGATCAGCTCGATGAGATCGCTCTTGCTATAGCCCTGACGCGCTGCGTCGGTGACCAGCTGTCGCGCTCTGTCCAGCAGTTCCGACCGCTGGTCCGCGCCTTCGGCGACCGTCACCCCGCGGCCCCGCCGGAACTCCAGCACCCCCTCGTCCCGAAGGGCCCGAAGGCCCCGCAGCACGGTGTTGGCGTTGACGCCCAGGGCCCGGGAGAGGTCGCGGGCGGGCGGCAGCCGGTCCCCCGGCGCGCACTCCCCGTCGGCGATGGCGCGCCGGATCGCGCCTGCCACCTGCTCGTGCAGGGGCCGACTGTCTGCGGTGTCCAGTCTCAGCAGCATGATGCTAATGAACGTAGCACCATCAGCTTCTTGAAGTCTGGCTCTCCTGCCCGAGCACGGGGGAACGCAAAGAGCCCCACCGCAAGCGGTGGGGCTCTTCGACATATTGCCCGGTGAGAGCAATGGCGGAGGATACGAGATTCGAACTCGTGAGGGGTTGCCCCCAACACGCTTTCCAAGCGTGCGCCCTAGGCCACTAGGCGAATCCTCCGCCGCAAACAATACAAGACGTTGAGGGGTGCTCGCGAACGTGATCGTCGGTCGGGGACCGGGCGGGGGTCCGGTGGGGGTCCGGCTCGATTCCGGGGCCGTTCATCCGCTAGGGTGGGGCCAGCCCCTCACGTGGCGCTATCTCACCCAACTCCCCCAGGGCCGGAAGGCAGCAAGGGTAAGTGGGCTCTGGCGGGTGCGTGGGGGGCGCTTTGCGTTCCGGGGGGCCCTGGGGGCGTCGGCGGGCCGCTGTTGTCGGTGGGCCCGGATAACCTCGTATACGTGTCGTCCCTTGCGCTGTACCGCCGCTATCGTCCCGAGTCGTTCGCCGAGGTCATCGGGCAGGAGCATGTCACTGCACCGCTGATGCAGGCCCTGCGGAACAACCGGGTCAATCACGCGTACCTGTTCAGCGGGCCCCGCGGGTGCGGCAAGACCACCAGCGCGCGCATCCTCGCCCGGTGTCTGAACTGTGAGCAGGGTCCCACTCCGACCCCCTGCGGGGAGTGCCAGTCCTGCCGCGACCTCGCCCGGAACGGGCCGGGGTCCATCGACGTCATCGAGATCGACGCCGCCTCGCACGGTGGTGTGGACGACGCCCGTGACCTGCGCGAGAAGGCCTTCTTCGGGCCGGCCGCCAGTCGCTACAAGATCTACATCATCGACGAGGCCCACATGGTGACCTCGGCGGGCTTCAACGCGCTGCTGAAGGTGGTCGAGGAGCCGCCGGAGCACCTCAAGTTCATCTTCGCCACCACCGAGCCGGAGAAGGTGATCGGGACCATCCGGTCCCGGACCCACCACTACCCCTTCCGCCTGGTGCCGCCCGGCACGCTGCGGGACTACCTCGGCGAGGTCTGCGGGCGCGAGGGCGCCACCGTCGAGGACGGCGTGCTGCCGCTCGTGGTGCGCGCCGGTGCCGGGTCCGTGCGTGACTCGATGTCCGTGATGGACCAGCTGCTCGCAGGCGCCGCCGACGAGGGTGTGACGTACGCCATGGCGACGTCGCTGCTCGGCTACACCGAGGGGTCCCTGCTCGACTCCGTGATCGACGCCTTCGCCGCCGGGGACGGGGCCGCGGCCTTCGAGGTCGTCGACCGCGTCGTCGAGGGCGGGAACGACCCGCGCCGGTTCGTCGCCGACCTGCTGGAGCGGCTGCGCGACCTGGTCATCCTGGCCGCCGTGCCCGACGCCGGGGAGAAGGGGCTGATCGACGCCCCCGCCGATGTCGTGGAGCGGATGCAGGCGCAGGCCTCGGTGTTCGGGGCGGCCGAGCTGTCGCGGGCCGCCGATCTGGTCAACACCGGGCTCACCGAGATGCGCGGGGCGACCTCGCCGCGGCTCCAGCTCGAACTGATCTGTGCCCGTGTGCTGCTGCCCGCCGCCTTCGACGACGAGCGGTCCTTCCAGGCCCGGCTCGACCGGCTGGAGCGGGGCGGGGCCGCCGCCTTCGCGGCAGCCTCCGCGGCCGGCGTGCCCGCGGCTCCGCCCGTCATGGGCTACGTGCCCGGGCCCGAGGCACATCCCATGGCGCCCGCCGGGCCGGGCGGGGGCGTCGCCGCCGCGCGTGCCGCCGTACGGGCTCCCGAGCCCGAGCCGACGGTTCAGGCCCCGCCCGTGGCCCCGCCTGCCGCACCCGCCCCGCCTGTCGCACCCGCAGCCACACCCGTCGCAGCCGCACCCGCTCCCGTCTCCCCGGCCCCCGCAGCCCAGGCCCCCGCGCCCGGCGCCTGGCCCGGTGCGGCTCAGCCCGGCGGCGGTGCCCCCGGCGCCTGGCCCGGTGCGGCACAGCCGGGAGCCGGCGCCCCGGCGGCCCCCGCAGCCCCAGCGGCCCCCGCGGCCACGCCCGCCCCGGCGGCCGGAGCATGGCCGAGCGCGGCCGGACCCGGCCAGGGAGCCCCCGCGGCCCCCGCGCCCGCCCAGGCCCCGACCCCCGCCCCGGCGGCGGCCCCCGCACCCTCCCCCGGCATGGCCGCCGGCGCCGGGCAGATCCAGGCGATGTGGCCCGGCGTCCTGGAGGCCGTCAAGAACCGCCGCCGCTTCACCTGGATCCTGCTCAGCCAGAACGCCCAGGTCACCGGCTTCGACGGCACCACCCTCCAGCTCGGCTTCCCCAATGCCGGAGCCCGCGACAACTTCGCGAGCAGCGGCAGCGAGGACGTGCTCAAGGCGGTCCTGGCCGAGCAGTTCCAGGTCAACTGGAAGATCGACGCCGTGGTGGGCGGCGGAGCCCCCGCTCCGCTCCAGACCTCCTCGTACGCCGCACCGCCCGCGCCCGCCCCGGCCTACAGCCCGCCGCCGCAGGCTCCGGCGCAGGGCTCCCCCGCCCAGCAGCAGCCGCAGCAGCCGCCCCACGCGTCACCCCAGCAGCAGGCCTCCGCCCCGCAGCCCCCCGTACGGCAGTCGCCCCCGCCGGTCGCCCCCGAAGACGACTTCGCCGAGGAGGACGATCCCGACCTCGTCGACAGCGCGCTGACCGGACACGACCTCATCGTGCGCGAGCTCGGAGCGACCGTTGTGGAGGAATACACGAATGAGTAGCACCTGCTAGTTGGGTGGCCGCACGAAACCGGCCGCTCCGGCCGGGCTAGGCTGAGCGGCGTGAAGGTCCTCGTCATCGGCGGCGGCGCCCGCGAACATGCCCTGTGCCGCTCTCTGTCCCTCGACCCCGACGTCTCCGCGCTGTACTGCGCTCCCGGCAACGCCGGCATCGCCGAGGTGGCCGAGCTCCGCCCGGTCGACGCCCTCGACGGCGCCGCCGTCGCCGCTCTCGCCACCGAACTCGGCGCCGGCCTGGTCGTCGTCGGCCCGGAGGCCCCGCTGGTCGCCGGGGTCGCCGACGCCGTGCGCGCCGTGGGCATCCCCGTCTTCGGCCCGTCCGCCGAGGCGGCGCGGCTGGAGGGCTCCAAGGCCTTTGCCAAGGACGTGATGGCCGCGGCCGGGGTCCCGACCGCGCGCAGCTACGTCTGCACCACCCCGGAAGAGGTGGACGAGGCCCTCGACGCCTTCGGCGCCCCGTACGTCGTCAAGGACGACGGCCTCGCGGCCGGGAAGGGCGTCGTGGTCACCGAGGACCTGGCGGCCGCCCGGGCGCACGCCCTCGCCTGCGACCGCGTGGTCATCGAGGAGTACCTCGACGGTCCCGAGGTCTCCCTCTTCGCCATCACCGACGGCGTCACCGTGCTGCCGCTCCAGCCCGCGCAGGACTTCAAGCGGGCCCTGGACGGCGACGAGGGCCCCAACACGGGCGGCATGGGCGCGTACTCCCCGCTGCCCTGGGCCGACCCGAAGCTGGTCGACGAGGTCATGGAGCTGGTCCTCCAGCCCACCGTCGACGAGCTCCGCCGCCGCGGCACCCCCTTCTCCGGCCTGCTCTACGCGGGCCTGGCGATCACCAGCCGCGGCACCCGGGTCATCGAGTTCAACGCCCGCTTCGGCGACCCGGAGACCCAGGTGGTCCTGGCCCGGCTGCGCACCCCGCTCGCGAGCGTGCTGCTGAACGCCGCCAAGGGGACCCTGGACACCGAGCCCCCGCTGCGCTGGCGCGAGGACGCGGCCGTCACGGTGGTCATCGCCTCCCACAACTACCCGGAGACCCCGCGCACCGGGGACCCGATCGAGGGCCTGGCCGAGGTGGCCGCCGAGGACGGGCCCGACGCGTACGTGCTGCACGCCGGGACCCGGCGCGAGGGCGACGCGGTCGTCAGCGCGGGCGGCCGCGTGCTGTCGGTGACGGCGACCGGTTCCGACCTGGCGCAGGCCCGGGACAAGGCGTATAAGGCGGTCGCGCGCATCCGGCTGGACGGCTCGCAGCACCGTACGGACATCGCGGCCAAGGCGGCCGAACGCCGCTGAGCTGCGGCTCCACGAACCCGCGGGCCCGGTGCGCACGACAGTGCGCCCGGGCCCGCGGGCGCGTACGCGTGCGACTGCATCCGGCCGCGTTCGAACGCACCCACCTTTACCCAAAGCCATTCCATCGGGTGATCGTCACCCTGTCTGCCTGACTGCCGGGCAGGCCCCAACTAGGGTGCGGCGCAAGCATTCCGGCACTTGGCCCACCGGCATTGCGATGTCGGTGGCGGGTGTCACAGTGGGGGAGTGAGCAATGCCGCCGCAGGGCAGAGGGGGTGAGGTCCGGTCGTGTCCGGAACCGGTTCGATCGTCGAAGCGGGCGTGCCGTCCGCACGTTCCCGCGCCTTGGCCGTGCTGCGTGTGCGCAGCAGGGCCCTGGCCGCAGGGCTGCTGCCCGCGGCCCTCGCGGTGGTGCTCGTCGCCGCCAGGATGACCGGCCGGCTGGCCGGGGATCCCTGGCCGACCGTGACCCTGGCCGTCTGCGCGGTCGCCGCGCTCGTACTGCTGGTCGGCGGGATCTTCGCCGCGGTGGTGCTGCGGGCGGGCCCGGCCGTGACGCCTACGGTGGCCCTGTCGGAGGCCGCGGCGCCCGACCTCTACCGGCTGGTGCGGGACCTGGCCGACCGGATGGACGTCCCGTCGCCCTCCGCGATAGCCCTGACGCCCGACTGCGACAGCTGGCTGGAGGACCGTACGCATGCGGCCCACCGCCGCGGCGGCATATCCGCGGGTCCCGAGTCCGAACCGGGCGCGGCTCCCGTGCTCGTGATCGGCTCGCCCTTCCTGTGGTGGATGCGGGTCGCGGAGCTACGGGCCGTCCTCGCCCCGGTCGTCGCCGGTACGGGCCCTTCCGCGCACCCGGACATAGCCGACGCCCGCGGCTTCGTACGCGGTCTGGACGCCGCTGTGGACGTGGGCGGCCGGCGCGGCCTCGGCTGGATCGCCCCGCCAGCGCGGTTCCTGCTGCGGCTGTGCCGGGTCGACGCCACCGAGATGGAGCGCGGGGTGGCCGCGGCCGCCTCGGACCGTGCACAGGGTGTGGACTACGGGCTGCGCATCGTCGCCCAGGAGCAGGTCGGCCTCGCGTACGCGGGCTGGGACCGGCTGCTGACCCGGGTCGCCCTGCCCGCCTGGCGGATGGGCCGCTGGCCGGCGCACCTGGACGCGGGAGTGGTCTCCGCACTGACAGAACTCTCCCGGCGGGACCGGCTGGCCGACGGGTTCACCTCACGGCTGGGCGAGCGCCCGGCCTGCGATCTGCTGGAGCAGCCGGGGGCGGTCGACGAGGCGGCTTCGCTGCTGGCGGCGCGGCTGTTCCACGGCGGTCCGGCCGAGTCCGGCCCGGACTGGTCCCCGGTGGACTGGGCGGCCTATCCGGAAGAGGTCGTGGACCGCAAGTGGCGTACGGAGGCGGCCCGTCTGCATACGGCGCTGGACGCCGTGGCCGCCGCTCCCGCGGCCCTGTCCCCACGCGGGGACGGCTTCGTCGGGCCCACGCTGGAGCGGGTGCTCGGGCACCTCTCGGACCCCGCCGGCGACGGCGCGGCCGGGGAGGCGCTGGCCGGGCGGCTCAGCGGGGACCTCGCCCGCGAGGAGCGGGCTGCGGGTCCGGGCGCCGGGGCGGGCAAGGCGCGCGGTGCGGACGCCGTGCCGCTGTTCCCGCTGCAGCCGCCGCGCAGCGCGCGGGACCTGCTGGCCGACCACGTGACGGCGATGGTGTGCTGCGCTGCCGTGGACTCGGCCGGTGCCGCGCCGGGGCTGGACTGGCTGGACGGGCCGGTCCTGCTGGTCGGCGGGGAGCGCCGGTCGGATCTGGCGCCGCGCGTGCTGTGCCTGGTCGAAGACGGGGATCCGGAGCCCCTGAGGGAGTGGCTCTCGGAGATCGGTGTCCGCCCGGAGAAGCCGGTCCGGCTGGTCTGACGGGCCGCCCTGACGGCCCGGCCGTGCGGGCCGGACCTGCGGGCCCTCACGGTTCTGACCGGCGGCTTCGAGGGTTCGGGAGCCCGGCCTCCCGAACCGTCGGAGCCGCCCTTTTCCCGGGGTCCGGCCCGCGCCCGTCCGGGCTACGGCTCGTACGGATAAGCGGATCCGAATGTTCCGGTCACGTCAATTCGCGACGAACGGTGACGGACTGCGTGCGTTATGTGATGTGCTGGGACCGGCTGCGGCTGGATGTCCTGAACCGGGGTGTCCTGAAAGCATCGTTCGGGGGAGCGAGGGAGGGGAGCGGTATGGGTGCGGACCAGATCCGGCGTTGGGAGTCAGGTGCGCTCGCGCACGCGGTGAACGACCCCTTCGGGCAGGGACCCCTGCCCTGGTTCCGGGACAGTGAGCTCTACTTCGGCGACACCGGCCAGGTCGTGCCCTGGTACGTGGATCCGGCCGCGGCGGCCGCCGGCACCGGCCGGACCCCCCGCGCCCGCGGCAACGGCGGACCGCGCAGCGCCGACGACGTGCACCGCCAGATCAAGGGCTTCGCCTCCACCGGAGCCGTGACCCCCGGCGAGGCCATCGACTTCCACATCACCGTCGACCCGCCCCAGCAGTTCTCCGTCGACGTCTACCGGATCGGCCACTACGGCGGCGACGGGGCCTCCAAGATCACCACCAGCCCCCGCCTCTCCGGCATCGTCCAGCCGGCCCCGCTGGCCGCCGACCGCACCGTCTCCTGCCACCACTGGTGGCTGTCCTGGCGCCTTCAGGTCCCTTCCTACTGGAGCGTGGGCGCGTACGTCGCCGTCCTGACCACCGCCGACGGCTACCGCTCCCACATCCCCTTCACCGTCCGCGACGACCACCCCGCGGACCTGCTGCTCCTGCTCCCCGACATCACCTGGCAGGCGTACAACCTCTACCCGGAGGACGGCCGCACCGGCGCCAGCCTCTACCACGCCTGGGACGAGGAGGGCCGGCTGCTCGGCGAGGAGGACGCGGCCATCACCGTCTCCTTCGACCGCCCGTACGCCGGCGCGGGCATGCCCCTGCACGTCGGCCACGCCTACGACTTCATCCGCTGGGCCGAGCGCTACGGCTACGACCTCGCCTACGCCGACACCCGCGACCTGCACGCGGGCCGCGTGGACCCGACCCGCTACCGCGGCCTGATCTTCCCCGGCCACGACGAGTACTGGTCGGGGCCGATGCGCCGCACCGCCGAGCGCGCCCGCGCCCACGGCACCTCGCTCGTCTTCCTCTCCGCCAACACCATGTACTGGCAGGTCGAGCTCGCCCCGTCCCCCTCCGGGGTCGAGGACCGGCTCCTCACCTGCCGAAAACGCCGCGGCCCCGGCCGCCCCAGCCTGTGGCGGGAAGTCGACCGCCCGGAGCAGCAGCTGCTCGGCATCCAGTACGCCGGGCGGGTCCCCGAGCCCGCGCCCCTGATCGTGCGCAATGCCACGCACTGGCTCTGGGACTCCACCGGCGCCACGGAGAACGACGAACTCCCCGGCCTGGTCGCGGGCGAGGCCGACCGGTACTTCCCCCGCACCCAGCTCCCCGAGCACCAGGACCGGATCCTGCTCGCCCACTCCCCCTACCTCGACACCGAGGGCCACCGCCGCCACCAGGAGACCTCGCTCTACCGGGCTCCCAGCGGCGCCCTGGTCTTCGCCTCCGGCACCTTCGCCTGGTCCCCCGCCCTCGACCGCCCCGGGCACGTCGACGAGCGCGTGCAGCGCGCCACCGCCAACCTCCTCGACCGGATCTGCAAGCGCGACTGAGGCCCCGGCGCGCATGACACCCCGTGGGCGGGGCAGGGGACGCCGTACGGGAGAATGGGTTTGCGCTCGTACAGACCCACAGGGAGAACCCGTGTCCGGATTCGTCGAAAAGCCCGAGCCGGTTGAGGTTCCCGGCCTCGTCCACCTCCACACCGGCAAGGTCCGCGACCTCTACCGCGACGAGGAAGACCGCCTCGTCATGGTCGCCAGCGACCGCATCTCCGCTTTCGACTGGGTGCTGCCCACCGAGATCCCGGACAAGGGACGCGTCCTCACCCAGCTCTCCCTGTGGTGGTTCGACCAGCTCGCGGACCTCGTCCCGAACCACGTCATCTCCACCGAGCTGCCCGTCGGCGCCCCCGCCGACTGGGCCGGCCGCACGCTGATCTGCCGCAACCTCGACATGGTCGCCGTCGAGTGCGTGGCCCGCGGCTACCTCACCGGCTCGGGCCTCGCCGAGTACAAGCAGACCCGTACCGTCTGCGGACTGGCCCTGCCCGAGGGGCTCGTGGACGGCTCCGAGCTGCCCGCCCCGATCTTCACCCCGGCCGCCAAGGCCGCGGTCGGCGAGCACGACGAGAACGTCTCCTACGAGGAGGTCGCGCGCACCGCCGGCGCCGAGACGGCCGCGCTGCTGCGCCAGACCACCCTCGCCGTGTACGGCCGCGCCCGGGACATCGCCCGCGAGCGCGGGATCATCCTGGCGGACACCAAGTTCGAGTTCGGCTTCGACCCGAAGGACGGCACGCTCGTCGCCGCCGACGAGGTGCTGACCCCGGACTCCTCCCGCTTCTGGCCGGCCGACCTGTGGGAGCCGGGCCGCGCGCAGCCCTCCTTCGACAAGCAGTACGTCCGCGACTGGCTGACCTCCCCGGCCTCCGGCTGGGACCCGAAGGGGGAACTGCCGCCGCCCGCCCTGCCGCAGGAGGTCGTCGAGCGGACCAGCGCCAAGTACATCGAGGCCTACGAGCGGCTCACCGGCCTGACCTGGCAGAGCCGGGCCTGAGACACGAAGAAGCCCCCGGTCCGAGGACCGGGGGCTTCTTCTTCTGAGCGGACAACGCGACTCGAACGCGCGACATCCACCTTGGCAAGGTGGTGCTCTACCAACTGAGCTATGTCCGCACTGCGCCGTAACGCGAGACCTACTATACCCAACCCCGCTCGCGCGCGAGACGCACTGCCGTGTGCCGGTTCTCGGCCCCGAGCTTCGACGCCGCCGAGGACAGGTAGTTCCGTACGGTCCCCTGCGACAGCGAGGCCCGCTCCGCGATCTCCGCGACCGGCGCCCCGTCGGCCGCGAGTTCGAGCACCTCCGCCTCGCGCGCGGTCAGCGGAGAGTCCCCCGCGCTGATCGCGTCGGCCGCCAACTCCGGGTCCACATAACGCCCTCCGGCGTGCACGGTCCGGATCAGCTCGGCCAGCCGCTGGGCCGAAACGGTCTTCGGGGCGAAGGCCCGCACCCCTGCCGCCAGGGCCCGTTTGAGGTGCCCCGGCCGGCCGTGGCTCGTCACGATCATGGTCCTGCAGTCGGGGAGTTCGGCCCGCAGCGCTGTGGCCACACTCACACCGTCCGCCCCCGGCATCTGCAGGTCCAGCACCACCACGTCCGGCCGGTGCGCCCGGGCCATCGCGAGCGCCTCGGGCCCCGAGGCCGCCTCGGCGATCACCAGCAGGTCGTCCTCCAGTCCGAGCAGTGCGGCCAGCGCACCGCGGATGAGGTGTTCGTCGTCGGCGAGCAGTACGCGTACGGGGCTCACGCCCGCACCTCCATTCGTTGCACCTGTCGGCCCGGGATCTCGGCACGCAGCCGGAACCGGCCGCCGTCCACCGGCCCCGCCTGCAAGGTCCCGTCCAGTGCCGCGAGCCGCTCGCGCAGCCCGGCCAGCCCCGAACCGGGCGGCCCCGCGGGCGTCTCGGGAGCCCCGTCGTTCTCCACCACCAGCGTCACGCCGCCCGTCTCCGGCGCCGTCAGCCGGATCACACAGCTCTGCGCGTCCCCGTGCCGCAGGACGTTCGTCGTCGCCTCGCGCACCACCCAGCCGAGCGCGGACTGGACCTCGGACGGCAGCTCCCGCCCGCCCTCGAGGTCGACCCGGCAGTCCATCCCGGCCGCACTCAGCACCCCGCGGGCACCCTCCAGCTCCACCGCGAGGTCCGCCTCCCGGTAGCCCCGCACCACCTCCCGTACCTCCCGCTGGGACTCCCGCGCGATGCGCTGCACCTCGATCATCTGGTCCACCGCCTCCGGGCGTTCGCGCCGGGCCAGCTGTACCGCCAGTTCGCTCTTGAGGGCGATCACCGCCAGGTTGCGGCCCATCACGTCGTGCAGGTCCCGGCCGAACCGCAGCCGTTCCTCCGCCACCGCCAGCCGGGCAAGGGCCTCGCGGGAGCGGTCCAGTTCGTGGACCGTGTCCAGCAGCCAGGCCGAGAACCCGCAGGTGGCGGCGAAGAACAGGCTGCCCACCAGCACCCCGACGGCGTACCCCAGGGCCTCCACGGGCTGCAGTCCCAGGCCGAGCACGGCCAGGCCCGTGGCGAGCGCCGCGATCGGGGGGACGTAGCGGATGCGCCGGACGGTCCTCAGGAACAGCACCAGCGATCCGGTGGTGAAGCAGGCCAGCCCCAAAACCAGTGTCGGCGCGACGCTCGGGTCGAGCTTCCCGCCGGCCCGCACGGCGAGGACGGCCAGGGCCGCGGCGGCGGTCGCGACGACGGTGCCCGCCGCCAGCCGGTCCGGGCGCTCTCGCTTGCCCACCACCCAGCTCAGAGCCCTGGACGAGAGCACCCCGCACAGCACCGCGTGGCCGCACATCATCAGGAGGAGCAGGCCCGCCACCAGTGCCGAGGACTTTCCGGGACGACCGAACAGCGGGCCCAGCCCGAACCCCAGGATCTCCATGAGCACGAAGAAGTGGAACGACCAGCGGGTGTACACCTCGACCTTCCCCGCGGTGCTGCGGTTCCTCCACCACCCCGTCAGCTTCGACACGGTCCTCGTCCCCCTGGGTCTTCCTGCGCTCCGGCCGCGCGATTCCCGGCGCGGCCACCGCTGGACAGCAAACACGGTGATCGGGATGCGGGCCAGGACGGTGACTGCTCCGAGTCTCGCGGAGCGCGGGCCACTACGGCAGTGCGTGCCGTCATGACCCGGCATGACATTTGTCAGGACGCCACCGTCCGGCGACCGTCGGCGGCTTCTCGGGGAACACGAAGAAGGCCCCGGTCATAATGACCGGGGCCTTCTCACTCTGAGCGGACGACGCGACTCGAACGCGCGACATCCACCTTGGCAAGGTGGTGCTCTACCAACTGAGCTACGTCCGCATGCACTGCACTCGGCAATGCGTGCATCACTCTACCTGATCCACCGGAGTGGTCGGCAAAACCATGCAGAGCGGGTGACAGGGATCGCACACTGCGCCTTCCCTCTGGAAGAGGGATGTTCTGCTACTGAACTACACCCGCACGACCTTCGGGGCTTCGGCCTGCGGCCTCGCCCCTCGGCGTGATCCACACATTAGCCGATCCAGGGGGGTGGATGGCAAATCGGCCCTCAGTGGGCCGCGTTGTAGGCCTCGTAGATCTTCTTCGGGATGCGGCCGCGCGGCGGCACGTCGTACTGGTTGGACCGGGCCCAGGCCCGGACGACCGCCGGGTCCGGCGCGATGGAGGTGTGCTTGAAGGCCTTCCCCGAGCGGGACTGGCGGCGGCCGGCGGCCACGAAGGGGGCCAGGCCCTTCCGCAGTTTCTTTGCGTTGGCCACATTGAGGTCGATCTCGTACGACTTACCGTCCAGAGCGAACACGACCGTTTCCGCCGCTTCTCCGCCATCGATGTCATCGGAGAGCGTGACTACTACGCGCTGCGCCACGGATATCGGTCCCTTCGTGCGACGTCGTCACCCGTTGACGTGCGGTGATGTCGCCTGTGTGGATGTTTCGGAGCAATGCGTCTTTCTGCCCCCGTCGCGAAGCGACAAATGCCACCGCCTCGGGTGATTCCTTTGTACCCCGATTCGCATTGCATTGCGAAGCCCAGTTAATTATCTCCGCGTGTCTTGCCGCAATGCCGGGTACGCGGTTTTCCGGCGGATTTTGCGAAGCGTTGGTGAAGGCGAAACCCGCCGACGATCAAGGTCAGATCATATCTACCCGCGTAGAAATTTTGGCCGGGTACGCTGAGGGAACCGCCTTCGCACCAACCACCACACGGGAGTGCCAGTGGCACGCGTCGTAGTCGACGTCATGCTCAAGCCGGAGATCCTCGACCCCCAGGGCCAGGCGGTGCAGCGTGCACTGCCGCGTCTGGGCTTCGAAGGAATCGCCGACGTCCGCCAGGGGAAGCGCTTCGAACTGGAGGTGGAGGGACCGGTCGACCAGGCCGCCCTCGACCGCATCCACAAGATGGCCGAAACCTTCCTTGCCAACACCATCATCGAAGACTTCACCGTGAAGGTCGAGGCCTGAGGGTGACCACTCGCATCGGAGTCGTCACGTTCCCCGGAACGCTCGACGACCGTGACTCGCTGCGCGCCATCCGCCTCGCGGGGGCCGAGCCGGTCTCGCTCTGGCACCGCGACAAGGACCTGCATCAGGTCGACGCGGTCGTCCTCGCGGGCGGCTTCTCCTACGGGGACTACCTGCGCGCCGGGGCCATCTCCCGGTTCTCGCCGGTGATGGAGACCATCATCGAGCAGGCCAAGGCCGGCATGCCCGTCCTCGGCATCTGCAACGGCTTCCAGGTCCTCACCGAGGCCCACCTGCTGCCGGGGGCGATGCTGCGCAACAACCACCTGCACTTCATCTGCCGCGACCAGAAGCTGCGGGTGGAGAACGCGGAGACCGCGTGGACCGGCGACTACACCGCCGGCCAGGAGATCTCCGTACCGCTCAAGAACATGGACGGCCGCTACACCGCCGACGAGCGCACGCTCGACGAACTGGAGGCCGAAGGCCGAGTGGCCTTCCGCTACCTGGACGGCAACCCGAACGGTTCGCTCCGCGACATCGCCGGCATCACCAACGCGGCGGGCAACATCGTCGGTCTCATGCCGCACCCCGAGCACGCGGTCGAGCCGCTGATCGGGACAGGCCGCACCGACGGTCTCCCGTTCTTCACCTCGGTCCTGAAGAAGCTGGTCAGCGCATGAGCCTCGACACCGTCAAGAACGCCAGCGAGACCCCGGACGCCGCGCAGCCCTGGAAGGAGCTCGGCCTCAAGGAGGACGAGTACGCGCGCATCCGGGAGATCCTCGGCCGCCGCCCGACCGGCGCCGAGCTCGCCATGTACTCGGTCATGTGGTCCGAGCACTGCTCGTACAAGAGCAGCAAGGTCCACCTGAAGCAGTTCGGCGAGAAGGTCCCGCAGAACGACGCCATGCTCGTCGGCATCGGCGAGAACGCCGGCGTCGTCGACGTCGGCCAGGGCTACGCGGTCACCTTCAAGGTGGAGTCGCACAACCACCCCTCGTACATCGAGCCCTACCAGGGCGCGGCCACCGGCATCGGCGGCATCGTCCGCGACATCCTCGCGATGGGCGCCCGCCCGGTCGCGGTCGTGGACCCGCTGCGCTTCGGCGCGGCCGACCACCCCGACACCAAGCGCGTCCTGCCGGGCGTGGTCGCGGGCATCGGCGGCTACGGCAACTGCCTGGGCCTGCCCAACATCGGCGGCGAGGTCGTCTTCGACGCCTGCTACCAGGGCAACCCGCTGGTCAACGCCGGCTGCATCGGCGTGATGAAGCACGAGGACATCCACCTCGCCAAGGCCTCCGGCCCCGGTAACAAGGTCATCCTCTACGGCGCCCGCACCGGCGGCGACGGCATCGGCGGCGTCTCGGTCCTCGCCTCGGAGACCTTCGACGACACCAAGCCGACCAAGCGCCCCGCGGTGCAGGTGGGCGACCCCTTCCAGGAGAAGCTCCTCATCGAGTGCACCCTGGAGATCTTCAAGGAGAAGCTGGTCGCCGGCATCCAGGACCTCGGCGGCGCCGGGCTCTCCTGCGCCACGAGCGAGCTGGCCTCGGCCGGTTCCGGCGGCATGCGCGTCGAGCTGGACACCGTCCCGCTGCGCGACGCGACGCTCTCGCCCGAGGAGATCCTCATGAGCGAGTCGCAGGAGCGCATGTGCGCGATCGTGGAGCCGCAGTACGTCGAGCGCTTCATGGAGATCTGCGAGAAGTGGGACGTCATCGCCACCGTCATCGGTGAGGTGACCGAGGGCGAGCGCCTGGAGATCTTCTGGCACGGCGAGCAGATCGTGGACGTGCCCCCGGGCACCGTCGCCCACGAGGGCCCCGTCTACCACCGCCCCTACGCGCGCCCCTCCTGGCAGGACGCGCTCCAGGCGGACGACGCCGGCAAGCTGCCGCGCCCGCAGACCTCCGAGGAGCTGCGCGCGCAGGTCCTCGCGCTGGTCTCCTCCCCGAACCAGGCCTCCAAGTCCTGGGTCACCGACCAGTACGACCGCTTCGTGCAGGGCAACACCGTGCTCTCGCAGCCCGAGGACGCGGGCATGGTCCGCATCGACGCGGAGTCGAACCTCGGCGTGGCCATGGCCACCGACGGCAACGGCCGCTTCGCCAAGCTCGACCCGTACACGGGCGCGCAGCTGGCGCTGGCGGAGTCCTACCGCAACGTGGCGGCGACCGGCGCCAAGCCGCTCGCGATCTCCGACTGCCTGAACTTCGGGTCCCCCGAAGACCCGGACGTCATGTGGCAGTTCGCCGAGGCCTGCCGCGGTCTCGCCGACGGCTGCCTGGAGCTGGGCACCCCGGTGACCGGCGGCAACGTCTCGCTCTACAACCAGACCGGCGACACCGCCATCCACCCGACCCCGGTCGTGGCGGTCCTCGGTGTGATCGACGACGTCAACCGCCGTACGCCGATGGCGTTCTCGGAGGCCGGCCAGCTGCTCTACCTGCTGGGCGACACGTCCGAGGAGTTCGGCGGCTCGGCCTGGTCCCAGGTCGTCCACGACCACCTCGGCGGCATGCCGCCCAAGGTGGACCTGGGCCGCGAGAAGCTGCTCGGCGAGATCCTGATCTCCGCCTCGCGCGACGGCATGATCGACGCCGCGCACGACCTCTCCGACGGCGGCGTGATCCAGGCGCTCACCGAGTCCTGCCTGCGCGGCGGCAACGGTGCCCGGATCGTGGTGCCCGAGGGCCTGGACACCTTCACCTTCCTGTTCTCCGAGTCCGCGGGCCGCGCCATCGTGGCCGTCCCGCGCAGCGAGGAGCTCCGCTTCACCGACATGTGCGGTGCGCGGGGCCTGCCGGCCGCCCGCATCGGCGTGGTGGACGGCGAGGAGATCGAGATCCAGGGCGAGTTCACCCTCCCGCTGGCCGAACTCCGCACGGCACACGAGGCGACGATCCCGGCCCTGCTGGCCTGATTCCCGCCCGTCGCAGGTGTACGAGCCCCCGTCCGGATCCCTCCGGGCGGGGGCTCGCGCGTGGCCCGGGCATCCGGCCGTAGCGATTCCGTACCCGGAACTGCCTTCTGACCAGCGACGGCGCTTGCGCATACTGACGCCGTGAGCATCGTCAAGAACCTGCCCGAAGCGGCAATACCCCAGGGCGGCGCCCCCGTCTGGGAGGCCGGGGACGCCCGGCGCTGGCGTGATGCCCGCGTGCCGTGGGCCTTCTCTCCCATCGTCGTCGGCTGGGCCCTGGCGCCGCTGGTCCTCCTCGCGATCGCGCTGCTCATCCGGTACGAACCCGAGCGCACCGACGTCGGTACCGCGTGGGCCGGCTATCCCGGGGCGGTCCTGCTGCTCGCGCTCCCCGCCTGGTACCGCTTCCTGCCGGGCGCGACCCTCGTCGGCGCCCCCCTCGTCGCCCTGGACGCGGTCCTCTCCCTGACCCTCCCCGACCGCTCCGACGGTCCCGGCGCCTGGCTGGTCCTGACCCTCTGCGCCTGGGCGTTCACCGGGACACTGCTGCGGCTGCGGGCCCGGAGCCGGCAGCGGACCCTCTTCCTCGCCGCGGCCGCCGGCGCCCGCCGCCCGGTCCCGCGACACCTGACGACGGGGCATCGCAGGCGCGGCCGGTGGCTGATCGTCCCGGGGGCCGCGCTCTGCCTCGCGGCGGCGGGGCTCCTGGCCTGGGGCCTGGCCGCGGATCTGCGGGCGGCCGGTACGGGGACCCCGTACGACGCCGTCGGCCAGCAGGTCATCGCCCTCCTGCTGCTGGCCCCCGGCACGACCCTGCTCGGCCGCGGCCTCCAGGCGCGGCGCGCCGCGCGGCGGCTGCACGAGGGGCCGCAGCCCGTGCTGCGCGTCGGCGTGCGCAATCCGTTGGTCGGGCCCTGCTGGCTGGTCGCGGACGCCGTGACGGCCTCGGCCGAGCCGCTGGTCGGCTTCCGCGACCTCTTCGCGGACAGCCACGGCCACGGCAGCGGCCGGCTGCTGGCCGGCGGGGAGGAGAGCCGGCTGCGGGCCGAGCACCACGACATCGACCCGCGCCGCGAACCCTTCGAGGCGCTCCTGTACGGGGTGCCCTGCGAGGGCGCCGAAGTCGTCCTGGAGTACGCCCACTACGAGAGCGACACCCGGATCGTCACCGCCGTCACGACCGCTCCGCTGCTGCCCGTACGCCGCCGCTCCCTGCCGCCTTGGCAGCCCGCCGGGAGCTCGTACACCCTCAGGGCCCGGGTGGAGGACGAGCGCCGGCGCGTGGAGCGGGCGGCACGGGCCGCCCGCGGCGAGTCCGGAGGCATCGGCTTCACCTTCGGCAGCAGTGACAGCGGCAGCAGTTGTGGCGGAGGCTGCGGCGGGGGCGGCGACTGATCGGGCAGACTCGCCGCATGGCACCCAAGACCCGCACCTACGACCCGGCCAGGACCCGCAAGGCCGTCCTGGCCCAGTTCGGCCATGTCGCCGACGCACTGCGCGGGTTGGACGAGGAGCGCCTGGCGCGCCCCGCGCAGCTGGGCGACTGGACCGTACGGGACCTGGCGGAGCACCTGGCGTGGGCGGTCGGCTCGCTCGCCGGAGCCGCCGCCCGCCCGGCCGCCGCGCGCGCGGAAGTGACCGTACAGACCTGGCCGTTCGCGACCGGGCCGATCGCCGGGAAGATCGCCGACGCGCACCGTGCGGCGGACGAGCGGCCCGGCCGGTCCGGGGAACCGCTCGGCGCGCTGTACGAGCGGACCGGCGCCCGGCTCGCCGAGCTGCTGGACGTCCTGCCCGGCGGGCACCTGCTGCCGCTGTGGATCGGCGGGATGACCGTCGCCGACTTCCTGGTCACCCGGACCGTGGAGCTCGTCGTCCACACCGACGACCTGAACCGGGCCGCGGGGCTGGACATCCCCGTCGACCGGCAGGCCCTCGCCGCCTGCACCCGGGTTCTCGCGGACGCCCTGGCGGTCAAGGCGCCGGGTGCCTCGGTGGAGGTACGGGTGCCCCCGTTCGCGGTGGTCCAGTGCGTCGAGGGGCCCCGGCACACCCGGGGCACCCCGCCCAACGTGGTGGAGACCGACCCGCTGACCTGGATCAGGCTGGCCACGGGCCGCAGCGGCTGGGCGGAGTCCCTCTCGGAGGCGCGGGTGCGGGCCAGCGGGGAGCGGGCCGACCTGTCGGCGCTGCTCCCGCTGATGAGCTGAGCGGGGCCGGGCCGAGCGGGGCCGAGCTGGGCCGAGCGAGTCCGGGATGAGCTGAGCGGGGCAGGGCGGGAACCGTCCCGGCCGCCGCTCCGTCCCAGGGACATGCGTACCTTCCGGCACGTCCGCGACCACGTTCCCGCCCGGGCCGCTCTCGGTCTGGGCCTCGTCCTCGCCCTCGGCCTCACCGGCTGCGGCCGGGTCACGGAGAGCGGCGGCGGTCCGCCGGCCGGTCCCGTGGGTTCCTGGGGCGTCGAGTCCCTGACCACCGGCGGCCGCACCCTGCACGCGCCCGAAGCCGCCCGCGTCGACCTCACGCAGGATGCGGCCAAGGGCCACTACGGCTGCAACGGCTTCACGGCGGAGGTCGCCCTGCACGGGGACTCCGCGCTGACCGTCACACCCGGCGCCACCACCGCCATGGCCTGCGAGAACATGGAATTCGAGACGGCCTTCGCCAAGCTGCTCCAGGGCCGGCTGACCGTCGACCGGGGACCGGACCGGCTCACCCTGAAGACCGCCGACGGGAGCACCATCGCCATGACGTCGAAGCCGCCCGTCCCGGACGCCCCGCTCATCGCGACCGAGTGGGCGGTCGACTCCCTGCTCAGCGGCGGGACCGTGTCCTCCGTACCGCCCGAGGCGGCCGGCAAGGCCCGGTTCACCCTCGCCGCCGACGGCACGGCCGGCGGCAGCCTCGGCTGCAACCGGTTCAGCGCCCCGGCCACCGTCGAGGGTTCCTCGGTCACCTTCGGGCCGCTCACCACGACCCGGATGGCCTGCGAAGGCCCGGCCGGCGAGGTGGAGCGGACGCTGACCGGCCTCTTCGGCAGCGGCCCGCTCACCTGGCAGATCAAGGGTTCGCAGCTGACCCTCACCGCGCCCGACGGCAAGGGCCTGGCCGCCGGGGCGGCCTCCGCCGCCGAGTGACCCGCCCGTGGCTCAGCCCGGGTACGGCAGCAGCCCCGCGTCGACGGACTCCCAGGCCGCCCGCAGCTGTGCCAGCCGGGCCGGTTCCACCGCGGCCCTGTCGGCCTGTTCGCGGATGTCGGCGGCCAGGTCGAACAGCTGGTCCCGGCCCGACGTGCCGCGGTAGTACTTCCAGTTGCCGCGGCGCAGCGCCCGCTGCCCGCGCACCCGCCAGAACAGGTCCCGCTCGGGCGCCTTCTCGCCGCGCAGCAGGTACCCGGCCAGGCTCGCCCCGTCCAGCGGGTAGGCCCGGTGCGGCCGCGCCCCGGCCAGCTCCAGCAGCGTCGCCGTCCAGTCCGGGCTGAACACCGGGACGCGGCTGACCTGGCCGCCGTCCAGCCGGGCGGGCCAGCGCGCGATGTTCGGCACCCGGATCCCGCCCTCCTGGAGGGAGGCCTTGTTCCCCGACAGCGGCCAGTTGTACGAGAAGCGCTCACCGCCGTTGTCGCTGGAGAAGACGACCAGGGTGTCCTCCTCCTGACCGGAGCGCTTCAGCGCCTTCAGGACCTCGCCGACCGAGCGGTCGAGGTCCTCGACCATCTCCTTGTACTTCTCGACCGAGCCGCCGTCCTGGTGCCACAGGGCGCGCGCTTCGCCCGCCTTGATCCGCCGGACGATCTCGGCGCTCTCCTCGGTGTCCCCGTCGGCGATCCACGGCCAGTGCGGGGTGGTGAAGTTGAGGTTCAGCAGCCACGGCCTGCCGTGGTGGTCCCGGGAGACGTACTCGCTCGCCCGCTCGGTGATGATCCGCGTGTAGTAGCGCAGGTCCTTGTACTCGGCGTCGCCCTCGTACAGGTCGTACTCGCCGCCCAGGCCCAGCTTGGAGTAGTACTCCAGGGCCCCGCCGAAGTTGCCGAAGAACTCGTCCCAGCCGGACCTGGTCGGGCTGTAGTCGGGCAGGTAGCCGGCGTGCCACTTGCCGATCAGCGCGGTGGCGTAGCCGGCCTCCTTCAGCAGCGAGGCCAGCGTCGGGTGCGTCGGCTCCAGCCCCACCGACTTGTCGGCGATCGGCTCCGCCAGCCCGCCCTTGGTCCGGCCCGGGTAGCGCCCGGTGTAGAGGCTGAACCGGGTCGGCGAGCAGGTCGCGGAGCCGGAGTAGGCATCGGTGAACCGGACTCCCTGGCGGGCGAGGCGGTCCAGGTTCGGGGTCTTGATGTGCGGCGAGCCGTAGGCGGAGAGGTCGGCCCAGCCCAGGTCGTCGCCCAGGATGAAGAGGATGTTCGGGCGGCGGGAGCGGCGCCCCCGGGCGGCCCGGAACTCCTCCTCCCGGGGTGCCGCGGAGGGGGCCGCAGGGGCCTCGGCGGCCACGGCCGGGGCGGCGCCCAGCCCCACGGCGGCGGCGGCCGCGGTCACTCCGACGGCGCCGCCGAAGGCACGGCGGGACAGCTTGTTCTCGTACGAAGACACAGGTACTCCAAGGCACGGTCCGTCCCCCTGCCCCGGGCGGGCGCGGGGACGGCGCGCGGCACGGCAGGGCAGGGCGGGGCGGAGCGGAAATGGGGAAAGGAGAGAAAGAGTTGTGGCTACGCGGAACAGCGACAGATGGCGCTCGCGACACGGACCAGGTCTACGTGGCGGCGCTCGACGAGGGTGACAGTGCGGTCACCGAGAGGCTGCATGGAGCGAGAGCCTGTACGAATGCCTTCGTACATGTCAACAAGGTGATCCGAATACCGAGACGGAGGCGTCCGGTCACCCTCTGTGCTGTGAGATTTCCCGGCCGTCGCCAATTCGGACCAGTGGTCGATCTCGCCTACACTCGGAGATGTGCCTCGTGGTGATGGACGACTCAACCACGACCTGCTCCCCGGCGAAAAGGGCCCCCAGGACGCTTGCGGCGTCTTCGGTGTCTGGGCTCCGGGTGAAGAGGTCGCCAAGCTCACCTACTTCGGACTGTATGCCCTGCAGCACCGTGGACAAGAGTCCGCGGGAATCGCTGTGAGCAACGGTTCCCAGATCCTCGTCTTCAAGGACATGGGCCTCGTTTCCCAAGTCTTCGACGAAACCTCTCTCGGCTCGCTCCAAGGTCATATCGCGGTCGGTCACGCCCGCTATTCGACCACCGGGGCCTCCGTCTGGGAGAACGCGCAGCCCACCTTCCGCGCGACCGCCCACGGCTCGATCGCCCTGGGTCACAACGGCAACCTGGTGAACACCGCCGAGCTCGCCGAGATGGTCGCCGACCTCCCCCGTCAGGACGGCCGTGCCACCCAGGTGGCCGCCACCAACGACACCGACCTGGTCACCGCACTGCTCGCGGGGCAGACCGACGAGGACGGCAAGCCCCTGACGATCGAGGAGTCGGCCACCAAGGTCCTCCCGAAGGTCAAGGGCGCCTTCTCCCTCGTCTTCATGGACGAGGGGACCCTCTACACCGCCCGTGACCCGCAGGGCATCCGCCCGCTGGTCCTCGGCCGCCTGGAGCGCGGCTGGGTGGTCGCGAGCGAGACCGCCGCCCTCGACATCTGCGGCGCCAGCTTCGTCCGCGAGGTCGAGCCGGGCGAGCTCATCGCGATCGACGAGAACGGTCTGCGGACCTCGCGCTTCGCGGAAGCGAAGCCCAAGGGCTGTGTCTTCGAGTACGTCTACCTGGCGCGCCCGGACACCGACATCGCCGGCCGGAACGTCTACCTCTCGCGTGTCGAGATGGGACGGCGCCTGGCCAAGGAAGCCCCGGCCGACGCAGACCTGGTGATATCGACGCCGGAATCGGGCACGCCCGCCGCCGTCGGCTACGCCGAGGCCAGCGGAATCCCGTACGGCGTCGGCCTGGTCAAGAACGCCTACGTGGGCCGGACCTTCATCCAGCCCTCGCAGACGATCCGCCAGCTCGGCATCCGCCTCAAGCTCAACCCCCTCAAGGAAGTCATCCGGGGCAAGCGCCTGGTGGTCGTCGACGACTCGATCGTCCGCGGCAACACGCAGCGCGCCCTGGTCAAGATGCTCCGCGAGGCCGGCGCGGCGGAGGTCCACATCCGGATCTCCTCGCCGCCGGTGAAGTGGCCGTGCTTCTTCGGCATCGACTTCGCCACCCGGGCCGAGCTGATCGCCAACGGCATGACGGTCGACGAGATCGCCACGTCGCTCGGCGCGGACTCGCTCTCGTACATCTCGCTCGACTCGATGATCGAGGCGACGACCATCCAGAAGCCCAACCTCTGCCGTGCGTGCTTCGACGGCGTGTACCCGATGGAGCTGCCCGACCCGCAGCTCCTGGGCAAGCAGCTGCTGGAGTCCGAGCTCGCGGGCGGCACGGACGCCGCCGACGCGCTCCGTCGCCCGTAGCGCCCGCTCAACCTGCGCCGGGCCCTGTCCTTCAGGCCAAAGAGATCGACACGGCCCCGGGGCCCGGCACCCCACGCAGCAAACGACACGAAAGCTCTCTCCTGTCATGACAGAGAAGACCACCGGTGCCAGCTACGCAGCCGCGGGCGTCGACATCGAAGCGGGAGACCGCGCCGTCGAGTTGATGAAGGAGTGGGTGAAGAAGACGCAGCGCCCCGAGGTCCTCGGCGGCCTCGGCGGGTTCGCCGGCCTCTTCGACGCCTCCGCCCTCAAGCGCTACGAGCGTCCGCTGCTCGCCTCCGCCACCGACGGGGTGGGCACCAAGGTGGACATCGCCCGTCAGATGGGCGTCTACGACACCATCGGCCACGACCTGGTCGCGATGGTCATGGACGACATCGTCGTCTGCGGCGCGGAGCCGCTCTTCATGACCGACTACATCTGCGTCGGCAAGGTCCACCCCGAGCGGGTCGCGGCCATCGTCAAGGGCATCGCCGAGGGCTGTGTCCTCGCCGGCTGCGCGCTGGTGGGCGGCGAGACCGCCGAACACCCGGGCCTGCTGGGACCGGACGACTTCGACGTGGCGGGCGCGGGCACCGGTGTCGTCGAGTACGACCGGCTGCTCGGCGCGGATCGCATCCGTACGGGTGACGCCGTCATCGCGATGGCTTCGTCCGGCCTTCACTCGAACGGGTACTCGCTGGTCCGGCATGTCCTCTTCGACCGGGCCGGGATGTCCCTGGACCAGGAGATCGCGGAGCTCGGCCGCACCCTCGGCGAGGAACTGCTGGAGCCCACCAAGATCTACTCGCTGGACTGCCTCGCCCTCACCCGTACGGCCGAGGTGCACGCCTACTCGCACATCACCGGCGGCGGCCTGGCGGCCAACCTGGCCCGGGTGATCCCGGACCACCTGCACGCCACGGTCGACCGTTCGACCTGGACCCCCGGCGCGATCTTCGACCTGGTCGGCAAGGCGGGTCAGGTCGAGCAGCTGGAGCTGGAGAAGACGCTGAACATGGGCGTCGGCATGATGGCGGTCGTGCCGGGCGAGTCGGTGGACGTGGCGCTGACCGCGCTGGCCGACCGGGGCGTCGACGCCTGGGTGGCGGGCGAGATCCTGGACCGCGGCGACCACACCGAGGGCGCCACCCTCACCGGTTCCTACGCGAGCTGAGCAGCACTGAAACCCGGCCCGGGGCGATGCCCTGGACCGGGTTTCAGTGCTTTGACCTGTGCAGACGCCTCAGGGCGTCAAGCGCCGCGACGCTGTGCCGACGGACCGGACTCTTCGTCCTCGTCGTCGTCATCGCTGTTGTACAGATCCGCGTACTTGGCGTACGGGTCGTCGTCGTCATCCAGATCGTCATCGACTTCGACCGGCTCGCTGATAGGCAGCGGCTCTGTCGGCGATGCGCCCAGCTCATTGGCCAGACGCGAGAGGTCAGTCCCGCCGCTGTTGTACTTCAGCTGGCGGGCGACCTTTGTCTGCTTGGCCTTGGCCCGGCCGCGCCCCATGGCTCGACCCCCTCGGTGACGGGGCTCGACGGCCCCAGAGTCTGACACGCGTTCATGGTTCGGAGCGGGCTCTCCGTGGAGAGACCGTCCGTAGGGGTTTAACGGTACCTGCTTCCGCGGCCATACGGTACGCCGCCCGCATGACGTGCCCCGGTGCAGAACCAACGAGGCACCCCGTCCTCGCTGGTCAACCGCGATTTTAACCCTTTCCTGGCGGGCGACCCGCCGAAGTGCAGTGAGTTCCGTCTCGCCGCAACCCCGGCGGGTGCACCCGAAGGCCCGAAGGCCTAGACCGCGAGGGCCTGGACCGCGTGGGCGGCGCGGGCGTCCGCCATGCGCTGCTCGGCGATGCGGTCGGCCGCCGCGGCGGGCGGAATCCCGTCCGCCTTCGCACGAGCGAATATGGCCAGGGTGGTGTCGAAGATCTTCGAGGCCTTGGCCTTGCAGCGGTCGAAGTCGAAGCCGTGCATCTCGTCGGCGACCTGGATGACACCGCCCGCGTTCACCACGTAGTCCGGGGCGTAGAGGATCCCGCGGTCCGCGAGGTCCTTCTCGATGCCGGGGTGGGCGAGCTGGTTGTTCGCCGCGCCGCAGACGATCTTGGCGGTGAGGGCCGCGACCGTCTCGTCGTTCAGGGCGCCGCCGAGCGCGCAGGGGGCGTAGATGTCCAGGCCCTCCACGCGGATCAGCGCGTCCGTGTCGGCGACCGCGGTGACCTTGCCCGGGTGCTTGTCGAGGATCCGCTGTACGGACTCCTGGCGCGGGTCGGTGATCACGACCTCGGCGCCGTCCTCCAGCAGGTGCTCGACCAGGTAGTGGCCGACCTTGCCGACGCCCGCGACGGCGACCTTGCGGCCGCGCAGGGTCGGGTCGCCCCAGACGTGCTGGGCGCTGGCGCGCATGCCCTGGAAGACACCGAAGGCGGTGAGCACCGAGGAGTCGCCGGCGCCGCCGTTCTCGGGGGAGCGGCCGGTCGCCCAGCGGGTCTCGCGGGCCACGACGTCCATGTCCGCCACGTAGGTGCCGACGTCGCAGGCCGTCACGTAGCGGCCCCCGAGGGACTCAACGAACCGGCCGTAGGCCAGCAGCAGTTCCTCGCTCTTCAGGACGTCCGGGTCGCCGATGATCACGGCCTTGCCGCCGCCGAGGTCGAGACCGGCGAGGGCGTTCTTGTACGACATGCCGCGCGAGAGGTTCAGCGCGTCGAGGACGGCTTCCTCGTCCGAGGCGTACGCGTGGAAGCGGGTACCGCCGAGGGCGGGGCCCAGGGCGGTGGAGTGGATCGCGATGACGGCCTTCAGTCCGGTGGCGCGGTCCTGGCACAGCACGACTTGCTCGTGGCCGCCCTGCTCCGTACGGAACAGGGTGTGCAGGACGCCGTCGGTCATTTCGGTCACGGTGGTGACTCCCATGGGTGAGATGCGGCGGAATGACGCCCGCCCTGCGGGTGGGGGAGGGCGCGCTGGGAGCAGCGTAAGACCTGAGGGCCGCGTGCGGTCGACCTGTCCGGGGATCGGGACCCTCCCGGAGTACGAAGGCCCCGCCCGCCCCCGCCGGAGACGGGGCGTATGCCCCCTCACGAGCGGGTAACGGGTCCCGCCGGAGGTGAACCCGGCCTTCAAAGGGGGCAGTACGAGAGCGTGAGCGAATCCCCCGATCCCCTGCTGCCCGCCGCGCGCTCGGCGCCGACCGTCCCCTACGCCTCCTACCTGCGCGTCTACGAGCCGCTGGCGGCCTTTCCCGAGTCGGAGCGAACGCACTGGGCCGACTACGCCCGGCGCGGGGTGACCCCGACGGCCCAGGACGAACTGCGCCGGTCGCTGGCGGATTTGGTCCGCGTGCCGGTGGTGGGGGTGCCGGCGCAGGAGAGCGCGGACGCCTTCACGGCGGAGGTGGGCGGGGTGCTGCTGGTCTGCCCGTGGCGGACCAGGCTGCGCGGCTGGCTCGCGCTCCAGGAGCTCGTGGAGTGGTTCCCGGCTCCGGTGCTGGACGCCGCGCTCCCGCCGGTGATGCGCCGGCGGGCGGCCGAGGAGTACGAGCGCTGGCGCGAGCGGAACCCGGACGCCCGCCCGTGGATCCGTACGGGGGTGTGGCAGGTGCCGCTGCGCTGGTTCGTGCTGTTCGCGGACGAGGAGCGGGAGTACCTGCCGGGCGAGCGGCTGCGCTACCGGACGCCGATGGTCCAGGCGAGGCGGCGCCTCGCCCGGGGGCTGCGGACCCTGCGCGAGGCGGAGGGCTACGGGATGCTCGCCGAGGGGCTGGTGGAGGTCGGCAGCTGGCTGGAGGAGTTCCACCCGCGGTCGATGGTCGAGCTGGACTACGGCGGGCTGCTGTACGCGCTCCCGGCGGACCAGCTGGCGGCCGACCGCTCGGCCGGGGACCTGGCGTCGGGGATCGCGGCTCTGCGGGCGGGGGACATGGACGGCGCGGGCCGGGCGTACGAGGATCTGGCGGAGCGGTGGCGGGCGGTCCGGGAGAGGCTCTTCGCGAATTAGGGGCCGGTCGGGGTGTTCTTCGCGACATCGTGCAGAACACCCGGAAAGGTCCCGGAGCCCCGGAACGTACCGTTGCGTATCGGTCGATCGGCCACAACTGGCTGATCAGCGCCTTGATCACTACATTTGGGTCCTAGTACCAGGACCTACGTCCCGATACGGGCCATTGGCCCAAGCGTGACGGACCGCACTAACTACACCCTTGCGCCCTTCCCCTACCCTCGTGCCAAAATAGGACAAGGAGTCCGGGGAGGGTTCCTTCCGTCCAACTAAGGGCGGAATGCTCGGCATTGCGCTCTACGGGGGGTCTGACGACTCCTGATCGCTCTGTGACTGATCGTCACAGTGGGGTGACTGTCCGTTATGGGGCGGTCCATCGGCTTCCGCCGCTGATGAACACCTCGGAGGGCAATTCCGTCGGTTTGGCCCTTGGGGCTGGACGGATGGTGTAGTTGTAGTGCCGAGGACAAGCCGTTCGTCCTATAACCGACTCGGCCCGCGTATGTCCATTTCGGGCACCGCGGGCCAAGGTGCAGAATTTAGAGGAAAGAACCGAGATGGTTCGGTTCTCCCGAGGAGGCCGCTCATGACCGCTCGCACCCCTGATGCCGAGCCGCTGCTGACCCCGGCTGAGGTTGCCACGATGTTCCGCGTGGACCCGAAGACGGTCACCCGCTGGGCCAAGGCTGGCAAGCTCACGTCCATCCGCACCCTGGGTGGACACCGCCGTTACCGCGAGGCTGAGGTTCGCGCACTGCTCGCGGGAATTCCGCAGCAGCGCAGCGAGGCCTGAGGTCTCGTAACACCCCGCTTTAACGGGTTTATATCGGGTCCCCCAATCCGATGAAACCCACATAGCTTCATACGACCGGACCTGCCCCAACAGGCCCTTCAGTCGTTCGATCGCGCTGGACTCCGCCGGGTCCAGCGCGATCTTTTTTATGCCCAGGTCAGGGCTGTTCGGGGAGGGCGCCGAGCTCGTGAAGAGGTAGGTGCAATTGCACATATTAAATCGAGGGTGCGTAGGCATGCGATAAAAGTATGAGTCTGAAAAATTCATATGGTGACACCCGTCACAGATGATCACTCTTGTATATCCGGCAATGCACCCCGTAAGGGGACGTGTGTCGCGGGGCGCATCATGCGAACGGGGGATTCTCGGCCCGTGGGGCCCGAAGGGGCGGCGGGAGACCCGGCGGCCCTCCCAGACGTCCCCGGCAAGCCCTCCAGGCGCCCCGGACAGGCCCTCGGGGGCGCGTGAGGCGTGCGGGGCTGCGTACGGGGCCGTACGGGCTCCGAGCGGGCCTGCGCGGGAGGTTGCGTACGGGGCCGCGTGCGAGGGCGGGCGCGAGGGCGCGCGGACGGGCGTGAGGCGGGCGCGCGGCTGCGTACGGGGCGGTACGCGGGGGGTGTTACCCACCAACGCATCAGGGCCCGCATCCCTGGGGGATGCGGGCCCTGATGTTGCTGCGAACCTGACGGGACTTGAACCCGCGACCTCCACCTTGACAGGGTGGCGAGCTAACCAACTGCTCCACAGGTCCTTGATGTGCAGCCGACTGCTTGGCTGCGAATCAGACTGTACAGCAGCTCAGGGGGTGCGGTCGAACCCGATCACGGGGCCGCCGCGTCCACCGCCTTCACGATCCGCTTGTCGGAGACCGGGTACGCCGTGCCGAGCGCGTGGGCGAAGTAACTGACCCGCAGCTCCTCGATCATCCAGCGGATGTCGGTGACCGTGGACGGGACCGGCCGGCCCTTCGGCAACTGCTCCAGCAGCCAGGCGTACTCGTCCTGCATCTCGTGGACCTTCTGCATGCGCGTGGTGTCCCGCTGGACGCCCGTGGGCATCTGCTGGAGCCGCCGGTCCACCGCCACCAGGTAGCGCATCAGGTCCGCCAGCCTGCGCAGCCCGGTCAGGGTCACGAAGCCGGCCGGCATGAGGGCCGCGAGCTGGGTCCGCACGTCCTGGAGGTTGGCGACCAGGGCGAGGCTGCTGGTGGCCTTCAGCCGGCGTTCGCAGGACTGCCAGGCGGCCAGGACCTGCTGCACCTGCCCGACCGTCTTCACGGTGGTGTCCACCAGGTCGGCCCGTACGGCCTCGTAGAGCTTGCGGAAGCCCGCCTCGTCCCACGCGGGGCCGCCGTGGTCGGCGATCAGCTTGTCGGTCGCCGCGGTCGCGCAGTCGTCGAACAGCGCCTGGATGGAGCCGTGCGGGTTCCTCGACAGGGCCAGCTTCTGCTGGTTGGTCAGGTGGTCGGAGGCGAACTTCGCCGGGTTCACCGGGATGTTCAGCAGGATGAGGCGCCGGGTGCCCAGCCACATTGCCTGCTGCTGCTCGGCCTCGGTGTCGAAGAGCCGTACGGAGACGCTCGTCCCCTCGTCCACCAGCGCCGGGTACGCCTTCAGCGGCTGCCCGGCCCGCCGGGTCTCGAAGACCTTGGTCAGCGTGCCGATCGTCCACTCGGTCAGCCCGGTCCGCTCCAGGGACTCCCCGCCCGCCCGCTCGGCGGTGGCCGCGGCGGCCTTGGACAGGGCCTGGCGGGCCTTGGGCTTCAGCCGCAGCCGCAGGGCCTCCAGGTCCTTGTCCTCGGCGACGTTCTTGCGGCGCTCGTCGACGATCCGGAAGGTGATCTTCAGGTGGTCCGGGATCCGGGACAGGTCGAAGTCCTCGGCGGACACCGGGACCCCGACCATCCGCTGGAGCTCGCGGGCCAGCGTCACCGGCAGCGGCTCCTGGCGGGGGACCGCCGTGTCCAGGAAGCGGGTCGCGAAGTTGGGCGCGGGCACGTAGTGCCGGCGGATCGGCTTGGGCAGCGAGCGGATCAGCTCGGTGACCACCTCTTCCCGCAGGCCCGGGATCTGCCAGTCGAAGCCCTCTTCGGTGACCTGGTTCAGCACCTGGAGCGGGATGTGCACGGTCACGCCGTCCGCGTCCGCGCCCGGTTCGAACTGGTAGGTCACCCGGAACTTCAGCTGTCCCTGGCGCCAGGAGTCCGGGTAATCGGCCTTGGTGACCCCGGCCGCCTTCTCGGTCAGCAGCATCGCGCGCTCGAAGTCGAGGAGTTCGGGCTCCTCGCGCTGCTTGTGCTTCCACCAGGAGTCGAAGTGCGCCCCGGAGACCACGTGCTCGGGGATCTTCTGGTCGTAGAAGTCGAACAGGGTCTCGTCGTCCACCACGATGTCGCGGCGCCGGGCCCGGTTCTCCAGCTCCTCCACCTCGGTGAGGAGCTTGCGGTTGTCGGCGTAGAACTTGTGGTGGGTCCGCCAGTCGCCCTCGACCAGCGCGTTGCGGATGAACAGCTCGCGCGAGACCTCGGGGTCGATCCGCCCGTAATTGATCTTCCGCTGGGCCACGATCGGTACGCCGTACAGCGTGACCTTCTCGTACGCCATCACGGCCGCCTGGTCCTTCTCCCAGTGCGGCTCGCTGTACGTGCGCTTGACCAGGTGCTGCGCGAGCGGCTCCACCCACTCGGGTTCCACCTTGGCGTTGACCCGGGCCCACAGCCGCGAGGTCTCCACCAGCTCCGCCGACATCAGGAACTTCGGCTGCTTCTTGAAGAGCGCCGAGCCCGGGAAGATCGCGAACTTCGCCGACCGCGCTCCCAGGTACTCGTTCTTGTCGGTGTCCTTCAGGCCGATGTGCGAGAGCAGGCCGGCCAGCAGCGACACGTGGACGCTGTGCTCGGGGGCATCGGCCTCGTTGACGTGGATGCCCATGCTCTTGGCGACCGTGCGCAGCTGCGAGTAGATGTCCTGCCACTCGCGGATCCGCAGGAAGTTCAGGTACTCCTGCTTGCACATCCGGCGGAAGGAGGAGGAGCCCCGCTCCTTCTGCTGCTCCCGGACGTAGCGCCACATGTTCAGGAAGGCCAGGAAATCGCTGGTCTCGTCCTTGAAGCGGGCGTGGTTCTGGTCGGCCTGGGTCTGCTTGTCGGAGGGCCGCTCGCGCGGGTCCTGGATCGACAGGGCCGCCGCGATGACCATGACCTCGCGGACGCAGTTGTTCTTGTCGGCCTCCACGACCATGCGGGCGAGGCGCGGGTCCACGGGCAGCTGGGAGAGCTGGCGGCCCATCGGCGTGAGCCGCTTGCGGGAGTCCTTCTCCGACGGGTCCAGCGCACCGAGCTCCTGGAGCAGCTGCACGCCGTCGCGGATGTTGCGGTGGTCCGGCGGGTCGATGAAGGGGAACTTCTCGATCTCGCCGAGGCCGGCCGCGGTCATCTGGAGGATGACGGAGGCCAGGTTCGTGCGCAGGATCTCGGCGTCGGTGAACTCGGGACGGGCGTTGAAGTCGTTCTCGGAGTACAGGCGGATGCAGATGCCGTCGCTGGTGCGGCCGCAGCGGCCCTTGCGCTGGTTGGCGCTGGCCTGCGAGATCCGCTCGATGGGCAGGCGCTGCACCTTGGTGCGGTGGCTGTAGCGGGAGATCCGGGCGTTGCCCGGGTCGATCACGTACTTGATGCCCGGCACGGTCAGCGAGGTCTCGGCGACGTTCGTGGCCAGGACGATCCGGCGGCCCGTGTGCTGCTGGAAGACCCGGTTCTGCTCGGCGTGCGAGAGGCGCGCGTACAGGGGGAGGACTTCCGTGAACCGCAGACTGCGCTTGTTGAGGGCGTCCGCGGTGTCACGGATCTCGCGCTCGCCGGAGAGGAAGACCAGGATGTCGCCCGCCCCCTCGGACTGGAGCTCGTCCACGGCCTCGCAGATCGCCGTGATCTGGTCCCGGTCGCTGTCGTCGCCCTCCTCCTCCAGGAGCGGGCGGTAGCGGACCTCCACCGGATACGTCCGCCCGCTGACCTCGACGATCGGCGCGTCCCCGAAGTGCCGGGAGAAGCGCTCCGGGTCGATGGTCGCCGAGGTGATGATCACCTTGAGGTCGGGGCGCTTCGGCAGCAGCGTCGCCAGGTAGCCCATCAGGAAGTCGATGTTCAGGGACCGCTCGTGGGCCTCGTCGATGATGATCGTGTCGTAGGCGCGCAGCTCGCGGTCCGTCTGGATCTCGGCGAGCAGGATGCCGTCCGTCATCAGCTTCACGAAGGTCGCGTCCTGGTCCACCTGGTCGGTGAACCGGACCTTCCAGCCGACCGTCCGGCCGATCTCCGACTTCAGCTCCTCGGCGATCCGCTCCGCGACTGTGCGGGCCGCGATCCGGCGGGGCTGGGTGTGCCCGATCATGCCCCGGACGCCCCGGCCCAGCTCCATGCAGATCTTGGGGATCTGCGTGGTCTTGCCGGAACCGGTCTCGCCCGCGACGATCACGACCTGGTGGTCGCGTATCGCCTCGGCGATCTCGTCCTTCTTCTGACTGACGGGCAGGTTCTCGGGATACGTGACCTCGGGCATCCGCGAGGCACGGCCGGCCAGTCGCTCGGCGGCCTTCGTGGCCTCCTCGGCGATCTCGTCGAGCACGGCCTGCTTGGCCTCGGGCTTGCGGATGCGGCGGGCGCCCTCGAGGCGGCGGCCGAGGCGGTGCGCGTCACGGAGGGAGATCTCACCGAGAAGCGTCTGCAGGGCGGCGAAGGAAGTAGACATACCTGATCGAGGATCTCACCTGGGCCCTACGGGTGGCGAACGCATTTGTGGGGTGGACCCGTACCATTTCGGGACGAGTCCCCCGACCGCCTTTCGTGAGAGGCCCCACGTATGCCCAGCAGCACGCGCCGTTGCGTGCGGTTCCGACCGGCCGCGGTGCCGGTCGTGGCGGCGGTACTGGCCGTACTCGCGATGCTCCTGGCCGCGCCGTCCCGGGCGGTTCCCGTCCCCGTCGCGGCGGCTTCCGAGGCTCGGGTGGCGGTTTCCGCCGGGCTTGCCGCGGCGGTTCCCGTGGCTGCCGCGGTCCCCGCCGCCGAGGTGTTCGGCGCGGGCGGCGGGCCCTCCTGCGCCCCCGGAGGCCCCGACCACGGCGGCCTTCCCGCGGTGCCTCCGCGCGCCGGGGGCGAGCATGCGCAGCTCCCGCCCGCCCGGGCGGCGCCCGAGGGGGTCCGCCCGTACGGAAACCTGCCCGTACGGGTCCTCGTACGCGGGCCCGACCGGCCGGCGCCCGGGCCGGTGGAGCTCTCCGTGATGCGGGTCTAGGAGAACCGGTTCACCACCGGTCCACCCAGCCCCTCCGCATCCACTGGAGAACACACCCGCATGTCCCCTTCCCCTTCTTCTTCCTCCTCTTCTTCTTCCTCGCCCTCCGCCCGCAAGCCGCTCCTCATCTCCGCCGGCGTAGCCCTCGCCGCCGTCACCCTCGGCATCGTCTCCTGGCAGGCCACCGCCCCCGCCGAGAAGGGCTCCGGTGGCTCCGGCGGCCCTTCCTCCTCGGCCGCGCCCCGGAACGACCCCGCCGCCGGACTCAAGGCGCTGGCCCGCCGCGAATCCGGCGACAAGCTCGCCCTCGGCCGCGCCGACGCGCCCGTCGTGCTGATCGAGTACTCCGACTTCAAGTGCGGTTACTGCGGCAAGTTCGCCCGGGACACCGAACCCGAACTGGTGAAGAAGTACGTGGACGAGGGCACCCTGCGCATCGAGTGGCGCAACTTCCCGATCTTCGGCGCCGAATCCGAGGCCGCCGCCAAGGCCGCCTGGGCGGCGGGGCAGCAGGACCGCTTCGCGCAGTTCCACGCGGCCGCGTACGCCGACGGCTCGAAGGAGAAGGGCTTCGGCGAGGCCCGCCTGGCCGAGCTCGCACGAGAGGCAGGGGTGCCCGACCTGGAGCGCTTCAAGGCCGACATGGCCGGCGAGCAGGCCGCGGCTGCCCTGAAGAAGGACCAGGAGGAGGGCTACCGCATCGGCGTCACCTCCACCCCGTCCTTCCTGGTCAACGGCAAGCCGATCGCCGGCGCCCAGCCGTTCGGCGCCTTCGCCTCGGCCATCGCCCAGGCGAAGGCGGCGGCGAAGCAGTGAGCGAGATCGGATACCTGGCCGCCCTGCTGGGCGGACTCCTCGCACTGCTCAGTCCGTGCAGCGCACTGCTGCTGCCCGCCTTCTTCGCCTACTCGATCGACTCCACCTCGCGGCTGCTCGCACGGACCGGGATCTTCTACGCCGGCCTCGCGAGCACCCTCGTACCGCTCGGGGCGGCCGGGTCGTACGCCGGGCGGTTCTTCCACAGCAACCGCGACGAGCTGGTGCTGGCGGGCGGCTGGCTGATCATCGTCCTCGGCTGCGCGCAGATCCTGGGCCTGGGCTTCGCCTCGAAGCGGCTCTCGGAGCTGTCGGGCAGGATCCGGCCGACGACTGCCCTGTCGGTGTACGCGCTCGGCGCGGTCTACGGGCTGGCGGGCTTCTGCGCCGGCCCGATCCTGGGCAGCGTCCTGACGGTGGCGGCGGTCAGCGGCAGCCCGGTCTACGGCGGCCTGCTGCTGGCCGTCTACGCCCTGGGGATGGCCGTACCGCTGTTCGTGCTGGCCCTGCTGTGGGAGCGGTTCGGGCTGGGCCGGCGGCGCTGGCTGCGCGGCCGGGCCTTCACGGTGGGCCGCCTCGAGCTGCACACCACCTCGCTGCTGTCCGGGCTGTTCTTCATCACCCTGGGCGTGCTGTTCCTGGTCTACGACGGGGCGAGCGCGCTGCCGGGGCTGCTGGACGTGGACGACTCGTTCGCCGTGGAGCAGCGGGTGCGCTCCCTCGCGGACGGGGTTCCGGACGTGGCGCTGCTCGGGCTGGTCGCGGTGGCGGCGTCGGCCGTCGGCCTGGTGCAGTGGCGCCGCAAGGCCCGGAACACGGAGGCCGGCGGGGCGGCCGGGGCGGAGGAGTAACCACAGAAGGCCCCGTCCACAGGACGGGGCCTTCTTGATGGTGGCTGGGGCCGGGGTCGAACCGGCGACCTATCGCTTTTCAGGCGATCGCTCGTACCAACTGAGCTACCCAGCCACGAAACCGTTTCCGGCTTCAGCGATCCTGACGGGACTTGAACCCGCGACCTCCACCTTGACAGGGTGGCGAGCTAACCAACTGCTCCACAGGACCTGGCAGTGTGCGAGACCAAGTCTTGCACACGGTAATGCGTACCCCCAACGGGATTCGAACCCGTGCTACCGCCTTGAAAGGGCGGCGTCCTGGGCCACTAGACGATGAGGGCTAAAGGCCCGCCGGGCACTTCTCAGCGCGTCGGGGACGTGAGAAGCATATGGGATCCGGGGAGCTATCGCCAAAACGGTTTCCCCCGGAGCGACAATGACCGGGTGCTGGAGATGACGCGCGAGGAGTTCGAAGAGCTCGTCGCAGAGGCCCTGGACCGCATCCCGCCGGAGCTGACGCGGCTGATGGACAACGTGGCGGTGTTCGTCGAGGACGAACCGCCCGCCGACGACCCCGAGCTCCTCGGCCTGTACGAGGGGACTCCGCTCACGGACCGCGGCGAGTGGTACGCCGGGGTGCTGCCCGACCGGATCACCATCTACCGCAATCCGACGTTGCGGATGTGCGAGGACCGGGAGAGCGTGGTCGCGGAGACGGAGGTCACCGTGGTGCACGAGATCGCCCACCACTTCGGGATCGACGACGACCGGCTGCACGAACTGGGCTACGGATGATCCCTCCGGGACCCGTCCCGGTCCCGGAGCCGGACCCGGAGCCGCACGGCGGCGCCGCCGAGGCGATCGACCCGGACGTCGACCTCCACGTGCCCGCCCAGCGGGCCGAGCCGCAGGGCCGGGTGCTCACCGCGGTGGCGGCCGGCGGCGCGGTCGGGGCCTCGGCGCGCTACGGGATCTCCCTGCTGTGGCCGGCCGGGCCCGGGGCCTTCCCGTGGGCGACCTTCTGGATCAACGTGGCCGGCTGCGCGCTGATCGGCGTCCTGATGGTGCTGATCAGCGCGGGCGGGCGGGCCACCCATCCGCTGGTGCGGCCCTTCGCCGGGGTCGGGGTGCTCGGCGGCTTCACCACCTTCTCCACCTACGCGCTGGACCTCTCGCGGCTCCTGGACGACGGGGAGGCCGGGACCGCCCTGGCGTACGCCGGGCTCACGGCCGCCGCCGCGCTGGGCGCCGTATGGGCGGCGGCCTCGCTGACCCGCCTCGCGGTCCGGGGGCGGCGGTGAACTGGCTGCTCGTGGTGGCGGGCGCGGCCGTCGGGGCACCCCTGCGCTACCTGGCGGACCGCGCGGTGCAGGCGCGCCACGACTCGCTCTTCCCCTGGGGCACCTTCCTGGTCAACGCGGCCGCCTGCCTGGTGCTGGGGACGCTGACCGGCGCGGTGCTGGCCGGGGCGGCCTCCGCGCGGCTGGAGCTGCTGCTGGGGGCCGGGCTGTGCGGGGCGCTGAGCACGTACTCGACGTTCTCGTACGAGACGCTCCGGCTGGCCGAGCGCGGCCGGACGTTCCTCGCGGCGGCGAACGTGGCGGCGTCGGTGCTGGTCGGGCTGGGCGCCGTACGCCTCGGGTCGCTGCTGGCGCGCGGGCTGCTGGGCTGACGGGGCGTCGGCGCGCGGAGAGCCCGTTTCCGCGGGGGCGTGTCCCTTACGGGTCACGGGGAGTTGGGCACATTGACCCGCTCATGCGGACTGCTCGTCCCCCAGGTCTCCAGGTTCCGGAGGTGCCATCCGTGCGCCAGTTGTCCGCTTCCCTCCGACTCGCTGTCACCGCGCTCGCGGTCGCGGCGACGGCGGGCTGCATGAGTGTCGGCGAGGACGCCGCCAAGCCGGGGCCCGCTTCGTCGGCGGACCAGAAGGCGACGGCCGGAGCGGATGGAGGTTCCGGTTCCGGGCGGGGCTCGGGGGTCCACGGCAACGGGCGCGGAGCGAAGGGCGGTACGGGGAACCCGGACGGCAAGCCCAAGGAGGACGGCAAGGCCTCCGGGGCGACCGGGGCCACGCCCAGCCCGGGCGCGCCCAGCGGCCACCCGGGGGCGCCCTCGCCGTCGGCGGGGCCGGGCGGCGCGGCGGGCGGCCAGGGGCCCCAGCAGCCGCCCGGGGGCGGCTCCGGGGGATCCGGGGGCCAGGGCGGTGCGGGCGGCTCGGGCGGTGCGGGCGGTTCCGGGGCCTCGGGTGGCTCCGGAACCGGCGGCCAGCAGCCGTCCAGCCCGACTCCGCCACCTCCGGATCCGACGCCGCCTGTGACGGAACCCACTCCGGAGCCGTCGTCTCCGGAGCCGCAGCCGACCACCCACGAGCCGCCGCCGCAGCCCTAGTCCGTCGGCCTCCGCGGGGCCGTGGGTGTGGTCGCGCCGGTCGTCGCAGACCCTCGGGGATCGGGAGTCTTCGCAGGTCAGAGCGGTATTGGCCGGAGTGACTTGCCAGACCCGGGGGAGGGTGCGTATGGTTATAGATCGTTTGATCCCATTGCCCGGCGCCGACTCCGAAGAGCGCCGCGTGGCGCGTACTCTCCCCAGCCGTGGCTGACCGCATTGAGGCGGTCGATTTGCGAATTCACGGAGTTTGGGCGCGTGCCGAGACTCCGGAAGGTTTCGCATTTCGCATGTCCATTTCCAGTTCTGACCGTTCCGTCATGCCCGAGAACGACTCCAACGAGATCGTCGACGCCGTCCCGACCCTTGTGGTCGACGACGTGATCGAGGCCATCGAGACGGACGAGATCATCGAGTCCCTCGAGGACTCCCTCGACACCGACACCGACAACGACTTCGACGGCGACGCTGACGCTGACGCCGAGCCCACGATCACCTTCGGCGACCTCGGTCTGCCCGACGGCATCGTGCGCAAGCTCGCGCAGAACGGCGTCACCGCCCCCTTCCCGATCCAGGCCGCGACCATCCCGGACGCCCTGGCCGGCAAGGACATCCTCGGCCGTGGCCGCACCGGCTCCGGCAAGACCCTCTCCTTCGGTCTGCCGACCCTGGCCTCGCTGGCCGGCGGCCACACCGAGAAGAAGAAGCCCCGCGCCATCATCCTCACGCCGACGCGTGAGCTCGCGATGCAGGTCGCGGACGCCCTCCAGCCCTACGGCGACGTGCTCGGCCTGAAGATGAAGGTCGTCTGCGGCGGTACCTCCATGAGCAACCAGATCTTCGCTCTGGAGCGCGGTGTCGACGTCCTCGTCGCCACCCCGGGCCGTCTGCGCGACATCATCAACCGCGGTGCCTGCTCCCTGGCGAACGTCCAGGTCGCGGTCCTCGACGAGGCCGACCAGATGGCGGACCTGGGCTTCCTGCCCGAGGTCACCGAGCTGCTCGACCAGATCCCCGGCGGCGGCCAGCGCATGCTCTTCTCCGCCACCATGGAGAACGAGATCGGCACCCTGGTCAAGCGCTACCTGACCAACCCCGTCACGCACGAGGTCGACAGCGCCCAGGGCAACGTCACGACCATGACCCACCACGTCCTCGTCGTGAAGCCGAAGGACAAGGCGCCGGTCACGGCCGCCATCGCCGCCCGCAAGGGCCGCACCATCATCTTCGTCCGCACCCAGCTGGGCGCCGACCGCATCGCCGAGCAGCTCATCGAGGCCGGCGTGAAGGCCGACGCGCTGCACGGCGGCATGACGCAGGGTGCCCGTACCCGCGTCCTCGCGGACTTCAAGGACGGTTACGTCAACGCGCTCGTCGCCACCGACGTCGCCGCCCGCGGCATCCACGTCGACGGCATCGACCTGGTCCTGAACGTGGACCCGGCCGGTGACCACAAGGACTACCTGCACCGCTCGGGCCGTACCGCCCGCGCCGGCAAGTCCGGTGTCGTCGTCTCGCTGGCGCTTCCGCACCAGCGTCGTCAGATCTTCCGCCTGATGGAGGACGCGGGCGTCGACGCCTCGCGCCACATCGTCCAGGGCGCCGGCGCCTTCGAGCCGGAGGTCGCCGAGATCACCGGTGCCCGTTCGCTGACCGAGGTCCAGGCCGACTCCGCGAACAACGCCGCGAAGCAGGCCGAGCGCGAGGTCGCCGAGCTGACCAAGCAGCTGGAGCGCCTGTCGCGCCGTGCCGTGGAGCTGCGCGAGGAGGCCGACCGTCTGGTCGCCCGCTCCGCGCGTGAGCGTGGCGAGGACCCGGAGGCCGCTGTCGCCGAGGTGGCCGAGGCCGCCGAGGCCGAGGTCGCGGCTGCCGCCGCTGCCGCTGCCGCCGAACTGGCCGCGCAGGAGCGCCGCGAGGAGCAGCGCGCCCAGCGTGACGACCGGGGCAACTTCGAGCGTCGCGACAACCGCGGTGGTGACCGCGACAACCGCGGTGGCGACCGTGGCGGCTTCCGCCGTGACGACCGCGGCGACCGCGGTGGCCGTCCGTCCGGTGGCTTCAACCGTGACGACCGTGGTGGCGACCGTGGTGGCTTCCGCCGCGACGACCGTCCGTCGGGTGGCTTCCGTTCCGGTGGCGACCGTCCGTCCGGTGGTGGCTTCCGCTCCGGTGGCGACCGCCCCTCGGGTGGCTTCAACCGCGATGACCGTGGTGGCGACCGTGGTGGCTTCCGCCGCGACGACCGTCCGTCGGGTGGCTTCCGTTCCGGTGGCGACCGTCCGTCCGGTGGTGGCTTCCGCTCCGGTGGCGACCGCCCCTCGGGTGGCTTCAACCGTGACGACCGTGGTGGCGACCGTGGTGGCTTCCGCCGCGACGACCGTCCGTCGGGTGGCTTCCGTTCCGGTGGCGACCGTCCGGCCACGGGCAACGGCACGTACAGCCGTGACGACCGCACCTCCGGCGGCGGCTTCCGCTCCGGTGGCGGCGACCGTCCGTTCAACCGCGACCGTCGTGACGACCGTCCGTCCGGTGGTGGCTTCCGCTCCGGCGGCGCCGGCGACCGTCCGTACGGCCGCCGCGACGACCACCGCCCGTCCGGCTCCGGTTCCACCGGTTCCACCGGCTCCTTCGGCGGCCGTCGCGACGACAAGCCCCGCTGGAAGCGCAACGGCTGACGGTCCGCCTCCGGCCTACCGGCCGGCTGACTGACTGAAAGGGCCCGTACGACACCCCGTGTCGTACGGGCCCTTTGCCATGGCGCCGCGCTGGCCGAGATGCGTCGGCCGTCCCGAACTCACCACGACAGGCCGGTCACTCGATACCCGATCGGCTGACGGGCGCTCTGCGGCTATGCTCTGGGGTGAGCACGTGGAGGGCCATTAGCTCAATTGGCAGAGCAGCGGACTTTTAATCCGTTGGTTGTCGGTTCGAGTCCGACATGGCCTACAGCTCACAGGCCGAGGCGATGTCCTCGGCCTGGCCCTGAGCGCCCCATCCGGTTTCGGCCAGATGGGGCGCTCAGTCGTGTTCCCCGGACAGGGCCACCGGTTCGGCCGGGGTCAGGGCGAACTCGGCGTCGGCGCCAGGCGTGTTGGCGGGGGCGGCGTGGGGCCGTAGCGCCTGGCCGGAACGGCCGCCGGAACCGGGCTTCAGAGTAGTTTGCACGGCTCTGACCTGCGGTGATGGTGGTCTGGGGGAGGGTGTGGAGGCTAATTGGCGGAGGGCTCCCCCCGGATGGCGTAGAGTTGTGTTTACCGACGCGGGGTGGAGCAGCTCGGTAGCTCGCTGGGCTCATAACCCAGAGGTCGTAGGTTCAAATCCTGCCCCCGCTACTCAGTACGAAGGCCCGGTTCTCCTTTTCGGAGAACCGGGCCTTCGTCGTTTCCCCCTGCACCCTCTGCACCCCTCACCCGCTCGGCCTCCGCCGGCTCGCCGTGCGGCCGGGCCGCCGCCAGCCTTGGGGGGCGAGGCGGCGTCGGCCCGCACCCGTGCGAGGGACCGGGCGGCAGGAGAGCAGCGTGGTGGGGCTGGGCCAGCGGGACAACGGCGAACCGGCCGACGACGTCGGCGACAACGGCAGCGGCGGCGTCAGCGCCAGGGACAGCGTCAACGTCAGCGCCAGCGGTGGCGGTGGCGTCGGCAACGGTGCGGCCCGGCAGGTGGTCCGGGTGCTGCCCGGCGTACTGATCGTCCTCGGGCTGGCCTTCGACCTCATGACCCCGCCGAGCTTCACCGGATCACCCTTCTTCTCGGCGGCCCCGCTGATCGCCGCCCCACTGGCCAGCCTCCTGGCCACGGCCCTGACCGGCGCCCTCGCCGCGCTCGTCGTGGTCCTCCTGCACGCCCTGAGCGGCAGCACCTGGAAGGTGGAGGCGCTGACCGAGCTGGTCACCGTCCTGACGGTCTCCGGGCTGGCCCTCCTGATCAACCGGGTGGTCCGGCGCAGCGGCGAGCGGCTGGCCTCGGCGCGCGGGATCGCCGAGGCCGCGCAGCGGGCCGTACTGCCGACCCCGGCGGAGCGGATCGCGGGGCTGCACGTCTCCGCCTGGTACGAGGCCGCGCAGGCCGACGCCTTCATCGGCGGGGACCTGTACGCCGTCCAGGACACCCCGTACGGCGTGCGGCTGGCCGTGGGGGACGTACGGGGCAAGGGGCTGGGGGCGGTCGAGGCCGTCGCCGTGGTCCTCGGGGCCTTCCGGGAGGCGGCGGAGACCGAGCCGACGCTGGAGTGCGTAGCGCGGCGGCTGGAGCGTGCCCTGGCCCGGGAGGGCATGCGGCGCGACAGCCTGGACGCGGTGGAGGGGTTCACGACGTGCGTCCTCGGGGAGATTCCGCCGGGTACGGGGGTGCTGCGGCTGCTCAACCGGGGTCACCCCGAGCCGCTGCTGCTGCACGGGGACGGGCGGCTGGCGGTCCTCGCCCCGGCGGAGCCCGCGCTGCCGCTGGGCATGGGCGAGCTGGGGGCCTGGCCGGACCGGGCCGAGGAGTGGCGGTTCCCGGCCGGCGCCACCCTGCTGCTGTACACGGACGGCCTGACCGAGGCCCGGGACCGGGCCGGAGCCTTCTACGATCCGGCGGACCGGCTGCGCGGGCGGGTCTTCCCGGGGCCGGACGCGCTGCTCAATGCGCTCAGCAGCGATGTGCGCCGGCACACGGGCGGCGGGGCGACGGACGACATGGCGCTGCTCGCGGTCGGCAGGCCCGGGGAGGGGCAGCCGGAGCGGCGGCGCACGGTGCCGGTCGTACGCCGAGGCGAAAGGGAGTGACAGCGAGTGACCGAAAGGGAGCGTTCCGCAAGGTAAATGACGGTTCGTCATTTTTCGGGTGTGGCTGAAGAGGTAGGGGTTGCGCTTGGGTTTTGCCCGGCTTGAACCCTGTTCATTACGAAAAGGCCAGGCCAAAGCCAGTCAGGGAGTGGCCGATTGGTGGGAACGATCAAGCGCAACAGCTTGGAATCACTCCCCTTCGTCTATTACCTTTTGATAACGCAGCGCGGTCGTCCCAGCCGTCGTAAGAGACGGCGCCCTGCGCGTGCGCGTCAATGAGGAGTGTGCCCCGGTGGCCTCCAACTTGCCTGGCCCTGAAGGCACCGACATCCAGGAGCCGCCCACGGCGGGCGCCTGGGGCGAGTGGAACCCCACCGAGGATTCGGTCCGGCCGGTCCGCGGCAAGCACCGGGTGCCCAAGCCGCGCGGGGGACTCGCCCGCAGCTCCACCGTCCTCGGCGTGGGCGTCATCGCGGCGGTCGGAGCGGGCGGCATCGCCACCGCGCAGGACCGGCCCCAGGTCGCGATCTCCATGCCCTCCCTGCCGGACATGCCCGAACTCTCCGAACTCCCCGAGCTGCTCGGCGGCGACGGCAGCGCGCGGCACGCGGACGACGGCGGAGCGGCGGCCGCGCGCACCGGGATCATCCCGAAGCAGGCCGACCGGGACGCCGACGCCGGGGAGGTCCTGCGCAACCGCATCCTCCAGCAGGCCGAGTCCCAGCAGGACGCCGCCGAGGCCCAGATCCGGGCGGAGGCCGAGCGGGTCGCCCAGGAGGCCGCGGCCCAGGAGGCCAAGGACAAGCTGGAGGCGGCGCGCAAGGAGGCCGAGGCGACCGCGGCGGCCGCGGCGAAGGCCGAGGAGAAGGCCGCGCAGGAGGCCAAGGCGGCGGAGGAGGCCGCCAAGGCCAAGGCCGAGCAGGAGCGCCTCGCCAAACTGGCCGGCTCCTACTCCCTGCCCACCTCCGCCTACACCCTCACCTCGTACTACGGCCAGGCCGGCTCCATGTGGTCCTCGGGCCACCACACCGGCCTCGACTTCGCCGCCCCGACCGGCACCCCGGTCAAGGCCGTGGGCGCCGGGAAGATCACCTCGGCGGGCTGGTCCGGGGCGTACGGCTACCGGATCGTGCTGGAGCTCGAGGACGGCACGGAGATCTGGTACTGCCACCTCTCCTCCATGTCGGTGACCTCCGGTTCCGTCGCCGCGGGCGACACCATCGGCCGCGTCGGCGCCACGGGCAACGTCACCGGCCCCCATCTCCACCTGGAAGTACGCAAGGGCGGTTCGACGGTGGACCCGCTGGCATGGCTGAACTCCAAGGGTCTGAACGTCTAGGTCGTGTCGTCAAAGTGGCGTCTGGCTGTCTACGGGCGGCCGACGCCACTTTGACGACACTCCCTAGGTCCTGATCGCCCGGGGTCCCGCGCCGCCGGGGTGGTCCGTGCGTGCGGGGTCCGCCCGCCCGGGGTCTGTCAGTGCGGACCCAGCCCGCCCGGGATCCGCCCGCCCGGGATCCGCCAGCCCGGGATCCGTACGCGCGGGGTCCGCCCATGCGTGATCGGTCCGGGCGGGGTCTGCCGTCCAGGGGTCCGCGCGCCTGGGCGCCGGTACGCCGGCCCGTGCGGCCTCGCCGGCCAGGTCAGGGCCCTTGCCCGGCCGCCCGCGCTCCAAGGGGTCGAACCACGGCGGCAGCAGCTCCTCCATGACCGCCGCCCGGGCCAGCGCGGGCGCCGCCGTGGCCCTGCGCGGCCAGAGCCGGTGCAGCAACTCCCGTTCCCGCCCCACGAAGTCCGGCTCCCAGGCCGCACCGCCCCGGCGAGCCCGGTGCCGTAGCAGCGCCAGCGCGGCCGCGTCCGCCGCGTACAGGCTGACCGCCCGGCCCGCCGCCCGGCCCCCGCTGCGCCGCGCCAGGGCGCGGGCCAGTGACCGGGCCGGCATCGACGCCAGGGCCGGTACCTCGGCCCGGGTGAACCAGCCCGCGGCCGCGTACACCGCGAGCTCCGCCGCGACGGCCCGCAGCCGGCCGCGCCGTATCCGCACGGCCGCGTACACCAGCAGCCCGAACACCGGGACCATCACGGAGCCGTAGACCACGTAGAAGCCGTGCTCCCCGAGCCGCGAGGAGCTGTTCCACAGCGCGTGCAGACCCATGGCCAGCGCCAGGCCGAGCAGCGGCAGCCCGACTCTGCGCGAACGGCGCGCGCTGAGCGCGGCCGCGCCGAGGCCCAGTCCGGTGAGCACCGTGAACAGCGGGTGCGCGAAGGGCGACACGACGACCCGTACGAAGAAGGTCGCGGCCGTCACCGAGTCCAGTACGCCGGTGCCCTCCGCCAGGTCCTCGCCGAAGGCGTTGCCGAGGTAGAGGATGTTCTCGGTGAAGGCGAAGCCGGTGGCGGTGAAGCCGGCCAGCACGAAACCGTCGGCGGGGCCGGTGAACCGGCGTCTTCGGAACGCGAACACCAGGAGCAGCGCGGCCGCCTTGGCGCTCTCCTCGACCACCGGGGCGATCGCCACCGAGCCGAGCTGGTCGGCGTCGGAGGGATCGGCGGTGGCCGCGGCTATCCACTCGGTGGCGAAGCTGTTGGCCAGTATGGCGATCAGCGCCGCGGTGCAGGCCCCCCAGCCGAAGCAGAAGAGCAGCAGCGCCCAGGGGGAGGGCACGGCCCGGCCCAGCCACCGGAAGGCCGCCATGAGGGGCGGCACCGGCAGCAGGGCCAGACCGAGGCCGACGAAGAAGCCTGGGGTGCCGGTCTGTTCCCGCACGAGTTCGAGGATCCACAGGCCCGATACGGCCAGCACGGCGAGCAGGACGACGAGCACGCGCGTGCGGACCGTGCCCGACGGACGTGCGAGCACACCAGGGAGCGCTCGGAACACATGATGACCCTACCGAGCGGGTCTGACACGCGCGGTGACGTTGTCAGTTCTCCACGCGACGGAAGAGCAAGTCGTGTACGAGGTGGCCCTTGTCGAGTCCCTGGCCCTCGAAGCGGGTCAGCGGCCGGAAGTCGGGGCGCGGGGAGTAGCCGCCGTCGGGTTGCGTGTTCTCGAAGTCCGGGTGGGCGGTGAGCACTTCGAGCATCTGCTCGGCGTACGGCTCCCAGTCGGTCGCGCAGTGCAGGACGGCGCCGGGTGCCAGGCGGGTGGCGGCCAGGGTGAGGAACTCGGGCTGGATCAGCCGGCGCTTGTGGTGGCGGGCCTTGGGCCACGGGTCCGGGAAGTACACGCGGATCCCGGCCAGCGAGTCCGGCGGCAGCATCTCGCGCAGCAGGATGATCGCGTCGCCGTTGGCCACGCGGACGTTGGTCATCCCGCCCCGCTCGGCGAGGGCGAGGAGGTTGCCCTGGCCGGGGGTGTGCACGTCGGCCGCGAGGATGCCCGTGCCCGGGTCGGCGGCGGCCATCTGCGCGGTGGCCTCGCCCATGCCGAAGCCGATCTCCAGCACGACGGGGAGGCCGTCGAAGAGCGCCTTGAGGTCGATGACCTCGTGGCCGTCGATGTCCAGGCCCCAGGTGCCCCACAGACGCTTCAGGGCCTCGCCCTGGCCGGTGGTGACCCGGCTGCGCCGGGGCTGGAAGCTCCGGATCCGCCGCTCGTGGTGCGACCCGGCCGGATCCGGCGAGGGCCCGTCGGGGAACCGGGGCTCGGTGCGCCACTTGGGCGGCACGTACGAGTTCGCCTCCGGCGCGGCGTCCGGGAGGCTGGGGGACTGGGGGTTCAGGGACTCAGACACAATGTGCCGATTCTACGACGGGGCGCGCCTCGAGGCAGCGGCCTGCCGGCCGCCCCGGGGCTCCGCCCCGGACCCCGTGCCTCGATCGCCGGCGGGGCTGATTCCGAGGGCTCGGCTCAGGCCGAGCCGAGGGTGCGCAGGACGCGGGCAGCGATCTCGCGGCCGATCGGGAGCGAGGCGGTCGCGGCCGGGGACGGGGCGTTGAGGACGTGGACCGTGCGCGGGGCGTCCCGGATCAGGAAGTCGTCCACCAGGGTGCCGTCGCGCAGCACGGCCTGGGCCCGGACCCCGGCCGCGGCGGGGCGCAGGTCCGCCGCGGTGACGGCGGGCAGGAGGCGGCGTACGGCCCGGGCGAAGGCCTGCTTCGACAGGGAGCGGTGGATCTCGCCCGCCCCGTACCGCCAGTGCTTCGCGGCCATCCGCCAGGAGCCCGGCCAGGCCAGCTCGGAGCCGATGTCGCGCGGGCGGACGGTGGACCAGGCGTAGCCCTCGCGGGCCAGGGCGGGCACGGCGTTGGGGCCCACGTGGACGCCGCCCGCGATGCCACGGGTCAGGTGCACCCCGAGGAAGGGGAACGCCGGGTCGGGCACCGGGTACACCAGCCCCCGGACCAGCTCGGGCCGGGCCAGGTCGTAGTACTCGCCCCGGAAGGGGATGATCCGCATGCCCGGGTCGTCCCCGGCCAGCCGGGCGATCCGGTCGCACTGCAGGCCCGCGCAGTTCACCAGTACCCGGGCCTTCACGACCAGGCCGGAGGTGGTGCGGACCGCCACCGCCGAGGGGCGCCGCGAGATCAGGTCCACCGCGCCGCCGTAGACGATCTCCGCGCCCGAGGACTCCGCCAGCTGGGCGCTCACCCGGCCGTAGTCCACGATTCCGGTGGTGCCGACGTGGATCGCGGCCAGGCCGCGGACCTCCGGCTCGTACTCGGCGATCTGAGCCGGGCCCAGCTCGCGCACCGGAATGCCGTTCTCCCGGCCGCGCTGGACCAGGGCGTGCAGCCGCGGCAGCTCCTCGCGCTCCGTGGCGACGATCAGCTTGCCCGTCACCTCGTGCGCGATCCCGTGCTCCGCGCAGAACTTGACCATCTCGGCGGCCCCGCGCACCGCGAAGCGCGCCTTCAGCGATCCGGGGCGGTAGTAGATCCCGCTGTGGATCACCCCGCTGTTGCGGCCCGTCTGGTGCCGGGCCGGGCCCGGCTCCTTCTCCAGGACGACCACCCGGGTGCCCGGGGCGAGGCGTGACAGGGCATGCGCCGTCGACAGGCCGACGATCCCGCCGCCGACCACCAGCACATCGCAGTCCACGCCGCCCACAGCACCTACACCGCCCACAGCACCTACGCCTCGCGCGCCGCGCACAGCGCCCGCGCCGCCCGCGCCGCGCATGCCGCCCACACGTCCCACGCCGCCCAGCCTGCCTCTGCCGCCGCCCAAGCCGACACCTCCCACCCCTGCATACTGCACCCCGCCACCGACAAAGCGGCCACGCGGGGCCGTCCGCTGCTACGCGGGCGCCACCAGCAGCGGCCGGGCCCGCTCGCGCAGCTCCGCGACGCGCGGCTCGTCCCCGTACGGTTCCAGCCGGTGCAGCAGGTCCCGTACGTACTCGTTCGTCCGCGCCGAGGAGATCCGGCCCGCCACCTCCACCGCCCGGGTGCCCGCCGCGCACGCCGCGTCGAGATTGCCCGACTCCAGCTCCGCGACCGCGCTCACCACCAGGCGCAGCCCGTGCGAGCGCACGTACTCCTCGGTGGGCCGGGACAGTGCCTGCTCGGTGAAGCGCCGCACCTGCCGGGGGAGTTTGAGGTCCCGGTAGCATTCCGCCGCATCCGCCGCGAAACGGTCGTACGAGTAGAAACCCAGCCAGGTCGGATCCGGATCGCCCTCCCGCGCCCGCTCCAGCCACCCCTCCGCCGCCCGCAGCGCCGCTCCGGCGGCCACCGAGTCGCCCGCCTTCGCGTGCGCCCGCGCCTCGACCAGCCGGAAGAAGCTCATGGTGCGGGCGGTGGCCAGGCCGCGGTTGCGCTCCACGGCCGCCTGCGCCAGGTCCACGCCCTCGTCCGGGAAGTCCCGGTAGGTCGCCTGGAGGGACATCGAGGCCAGTACGTACCCGCCGAGCGGTACGTCCGCGGCCGCGCGGGCCAGGCGCAGCGCCTGGATGTAGTAGCGCTGGGCCGCTTCCTGCTGGCCCGTGTCGAAGGCCATCCATCCGGCCAGCCGGGTCAGTTCGGCGGTCGCGCCGAACAGGGCGCGGCCCACCTCGTCCGTGTAGCAGCCGAGCAGCAGCGGCGCCGCGTCCACCCGCAGGCACTCGGGCACCATCGAGGAACGCCAGTCCCCGCCGCCGTACTTGGAGTCCCAGCGGCGGGCGTCCTCGGCGGCCTCGCGTAGCTTCGTCACATCGCTGTGGCCCACGCGCTGACCGTGGTCGCGCAGCGTTTCGGTTGAGGGCTGCGCGGGCACAACGGTGGACGGCGGAGCCGTCAGGCCGCCCGCCGATCCTGTCGCCGGTCCTGCCGTACGGCCCTGCGGGGAGGCCGCAGGGCCCTGGACCGGAGCCGTCGCGTCGCGGGCCGGTACGTCGCGAGCCGTCCCGTCGCGCGCCGGTACGTCGTGCCCGGGCGCGGCCGGAGCGAGGAGGGGCTGAGACGTCGTGCCGTGAGCCGGATTCTGGCCCTGGCCCTGGCCCTGGCCGCCAGGGGTGCCGTGCGCCGGGCCCGCCGGTTCGCGCGCCACCGAGCCGTCCGCGGGAGATATCAGCCAGCGCGAGGCGGGCGTCGCGTAGGCCGAAACGGAGAAGGAGCCCGCGAGTGACTGCCAGATCCCGCCACCACCGCGCCGCCCGGCGAGGTCGAGCCGGTAGAGGTCGGTGGCCGAGCGCACCGCCGCGGCCACGTCGCGCGGAAAGGCCAGGCCGACCTCGGGCGCGGGATCCGCGTCCGCCAGCCCGATCTCGTGCAGCGGCACCGGCCGCCCCAGCTTCGCCCCGATGGCGGCGGCGATCAGATGAGGGGCGGCGCCCTGCGGCACCATCCCCTTCGACACCCACCGGGCCACCGAGGTCTTGTCGTAGCGAAGCGTCAGACCGCGCTGTGCGCCGAGGTCGTTGACCCGACGGGCCAGTCCGGCGTTGCTGATGCCCGCGAGGGCGAGGACGGCGCCGAGCTTCTCATTGGGCTCGCGGAGCTCCCTGGACATGCGCCACCCCTCGTCACACGCGGAACGCAGACGCCGCCGGGGCATAGGCGCCCGGCATTTCGTAAACCCAGCGTAGTTCCCCGCCTCCCAAGCGTTAAGGCCCCGACTTCCGTATGGCGGGATTGTTGTCCGTTTGCACAGTCCGCCCGGGGCCCGCCTCCGGGGCGCACGTGTCATCGCGTGCTCCGCCCGTGTGGCCGTGCGCCCGCCCGTGCGCTCTGGTCGGCCGCGGGGCCCGGCGATTCGATGTGCGGTGCGTGGGTCGGCCCGCTGCGTGGATCGGGTGGGCCGGGGGATGCCGCTGCCTCAATCCCCGCGGGTGGCGGAACGGTCCGGGGGGTGGATTCCGCCTCCCGGACCGCGCCCGCCCACGGCCGGCCGGCGGCACGCATCACCGCTCAGCACGGCCGAAGAATGGCTGAAAGCGACCTATGGGGCGGTGGGAACGGAACGCCAAATACTGTGTGGCCGCAGTGTGTTCGTTGGCATGCGCGCCCCCTTTAACACCTCTCGTACGCCTGTCCCGTGGCAGCATGGTCCCGAGCCACCCGGGGTCCCGCCGGCCGCGCCCTCAGCGCTGACCGTGCTGCCCGTGCCCCGGTCATGTGCCCACAGGCTGGGGAGGCGGCGGTGCGCTGGTTGGTGGGTTGGAGCAGTATCGCCGCGAGCTTCGGCACGGCGGGCCGAGTCTCCGGCCAAGGCCCTGGCCAGGGCCCATCCGCCGGTCCCGGCGGATACGGCGGCCCCGGCGGTTACGGGGACACCGGCGGCCTGCGCGGCGGCATCGCCGACGCCGCCCATCCCGACGACCCCGGCGCGGACGCCGAACGCACCGTCCACCCCGTCGGCGCCCAGCTGCTTTGGGGAGATCCCGACCCCCTCTGGGCCGTCGGGGACTGGCGCCCCGACGAGATCCGCACCCTCACCGCCGACCCGTCCGACCCGTTCACCCGGCTCGCCGTCCTCGGCTGCTGCGGCGCCACCGACGCCGAACTGCGCCGCGCCCTCTACGCCGCCCGCGGCGGGGCCCTGCGCCACCTCACCCAGTGGTCCGGCAGCTACACCGCCGTCGTCCAGGCCGGCCGCCGGATCACCGTCGTCGGCGACCTCGCGGGCGCCCGGCCCGTCTTCTACACCCCCTGGGCGAGCGGCACCGCGTACGCCACCGCCGCCCTCCCGCTCGCCGACCTCATCGAGGCGCAGCTCGACATCGGCCATCTCGCCGCCCTGCTGGCCTGCCCCGACAGTCCCGAGGCACTGGGCGACGGCACACCGTACGCCGGGGTCCGCCGGATCCCGCCCGGGCACGCGCTCATCCTGCGCGAGGGCTCCCGGGAGATCACCGGGTACGAGCCGGTGGCCTCGCTCGCGGTGGCCGCGCCCGCGGCGGACCCCGAGCGCGCCGTGGAGGGCGTACGGGAAGCTTTGGTGGATGCCGTGCGCGCCCGGCTCACGGCGCCCCGCCATGCCCCCGACGCGCCGCCGCCGTACGATCCCGGCCCCGTGCCCGGAATGGGCCCCGCCGACCGGCGCGCGGCCCGCGGCGCCCCGGCCCCCGGGGTGGGCGCCGACCTCTCCGGCGGCAGCGCCTCCGCGACCCTGGCCCTGCTCGCGGCCGGCCTGCCCGGCGCCCCGGGCACCCTGCTGAGCCCCGCCGGCGCCCGGCTGCTGGCGGTCACCTTCAACGACCTCGCCACCCCCGAGGGCCGCGAGGCCGAACTGGAACGGGCCCGGGCCATCGCCGCCGACCCGCGCCTGCACCACGTCGTCGTGGCCGCCGCCGAGGAAGCCCTCCCGTACGCCGAACTCGACGGCCCCCTCACCGACGAACCCGGCCCCTCCCTGGTCTTCGCCGCCCGCGAGCGGCGCCGGCTGGCCGCCGGATCCGCCGACCACTTCACCGGCCACGGCGCCCGCCAGGTCCTCGACGCGCACCCGGCCCGCATGGCCGACCTCCTGATGGACCGCCGCCGCCGCCATCTGCTGCGCCCGGTGGCGGCGTTGGCCCGTTCGGCCTCGGCCTCCGGAGCTTCCGGGGAGTCCCTGCTGGTGCCGCTCACCGTGTACTCGGCAGCCCGCAGACTTGCCCGTACGACGTACCGCGCGGGTATGGAAGCCGCCGCGGCCAGGCTCCGCGAGGGCGGGGTCACCGAGCGCGCCTCCGGTCCGGTGGACGCTTCCCTGGCCGCCCTGACCTGGTCCCGGCCGGGCCCGGCGGCGGGCTGGCTGACGGGCGAGGCCCTGGCGGAAGTATCGATCCGCCTCGCGGCCGCGGCCGGCCGGCCTCCGCTGTCCCTGCGGCCGGGCGAGGCCCGCGCCCGCTCGGTCCTCGCCCGCCACGCCGCCGACCACCGGGTCTTCGAGCAGGCCGTGGAGGTCCGCAGCCAGCGCCTGCACGCCCCGTTCCTCGACAACCAGGTCGTACGGGCCGCCCGCGCCCTCCCCGAATCCCTGCGCGTCCAGCCCGGAGCCCGGGCGGCGATCCTGCGCAGCGTCCTGTCCTCGGCCGGGGTACGGGAACTCCCCCCGGGCTGGGGCGCCACCGCCAACACCCCGAACGAGACCGCGACCCGGCTGGGGCTGCGGGCCGCCCTGACCGAGCTGCTGTCCCTCTTCGCCTCCCCGCTGCTCGCGGACGCGGGCCTGATCGACGCCCGGGTCGTGCAGCAGGCCCTGCTCGACGCGGCGGACGGCCGCCCGGTCCCGCTCGACGGGCTCGCGGAGCTCGTCTCGATGGAACTGTGGCTGGGCCGTCTCCTCGCCCGTCGCGGTACCTGCTGGACGGGCACCACGAGCGCCCGCCGCCGCGCCGTCCCGACGGGGGTTCCCGTGCACCGGCCCGCGCTGTCCTGATCAGGCGCCGAGCACCAGGGCCGCGGCGACGGCCGGGCCGAAGGCGCCGCCCAGCTGGTAGCAGAGGACGAACAGGCCGATCGCCGTGGGCCGCTGGGAGTCCGGGGCGCTCGACGCGGCGTGCGTCGACAGGACGGCGTTGGCCCCGGTGGCGGCGAACACGGCCCCCGCCGTGGCGGCCAGCAGCAGCGGGCCCTGGTCGGCGACCGCCGCGGTCACCGCGGCGAGCGTGCCGACCCCGGCCAGCACCGTACGTACGGCCGCCCGCCCCATCCGGGAGGACGCCGCCGCCAGCAGCCAGGACAGAGCCGATCCGGCGAGGAGCGCCGTGAGCTGCCCCGACCCGGCCGTGCCGGTGTCCCAGCCCGACCGGTCGGCGAGCAGCCGCGGCACCGCGAAGAGAAGGGTGAAGTAGGACGCCGACAGGGCCAGGCCCAGCAGCGCCGAGGCGAGGAAGCGGGGCGTGCGCAGCAGCGCCGCCGGTACGAAGCCCTCGGGGCGGCGCCGTACGTGCAGCGCGAGCAGGGCCGCGGCGACGGCGGCGGAGCCGAGCGCGACCGCGGGGGCGTGGGGGAGCAGGACCAGCGCGGTGACCAGTGCCGTCAGCAGCCCGGCGCCGCGGGCGTCGAACCCCTCCTGTGCGGGCGCCGGGGCCGTCGCGGCCCCGGCGTGGCGGGCGACCGCCGGCACGGCCAGCAGCGCGATCACGGAGACGGAGAGCGAGAGCCGCCACGACACGGCCTGCGCGAGGTGATCGCCGAGCAGGGGACCGGCCGCGCCGAGGATGCCGAAGCCCGCGCTGATGACGCCCATGCGGCGGGCGGAGCCGGCCAGGCTCATCGCGGTCGCCACCAGCCCGGCGCCGCCCGCCGCCTGGGCCGCCCGCCCGGCCAGGGTCAGCGGCAGCCAGGGGGACGCCGCGACGAGGAGCGTGCCGCCGAGTACGAGGACACTGCTCAGCCGGAGCACCACCCCCACGCCCCGGCGGCGCAGCAGCCCGGCCATCAGGGGACCGCCGACGGCCATGGCCCAGGCGAAGGCGGCGACGAGCCAGGCCGCGGCCGAGGTGTCCGCCCCGAGGGCGCGGGCCATGTCGGGAAGGATCAGCACGGGGGCGTTGGCCCCGGCGGCAATGGGGGTGGCCAGCAGGGCCAGCCAGAACACGGGGACGGGTCCGCGCGCGGGGGCGGCGGGCGCCGGGCTGCGCGGCGGGAACCCGGTGGGGGCAGTGGTGGCGCTGGTGGCCCTGGTCATGGTGCCCGCTCCAATGCGTCTCAAGATTGAGAATCTCAACGTTGAGATAAAAGCAGACGGTCATCTCAACGTCAAGTGTCTCAACGTTGAGATACCTTGGAGGGGAGCGCGCGGGACGCGGGGCGGCAGCCGAGAACGACGGAAGAAGAAGAGGACGCCACGATGGGCGATGCAGTGGACGTGATCGTCGGCCAATGGGCGAAGGAACGCCCCGACCTGGCCGGGGCCCTGTGGCCCGTCGAGGTACTGGCCCGCATCCAGCGGATGAACCGGATCATCGAGAAGCAGATCAAGGGCTTCGCCGCCGAACGGGACCTGGAGATGGGCGAACTGGACATCCTGTTCACCCTCCGCCGGTCGGGCCCCCCGTACGCGATGACCGCCGGCGCCCTCATCCCCGCGGCCATGGTGACCTCGGGCGCGATCACCAACCGCATCGACCGCATGGAGGCCAAGGGCCTGGTCGAGCGCGTCCGGGACGGCAAGGACCGCCGTTCGGTCCGGATCCGGCTGACCGAGCAGAGCCTCGCGCTCACCGAGGCACTGATGACCGACCACCTCCGGCACTACGCGGAACTCCTCGCCCCGCTCGACAGCGCCACGTGCGCCACGGTCGGCACCGCCCTGCGCACCCTCCTGGAATCCCAGGGCGACACCTCGATCACCTAGGCGGTGTCCGGACAGGACCTATGCCCTGGGTGCCTTGCCGGGCACGGCGCGCCCGGTGCCGCCGGTTCCCTCGCCGGGTCGGCCTCCCGCGAGACCTGCCGGGGGAGGGGGAGCACGCTCGTCCTACGCCCGGCCCGGCGCAGCCGCCCCGCCGGGGCCGGGGTGGGGCGGCCGGGTGTGGGTGCGGGGAAATCCGTTCCTGCTCCCCGCAGGGGCCCAGGCAGTATGGGGCGGTGCGGTATCTGATCCTTGGCGTCACCGAGGCGCGCGACGAGACGGGCGCCCCCCTTCCCATCGGCGGCGCCCGCCTGCGCGCGCTGCTGGCCGCGCTCGCTCTCCGTGCCGGCGGACCCGCCGCCTCCGTCACCGACCTGGTCGACGAGGTCTGGGGCGACGAACCGCCCCAGGACGCCCCCGCCGCCCTCCAGGCCCTCGTCGCCCGGCTCCGGCGCGCCCTCGGCGGCCGGGACTCCGTCCGGGCCGACCCCGCCGGGGGTTACCGCCTCGCCGCCGGCCGCGACGAAGTCGACCTGCACCGTTTCACCCGGCTCGCCCGCCAAGGCGCCCGCGAGCTGGCCACCGATCCCGCCACCGCCGCCGGAACCCTCCGCTGCGCCCTCGCCCTCTGGCGTGGCCCGGCCCTCACCGACCTGCCCGAGCCCGCGCGCACGGCGTACGCCGTCGCCCCCGAGGCCCACCGCACCGCCGCCCTCCGCGACCGGATCGAGGCCGACCTGCGCCACGGCTCCGCCCCGGCGGCCCTCCTGCCGGAGATCGAGGCGCTGATCCACGAGTACCCGTACGACGAACCGCTGCGCGCCCAGCAGCTGCGCGCCCTGCGCGCCGCCGACCGCCCCGCCGAGGCGCTCGCCGCGTACGAACGCACCCGCCGCACCCTCGCCGAAGGCCTCGGCGCCGACCCCGGCCCCGAACTCGCCGCCCTGCACGCGGAACTCCTCCGGCCCGAGCCCGAGCCCGAGCCGAAGCCGGAGCCGGAGCCGAAGCCGGAGCCGGAGCCCCACCCGGAGCACCCGCAACACCGCCAACGCCCGGAGCACCCCCACCACCCTGAACATCCCCAACACCCGCAGTCCGGCGGCAACCTCCGCCCCCGCCTCACCTCCTTCGTCGGCCGCGAGCCCGAACTGGCCAACCTCCACAGCGACCTGGCCCACCACCGCCTCATCACCCTCACCGGACCCGGCGGTTCCGGAAAGACCCGCCTCGCCGAACACGCGGCCGCCGCCCACCCCGCATCCGGCTGGATCGTCGAACTCGCCCGCCTCGACCAACCCGACGCAGTCCCCGGCGCCGTCCTCAGCGCCCTCGGCCTGCGCGAGAACTCCCTGGTGGCCCGCGAGAAGACCACCGCCGACGACCCCACCACCCGCCTCGTGGAGCACTGCGCGCACCGCCGCCTGCTCCTCCTCCTGGACAACTGCGAGCACGTCATCGGTGCCGCCGCCCAGCTCGCCGAACGGCTCCTCACGCACTGCCCGGGCGTCCAGATCCTCGCCACCAGCCGCGAACCCCTCGGCGTACCGGGGGAGACCGTCCGCCCCCTCGAACCGCTGCCGCCCGACCCCGCCCGGCAGCTCTTCGCCGACCGCGGTGCCTCGGCCCGCCGCGGCTTCACCCCCGCCGAGGCCCCCGCCGCCGTCACCGAGATCTGCGCCCGCCTCGACGGGCTGCCGCTCGCCATCGAGCTGGCGGCCGCGCGGCTGCGGCTGCTCACCCCGCGCCAGATCGCCGACCGGCTCGACGACCGCTTCCGTCTGCTGACCAGCGGCGCCCGTACGGTCCTGCCCCGTCAGCAGACCCTTCGGGCCGTCGTCGACTGGTCCTGGGACCTCCTCGACGCGGCCGAACGCACCGTGCTGCGCCGGCTGTCCGTCTTCGCCGGCGGCTGCGACCTCGCCGCCGCCGAAGCGGTCTGCGCCGACCCCTCGTACGACGTCGCCGACATCCTCGGCTCTCTCGTCGACAAATCCCTCGTCCTGGCCGAGCCGGCCACGGAACCAGGTGACGGCATGCGCTACCGCATGCTCGAAACCATCCACGAGTACGCCGCCGAGCGCGCCGCCGCCGACCCCGTGGACCGGGCGGCCACCGCCCGCCGCCACACCGCCCACTTCCTGGCCTTCGCCGAGGAAGCCGAACCCCTCATGCGCTCCGCGGCCCAGCTCCCCTGGATCCGGCGCACCGAGACCGAGCTGGACAACCTCCGCGCGGCCCTCCTGCGCACCCTCGACGCCGCCACGGCCGAAGCCGCCGTAGCCGATACCGCCGTAGCCGCCGAAGCCGCCTCCGCGGAAACGCCCCGGCCGGCCGCCACCGAGACCGCCCAGCGCCTCGCCTTCGCCCTCGGCTGGTTCTGGTGCCTGCGCAACTACCGCACCGAGGGAGCCGGATGGGCCACCCGGGTCCTCGCCCTTACCCGCGACGACGCGCCCGAGGGCTCAGCGGAGTACTGGCGCCACATGCGACTCCAGGTCCTGCACCTCTTCCTGACCGCCGCGGTCCAGCCCGCCGAGGACTTCCGCACCCCCGAGGCCCGCGCCCGCACCGCCCGCATCCTGACGGCCTTCCGCCGCGGCTCCCCGGAGAGCACCCGCTTCCCCGGAATGCTGTGGCCCATGACCGGCTACCTCTCCGGCGACGCCCGCTCGGTGCACGCCGACCTCGACCGGGCCGTCGAGAACTGCCGCCGCCACGCGGGCGACTGGGAACTCGGCGTCACGCTCATGCTCCGCACCCACGTCGCCATCGACATCACCGGCGGCCTCCCCACCGTCGACGCGGACCTCGCCGAGCTGCACGAGATCGCCCGCCGCTCCGGCGACCGCTGGACCCGCGCCCAGGTCGCGAGCGCGGCCGGCGAGGTGGCGCTGTCCCGGGGCAGGTACGACTGGGCCCGCGCCGAGTACGAGGAATGCCTGCGCCTGGCCCGCGAAGTCGGCGCCCACATCGAGGCGCCGTTCGCCGTCGCCCGGATCGCGGAGGCGGTCTACTGCACCGGGGACTTCGAAGGCGCCGAACTGCTGCTCGCGGAGGCGGACGCCGAGGCCGAGCGGCACGGCGTCGCCGACGTGTGCGCCTTCAACCGGCTGCTGTCAGGGCAGATCGCCCTCCGCCGGGGCGAGACCGAGCGGGCCCGCGCCGAGTGCGACACGGCCCGGGAGCAGGGCGCGCAGATGACCGTTCCCCCGCAGTTCGACGCCGCCCTGGCCCAGCTGGAAGCTGCCGTCACCGGCCGCGAGCACGGGCCCGCGGCCGGGCTCGCCGTACTCGGGCCCGCCCTCGCCACCGCCGTCACCGCGCACTGCGCGGAACGCGTCCTGGCCGGGCTGACCGAGACCGCCGCCCTGCTCCTCGCCGACGCCGACCGCCCCGCCGAGGCCGTACGGGCCCTCGCGGCGGCCACCGCCTGGCGCGCGGGCCATCCCCGCTCGGTCCCCGAGGCCGCCGCCGTCGCGGGTCTCCCGGACCGGGCCCGTGCCGCGCTCGGCGCGGACCGCCGCACCCGCGAGGAGGCGGCCGGGGCCGCGCTCAGCCCGGCGGGTCTGGCCGCTGCGCTCAACGGCAGCTGATCACCGCGTCGGCCCAGCTCGCCAGGGTCGGCAGACTGCCCTGCCCGGCCCGTTCCACCACCAGCCGCAGGCTCGTGCGCCCGGCCAGCGGGACCTGCACGGCCACGGCCGGATCCCGGTGCCCCAGGGCCCCGGACTGCCACATCCGCTGCCCGTCGGCGTATACGGAGAACCGCACCGTGCCGTCGGTGAACAGCGACAGGCCGTCCACCCCGGCCCGCGCCGAGAAGGCGGTGCACTGCCGGTTCAGGGTGATCTCCACCGAGGAACGGGAGTTCACGGTGATGCCCTGCGCGAACCGCCGGTCGCCGATCTCCAGCCCCCAGCGCTGCCACACCCAGCTGCTGCGCCAGGTCTGCACCTCAGGACCGCTGTGGTCCCCGTAGGCCGAGTGCCCGAGCCGGGCCAGCTCGAAGCCCTGCGGGGGCTGGGGCGGACTCGGCTTCGGCGAGGGCCTGGCCGGGGAGGGCGTGGGCGAGGGCTTCTCCAGGCTCGGCGACGGAGACGGCGAGCGGGACAGCGACGGGGACGAGGGGGACGAGGGGGACGGGGACGAGGAGGGCGGGGGAGCGAGGGCCGCCGGCTTCGAGGGTGACGGGGACGTCCTCGGCGGCGGTACGGAGCCCCGCGCGGGCGGCGGCTCCTCCCCGGGCGGGCTCGGCTCGGGCACGGACGGGGCGGGACCCTCCGGCACGGCCGGCGCCGCAGCACTCGGCGCGGGCTTCGCCTGGGCCTGTGGCTCGGGATCGTCCCCGGCCAGCGCGAACACCACCCCGGCGGCCGCGGCGACGGCGATCCCGGCGGCAATGGCGGCCTTGGCCGGCAGCCCGAGCCCCTCGGAGACCACGGCTCCGCCGACCCCCGACCCGGCCCCACCAGCCCCACCGGCCGCACCCGCACCGCCCGCAGCCCCACCGGCGGCGCCGCCGGCAGCCCCCGTTCCCGCAGCCCCACCCGCCCCACCCGCCCCGCCCGCAGCCCCACCAGCCGCACCCGCACCGGCGCCTGCCCCCGCGGTCGACCCGCCGGCGGCAGCCGCGGCCGCGCCTGCTCCACCCGCGGCGACAGCACCCCCGGCCACCACTCCGGCGGCCTTGGCCGCGTACCCGGCGGCGAACCATCCGATGACCGCGACCGGAAGCAGCGCGGGAATCCCCGCGTTGACGTCCTTGAGCTCCCCGGCGGCCACCCGGCACTTCGCGCACTCCTCCAGGTGCTTGCGCAGCCCCCGCTCCGCCCGCATCCGCAGCCCGCCCCGCGCATACGCGCCGAGCCGGTCCGCATACCGCGCGCAGTCCCCGCCCTCGCTCAGGGCGGAGCTCACATGGGCCTGCAGGTACGCCTGCTTGAGCCCCTCCCGCGCCCGGCTGGCCAGCACCGCGGTCGCGTTGGCGCTCAGCCCGAACAGCGGCGCGATGGCGCTGGGCGAGGCCTCCTCGACGGTGGTGTGCCACAGCACGGCCTGCCACCGCTCGGGCAGGCTCCGGAAGGCCTGCATGGCCAGAGACTGCTCGGCGTGCCGCATCGCCCGGACGTCCGCGCCCAGTTCGAGCGTGTCGTCCCCCGACAGCCCGGAGATCCCCGCGCCGCTCTCCGCGCCCGTGGCCGCCCGCTCCGCGAACACCGCGAAGTCCTCGACGAGATGCTCCCGCCTGGCTGTCTTCGCCCAGGCCGCCGCGACCCTCCGCACCGTGGTCAGCAGGTAGGCCCGCACCGACTGGTCCGGCCCTGCCCCGCCCCGTACCGCCTGCAACGTCCGCGCGAACACCTCGGCGGTCAGATCGTCGGCGGTGTGCCCGTCCCGGCAGCAGGTCCGCGCATAGCGCCGTACGGCATCGGCATGGCGACGGAACAGCTCCTCGTACGCACCGTCGTCACCGCCACGCATCCGGGCGATCAAGTCCGCATCGGAAGGCGCCGACTCGCCCCCGAGCCCCGCGAGGAACCCGGCACCGGCACCGGCTGTGGCGTCGGCGGCCCTTGCGGGGCGGGCGTGCCGTCCACGCGGTTCGCGCTGCGCCGGGACCTGACGGGCGGGCAGGCTGCCCGCCTCGACCTCGCCGCCGACGCCACCGAATGGCTCGTCCCGCCCGTCAACGCCCATCGAGGCAGCCCCCGCACGACACACTCAACCGGTACACCGATCAAGCGTGTCACACGGCGGACGCACGCCGAGGCCGTCTGCACCGCATCCACTCCTCCGGGCAGGATGAGGCGGCGCGGCGACAACACCGCTCCGTCCCTCACCCGTCAGAGAGCCAACACGCCGCAGAGCGAGCCACCCGGCAGAGAGCCGAGCCTTTCGAGGAGCAGCCCCCTCGAGAGGCCGGACAGCCCAGAGATCAGGCACCCACACGGCCAGGCACCCACACGGCCAGGCACTCACCCAGGCACCCACACAGTCAGGCACCCACGAGCCCAGCGGCAGCTCCCGCGGACACGAACTCAGCAGCACCTCCCACGAGATGAGCACCTCACGAGCAGCACCTCACGAGCTCACACCCGCACGAGCCCAGCACCTCACGCGGTCCTGGAGCGCAGCCCTTCGAGCAGGATGTCGAGCAGCCGGGTCGAAGCCGCCGCCTGGTGCGCGGGGTCCGGCAGTGCGGGCGCGGCCGTCGCTATCACGAGCAGCACATCGGCCACCGTGACGTCGGCGCGCAGTTCACCCGCCTCCCGGGCGCGGTCCACCAGCCGGCCGACGACCTCGAGCAGCGCACCCGCACCGGAGTCGTCCGCGGGCTCGTCCTCGACCGGAGCCCGCGTACCCACGACCCGCAGCTCGGGAGCCGCCCCGGCCACCACGGCCTGGCGCTGGTGCGGAACCCGCGCCGCCTCGGCCTCCTCGACGCCGTCCTCGCTCGCCGAGCCGACCCGCAGCACCTGCGGCGGCAGCAGCCGCCCGGCACCCGAGGCCACGGAGGTGCGCAGGAAGCGCGAGAGCGCCTGCCACGGCTCCTCCTCCTGGCCGAGCGCGGTCCTGGCCTGCTCGGTCAGCCGTGCGGTCTCTTCCTCGGCTATCCGCCGGACCAGGACGTCCTTGCTCGGGAAGCGGCGGTACACCGTGCCGACACCGACCCGCGCCCGCCGTGCCACGTCCTCCATCGGAGCCCCGTAGCCCAGCTCGCCGAAGACCTCGCGTGCCGCTCGCAGGACGTGTTCGAGATTGCGCTGGGCATCGACGCGCAGCGGCGTGGAGCGGCCCACGCCGTGCGTCGTGCTGCCGCCTGCGACGACACGACCGTTGCTCTCGACCGAGAGTGCGGTCGCAGAACCATGGAAATCGGAAATGTTCATATGTTTCCCCCGGTAATCATTTGTCTCCCCCCGGAGACACTCCCCGCCTTCGTGTCGAGGGGGGCCACGGTCATGAGGGCCCTGGTCCTACTCCTCGACGAGATACGAACATAGTTGAGCCAGAGTCAATTCAGAAGAGGCAGCCCCGGACGGACCACCGCCCGATCGGAGCATTCACCCCCACTTTTCCGTCCAATGCCCTCGGAATCACTCCCTCCGCACCGTCTGACCTGCGGATTTCGAGTCCGTCTCAAGGCCCGGGACAACCCCGTCCCGGCACTCTCTCCGGTCACACAATTTGTCGGGCCTGTGGACAAACTCCCAGCCACGTTGCGTCATGGGGTGGTGAAGGCTGCTAACTCCCGGGGCACGGCCCCCGGCACCCCGCCCCGGACGCGCATCCTCATCGTCGGCGGCGGCTACGTCGGCATGTACACGGCCCTCCGGCTCCAGCGGAAGCTCAGAGCGGGCGAAGCCGAGGTCACGGTGGTCACTCCCGAGCCCTACATGACCTACCAGCCCTTCCTGCCCGAGGCAGCCGCCGGCTCTATCTCCCCCCGCCACGTCGTGGTCCCGTTGCGCCGCGTCCTCAGCGCCTGCCGCATCGTCATCGGCCAGGCCCAACGCATCGACCACGCCAAACGGACCGTGACCGTCACCACCCTCGCCACCGAGGACGAGGGCGCCGGTCCGCTCGAGATCGCCTACGACGAGCTCGTCCTCGCTCCCGGCTCCATCTCCCGCACGCTCCCCATCCCGGGACTCGCCGACTACGCCATCGGATTCAAGACCGTGGAAGAGGCCATCGGCCTGCGCAACCACGTCATCGAACAGATGGACATCGCCTCCTCCACCCGCGACCCCGCCCTCCGCGACGCCGCCCTCACCTTCGTCTTCGTCGGCGGCGGCTACGCGGGCGTCGAAGCCCTCGCGGAACTCGAGGACATGGCCCGCTACGCGGCGCGGTACTACCACAACATCAAGCCCGAGGACATGAAGTGGGTGCTGGTCGAGGCCAGCGACCGGATCCTTCCCGAGGTCGGCCCCGAGATGGGCGTGTACACGGTCCGCGAACTGCGCCGCCGCAACATCGACGTCCGCCTGGAGACCCGCCTTGACTCCTGCGAGAACAGAGTGGCCGTCCTCAGCGACGGCGCCCGCTTCCCCACCCGCACCGTCGTGTGGACGGCCGGCGTGAAACCGCACCCGGTGCTGGCCGACTCCGACCTGCCCACGAACGAACGCGGCCGCCTCACCTGCACCGCCTTCCTCACCGTCGAGGGCGTCGAGCACGCCTTCGCGGCCGGCGACGCGGCAGCCGTCCCCGACATCACCGCCCCCGCGGACGCCACGGGCCCGCGCCGCGAATGCGCCCCCAACGCCCAGCACGCCGTCCGCCAGGCCAAGGTCCTCGCCGACAACCTGCTCGCCTCCCTCCGCGGCGAGGTCCTCACGGAGTACGCCCACAAGTACGTCGGCTCCGTCGCCTCCCTCGGCCTGCACAAGGGCGTCGCGCACATCTACGGCCGCAAGATCAAGGGATACCCCGCCTGGTTCATGCACCGCGCGTACCACCTCAGCCGCGTCCCCACTTACAACCGCAAGATGCGCGTCCTCGCCGAATGGACCCTCTCCGGCCTCTTCAAGCGCGAGATCGTTTCTCTGGGCTCCCTCGAACATCCCAGGGCAGAATTCGAACTGGCCGCGGGTGGCGGCCCCAAGGCCCCACCACCCCACCCCGCCCCCAACCCCCCGCAGGACAGCCAGGGCTGACGTTGTCAGTGCGGTCGGCCACACTGGACGTGTGACCATAGGTGGGCTCACACCTGCACAGAGTGACTCCGTCCAGTGACCGACCACGAGCGACACAGCGACCACTTGCGACACCACGAGGCTTGAACGCAGTGAACTTCACGCGCTGGAGCGCCCGGTTTCCCGGAACGCAGCGCCGCGCCGCCGCCCGGACCGAACACGCCGCAGCCCAGGCCAAGCGGGGCGAAGGCTCCGTCCCGGCCGCCCGCGGCGGCCGCGCCGACCCCGGAACCGAGCGGGCCGCCGACGCGGGCCCCGCCGACCCCACGGTCTCCGGGACCGGCACCGGCACGGGCAGCACGACCGGACCCACGACCGGAACCGGAAGCGCCCAGGCCGCGCGGCCGGACGTCCTCGCCGCCGTGCCCTCCCTCGACGAGCTCTCCGTACGGGAGGTCCTCGGCCGGCTCCCGGCCCTCGTCGCCCTCGTCCACGGCCCCGAGCACCGCGTCGCCTACGTGAACGACGCCTACACCGCCGGCTTCGGCACCCGCACCACCGGCGCCCCCGCCCACGAATCCCTCCCCGAACTCGGCGAGCTCGGCCTCCTGCCGCTCCTCGACCAGGTCCAGCGCAGCGGCAAGCCCCGTACCGCCAAGAACCGCACCGCCCCCGGCGGCACCAGCTCGTACACCGTCACCTGCACCCCCGTCGAGTTCCCCAAGACCGACACCGCGAGCGACCCCGAACCGCACCACACCGGCGTCCTGGTCCACCTCGCCGACGTCACCGACCACGCCGAAGCGGTCGAACGGCTCCGCGCCAGCGAACGCCGCCAGCGCGAGGCCGCCGTCACCCTCCAGCGCTCCCTCCTCCCGCAGGAGCTCGAACAGCCCGACGACCTCCGCGTCGCCGCCACCTACCAGCCCGGAGGCACCGAGGCCGCCGTCGGAGGCGACTGGTACGACGTCATCACCCTCGGCGCCGGCCGCACCGCCCTCGTCATCGGCGACGTCATGGGCCGCGGAGTCCGCGCCGCCGCCGTCATGGGCCAGCTGCGCACCGCCGTCCGCGCGTACGCCCGCCTCGACCTGCCCCCGCACGAGGTGCTCCAGCTCCTCGACGGCCTCGCCGCCGAGATCGACGCCAGCCAGATCGCCACCTGCGTGTACGCGGTGCACGACCCCAACGAGGGCCTGCTCGTGTACGCCTCCGCCGGCCACCTCCCGATCCTCGTCCGGGACGAGGACGGCACCGTACGCCGCGCCGCCGACCCCACCGGCCCGCCGCTCGGCACCGGCGGCTGGCTGCACACCTCCGGCACCATCGCACTGGGCCCCGGCTCCACCGCCGTCCTCTACACCGACGGCCTGGTCGAACGCCGCGGCGAGGACATCGACGAGGGCGTCGCCGCCCTGGAGCGCGCCCTCTCCGGCGCGCAGGGCACCCCCGCGGTCATCTGCGACCGCCTGATGCGCGCCCTCGGAGTCGACGCCGACCACGACGACGACGTCGCCGTGATGGTCCTCCAGCAGCCGGCCCGCACCGGCCAGGACGCCGAGCTGTTCCACAACGCCGCCCTGGAGCTCCTCGGCGGCATCGAGGCGGCCCCGCGCGCCCGCGCCTTCGCCCAGGGCGTCCTCGCCTCCTGGCGCTTTCCCGTCGAACTGTGCGACCTCGGGGTCCTGGCGGCGAGCGAGCTCGTCGCGAACTCCCTCCAGCACGGCACCCCGCCCATGCGCCTGCGACTGCGCCGCACCGACCGACGCCTGATCATCGAAGTCACCGACGGGGACGACCACCTCCCCCGCCGCCGCCGCGCCGAACCGGCCGACGAGACCGGCCGGGGCATCTCGATCGTCGCGACCATCGCCTCCTCCTGGGGCTCCCGCCGCACCCCGGGCGGCGGCAAGGCCGTCTGGTGCGAGTTCGCCCTGCCGAACAAGTAACCCGGACAAGTAGCCGGACACGCGGAAGGCCCCGATCCACCAGGACCGGGGCCTTCCGCGCATACCGATACGAGCCATCCGTACGCCCGTTACGCGTGGACGGGCTCCGCGACCGACGCCTTGGCCGCCACGGCCGGGCTGCCCTGCGCCACGACCCTCGACAGCGAGGGGTTGTCCTGCGCCGGGGTCAGCTGCTTGCCGAGCCGCAGTGCCAGCCAGGCGATCCCGAGCGAGACCACGACGAAGACCCCGATGTAGAGCATCGGAACGCCCGCCCCCAGCGGAACGCCGAGCGGTCCCAGCGCCAGCGCCATCTGCTTGACCAGCGCGAAGGCCGAGTTGTACTGACCCACCGAGCCCTCGGGCGCCAGATCGGCCACCAGCGGCGCCAGCGTCGGCGACAGCATGGCCTCGCCGATGCCGAAGAGCGCGTACGTGGTGACGAACGCGGCGGCGGCCATCACCGCGCTGCCGTGCCCCAGCCCCGAGAACCCGGCGACGACCCAGGCCACGGTCCAGATCAGCCCGACCAGCGCGATCACCCGGGACCGGCGGCGCTTCTCGACGAGCCGCAG